>JAJQIK010000037.1:1887-41993 GCA_021199255.1 Clostridiales bacterium | reverse complement strand
CTTCGCGGATTTCTCGCCGCCGCTTCGCAACAAGTTGCTCAGAAATGGAGATTAAAATGAGCTTTAATATAGCGATCGACGGCCCCGCAGGGGCAGGTAAAAGCACCATTGCCAGAAGGCTGGCAAAGCAGATGGGATACATATACGTGGATACCGGCGCCATGTACCGGGCTATGGCGTTGTTTTTGCTCCGGGAGCAGGTTAAGCCGGAGGAGACGGAGCAAATCAGCCGTAAGTGTAAAGAAGCAGATATTTCTATCGGTTATGAGAACGGCGAACAGGTCGTATACTTAAACGGAGAGAATGTAAACGGTTATATCCGCACGGAGGAAGTGGGGAATATGGCGTCTGCAAGCAGCCCGAATCCTGACGTCCGCGCCAAGCTGACGGAGCTTCAGCAGAAGCTGGCTTCCGATACGGATGTGGTGATGGACGGAAGGGATATCGGCACCTGCGTGCTGCCCGGAGCACAGGTTAAGGTGTACCTGACAGCGGACAGCGGGGTACGCGCGGATCGCCGGTATAAGGAGCTGTTGGAGAAGGGCGAAAGCTGTGACCGGGACAGGATTGAGAAAGATATTATCGAGAGGGACCAGCAGGATATGAACAGAGCAATTTCACCGCTGAGGCAGGCTGCCGACGCGGTGCTGATCGATTCCTCTTATATGACCGTCGATGAAGTGGTGGAGAAGATTCAGGGCTTATGCAGACAGGCTGGATAGAGGACAGGCTGTCTGGGCAAAAGCCCTGCGGCCGGATAGGCGGCAGGACGCTTTGACGGGGAGGCGGATGATGGAAGTAATATTAGCGGAACATGCGGGATTCTGCTTTGGCGTGAAACGCGCGGTAGAACAGGTTTATCAGCAGGTAGAGACGGGCAGCCCCATTTATACCTATGGACCGATCATTCACAATGAAGAGGTGGTAAAGGATCTGGAGCAAAGGGGCGTGCGGGTGATTGAGGACGAAGAACAGCTTGCCCGGATTCCGGAGGGAAAGGTAGTGATCCGTTCTCACGGCGTACCCAAATGCATCTGTCAAAAAATAGAAGACCGGGGATTAGAGTGTGTGGACGCCACCTGTCCTTTTGTGAAGCGGATTCATAATATTGTGGAAAAGGAGAGCGCAGCGGGCAAAAAGATCGTTATTATCGGCAACGCGGGGCACCCGGAGGTGGAAGGAATCAAAGGCTGGTGCAGCGCGCCTGCCGTAGTGATAGAGTCTGTGGAAGAGGCGGGAAATTTTAAAAGTGAACCGGGAGAAGAACTCTGTATCGTTTCCCAAACGACATTTAACTACAATAAATTTCAAGATATGGTTGAAATCTTTCAAGAAAAAGGTTACAATACTATTGTTGTGAATACTATATGTAACGCTACGGAAGTGCGACAGGCTGAGGCGAGGAAGATAGCGGCTCAGGTCGACGTTATGATAGTAATAGGTGGCAATCATAGTTCTAATACACGGAAGCTATATGAAATCTGTATGCAGGAGTGTGCACAGACGTATTTTATACAGACACTGGATGACTTGCATTTAGATTTACCTAAATCTGTCCGACTGGTGGGTATTACAGCAGGGGCATCGACCCCAAACAATATTATCGAGGAGGTTCAAAATTATGTCAGATTTAACTTTTGAACAAATGTTAGAAGAGTCTTTAAAGACAATACACACAGGAGAGGTTGTTGAAGGTACCGTTATTGATGTGAAACCGGAAGAGATCATTCTCAACATCGGATATAAATCAGATGGTGTTCTTACCAGAAATGAATATACAAACGAACCCAATGTAGACCTGACAACCGTCGCCAAGCCAGGCGATACCATGGAAGTAAAGGTGCTGAAGGTCAATGACGGGGAAGGACAGGTTCTTCTTACTTATAAGAGGCTTGCAGCAGACAGAGGCAATAAGAGAATCGAAGAAGCATACGAGAACAGGGAAGTGCTGACAGCCAAAGTCGCTCAGGTACTGGATGGCGGTTTGAGCGTCGTAGTGGAGGAAGTGAGGATTTTTATTCCCGCAAGCCTTGTGTCCGATACTTATGAGAAAGACCTGAATAAGTATGCCGGACAGGAGATTCAGTTCGTTATCAGCGAATACAATCCCAAGAGAAGAAGATATATCGGCGACAGGAAACAGTTGATTATAGCCGAGAAAGCAGAGATGCAGAGAAAGCTGTTTGAGACCATTAAGGTGGGCGATACGGTAGAAGGCACGGTTAAGAATGTGACGGATTTCGGCGCATTTATTGATTTGGGCGGCTGCGATGGATTACTTCATATTTCCGAGATGTCCTGGGGCAGAGTAGAGAATCCCCGGAAGGTATTTAAAGTGGACGATGTTGTGAAGGTGCTTATCAAAGATATTTCCGGCACTAAAATCGCGCTCAGCCTGAAATTTGAAGATTCTAACCCCTGGAAGAACGCGGCTGACAAATATGCCATCGGCAGGGAAGTAACAGGACGGGTAGCGCGTATGACAGACTTTGGCGCTTTTATAGAGCTAGAGCCCGGCATTGACGCTTTGCTGCATGTGTCCCAGATATCCAAGGAACATATCGAGAAGCCTTCCGACGTACTTAAGGTTGGCGAGGAAGTAACGGCTAAGGTAGTAGATTTTAACGAGGCTGATAAGAAAATCAGCTTAAGCATTAAAGCAATGCTTGCGCCGGAACCGAAGGAGGACAAAGCTGCGGAAGAGGATGCTGACGTAGTCTCTGTAGATATTGACGCTGTGATTGCCAGGGAGAGCGAAGAGACAGAAGCATAATAAGAATATAAAGTAATGGGCGGTATGAACCATGGCGTATGATTATGAATATTTTAAGAAAGCGGTTTATGATCTGACTAAGATTGATTTGGGCGCTTACAAAGAGAAGCAGATGAAACGCCGTATCGACACGCTGATTTCTAAGAATAAGATTGTTGGGTATGATAAATACATAGCTGCAATTAAGGCCGATAAGAAGATGTTTGAGGAATTTGTTAATTATCTGACCATTAATGTATCTGAGTTTTATCGTAACCCGGATCAGTGGGAGCTGTTAGATAAGGATATATTTCCGGATCTGATTAAACGCTATGGAAGGAGCCTGAAGATTTGGAGCGCGGCCTGTTCCACAGGCGACGAGCCTTATTCCCTTGTAATGGCATTGTCAAGACATTTGCCGTTAAATCAGATTAAGATTTACGCTACCGATCTGGACAAGCAGGTGATAGCCAAGGCAAAAGTCGGTTTATACGCAGAGAAGAGTATCGTAGGCGTGCCTGACGATCTGAAGAAGAAATTTTTTACAAAGGTTGGGCCGTCGTATCAGATTTCAGAGGAGATTAAGGCGCGGGTGGAGTTCCATGAGCATAATCTGTTAAAGGACGCTTATCCGACTGAGTATCACTTGATTGTGTGCCGTAACGTGTTGATTTACTTTACGGAGGAAGCGAAAGATGAGGTCTTTCGTAAGTTCCAGAAGAGCCTTAAGACTGGCGGTTATCTGTTTATTGGCAGTACGGAACAGATTATCAACCATAAAGACGTAGGATTTGAGAGAAAGAATTCTTTCTTCTATCAAAAACCATAACCGCAGGATTGCGCGGGACAATATGGAGTGAATAGTAATAAGACAAGGACAGCGGCAGCATAAGTCGCTGTCCTTTTTAAACGGCGCGATTTAATAGGTTTTGGCCATTTTGCCGAGCAGATACTGTGCGTAACGGGAAAATAATGCGCGGTCTGTTTTCCGCTCGTCGGTCAGTTCAAAGAAAATGTCCCTGCTCTTATAATCCCGTTTGAAAAACGGCTCGGCGAATATATCCCATTGGGGCAGATAGGCCGCGTATTTCCGTGTATAGCAGGTAGCGGCGGTGGCCTGTACGCGGTGCTCTTTATCGACAAAGGACGCCACCGATTTGTGAAGCGCCACATCTTCTTCGGGCAGATAGTAGTAGTCTTTATAATTCGAATAGAAATATTTCATTTCCTCTTCATAGACAGGCACCTTCAGGATTCCCTCCGACTGCTCGCCGCTGAAATAGCATCCGTTGGAAAGGTTAGAGATGTTGAAGGGAAGCGGCGTGGGAAGCGCCAGCTTCATTAACAATTCCTGCTTGTTGTGGCCATGGTAATCGACGTAATGATTCGCCTGTACTTTTTTCGCCTTAATAGAGCCGTTAAACAAGTCGTAGAAAGCAAGGAGCGGCAGAAGCTGCAGCATGCCCTTCATGTCGTCGCTATTGTGCAGAAGCAGGCAGCTTCGCGCCTCATCGGAGGGCGTTTTGACATACTGGTGATACATACTGATCAGCTCGCCGCCGTTATAGCGGTCTTCCCGGTCGATTCCCAGCAGCGCCTCCAGCGTTTTCTGCTTGCAGTTAGGCGTATGCAGGAAGAATTTATAGGGAGAAATCCGTTTGTAAAGGTCGATGCCCGTAAAATGGTCGAAATGGTAGGGCAAATGATGCTGTTCACATTTCTGGAGCAGATAGGGCAGATCAAAATTATTGCCGTTAAAATGGATTAAATGGGTATAATCCGCGGCGAAGGAGAAGAAGTCCTCAAGCAGGGCGGTTTCATCTTCGTAGTTTTCCGCAAACCATTGTCTGATCTGCCAGCGGCCGGACTTGTGGAAGGCTGTTCCGATCAGATAAAGAGAAGAGCTTTTAGCGGTAAATCCGGTGGTTTCAATGTCTATAAAAAGAATCTGTTCCAGAGGGGCAAGGTTTTCTATGGGATAAGAAACGGTAAAATGATCCGGCGTCTGATTGATTATTTGCATGACAATCCTCCATTCTGAAGCGTTTATCTTCCTTCCGCGCCTGGGGTTTGCTGATGATTCCAGGATAGGAAAATATTATGACTGACCTGTCATATTTTAATCCTATCTTAGCATAATTTTTGAAATAGCAGTAGCTTTTTTCGTCGAAAAATAGTATGTTTATTAAGTAAGTTATTCTCAATGAGAATCAGTTTCAATTTCCGTGTGATAATGATGGATTGGATATAGAATCAGGAAAGAAGGGTGGAGAATGGCAAAATTAACGTTCAGGGGAGGCGTACATCCCTATGATGGCAAGGAATTGTCCAAGGATAAGCCGATCAAAGCGGTTCTGCCGAAGGGGGATCTGGTTTATCCCTTATCCCAGCATATCGGTGCGCCGGCGAAGCCGATTGTAGAGAAGGGCGATAAGGTATTGACCGGACAGAAGATTGCTGAGGCGGGAGGCTTTGTATCGGCGCCGATTTATGCCACTGTTTCGGGTCTCGTCAAGGCGATTGAGCTCAGGCGTGTGGTAACCGGCGACAAGGTTATGAGCATTATTGTTGAAAATGACGGGCTGTATGAAGAAGTAGAATATCCGTCAAGAAAGCCTTTGGAAGAAATGACGCGGGAGGAAATTATTGACTGCGTCAGGGAAGCGGGCATTGTCGGCATGGGCGGAGCCGGATTCCCAACCTTTATCAAGCTTTCGCCCAAGGAGCCGGAGAAAATCGATTATGTGATTGCTAACTGCGCGGAGTGCGAACCTTATCTGACCTCCGATTACAGGCGGATTCTGGAAGAACCTGAGAAGGTAGTGGGCGGTTTGAAGATTTCCCTGCAGTTATTTGAAAATGCCAGAGGAATTTTGGCGGTGGAGGACAATAAGCCGGACTGCATTGAACTGCTGAAAAAGCTGACGAAAGATGAACCCCGTATCAGTGTGAAGGCGCTGAAGACAAAGTATCCCCAGGGAGCGGAGCGGCAGTTGATTTTTGCCGCCACGGGAAGGGCGATCAATTCTTCCATGCTTCCGGCGGACGCCGGCTGTGTGGTGAATAATGTGGATACGATCGTTGCCATTTATCACGCGGTCATAGAGGGGAAGCCGCTGATGAACCGAATTGTTACGGTGACCGGAGACGCCGTTGCGGATCCCCGTAATTTTATTGTGAGAATCGGTACGAACTACCATGAATTAATCGAAGAAGCGGGCGGCTTTCAAAAGGAGCCGGTCAAAATCATATCCGGCGGCCCGATGATGGGATTTGGTATTTTTGATCTGGATGTGCCTACCACTAAGACGGCCTCCGCGCTGTTATGCCTGACGAAAGATGAGGTGTCCGCGATGGAACCAGGCGCCTGCATTAATTGCGGACGCTGTGTGGAAGTGTGTCCCGGACGTGTGGTGCCGAGAATGTTGGCGGATTACGCGGAGCATTACGAGGAGGAAGCCTTTTTATCGCATAATGGTATGGAATGTTGTGAGTGCGGCTGCTGCAGCTTCGTCTGCCCCGCTAAAAGACCCCTGACGCAGACCATCAAGTCTATGCGCAAAATACAGCTTGCGAAGAAGAAAAAGTAGGAGAAAAGGAGAACAAGACCAAGATGAGTGATTTAATGAAGGTATCCTCTAATCCGCACGTCAGATCCAAGATTACTACCAGTCAGATTATGCTGGCAGTCGTGATAGCCCTTCTTCCGGCGACAGGATTTGGCATCTATAATTTTGGGTTAGACGCGCTGATTCTGATATTGGTAACCGTGGCATCTACGGTGCTGACAGAATTTATTTTTGAAAAAATATGTAAGAAAAAGATAACCATTGGCGACTATTCGGCTGTGGTAACAGGTCTGCTGCTGGCATTGAACCTTCCCGCTTCAGCGCCCTGGTGGATCGGCGCAGTGGGCGGTGTGTTTGCGATTCTGGTTGTAAAGATGCTGTTTGGCGGGCTGGGGCAGAATTTTATGAATCCAGCTCTGGGAGCCAGGTGTTTTCTGCTGATTTCGTTTACATCTATTATGACGGATTTTGATTGCGACGCCTATACGGGCGCTACGCCGCTGGCTAATTTGAAAGCCGGCGCGGAGGTTAACATTCTGGATATGGTGATCGGCCGGACGGCGGGAACCATCGGGGAGACTTCCATGATCGCTATTGTGGTGGGCGCCTGTTTCCTGATTTTGTTAGGTATTATTGATCTGCGGATTCCGGGCAGTTATATTGTCAGCTTTGTGATTTTTATCAGTATCTTTGGAGGATATGGATTTGACTGGCCATACATATCCGCTCATCTGGCGGGGGGCGGACTGATGCTGGGAGCTTTCTTTATGGCGACGGATTATGTCACCAGGCCTATTACGAAGAACGGACAATATCTGTTTGGTATCCTGCTGGGCGTCCTGACCGGAATATTCCGAATCTTCGGCCCCTCTGCAGAGGGCGTATCCTATGCCATTATTATCGGGAATCTGCTGACGCCTTTGATTGAGAAGATAACTCTTCCGAAAGCATTTGGTAAAGGGGGAGAAAGAGCATGAAGGAAATGATGAAAAATACAGGAATCCTGCTGGCGATTACGGTGGTTGCGGGATTGCTGTTAGGATTGGTTTATCAGATTACCAAAGACCCGATTGCCGCGCAGGAGGCGAAGGCGAAGCAGGAGGCCTGTCAGGAGGTATTTGCGGACGCGGCTTCCTTCGAAGAGATGGAAATAACGCCGGTCGATGAGGCGGCATGGAGCGAAGCAGGATTTTCGCAGGAAAGCATCGACGAAGTGATGCGTGCGGCGGACGCTTCCGGCAATGTGCTGGGCTATGTCATTACCGTGACTACCAGGGAAGGTTATGGAGGAGACATTCAGTTTGCCATTGGCGTGCGGCTGGACGGCGCCATGAACGGAATGTCGATTTTATCGATTTCAGAAACGGCGGGACTGGGAATGAGGGCGGAAGAGGTACTGAAACCCCAATTTGCCGATAAGAATGTAGAAGCCTTTGAATATACGAAAAATGGCGCTACCTCGGAAAACCAAATCGACGCCATCTCCGGCGCGACAATCACCACCAATGCAGTGACTAATGGAGTCAATGCGGGGCTTTACTATTTCCAGACAGAATTGAAGGGAGGCAGTGAATAGGGTGAAAAATTCATGTATAAAAGAGCGGCTGCTCAATGGTATTGTAAAAGAAAATCCTACCTTTGTGCTGATGCTTGGTATGTGTCCCACGCTGGCGGTTACGACTTCCGCCATCAATGGTCTGGGGATGGGGCTTACTACCATGGTGGTGCTGGCGTTAAGCAATGTTTTTATTTCCCTGCTGCGCAATATCATTCCGGATAAGGTAAGGATTCCGGCTTTTATCGTTATTATCGCGTCCTTTGTAACGATGGTGGAGCTGCTTTTGCAGGGATTTATCCCGTTTTTGTATGACGCGCTGGGGATTTATATTCCGTTGATTGTTGTCAACTGTATCATTTTGGGTCGCGCGGAAGCATATGCTTATAAGAATCCGGTGATTCCTTCCCTATTTGACGGAATTGGTATGGGACTGGGCTTTTCCGTAGCGCTGACCTGTATCGGGGCTGTCAGGGAATTGATTGGCGCGGGAGAAATTTTCGGGGTTCATGTGATGCCGGAGAGCTATGTCCCGGTAAGCATCTTCATTATGGCGCCGGGCGCATTCTTTGTGCTGGCGCTCCTGACGGCGATTCAGAATAAGGTAAAGCTGACAGGCGAGAAGAAGGGCAGGGATATGTCCAAAATTCAGTCCGGCTGCGGCAGCGACTGTATGAACTGCGGAGAAGCCGGCTGCGGAAGCCGCATGGCGGACGCTTTGCCCGCGCCTTGCGCAGACAAAGCCGATGAGCCGCAAAAAGCGGGGACGGACGACGAACAGAAGAAGGGGGACGAGAACAATGGTTAAAGAATTACTGGTAATTTTGATATCTTCTTCCCTTGTCAATAACGTGGTTCTAAGCCAGTTTTTGGGCTTGTGTCCGTTTTTGGGCGTATCCAGGAAGACCAACACGGCTGCCGGTATGGGAGCTGCCGTTATTTTTGTCATTACGCTGGCCTCTGCGGTGGCGGGAGTGATTTATCAATGGATTCTGCTGCCCTTTGACATTACTTATTTACAAACGATCGTATTTATTCTGGTGATTGCGGCTCTGGTGCAGTTTGTGGAAATGTTCCTGAAAAAATTTATGCCCGGCCTGTATCAGGCGCTGGGAGTGTATCTGCCGTTAATCACCACGAACTGCGCGGTGCTTGGCGTGGCGCTTACCAATGTACAGAAGAATTATGGTATTCTGGCAGGCGTTGTCAATGGCTTTGCTACTGCGGTAGGCTTTACCGTTTCCATTGTGATTCTGGCAGGCATCAGAGAGAAAATGGAACACAATGATATACCGGAATCTTTTAAGGGAATGCCCATTGTGCTTGTTACGGCGGGACTGATGGCGATTGCTTTCTGCGGCTTTTCTGGATTACTCTAGCGGGCAGCGGAGGAAGGTTCATAGGGAAATGGAGGATTAGTATGGATATAACCGGAGTATTGATGGCAACGCTGATTGTGGGAGCGGTAGGACTGTTTGTGGGACTGTTCTTAGGCATTGCCGGCATTAAGTTTCGAGTGGAAGTGAATGAAAAGGAAGAAGCGATTTTAGGAGTGCTTCCCGGCAATAACTGCGGCGGCTGCGGTTATGCAGGCTGTTCCGGCCTGGCGGCCGCCATTGCCGGGGGCGAGGCTCCCGTCAATGCCTGCCCGGTGGGCGGAGAGGCAGTGGGCGCGCAGGTGGCGCAGATCATGGGGACGGAAGCCGGGGAAAGCAGGCGTATGGTTGCCTTTGTAAAATGCCAGGGCGACAAGGAGCGCACCAGAGTAGATTATGATTACTCCGGCATCGAAGATTGCCGTATGCTGGCTTTTGTGCCAAACGGCGGCCCTAAATCCTGTAACGACGGCTGCCTTGGCTTTGGAAGCTGCGTGAAAGCCTGTCCCTTTGACGCTATTCACGTAGTGAACGGCGTAGCGGTGGTGGATAAGGAGGCGTGTAAAGCCTGCGGGAAATGCATTGCGGTCTGTCCTAAAAATCTGATTACCCTGATTCCCTATGACGCCAAACACGCGGTGGCATGCAGCTCCAGGGAAAAAGGCCCTGCCACTATCAAAGCCTGCGACGTGGGGTGTATCGCCTGTCAGCTTTGTAAGAAAAACTGTCCGGCGGACGCGGTGACGATAGAAGATTTCCACGCCACGATTGATCAGGATAAATGTATCGGCTGCGGCGTATGTAAGGAGAAGTGCCCTAAGAAAGCCATTCTATAAAAACGGGGGAGGAAGCACAGGGATGCAGACAGTAACGTTAGGAAAAACCGGAATTACCACCGGCAAAAATGCTTTTGGCGCGCTGCCGATTCAGAGAATATCGGATGAAGAGGCCGTTTCCCTGCTTAGAAAGGCGTATGACCATGGAATTACTTTTTATGATACCGCAAGGCTCTATACAGACAGCGAGCATAAGGTAGGGCTTGCCTTTGAGGGGATGCGGGAGAATGTTTTTATCGCCACCAAGACCGGAGCGCAGAATGAGGAGGGCTTCTGGAAAGATTTAGAAACCAGCCTGGAGAATCTGAAAACGGATTATATTGATATTTATCAGTTCCATAACCCCTCATTCTGTCCGAAGCCGGGCGATGAGAGCGGCCTGTATGACGCCGCGGTAAAGGCAAAGGAACAGGGGAAAATCAGACATATCGGCATTACCAACCATCGCCTGGCGGTAGCCCACGAGGCGATTGACAGCGGCTTGTATGAAACTCTGCAGTTCCCCTTCTGTTATCTGGCAACGGACAAGGACGTAGAGCTGGTAGAGAAATGTGAAAAGGCAAAGATGGGCTTTATCGCAATGAAAGCCCTGTCCGGCGGACTGATTACCAATTCGGCGGCGGCCTATGCCTATTTGGCGCAGTATGAGCATGTGCTGCCGATCTGGGGTATCCAGAAGGAATCCGAATTGGATGAATTTCTCTCCTACGGGGAGAATCCCCCGGCGATGACTCCGGAGCTGGCGGAATGGATTGCCCGCGACAGGAAGGAACTGGCGGGAGACTTTTGCCGGGGCTGCGGTTATTGTATGCCCTGTCCGGTGGGGATAGAGATCAATACCTGCGCCAGAATGTCTCTGTTGCTCCGCAGATCGCCTTCAGCGGGACATTTGAGCCCGGCGGGGCAGGAGATGATGCGTAAGATTGAAAACTGCCTGCACTGTAACCAGTGTAAGGGTAAATGCCCTTATGGACTGGATACGCCCGCGCTATTACAACGAAATCTACAGGATTATTATAATGTGCTTTCAGGCAGGACGATCGTTTAAGGAGGCTCCTTCCTAAGAAAGGGGAAAACCGTCGGAGACATGGCGGGAGCCGTCCTTCATCAGAAACAGATATTCGATGTCTTCCATGGAGTTTAGGAGCTTAATGCCCTCTTCAACCCCCAGACAATAGCAGGCGGTGGAGAGGGCGTCCGCGTCCACAGAGGACGGACAGAGGATGGTAACGCTGGTGATGTCGTTTTCCACCGGATAACCGGTGGAGGTGTTCAGGATATGGTGATACAGCATACCATCTTCATAGAAATAGCGCTGGTAAATACCGGAGGTGACCACCGAGGTATCGCTGACGTTGATTGTGGCCTCGGCGACGCCGTCCTGGGCAAAAGCTTTCTGAATACCAATGGTGAAGGGGGAGCCGTCCGGTTTGGAACCGACGACCATCACGTTGCCGCCCAGATTGACGCAGGCGCTGTGTACCTCCTGTTCCAGAAGATAGTCCCTGATGCGGTCTGCGATATAGCCTTTGGCGATAAAGCCCAGATCTATAGCCGCCTGCGGGTCATTCAGGGTAACCTGGCTGCCGTCGATGGCAATATTCTGGTAAGAGACATGGCTCAGAGCCTCCTCAAGAGCGGAGGCTTCCGGTATTTGGGGCGTATCGTCCGTGCCGAAATGCCATAGCTGGCTGACCGGCAGAATCGTAGGGTCAATTCTGCCTTCTGTGAGACCGGCATAATACAGCGCGGCCTGCAGCAAAGCTGCGGTGTCTTCTGACACGGTAACAGGAGAGCCGCCGCTGTGGTTAATCCGCCACAGGTCAGAGCCCTCTATGGTAGCGCTGAACATCTTTTCATAGGTATCCGCCAAAGCAAAACAGCCTTCCAGGACGGCCGTGTCCTGAGTGTCATATAAGGTGATCTGGATGACGGTATCAAAATAGAATCCGGTCTGTGTGAGGGGGGCTGTATTGCGGGCGCACCCGGTTAGGCTAAAGGATATACCGGCCACAAGCAGAAACAGCAATAAACGGATTCGGAAATTCATCTTACGGCATCTCCTTTCTTTCAGCATTTTCTGCGAAAGTTTTTCATGGAAAATCTTTCATGTGTTCTCCAAGTCGGCAAGTTATGATATAATAATCGCAAGTACAGATAAAGATAGTATAACATTTAACAGGTTATATGGCAAAACGGCTATTTGTTTCTGCGCGAAAACAAATAGCCCGGAAATGGGGATTAGTGTGAAAAATCACACTGATGTGCTGATTTTTCACACTCAAATTTGTGCCGGAGCGTCACAAATTTGTCTGATGGCAGAAGAGAAACCACTTTCGTGGATTTCTCTTCGCCCCGTCGCTAACGCTTCGGAATGGAGATTAGTATGAAATTGCCGGGAGAAGAAGAATCAGGGGGCATGGGATTCCCTGTGGTCTATATGGTGATTGGCGTAGCTGCCTTTGTACTGCTCATTTTGTTTGCGGTATTCAAGAGCAATAATAGTAAAAGCGGCGGCAGCGAGTATCTTCGGACAATGCAGGAGCAGCAGGAAGCGGAGGCGGCAGCTGCGGAAGCGGAGCAGGCTGAGGAGTCTGAGGTAAAGCTCAGGGCGGAAGACCTGGATTTCTGGGATATGTATCCGGTGGAAGAGGGGGAGGCTTCGGAAACGGCCTCCGGGGTACAGGAAGAAACGCCGGAGAAGTCGGGCTATGCGGAGAAAGCGGAGCTTGACAGGCAGGAACAACAGCAGAAAGAGGAGGAAACCAACGACCCCTCTACAGATGGGAAGCATACGCTGGTGACTGGCACCGACGGAACAGAGGAATGGGTGCTGATCAACCCTTATCTGACCCAGAATACCTATGACTTTACCAAGATAGAAGAAAAGGCGGGTCTGAAACGCTATATGGAAAACGGTAAGGATACTTCCTATGTGGGGGTAGATGTCTCTAAGCATACGGGCGAGATCAATTTTACCGGCATGAAAGCCGCCGGGGTAGATTATGTGATGATCCGGCTGGGGAGCCGGGGGTACAGCACCGGCCAGATTTCCTTAGATGAGAATTTTACGGAGAATATAGAAGGAGCCATAGCCGCCGGGCTGGAGGTGGGAGTGTATTTCTACTCTCAGGCGATTACACAGGAGGAGGCTGTTCAGGAGGCTAATTTTGTGGTTCAGAATCTGGAGCCTTACCGGGCAAATATAACATATCCTGTGGCTTTTGATATGGAGCTGGTATCCAATACCACCTCCAGAGTGGAGAGCTTAAGCAGAGAGGACAAAACCTCTGTAACGACGGCGTTTCTGGAGGGTGTGGAGGCTGCCGGATATGTGCCCATGATCTATGGGGATAAAGAATGGCTGCTGAAGGAGATCGACCTGACTAAATTGCAGGATTTTGACGTCTGGCTTGCCCAGGAGACGGATATTCCGGACTATCCTTATCAGTATACCATGTGGCAGTATTCCACAAGCGGCGTACTGAACGGAATCGACGGCAATGCGGATCTCAATATCTGCTTTGTCAGTTATTCGGAGCGATAGCGGGTCAGATAGGAAGATACCTTTACAGAGGAATATAAGTCGGCATAAACGGCGGGTGAAATTCCTTCCATGTAATTGGGAGTATAAGCCTTGTTTATGCCGGCTTTTTTCAGGAGATCAATGGCCTTGTTGTAAGCGATGGCCGCTTCCAGCTCAGACTGGTAGGTGCCCACCGTTACATTGCCCTTTATATGGATTTTTACCTGATACCGGACGCCGCTTTGATGGGGGATGGCGCAGACGCCGTTGTAGCGGTTGATAATTTCGATATTTTCATATCGAAAATCATGATTATTGCCGTTGATAAAACGGTAATCTCTGCCCTCAACGGCATAATTCTTAATGCCGTAGCGGTTCATAATATTGACTTGCATGCCGTAATCGGCCACAAAGTAATGATTGCCTCGGTGGGAAATTTTACGAGAAGAATAGTAGAACAAATCCTCCGTATCAAAGATAAAAAAATCTGAGGGAGAAAAATAATAATAAAAAAACTTGGGGCGTATGTAAATCGGCGTGGCAAAATAGAGTCCGTTATCCCTGAAGTTCAGAAGACAAATCCATTTCTCAAAGGCAAGAGGCGAATCCGGCTGATAGGAACTGAGGCCAAGCTCAGCGTTCTGCAGCAGCGCTGAGGCACTCAGATAGGATTGGTGCGCGTCCGAGGCGGAGGCATAGCTGCCGAGGCTGATATGCTTATTGCGATAAGTTAATGAAGCGCGGTAATAGATGCTTCCATCTTTACGCACCGCCGTATAAACTCCCGGTAACTGCCGTTTCATGACCTGCGAACCTCCTTTTAGTAATTGTACCATTTTTGAGAAAAAAAACAAATTCAGAAATATTTTTCCTGTTTCCTGTATAAAATATAACCATGAATAGATTTTCCAGTAAGGGTACGCAGCGAAATGTATTGGGAAGCTTTATTTCATGTCGGGGAATAAGAAAAAGTATTCCATTTATGATGCAGGAATGGAGGAAAGATGTACAGGAAATATATTACCGGGTTTCTGCTGGCGAGCATGACGGTGGTTTCATCGTGGGTCTGTGCCAGAGAGCTCAAAATTAATCGGATTGCGGCCAAGCCCGCTTTTCAGATGGAATATCTGAGTGAAACCATGGGGGAGGACAGGCAAAGCTTTGTGGAAATGGTCGCCTGCGTGTCCTCCGGGCAGAGGATTGTGGATTATGAGGTGCTGGAGAGGACGATTCAGTATCAATTATCGGACAAGGATTACGAGGCGCTTTTAAGAATTGTGGAAGCGGAGGCAGGCGGAGAGGATCAGAACGGGAAGCTGCTGGTGGCCAATGTGGTGCTAAACCGAGTTAACAGCAGCCAGTTCCCCGATACGGTGTGGGATGTCGTTATGCAGAAGGAACAGGGGATTGCGCAATTTTCGCCTACCGTGGACGGGCGGTACCAGAGCGTCAGCGTCAGCGATGATACCATAGAAGCCGTGGAACGGGCGTTGTACGGAGAGGATATCTCTCAGGGCGCCTTGTATTTCTGCGCGCGGGAGAAAGCGGATTCTGAGAATCTCCAGTGGTTTGACCGTAAGCTGACAAAGCTGTTCGCCTATGGAAATCATGAATTTTATCTGTAGGGGAGCGGTTTGGCAGGCCGGGCGGAGTGTTATTGCGCAACAAAAGATTGTGTGATACAATCACTGTATAACGGGCGTAAGCCGCGAGTGCTTACGCAAGAATGTACGAAAGGCATGGTTTTAGTAAGATGGAAGTGTTATACAGCAGTACAAGAGGGGCTGGGAAAAAGCTCACGGCATCTCAGGCAATATTGCAAGGCTTATCGGAGGACGGCGGTTTGTTTGTGCCGGATCACATTCCGGCTTTGGAGTGCGGGATAGAGGAGCTTGCCGGCCAAACCTATCAGGAGATCGCTTATCAGGTGATGAAGCTTTTCCTTACGGATTATACGGAGCAGGAGCTGAAGAATTGCATTGACAGAGCCTATGATTCCAAGTTTGATACGGAAGTGATTGCGCCGCTTGTGGAGGCGGAGGGTACATATTATCTGGAGCTGTTTCACGGCGCTACGATCGCCTTTAAGGATATGGCGTTATCGATTCTGCCGCATTTGATGATTACTGCCGCCAGGAAGAATCACGTCCAGAATGAAATCGTCATTCTGACGGCCACCTCAGGCGACACGGGCAAGGCCGCCCTGGCAGGCTTCGCCGATGTGAAGGGAACTAAGATTATCGTTTTCTACCCGAAGAACGGCGTCAGCCCTATTCAGGAGAAGCAGATGGTAACGCAGAAGGGAAAGAATACCTTTGTGGTGGGGATTCATGGCAATTTTGACGACGCCCAGACCGGAGTGAAGCAGCTCTTCAATGATAAGGAACTGGCTCAGGAGATGGCGGACGCAGGCTTGCAGTTTTCCTCTGCCAATTCCATTAATATCGGTCGTCTCGTGCCCCAGATAGTGTATTATGTCTATGCCTATGCGAAGCTGCTGGAGGGCGGCAGAATCGCAGCCGGTGAAAGAATCAATGTGGCCGTCCCTACCGGTAATTTCGGGAATATCCTGGCGGCGTTCTATGCCAAAAATATGGGCGTTCCGATCGGGAAATTAATCTGCGCTTCCAATGAAAATAAGGTGCTGTATGATTTCTTCTCGACCGGCAGATATGACCGCAACCGGGAGTTTATCCTGACAAGCTCTCCTTCCATGGATATTTTGATTTCCAGTAATCTGGAACGTCTGATTTACCGTATCGCAGGAAAGGACGCCCGGAAGAACGCAGAGCTTATGGCGGCGCTTTCCAGAGAGGGAAGTTATCAGATCACGGATCAGATGCAGGCGGAGCTTGATGATTTTTATGGAAATTATGCCGATGAGGAGGAGACGGCGGCCCGTATCAGGGAATTGTATGAGAAAACGGGATATGTGCTGGATACCCATACGGCGGTGGCCAGCGCCGTATACCAGAAGTATGCGGCGGAGACCGGGGATACGGCCAAGACAGTGATTGCCTCTACGGCCAGTCCTTTTAAATTTACGAGAAGCGTGATGAACGCGATTGACCCTAAATATGACCAGATGTCCGATTTTGAGTTGGTGGACGAGCTATCCAGAATTGGCAATGTGGAGATACCCAATGCGATTCAGGAGATCAGAACGGCTCCGGTTATTCATGACAGCGTGTGTGATAAGGCAGAAATGAAAGCAGTTGTAAAACGTTTTCTGGGTATACACGCGTAATTATGAAACATATTCTGGTGGTTGACGATGTATCCACGAATTTGAAATGTGCCGGCATGATTTTAAAGGATCGCTATCAGGTGACCATGTTAAAGTCAAGTGAGGAAGCGGTCAGGTATTTACATTCCCATATCCCGGATCTGATCCTGTTGGATATTTGTATGCAGGGAATGAACGGCTATGAGGTAATGGAGCATTTGAAGAAGGATTCGGCTACCGCGCGGATTCCCGTTATTTTGATTTCCGCGGACTGTGCGAAGGAGAGTCAGGAGAGGGGAATGGCCCTGGGGGCTGTAGATTTTATCAGCAAGCCCTTTGAACCGCAGCTTCTGCTGGAGCGGATCGAGGCAGTTTGGAAAGAAGAGGAATAAGCCAAAATGGGAATGAACGGATTGATCGACGTTTTGTTTGTGGGCAGCGGCATATATTTAATTTATACCGCGTGCATGGCGAAAAGGAACGGGACGGTAGCGGCCAATGTGATGCTGGATAAAAATACCGATGAGAAGAATATCAAGGATAAAACCGGTTATATCGAGTATATGTATAAGAGAATTATCCTTGCGGGAGCCCTGATTATTGTAGCCGGGATTGTGAATCTGGTGAATGATTACTATCTTTCTTACATCGCCCTTAACTGGGTGGGAATTATCATGATTCTGGTGGCGATTATCATATACGCGCTTGCTTACAGAAACGGCAGGAAACAGTATATGGAGCTTCAGAACCAGGACAGGGAAGAGCGTGAAAGGGCAGCGAAGAAATGAGGGAAGCTATGAAAAAGAGATGCTTAGGCATCTCTTTTTGCAATCTGGATATATTCCCTGTCGGTGCAGACCGTCTTGTAAGCGGGTCTGATAATTTTGCCGTTATTGGCCAGCTCTTCCATGCGATGGGCGCTCCAGCCTACAATTCTGGCAATCGCGAAGATAGGAGTGTAAAGCTCCATCGGCAGATTTAACATATCGTATACGAAACCGGAATAGAAATCTACGTTAATGCTGACGCCTTTATAAATCGGGCGCTCCCTGGAGATGATCTGCGGGGCGAGTCTTTCGACCATGGAGTAGAGCGCGAACTCATCCTGAAGCCCCTTTTCTTCAGAAAGCTTTTCCACAAAGGATTTGAAGATCACGGCACGGGGGTCGGATTTGGAATAAACCGCATGTCCCACGCCATAGATCAGCCCTGCGTGGTCGAACGCGTCCTTGTGCAGCAGGCGTGTGAGATAATCTGCAACCTGTCCCTCGTTGGACCAGTCTGCAACCTTCTTTTTCATATCGTCAAACATTTTTACTACCTTAATATTGGCGCCGCCGTGGCGGGGGCCTTTCAGGGAACCGATGGCGGCCGCGATGACGGAATAGGTATCGGTCAGGGAGGAAGTAACCACGTGGGTTGTAAAGCTGGAGTTGTTACCTCCGCCGTGCTCCATATGTAAAATCAGCGCGATATCCAGTATTTTTGCCTCAAGGGGAGTATATTTACTGTCCGGACGCAGAATGTGCAGAATATTTTCGGCGTTGGACAGCTCCGGCTTAGGCTGGTGGATATACAGGCTTTCCCCGTTATGGTAGTGGCTGTATGCCTGATAGCCATAGATGGACAGCATCGGGAACAGCGCGATGAGCTGCAGGCACTGGCGCAGTACGTTGGGAAGGGACGTGTCATCTGCCCTGTCGTCATAGGAATAGAGGGTGAGCACGCTTCTGGCCAGCGTATTCATCATATCGTTGCTGGGCGCTTTCATGATAATATCGCGCACGAAGCTGGTAGGAAGAGAGCGGTAGCTGTTCAACAGACGGGTGAAGCTGTCCAGCTCTTTGCGGTCGGGCAGCTTGTCAAACAGAAGCAGATAGGTCACCTCTTCAAAGCCAAACCGGTTCTCGCTGGCGAACCCTTCCACTAAATCCTTGACATCGTACCCCCGGTAAAAAAGCTGTCCGTGGGTGGGAACCTGTACGCCGTCCACAATTTTGCTGGCGCGCACATCAGAGATATTGGTAAGGCCGGCTAAAACCCCTTTGCCGTTTAAGTCCCGGAGTCCCCGTTTTACATCATATTTTGTAAATAAATCTGTATCGATAATGCCTGCCCGCTCGCTCATATCGGCAAGGTGTATCATTTCAGGTGTAATTTCAGAAAAACTGTTATGCTCCATGATGAGAATCTCCTTTCGCCATCGAAATTCTTTAAAATTTTCCCTAATTTCTTCACAATTATAATTATCATACCATGAAAAAAATGTAAGAAACAAGTAAAAAAGGGAATTTAACAAATTATTAACATTATTCACAAAATTTTCAGATACCTTAGAAAAGTTTCTGTCAGCAAGTTTTTTGGTTGATTTTATTGTTTTATCATGTATAATATTAGTGAACCGGATATTGTAAGGAAGTTATCACGCTGCTTATGTATACGGATTAATAATATGAAAGAAAAGAGGTTAAATGTAAAATGGCAGAAATCAATTTGAGCAAGTACGGAATTACTGGAACTACAGAAATTGTGTACAATCCTTCTTATGAATTGTTATTTGAAGAAGAGACGAAGCCCGGACTGGAAGGATTTGAAAAAGGCCAGGTGAGCGAGCTTGGCGCCGTTAACGTAATGACTGGTATCTATACAGGACGTTCTCCTAAAGATAAGTATATTGTAATGGACGAAAACTCCAAGGATACCGTATGGTGGACTTCCGACGAGTATAAAAACGACAATCATCCGGCTACTCAGGAAACATGGGCCGCTGTCAAGGAACTGGCTGTAAAAGAGCTTTCGGAGAAGAGACTTTTTGTAGTAGACGCATTCTGCGGCGCTAACAAGGATACCCGTATGGCAATCCGTTTTATTGTGGAGGTTGCATGGCAGGCTCACTTTATTAAGAATATGTTTATCCAGCCTACTGAGGAAGAGCTGGCTGATTTTGAACCTGATTTTGTGGTTTACAACGCTTCCAAGGCAAAGGTAGAGAATTATAAAGAGTTAGGCTTAAATTCTGAGACGGCTGTTATGTTCAACATTACAAGCCGCGAGCAGGTTATTATTAACACATGGTACGGCGGTGAGATGAAAAAGGGTATGTTCTCCATGATGAACTACTACCTGCCTCTGAAGGGGATCGCTTCCATGCATTGTTCCGCAAACACCGATATGAACGGTGAGAACACTGCAGTATTCTTCGGTCTTTCCGGAACAGGTAAGACAACCCTTTCCACAGATCCTAAGCGTCTCCTGATCGGTGATGACGAGCACGGCTGGGATGATAAGGGCGTGTTCAACTTTGAGGGCGGCTGCTATGCGAAGGTTATTGACCTTGATAAAGATTCTGAGCCCGATATCTACAACGCAATCAAGCGCAATGCGCTGCTTGAGAACGTAACGCTGGATGCGGAAGGCAAGATCAACTTCAAGGATAAGAGCGTGACAGAGAATACGCGTGTATCCTATCCGATTAACCATATTGAGAATATTGTACGTCCGATATCTTCCGCACCTGCGGCTAAGAATGTAATCTTCCTGTCCGCAGACGCTTTCGGCGTACTTCCTCCGGTATCTATTCTGACCCCTGAGCAGACAGAGTACTACTTCCTGTCCGGCTTTACCGCTAAGCTGGCTGGTACAGAGCGTGGTATTACAGAGCCTACGCCTACCTTCTCCGCTTGCTTTGGACAGGCTTTCCTGGAGCTTCATCCGACCAAGTATGGCGAGGAGCTGGTTAAGAAGATGGAAGCTAACGGTGCAAAGGCATATCTGGTAAATACAGGCTGGAACGGTACAGGCAAGCGTATCACCATTAAGGATACCCGTGGCATCATCGACGCTATCCTGAACGGAGATATTAAGAACGCGCCTACTAAGAAGATTCCTTACTTCAACTTCGAGGTTCCTACAGAGCTTCCCGGTGTGGACACCAACATTCTGGATCCCCGCGATACCTATGCTGATGCTTCCGAGTGGGAGGACAAGGCAAAGGATCTGGCAGCGAGATTTATTAAGAACTTCGCGAAATACGAAGGCAACGATGCCGGTAAGGCTCTTGTTGCAGCAGGACCTCAGTTATAAGATCAGGTTCGTTAAATTTTTACAGCCGGAAAAATCCAGTTGTAATATCATAAGAACTCGGTTATAATAGAACTAACCTGAAATGTGCGATAAAGTCTTGTTATTTTGAACCTACAGATACTTTAAACGGGATTCCTATATCGCCATGTGGATGTCAAGCCTCCAGCCGGTTGGCTTTAAGCAGTGGAAGACAGAAGGATGGTTGCGGTTACCCACCTAGCTTTGCTAGGAGTCAAAATACAAGATCCGGCATTTTGGGGATTATACGAAAGAAAAGCAGTCGTGTTATGCGGCTGCTTTTTTAATATTTTCTTTTTACCGTGCATACAAATAGAAGAAACGAACAGCAGAGGCATATCCATGCAATATCCTTCGAAATTATTACTGAAATTATCCCTGATCTTTTTCGGCCTGTTATTTCTGCTCTGCGTATGGCTTGGAAGGAAGCAGGCGGAGCTGGAAACGCCGGAGGGGGAGAAGATCTCTGTGGGAGATGTGCGGATCTTAATGGAGGCGTTGGGAGTAGACTGCCTGGCAGATGCCGACAGCAGCGCAAATTTAACCTATGCGCAGTACATAGCCCTTTACGGTCAGTTGCAGGGCGCTTCCTTTGCCATGCCGGATTACGCCGATTCCTATGGGAAAGACCATGAAATGTTAAAGTCCGACTGGTATGCGGCATACCGCCTGATGCTGGCTTATTTGGACGAGGACTCTTCCATATGGGAGACGACGGTTTTTGTGTTGCAGATCAATACCGACACCAGGGAGGCTTATACGGAAAACGGCTCCATGCAGGGAGCCTGGCAGTATTGCTCGGCTTCCTTTGAGGAAAATGAATTTCAGGAGCTGAAGGTATATGTGCAGGGCAATAAGCTTTTGACGATTATCGAGGTGCTGCCGGAGGAACACTATCTGGGCAATGTATGGGTTATGGAATCCACAGACGGCGTACTGGAATGTTTTTACCGGCAGGCCTGTTTTACGGCGGCCTTATCCTCTAAGGTAGGGGAGCGGCAGCTCCCTGAGCGCGAAAATATTGTGGATCTGACCTTTTATGACGGTCAAATTGTGAAAGTAAAGGAAAAAAGTAATAAAGTCCATGGAAAACTCCTCAGGGCAGGAGAAGGAGAGCTGGAAATAGAGGGCTGCGGCGTATATAAGATTGCGGACAATATGGAAATTTATAAGCTGTACGGAAGCTTGGAAACCTTGACGAAAAACGATTTAAAGATTGGCTATGCGGACACGGATTTTGTGATCGCGAAGGACACGGTCTGCGCCTGTCTGGTCTCCAGGGACGAAGCGGCAGACGTCATTCGCGTGCTGCTCAAAAATACCGCCGAGAACAGCAATTATCATCAGGAGGTGGAACTGTCGGTAGATGGGGAAACCATACGGATTAAAGAAAAGGATCTGGAAATTGGGGAGCGCAGAGTGTATCAAAGCGCGTATCTGACTGACAAGGTGCAGGTTTATCTTTCCGACGCCCCCAAAGAGGACAATGCTTATCGGGGAAGCATAGAGTGTTATCGAACCGGTTCGGGAATGGTGGTGATCAATGAATTGCCGCTGGAAGAATATCTTTATGGAGTAGTGCCCAGCGAAATGCCCGCTTCCTACCCTGCGGAAGCCCTACAGGCTCAGGCCGTCTGTGCCAGAACCTATGGCTACCGCTATATTCTGCACGCGGGGATACCGGAGCTGGGAGCGCATGTGGACGATACTACGGCTTATCAGGTGTATCATAACTGCGCGGAGAATGTGGCAACCACACAGGCGGTCAGGGAGACGGACGGCGTTTTGCTGACCTGCCAGGGGGAACCGGCAGCCAACTATTATTATTCCACCTCCTGCGGCGTGGGGACAGACGCGCAGGTCTGGACGTCGGGAGGAGACGGGGATATCTCCTACATACAGGCGGTGAGGCTGAATGAAAGCCTGCTGGGGCAGGCCTCCGCGGACGGGGCTTGGGAGGACGTAGAAGCATTGCGGGAGGAGGAGACGTTCCGCCAGTTTATTTCTACCGTGTGGGAAGAGGATTTGGAACAGGCCGAGCCTTGGTACCGCTGGACTTATCGGGTGGAGGAAATCGATCAGGCCGCGATGCTGAAACGGATACAGGAGAGATATCAGGCTGCGCCGGAATCTGTGCTGACCAGGACACAGGCGGGAAATTACGCTTCCCAGCCGGTGGAGCGGCTGGGGGCGATTCAGGAAATTGCGGTTGCCAGCAGAGGAGCCGGAGGCGTGGCGGAGGAGCTTTTGATTACCGCGGAGGAAGGAACCTATAAAATTATTGCGGAATATAATATCCGCTATGTCCTCTGCGACAGGGAAAGTGAAGCGGTGCGGCAGGACGGAACCGCCGTAATCCCCCAATCGCTTCTTCCCAGCGGCTTTTTTGTAATAGAAGCTGGAAAAAGTGATGAGAATGTGTTAGGATATACGTTAATTGGCGGCGGCTATGGGCATGGCGTGGGAATGTCCCAGAACGGAGCCAGGGCGCTTGCCCAAAAGGGCGTTTCCTACGAACAGATTCTGGGGATTTTTTTCCAGGGGTGCGCGTTAAGCCAGATAGAAACAATTGGATCAACAGGTGGATTATGAGAAATATTTATCGATTGTATTATATAGCCAGAGATTTTGGTTGGCAGATGTCCAAGAAAAACATCAGCTCTTACGCAGCCAGCATGGCATTTTTTCTGTTTTTGTCCATGTTCCCGCTCCTGATGGCTCTATGCGCCGTCCTGCCTTATACGACGCTGACGGAAAACAATCTGATCAGCGCCCTTACCCGTTTTACGCCCGACGTGATGGACAGTATGGTGGTGGGCGTGGTTTCCGACGTCTATGAAAGGTCGGCGGGTACGATTACGGTATTTGCCATCGTCGCTGTCTGGTCCGCCGCGAAGGCGATGCTTGCCATGATTCGCGGGCTCAATGCGGTGTATGACTTCGAGGAGAGACGTAATTATTTTTTTCTGCGCTGTATTGCCTGTATTTATACGGTGATTATGCTGATCGCCATGGTGCTTGCGCTGTTTGTCATGGTGTTTGGCAACGTGATTGTAGATATTCTGTTGACTGACATACCGCCGTTACATCTTCTGGTACAGCTTCTGATGCATTTCAGGTTTTTATTTTCCTGGGCGGTGCTGATGCTGTCCTTCGGCTTGATTTATGCATATATTCCCAGCCATAAGCTGCGGTTCCGGTCACAGCTTCCCGGCGCGGCGTTTTCCGCGATCATATGGAGCGGGGCTTCCTACGCCTTTTCCATCTATGTGGATCATTTCAGTGGCTTTGGTGCCTACGGCAGTTTAACCACGGTGGTTATTATGATGCTCTGGTATTACCTCCTGATGTATATCCTGCTGATTGGCGCGCATATCAACAGATATTTCGGGCCGGTATATAAATTCTTGTTCGGATGGCTTGACAAGTCCGGGAAAAATCACTAAAATGACAGATAGGTTTATGAGAGAAAGGCTGGGAAGGTGCTGAGTAGGAGATTATTTTCCGACAGAGAGAGGGAATCACCGGCTGTAAATTCCCTTCGGTTCAGATGATTTTTCGAATTTCCCACCGGAGCCGCCGGAAGGAACGGATATTGATGCGGATCATAGGCAGCGCATGGATATTCCAGTACTTCGGGACGTTTGGCACGTTACGTCAAAGGAAGCGTCTGTTGCTGGTTGTCGCGCCGGGTACGGCTGACAAAATCGACAGAAATTTGGGTGGTACCGCGGATAGAATGATTCGTCCCATGTGTTTAGCGCACATGGGATTTTTTGCGTGAGTTTGCCGGCAGACTTAAGGGAAAACGCTTTGGAATGGAGGAAAAAATGAAAGAAAAATTGGAGCAGATCAAAGCAGAGGCGCTGCGTCAGATCGCAGAGAGCGACGCGCTGGAGAAATTGAATGAGGTGAAGGTTACTTATCTGGGCAAAAAGGGTGAATTGACGGCTGTGCTAAAGAGCATGAAGGATGTTGCGCCGGAGGATCGGCCGAAGGTGGGACAGCTTGTGAATGAGACCAGGGAAGAGATTGAAAAAGTATTGGAAGAATCCGTTCAGAAGATGGAAAAGGCTCTTCGGGACGCGAAAATGAAAACAGAGGTTATTGACGTTACCCTGCCTGCCAAAAAGAATAACGTGGGACACCGTCACCCCAATACCATTGCCTTAGAGGAAGTGGAAAAGATCTTTATCGGCATGGGGTATGAGGTAGTGGAAGGCCCGGAGGTAGAGAAGGATTATTATAATTTCGAGGCTTTAAATATTCCGGCGGATCATCCCGCTAAGGACGAACAGGACACCTTTTATATTACCGGGGATATTCTGCTTAGAACGCAGACCTCTTCTACGCAGGTGCATGAGATGGAGAAGGGAAAGCTGCCGATTCGTATGATTGCGCCGGGGCGCGTTTTCCGTTCTGATGAAGTGGACGCGACCCATTCCCCGTCCTTCCATCAGATCGAAGGGCTTGTGATTGACCGAAATATTACCTTTGCGGATTTAAAAGGGACGTTGGCAGAGTTTGCCAGGGAATTGTTTGGGGAAGATACCAGAGTGAAATTCAGACCCCATCATTTTCCTTTTACGGAACCCAGCGCGGAGATGGACGTCACCTGCTTTAAATGCGGCGGTAAAGGCTGCCGTTTCTGTAAGGGCGAGGGGTGGATTGAGATTCTGGGCTGCGGCATGGTACATCCCCATGTGCTGGAGATGAGCGGCATTGATCCAGAGCAGTATACAGGCTTTGCGTTTGGCGTGGGGCTTGAGCGTATCGCGCTTCTCAAATATGAAATTGACGATATGAGACTGCTTTATGAGAATGATATCAGATTTTTGAAACAATTTTAAGACGATAGCGATAGAAAGAACAGGGAGGGAATCCCCAGCGTAAACGCTTTGGAATGGAGGAAGACATGAATACAGCATTATCGTGGATTAAAGCATATGTGCCGGACTTAGAGTGCACGGATCAGGAATATATGGACGCCATGACCCTGTCCGGTACGAAGGTAGAGGGTTATAGCAGGCTGGATAAGAATCTGGAAAAAATTGTGGTGGGGCGTATTGAAAAAATCGAGAAGCATCCGGATGCGGATAAATTGATTGTATGCCAGGTCAATATCGGTTCGGAAGTGATTCAGATCGTAACGGGCGCGCCCAATGTGAAAGAGGGCGACAAGGTGCCGGTGGTACTGGACGGCGGTAAGGTGGCAGGCGGCCATGACGGCGGCCCCATGCCGGAGGAAGGAATTAAAATCAAAGCCGGTAAGCTGCGCGGCGTGCCGTCCAACGGCATGATGTGTTCCATTGAAGAGCTTGGTTCCAACAGGGATATGTACCCGGAAGCGCCGGAATTTGGAATTTATGTTTTCCAAAAGGAGGTAGAAGTGGGTTCCGACGCTGTGGAAGCGTTGGGGCTGCGGGATACGGTATTTGAGTATGAAGTGACCTCAAACCGTGTAGACTGTTATAGTGTGATCGGTATTGCCAGAGAAGCGGCGGCTACCTTCCGCAGGCCCTTTGTACTGCCACAGGTTACCGTCAGGGAAAACAAGGAAAAGGTAGAAGATTATATTTCCGTGGAAGTGCAGGATCAGGAGCTGTGTCCCAGATACTGCGCAAGAGTATGTACGAATATCAAGATCGGTCCGTCTCCCGAATGGATGCAGAGAAGATTGGCGGCCAGCGGGATCCGTCCTATCAATAATCTGGTGGATATCACTAATTACGTGATGGAAGAGTACGGCCAGCCTATGCACGCCTATGACCTGGATACCATTGCGGGGCACAAGATCATTGTACGACGCGCCAAAGACGGCGATGTGTTCCAGACGCTGGACGGACAGGAGAGAAAGCTGGATCAGGATGTGCTGATGATTTGCGACGCGCAAAAGGAAGTCGGCATCGCCGGTATTATGGGTGGTGAAAATTCCAAAATTACCGATGAGGTCAAAACAGTATTGTTTGAGGCGGCCACGTTTAACGGCGCCAATATCCGCAAGTCCGCGAAGCGCGTAGGACTCAGGACAGACGCTTCCGGTAAATTTGAGAAGGGTCTTGACCCCTACAACGCCGAGGCGGCCATTAACAGGGCGTGCCAACTGATAGAGGAGCTGGGCTGCGGTGAAGTAGTGAGCGGCATGGTGGATGTACACGGCCGGCTGAAGGATAAAACCGTGCTTCCGTTTGAGCCGGAGAAGTATAATCAACTGTTGGGTACGAAGGTATCCAGGGAAGAAATGCTTGAGATTTTCAAAATGATTGAAGTGGAGTATGATGAGAAGGAGAACACGCTCACCATACCGACCTTCCGGCAGGATCTGCTGCGTCAGTGCGATATTGCGGAGGAAGTGGCGCGTTTCTATGGCTATGATAAGATACCCACATCTCTGCCGAGCGGCGAGGCCACCACAGGCAAGCTGCCTTTTAAGCTGCGCATTGAGGAGAAAGCAAGAGATATCGCTGAGTATTGTGGTTTCTCACAGGGGATGTGCTATTCCTTTGAGAGCCCGAGAGTTTTTGACAAGCTGCTGTTGGATGCAGAGGATCCGGCGCGTCAGGCAATCACGATTTCTAATCCGCTGGGAGAAGATTTCTCCATTATGAGAACCATTTCCCTCAACGGAATGTTGACAAGCCTTGCGACCAACTATAACAGAAGAAATAAGGACGTGCGGCTCTATGAGCTGGGGAATATTTATTTGCCGAAAGCGCTGCCTTTGACAGAGCTTCCTGAGGAAAGAATGCAGTTTACCTTAGGAATGTACGGCGAGGGTGATTTCTTTACCATGAAGGGCGTCGTAGAAGAATTTTTTGACAGCATCGGTATGCGCAAAAAGGTTACCTATGATCCAGACGCAGGTAAGAACTTCCTGCATCCTGGCAGACAGGCAAATATCCTTTACGAAGGGGCGCTTCTGGGCTATCTGGGGGAAGTGCATCCTGAGGTGTGCGACCACTATGATATGAAGACGAAGGCCTATGTGGCGGTATTGGATATGCCCGCCGTCATACCTTTCGCGACCTTCGACCGCAAGTATGAGGGGATTGCCAAGTATCCCGCCGTGTCCAGGGATATCAGTATGGTGGTGCCCAAGGAGATTATGGTGGGACAGATAGAGGCGGTACTGACCCAGCGCGGCGGCAAGATCTTAGAGGATTATCATTTGTTTGATATTTATGAGGGCGACCAGATTCAGGAGGGCTATAAATCTGTGGCATATTCCATTACCTTCCGCGCCAAGGACAGGACGCTGGAAGAGGCGGATATTTCCGGCGCTATGAGGAAAATCCTAAATGGGCTGGAGAGCATGGGGATTGAACTGAGAAGCTGACCTTGGACGGCGAGTATGGGAAACGGAACGGCACAGGATCAGAAAAGAAAAGGAGATTAGCAGACATGGAGCATCATAATACATGGGAAACTTACAGTGAGGAACAGTGGAAAGAAGCGGACGCCTTTGCCGGAGAGTATATGGAATTTCTCAATAATGGTAAGACCGAGCGGGAATGTATCGATCAGATTGTAAATACCGTTGAGGCCGCCGGGTATCGGGAGCTGGAGACGTTAATTAAGGCGAATCAGAAGCTGAAGACCGGGGATAAGGTGTATTCCGTATGGATGAATAAGTCTGTCGTTATGTTCCAGATCGGCAGGAAAAGCATGGCGGAAGGAATCAATATTTTAGGCGCGCATTTAGATTCCCCCCGTCTGGATATCAAGCAGAATCCTCTTTATGAGGACGGCGGATTTGCCTATCTGGATACCCATTATTACGGCGGCGTGAAGAAGTACCAGTGGGTAACGATTCCGCTGGCCATCCACGGCGTGGTGGTGAAGAAAGACGGCACGACGGTAGAAATCAATGTTGGCGAAAGCGAAGACGATCCGGTATTTTTCATATCCGACCTGCTGATTCATCTGGCACAGGAGCAGATGGAAAAGAAAGCCAATAAGGTCATTGAGGGAGAGGCCTTAGACCTTATTATCGGCAACAGGCCGATCAGGATTGAGAAAACCGCTGATCAGACCGGTGAAACAGACGGCGGGGAAGAGACCAAATCCGAGAAAGAGGCTGTGAAGAAAGGAATTTTGGATATCCTGCAAAAGACCTATGATATCGAGGAAGAGGACTTTATTTCTGCGGAGCTGGAGGTGGTTCCCGCGGGCCGGGCAAGAGAAGCGGGATTTGACAGAAGTATGATCCTGGCTTACGGACAGGACGACAGGGTGTGCGCTTTTTCCTCGTTAAAGGCGATGCTGGAAATCGGGCAGACTGACAGGACGGCTTGCTGTATTCTTGTGGATAAAGAGGAAATCGGCAGCGTGGGCGCTACCGGTATGCAGTCTAAGTTCTTTGAAAATGCGGTGGCCGAGGTGATGAACCTGACAGGGGAATACAGCGAACTGAATGTGCGCAGATGTCTGGCTCATTCCTGTATGCTCTCCTCTGATGTGAGCAGCGCTTTCGATCCCTCCTATGCCTCCAGCTTTGACAAGAAAAACGTGGCTTATCTGGGCGGCGGCATGGTATTTAATAAGTTTACCGGTTCCCGCGGCAAGTCCGGTTCTAATGACGCCAACGCGGAATATCTGGGGCATATCAGGGAAATCTTTGAGAAGGAAAAGGTAAATTTCCAGACCGCGGAGCTGGGTAAGGTGGATTTGGGCGGCGGCGGCACTATCGCTTATATCCTTGCCCTGTATGGCATGAACGTTATCGACAGCGGCGTAGCGGTCTTAAATATGCACGCGCCCTGGGAAGCTACCAGTAAGGCCGACGTATATGAGACAAAACGGGGATATGTCGCATTCTTAAACCACGCGGATTTATAGAGGAAGAGCAGGTTCGTTGGTTAAGGGCAGAAGGTTGGATTTATGACAGAATTAAAAAAATCAGATTTTTATTTTGATTTGCCGGAGGAACTGATCGCCCAGAACCCTCTGGAGGATCGTTCCAGTTCCAGACTGCTGACGCTTGATAAAAATTCCGGCAGGATCGAACACCATATTTTCAGAGAGATTATCGATTATTTAAGGCCGGGCGATTGTCTGGTCTTAAATAACACCAGGGTACTGCCGGCAAGGCTTATGGGAATCAAAGAAGATACCGGCGCTTCCATAGAGGTGCTGCTGCTTAAGCGCAGACAGAAGGATATCTGGGAGACGCTGGTAAAGCCGGGGAAAAAGGCCAGGCCGGGCGCCGTAATCAGCTTCGGCGACGGCAGCCTGAAAGCGGAAGTGCTGGAGGTAGTAGAGGAGGGCAACCGTTTAATCCGGTTTACTTATGAAGGAATCTTCGAGGAAGTGCTGGATCGGCTGGGAGAGATGCCTCTTCCGCCGTACATAACGCATAAGCTGCAGGATAAAAACCGGTACCAGACAGTCTATGCGAAATATGACGGCTCTGCGGCGGCGCCTACGGCGGGGCTGCATTTTACTAGGGAATTGTTAAACAGAATAGCAGACAAGGGAATTGATATCGCTTATGTCACGCTGCATGTGGGGCTGGGAACCTTTCGTCCTGTAAAGACGGACAATATTTTAGAGCACCATATGCATTCCGAATATTATCAGGTGACGGAGGAAGCGGCGGAGAAGATCAACCGCGCCAAGGCGGGAGGAAACCGCGTTATCTGCGTGGGAACCACAAGCTGCCGTACTGTGGAGAGCGCGGCCGGGGAGGACGGGATAGTAAAGGCGGGCTGTGATAATACGGAAATCTTTATCTATCCGGGCTATCGGTTTCGGGTATTAGACTGCCTGATTACGAATTTCCATCTGCCGGAATCTACTCTGGTGATGCTGGTTTCCGCATTGGCGGGCAGAGAACAGGTGTTGTCCGCTTATGAAGAGGCAATCCGGGAGAGGTATCGGTTTTTCAGCTTTGGAGATGCGATGTTTATATATTAGTATCAATACTGCACATTTGTTAAGTGGTTTAGGCCATGATAAAAAATATGATGGCATCAGACAGAGTAAAGGGACATGATAAAGATATAAAGAAATCGTAAAGAAAGAGTATGGGAATGGAATATAAGAAACATAAAAACATAGGACTTGAAATCGTTGTGATTGTAGCTTCTGTTTTAGGCCTTATGCTGCTGCTGTATTTTGTGATGATCGTATCGTTTCAGAGCGGCGCCACCTCCACCAATGTAACGATGAGGCTTGCCTATCAGATTTCTCAGCGGATTTTTACTTCTCCGACAGAAGACCAGATTAAAACCATCAGCCTGATGATCCGATATGGGGCGCATCTGGGTCTGTTTTTTGTGGTGGGGCTTGTGACCACTTTTGTCAGTATGGTGATCTTTAGAAGATACTTTAGAATCTTAGGGGTGATTGGGTCGGGGGCGGTTTGTTATGCGCTGGCTTATTATACAGAGTATTATAAACAGTTTGTGGAGGGCAGGCATTTCCAGATCTCAGACGCAACGCTGAACTGGTATGGCAGTCTGGCGGGAATCCTGTGCATGGTGGTGTCCTATTTCCTGAACCGCCTGTTGGTGAAGCTGTCTTCGTAATCGCCCAAACATAACCCGCCCCAATCTGTTAACGCGTCAGCTTTGCCAGATCCTCGTAGAAATTGGGATAACTGATGGTGACAATGTCGCTGCCTTTGATATGGGTTTCTCCATCGGCGATAAGAGAAGCGATGGCGAAGCTCATGGCGATCCGGTGATCCATATGGGAATCGATGACAGCGCCATGCAGCGGATTGCCGCCGTTTATGATCATGCCGTCGTCGGTTCCGGTGATATCGCAGCCCATTGCCTTTAAATGCTCTACCATAACGTCAATGCGGTTCGATTCCTTTACCTTTAATTCCGCTGCGTCTCTGATAACGGTAGTGCCCTCGGCACATGCCGCCATAATATTGATAATCGGGAGCTCGTCGATCAGGGTAGGGATTAAGTCTCCCTCGATGGTAATCCCATGCAGCGGGCTGTGCTTTATCAGAAGATCCGCGGTCGGCTCTCCGGCGTCGTTTACATGAAGAAGGGTAATATCGCCGCCCATGGCCTGCGCGACCCTGAGGATTCCGTTGCGGGTCGGATTGATGCCCACATTCGGAAGGTAGACCTCCGCGCCCGGCACCAGCAGACCGGCGGCAATGAAGTATGCGGCGGAGGAGATATCTCCGGGGACAGTTACCTTCTGGCCTTTCAGCACAGGCTCCGGCTGTACAATGGCAGTTTTGCCCTCGGTGCGGATATCCGCGCCGAAATACCGCAGCATGATTTCGGAATGGTTGCGGCTGACGGTGGGTTCCGTGACCATGGTCTCCCCGTCTGCATAGAGCCCGGCCAGCAGAATAGAGGACTTTACCTGTGCAGAGGCTACCCTGGAATGATAATGAATGCCGTGTAAGGGAGCGCCCGTGATGCATAACGGCGCGCAGTCATTATTGTTTACGCTGGCAATCTTAGCGCCCATCATGGACAGCGGTTCCATAATGCGTCTCATGGGTCTTTTCTGAATGGAAGCATCTCCGGTAAGCATGGTCTCGAAATTCTGGGCGGCAAGAATCCCCGAAATCAGGCGGGTAGTAGTGCCGCTGTTGCCCGCGTCCAGAACACAGGCAGGCTGCGTAAGCCCATGCAGCCCCCTGCCATGGATCAGGATATGCTCCGGCGTGTTTTCAATCTCAATTCCCATCTTGCGGAAACAGTCTATTGTGGAGAGACAGTCCGCTCCTTGCAGAAAATTGGTTACCTCCGTGACGCCCTCCGCCAGAGCGCCGAACATTACGGCTCTGTGGGAGATGGATTTATCTCCGGGGACGGTAACTTCTCCTTTTAAGTGGTTTGCTTTCTGAAAAATCATATGAATCCTCATTTCTGTATGTCCCGATACCCGATAAGTCGGCACAGGCAATTTTATCTGGTATGAATAGAATAATTGTTTTCCCGTAAAATGAATATGGCCGCATTTAAAGCCTCTTTGGTATAAAATTCAATGCGCAGCGCGCCCTCCGCGAGCTCTCTGTTATGATTGATGCCAATATTCTTAATGCTGACATGATGCTCCGCCAGCAGGGCGGCAATGGTTGCGATTGCGCCCGGTTGATCGGCAATGTCAACGGTCAGTACGTGTTCGGCCTTGATCGGTCCGCTGGAAGCGTCGGTAAAGGATTCCCGATAACATCTGGCGGCGTCAAAAAAGTGATAAATATCCTCTGCCAGACGGTTTTCCAGACAGGCGTCGATTTCCTGCAGGCTTTTTATGTAGTCTTTTAACAGGGCGGAGATATTATCTGTGTTTGTCAGACAGATTTGCTGCCACATATCAGGCGAAGAGGAAGCGATTCTGGTAATGTCTTTAAAGCCCCCGGCGGCAATCATTTTCATGACCCCCTCCCTGGAATCAGCGTTTTTCACAAGATTTACCAGAGACGCCGCAATAACATGGGGCAGGTGGGAGATCGCCGCGGTTACGTAGTCGTGTTCCGCATAGGTCAGGATCAGAGGGATTGCCCCCATAGATGCGACCAGCGTCTGATAAGCGGATATCTTTTCCTGCGGGACTGCGTCGGAGGGCGTCAGGATATAATAAGCGTTTTCCAAAAGAGACGCCTGGGAATTCTGATAACCGAACCGCTCGGAACCCGCCATAGGGTGTCCGCCGATAAACTGCTCCTGTAAGCCCAGTGATTCAATGTGCTGATGAATCCCGGTTTTGACGCTTCCCACATCGGTCAGAAGCGTACGCGGGGACAAATATTGCTTCAAAAGAAGCAGGTTTTTATCATTATGGGATACCGGCGCGCATAGAAACAGATAGTCGCAATCGCCAAACCTGCTGTCAATCGCCTCACAGCTTTGGTCGATTACCTTTTCCTCCAGTGCAAGCGCTAAAGATGCGGTATGAATGTCGTAAGCGATGATATACGCATCGGGGATATGGCTGCGAATGGCCTTGGCGATGGAGCCGCCGATCAGTCCAAGACCGATAAAGCCACAGGTGAGAGTATTCATAGTAATCCTCCATGTCAGAGCAGTTTACCGCCAGGCTCAAAGCATGCCTGCGGATATGTATTAATATAGCATTATGAGGATAGAAAAGCAAGAATACGGAAATGAATCCGAATTTATATTGAAATTGTTCATAAAATTTAGTAAAATATATTTACAATTTGTGTTTGAGGGAAGAATAGAATAAATATTCCGTCAAAACGATAGAGAATAACAGAATTGGAGGGTTACGCAATATGAATGTTTACACAACGGATAAGATTCGTAATGTGGTTTTGCTGGGGCATGGGGGCTGCGGCAAGACCAGCCTGGTGGAAGCTATGGCATACCTGTCCGGTATTACGTCCAGACTGGGAAAGGTGACTGATGGCAATACGGTCAGCGATTTTGGCAAAGAAGAGCAGAAACGCCAGATATCCATTACGACATCTGTTATTCCGATCGAATGGGGAGAGGTTAAGATCAATGTGCTGGATACCCCCGGCTTCTTTGATTTCGCGGGGGAAGTAGAGGAGGCGGTCAGCGCGGCGGACGCGGCGATTATTGTGGTGTCCGGCAAGGCCGGTATGGAAGTGGGAACCGAGAAGGCATGGGAAATCTGTGATAAATATAAACTGCCGAGATTTGTGTTTGTGACAGATATGGATATCGACAATGTATCATACAGACAGGTAGTGGAGCAGATGACGGACAAATATGGCAAGAAAATGGCGCCCTTCCATCTACAGATCCGTGAGAATGAAAAGTTTGTGGGCTATATCAATGTCATTACAGAGCAGGCATACCGCTGGGAAGGCAAAGAAGTGACGGAATGTGAGATGCCGGAATACAGTAAAGCGAACCTGCAAATCTGCCGCGATACGTTAATGGAGGCGGTGGCCGAGACCAGCGAAGAGTTTATGGAGCGATATTTTAATGGGGATACCTTTTCCGAGGCGGAGATCAGAGCCGCCCTCCGCACCCATGTAATAGACGGCAGCATCGTACCCATGTCTATGGGCTCCAATATCCTGTGCCAGGGTATTTATACGCTACTGGACGATATTGTAAAATATATGCCCAGCCCTGAGAATCGGGAGCTTGCGGGAATCGACCTGAAGAGCAACGAAATCTTTGAGGCGAATTATGATTTCTCCAAAGCGAAGTCCGCGTATATCTTTAAAACTATTGTAGACCCTTTTATCGGCAAATACTCCTTAATCAAGGTGTGCTCCGGCGTTTTGAAGGGCGGCGATCTGATTTATAATGATGAAAAGGAAGTGGAGGAGAAGATCGGCAAGCTTTATGTATTGCAGGGCAATAAGCCGATTGAGGTAAGCGAGCTTCATGCCGGGGACATCGGCGCCATCGCCAAGCTGACGGCAGCCAGGACTGGCAATACCCTGTCTACCAAAGCCAAGGTGATACGCTATGGCAAGACCGAAATGCCCACTCCTTATACATATAAGCGGTATAAAGCCAAAAATAAGGGCGATGAGGACAAAATATCCCAGGCATTGCAGAAGCTGCGGCATGAGGATCAGACCCTGTGGGCGGTTAATGACGCCGAGAATAAACAGTCTCTGCTGTATGGTATGGGGGATCTCCATCTGGAAGTGGTTTGCAGCCGCCTGTTAAATGAATATAAGGTAGAGATTGAATTATCCGATCCCAAGATTGCATACAGGGAGACGATTCGGAAGAAATCAGATGTGGAGTATAAATACAAGAAACAGTCCGGCGGACACGGACAATACGGGCATGTCAAAATGCGCTTTGAGCCGTCCGGCGACTTGGAAACGCCTTATGTGTTCGAGCAGGAAGTGGTGGGCGGCGCGGTGCCCAAGAATTTCTTCCCTGCAGTGGAAAAAGGACTGCAGGACTCTGTTACGAGCGGCCCCCTGGCAGCTTATCCGGTGGTGGGAGTGAAAGCGATTCTCTACGATGGTTCTTATCATCCGGTGGATTCTTCCGAGATGGCGTTTAAGATGGCGACCATTCAGGCGTTTAAGAAAGGGATTATGGAGGCGCAGCCCGTGTTGCTGGAGCCCATCGCGAATTTACAGGTAACCGTACCGGATTCCTATACGGGGGATATTATGGGCGACCTGAATAAGAAAAGAGGCCGGGTGCTCGGCATGAATCCTGCGGGAGACGGCAGGACGACGGTGGAAGCGGATATTCCGGTGGCCTGCCTGAAGGGCTACTGTACAGATCTTCGTGCCATTACCGGAGGCCGGGGAAGCTACCGCTATGAGTTTGCCAGATATGAGCAGGCGCCGGGTGATGTGCAGGAGAAGGAAGTGGCCGCAAGAGCGGGCAAGGTGGCGGAATCCAATGCGGACGCCTGATTTTTGTCCGCAGACGGTTCCTGACGGCGGCATAACAGCGAAGCAATAACGGACGGCAGTATCTGTCTCCCCTTATGGAATTGACCCACAAGGGGAAGGGATACTGCCGTTTACTTTTTCATGGCCGGGCACAGCCTGGCAGCCACAGAGCTTCCCGCGTCTTAGCGGCAGAGAAAAAGGTTGACAAATTCTAGAAGTATAATAAAATTAGAAGAGTGTGAGAACATACAGAAAATATGTAATTTATCGGGCACAGACAGGTGCTTCGTGACAGAAAGGCATGGTCATAGAAATGGCAGAAGTTTACAATCACAGAGAAGTGGAAGCGAAATGGCAGAAGATTTGGGATGACGAAAAGGCATTTAAAACCTCTGACGACTATTCCAAACCTAAATATTATGCATTAGTAGAATTTCCCTATCCTTCAGGGCAGGGGCTTCATGTGGGACACCCCAGGCCGTATACGGCGCTTGATATTGTAGCCAGGAAGAGAAGAATGCAGGGCTATAACGTCCTCTATCCGATGGGCTGGGATGCGTTTGGGCTTCCTACAGAGAATTACGCGATTAAGAATCACATTCACCCCAAAATTGTAACGGAGAATAATGTGGTACGCTTCAAGAATCAGCTCCATTCCCTTGGGTATTCTTTTGACTGGGACAGAGAGATCAATACCACAGACCCCAATTATTATAAATGGACGCAGTGGATTTTTCTGAAATTATTTAAGGCGGGTCTGGCCTATAAGTCAGAAATGCCGATTAACTGGTGTACCTCCTGCAAGGTCGGCCTTGCCAACGAAGAAGTGGTAAACGGCGTCTGTGAGCGCTGCGGTTCTGAGGTGATCCGCAAGGTGAAGAGCCAGTGGATGCTTAAAATCACAGAATACGCGGATAAGCTGATACAGGGGCTGGATACCGTGGATTATGTGGAAAAGGTGAAAGTCTCCCAGAAGAACTGGATTGGGAAATCCACCGGCGCGGAGGTGGACTTTTCCATCAAAGATAAAGAAGATAAGCTGCGTATCTATACCACCAGATGCGATACGCTGTTCGGCGTTACCTATATGGTAGTATCTCCCGAACACCCCATTATCGATAAATACCGGGAAGAACTGAAGAACTGGGAGGAGATTACGGCTTACCGCGAACAGGCGGCCAGAAAATCCGATTTTGAGCGCGCGGAGCTGGCAAAGGATAAGACCGGTGTGAAAATTGACGGCATGACGGCGATTAACCCGGTCAACGGCGCAGAAATCCCGATTTTTATCTCCGATTATGTGCTGATGAGTTATGGGACGGGCGCTATTATGGCGGTACCGGCGCATGATGAGAGAGACTGGGATTTTGCCAGGAAATTCGACCTGCCGATTATCGAGGTCGTAGCGGGCGGTAAAAATGTACAGGAAGAAGTATATACGGACGTGGCGTCAGGTATTCTGGTTAATTCCGGCTTCTTAAACGGTATGAACGTAGCGGACGCCAAGCAGAAAATGATTGAATTTCTGGAAGAAAAAGGCATTGGCAAGGCAAAAACCAACTTTAAACTGCGCGACTGGGTATTTTCCAGACAGCGTTATTGGGGAGAGCCAATTCCCATTGTATTTTGTGAGAAATGCGGTTATGTGCCCCTTGATGAAAGCGAACTGCCCTTGGAATTGCCGGAGGTAGACAGCTATATGCCTACGGATAACGGTGAATCGCCCCTGGCATTAATGACTGATTGGGTCAATACCACCTGCCCTTGCTGCGGCGGCCCGGCGAAGCGGGAAACAGACACAATGCCGCAATGGGCGGGATCGTCCTGGTATTTCCTGCGGTATACAGACCCGGCCAATCAGGAGGCGCTGGCAAGCAGGGAAGCGTTAGAATATTGGATGCCGGTAGACTGGTATAATGGCGGAATGGAGCATACCACGCTGCATCTGTTGTATTCCAGATTCTGGCATAAGTTCTTATATGACGAGAAAGTGGTGCCTTGTCCGGAACCCTATGCGAAGAGAACCTCCCACGGCATGATCCTGGGTTCCAACGGCGAGAAGATGAGTAAATCCAGAGGCAACGTAGTCAATCCCGATGATATCGTAAGAGATTACGGTGCGGATACGCTCCGTACTTACGAAATGTTTATCGGCGCCTTTGATTTGTCAGCCGCATGGTCAGAGGACGGCGTGAAGGGCTGCCGTCGTTTCTTGGAAAGAGTGTGGAAGCTGCAGGATATTCTGACAGAGGAAGAGGAATATTCCAAAGATCTGGAAATCAAGATGCATCAGACCATCAAGAAGGTAAGCTATGATTTTGAAAATCTGAAATACAATACGGCTATCGCGGCTATGATGGCACTGCTGAATGAATTTTATAAGAAAAACGGGGTGACAAAGGGAGAATTTAAGACGCTTCTGACCCTGTTAAATCCGGTAGCGCCCCATATCACAGAAGAACTCTGGCAGACGGTCGGCTTCGAGGGAAGAATCTATCAGACTGGCTGGCCTGAGTATGAGGAAGCCAAAACAGCGGAGTCTGTAGTGGAAATCGCCGTGCAGATTAACGGTAAGACCAGGGCAACCTTGAATATAGGCAAGGATGACCCCAAGGAAGAGGTCATTGCCAGGGCGAAGGAAACGGTTGCAGACAAGCTGACAGGAACGATCGTGCGGGAGATTTATGTTCCGGGCAGAATTGTAAATATTGTACAGAAATAGTCCGTAATGCCCCCAAATATGAGCCGTGGCCTGTAAGCCACGGCTCCTTTTTATTTCCGCCGCAGCTTCATCAGCTTATCTATTTTCGACAGCTCCTCCGGCGTGGAATAACTTTGAATGACCTTTACAATGGTGTCAATTTCCTCGTCCGTAAAAGAAATATGGTTGTCCGCGCCCTTTTTGGCTACGGACATTAGAAAAGGCAGCATTTGTTCTTTGGACAGGGACTGACTTTCAAAAACCAGCGCCTGTAGAAATTCCAGCTTTGCTTTATCAATCGTTGCGACAGCGGGGTCGCTCATCCAGTTATTGGTCATAAAAATCTCCTTTATAATTTGCTTCATTATCATTTTCGGTTTTCGGTTCCGTCCCCTCTGATGCGGCGGACGTATTTTGAAACATCTCAAACATGGTTTTTTGCTCCGGCGTAAGCATATTCATCAGCATATCCATCATAGAAGGCTGGGAAGCCTCCGGATTTTCTCCATCGTCTGGGGAGGCGGAGGAGCCGCCGAAAAGGCCGTTTGCGGACATGTCAGGGAAAATTTCCTGCATGGCAGCCATAGTCTGAGACATTTCCTGAACGGTTTCCAGTGTTTGGAGCATATTCTGAAATTGCTCCAACTGCTTTATTTCCTCCGGAGAAGAGTAATGACATAGCTCCTGACACAGCTTGAGTAAATCCGGCGTCCGGGGAGAAGAGGAGGAAAAGCCGCAGATCTGAAACGGATGCTTTTTCACATGGTTCATGGTGTATTGCAGTTCCATATACTTGATGTATACGGCCATATGCTTTTGCATGGAAGGATCTATGTAGGGAAGAAGTACCTTCAGCTTTTGAATCTGATTCGTAGTATATAAGGCATCAAATGCCATCACGCTAGCCGCGTCCTCGTTTTTGTGTGCCATAGGTTAAGCCTTTCTGATGCCTGTATGCTCTCTTGGATAGTATATGCCACATGAGAGAAAAATAGGCTCCAAACAAAAGCCAGAGCCTATTTTCCAGATGTGAATGTAGATGTGTAAAAAGGGAATAAAGTTACAGTTTGACAGGGCAGTTATTACGGCGCCCTGCGGGCCGTGTGATGGAATGGAGAAGGGTTAGTTTAGTTATTGCAGCAGCAGGATAAGAGGATCAGAATCCAGATCCAGGA
>JAJQIK010000037.1:0-1787 GCA_021199255.1 Clostridiales bacterium | reverse complement strand
AGGATCAGAATCCAGATCCAGGAGCCGCATCCGCCGCCAAAAATACCATTGCTGTAATTAGAAGTGTTATTGTTGTTACATCCGCAGTGAGTTGCTGTTAAGTCGCTCATGTTTGTGCCTCCAAATATTGTTTATGGTATATCTTATGTGGAAGGCCGCTTTGTGTTACCTGTGGAATCAAAATAATGAATTTCCGGCGTCGGGTAAAAACACTTGCACAAATCTGAGGATATAGTAAAATATTGCAGAGGACGAATATCAGATAAAGGAGAGATCCCTAAATGGCGGGATTTGAAGTCGCAGGAATAAAATTTCGGACACAGGCAGATTACAAGGCTGCGCTGCGTGATCAGGCTAAAATAGAAGAAATTAAGTCTAAAGTGCGTATGGAACAACCGGGAGAAGTGATTACGCTGTATACGCAGATGCAGGCGGGCGCTTATCGCTTTGAAACGCAGGTTGGCAACAATTTTGATGATGAAATCTATGAACTGGCACAGAAATATAAAGAGCAGGGGTATCATAAGGACAGCGTAGTCAGGAATACCGGGAAAAAGAAAAAAGCCCCTAAAGCCGCAGGAAAACATAAAAAAAAGAAGAACGCCGGAAAAAACTCTTTAAACGGCGGCGATAAGGGGATTTCCCTGGATGATTATGACGCGGATATGCAGAAGGAAATCCTTGCGGCATTAAAGAAACGGGATAAACGCCGCAGGCTTATCGTGGCGGTGTGCGCTATTGTAGCGGCAGGCTGTTTTGGATATTTTGGCGTTTATTATTACTTTTCCGGCAGAACGGAAATGAACTATGCGGATCTTGCGCGGTTAAAAGGTAATACGACATTGTCGGGAGGCACCCTATCCGGCGTTACGATTCACTATACGGAAGAGGAAGACATAGAACTGACCGTTCTGGAAGAATACCAGACCTTATATAACAAAAATAAAAAACTAATCGGCTGGCTGAAAATTGAGGATACCAATATTGATTATCCTGTTATGCAGACATCTAATAATGAATATTATCTGGATCATAATTATAATCAGGAGTATGACAAAAACGGAAGCCTGTTTTTAGATAAAGATTGTGATGTGGTTCGTAGAAATACCAATCTGATTATATACGGCCACCATATGAAATCGGGGAAAATGTTTGGCAATCTGAATAAGTACAGCAGTGAAGACTACTGCAGGGAACATTCCATCATTCAGTTTGATACCATCTATGAGAAGGGAACCTATCAGGTTATGTATGTATTCCGTTCCAGGATTTATAATGAAGATGAAGTTGTATTTAAGTATTATCAGTTTCTGGACGCTGCTTCCGAGCAGGAATTTAATTCCAATATGCAGGAGATGGCGGCATTATCGCTCTATAATACAGGTGTAACTGCGAGTTATGGGGATGAACTGCTGACCTTGTCCACCTGCGACAGCTCAGAGGAGAGCGGACGGTTTGTGGTTGTGGCCAAACGAATCGAATAGTATGTTAAATATAAAAGGCTAAATGTATTAAATTTTGTTTGCATGATAAATGATATTGTGCTAAGATAAGGAAAAGCAGATTTTCTTATCTTAGCATTTTTGCTGTATGGAAAAGGCGGTATTTTCCGTGTTTGGACAGAGCGTATCGTATTTTGAATAGTGCGCTGTGGTATTGTACTTAGATTATATGGATGATATCCTGAATAATACGTCCTTAAAAATTTTCACGGGAAGAACCGCCGGGGATGTCCCCGCCACACAGCAGATATCCTGCAGCCCGCCGGGCTGTGTCTGGAAAACAGG
>JAJQIK010000061.1 GCA_021199255.1 Clostridiales bacterium | reverse complement strand
GTCTTCCACCATCACAAACTCAACTCCCACGGAAATGGTTCCGCCCTCAAGAACTTTTGTAAACACACCCTCACTCGGCATAATACAGTCACCCATGACTTTATAAATCTCGCAATGGCTGTGACATTTCTTCCCGATCTGCGTCATTTCCAGAAGGGCTGTCCCGCAGCGGAAACGCGTCCCGACAGGCAGATTTTTAAAATCGTAGCCCTCCACGATAATATTCTCTCCGAAAGCACCGAAATCTACTTCCGCGCCTCTCTCTCGGAACTCTTCAATCTTCTCAAAAGAAAGCAGGCTGACCTGACGATGCCAGTTGCCCGCATGAGCGTCGTCCTGAATACCCCAGTCCGTGACAATACAGGCGGTTCCGACTTCTTTTTTCTGTATTCCGCGCCTGTCGCTGATGCAGATTCCTTTGATCACTCCCATTTTATTGATCTCCTTTTCTACAGCATTTTATCTATTATAGCGTATCCGCCTTATTTTTCCCATCACAAAACAGCATAAACTTATCACATATTTGAATAAGTGATCCATAAATTACATTTCTATTCCTTCCGCACAAGCATCATGATCATATTCACGATCATATCCACACTCGGCGCCATCGTCTCCCGGGCCTCTCTTGCCGTCTGCCGTGATGTCTCCTCCACGCCGTCATGTACATTCGTCCGGAGACAGGTCCGGATAATATAGCAGAGAAAGAGTTCCGTAATCGTGGCAATATCCGCAGCCGAAAGCTTATCCGGATACATGGACTCCAGATAACCGGACACGAAGTTTTTCAGCGTCTCCGGGACAAACCACAGATATTTGGAAATCGGACTGAACTCATGTCCGTCATTGATGAAAATGCGAAGGATATGGATATTCTGATACATCAGATCAAAAATATAATCCGCCATGATCCGGAAATCACCGTGCAAATTCAGATAACTGAGCTTCAGGTTCAGATCTTCCGCGTCAAACTTAAATTCATGATAACGCTCGACCACCTGCAGGAATAAACCCATCTTATCCTCAAAATGACGGAAAACCGTCACAGTATTGCACCCAGCGCGATTACTGATATCCCGAATCGTCGCCGCGGAATATCCCTTGGCCGAAAATACCTCCAAAGCACTTTTTAAAATCCGCTCATGCATATCCGCCGCACTGCTTTTTCTGGCCATAAAATAATCCTCTCCCTTTTTTGCATCTAAGGAACTGTTATAGCATTAATCCTCACAGTTCCTAAGCCGCTTTTTTCAGTATACTACATTTTTCGTATCAAGTATATACTTCTGTAAAAAAAGAATCAGAAAATCCCGAAAAAATATGATAATAAAAAACAGATTCCTGCGCTGTCCGCAAATAGAACCGGCGCCGTTTCCGACGCCGGTTCGTGTGAGTAGAGCTATACCAATACCTTTCAGATGATCAGATAAATATCTCTCCGATGTTGACAGCTTTGTCCAGTTCCACTGTCTTCACTGTCTTTCCGTCAATCTCCAGTGTATAAGTACCCGGCAGCAGCTTATCAAACTTGAACTCGCCGAAGTAATCTGTGATCTGCGTCTCCTCCACACCGTTTCCTTTCAGTGTAATGGAGACATTCTCCACATCGTCATCGGTCTCCGTGTCAACCACGGCGCCGGTGATAAACGCCTTCGTGAAACGATACAGATTCTTATAATACACATGAGGATTGGTGCCGAGTTCAGGGCGATAAACCTCAAGTCCCTGCTCCTCGACGATCTTTGCCATCTCCTCCGGCTCGATATCGTAATATTCGATCGAATCCGTCGGGCAGCTGTGTGAGCAGCGCGGCTTGCACGGCTGTACGCCGCTGTCGATAATGTGAGCGCACATGGTACACTTCTGCGCCACGTTCTTCTCCTCGTTCCAGTAGATCGCTCCGTACGGGCAGCTGTCTACAACCTCCTTCATGCCTCTCGCCTTCTCCGGGTCGATCAGGACGATGCCGTCCTCCCTGCGGTAGATGCAATCGGGAAATGCGTTCTGGCACGGCGCATTCTCGCAGTGCTGGCACATGAGTGCCAGATAACCGACATCGATCCGCGGACATTGTCCCCGCTCGGTGCGGAGAAGCTTCAGCCAACGGGATTCATGACGCGGCTGTGACTCTGTGTAGGGCATCCAGTCGTTGCCGACATGCTCATCCTTACAGGACATAAAGCAGTCGTTGCAGTCGAAACAGGAAGCGATATTCATTACCAGATATTTCTGTTTACTCATCTAATTTTCCTCCCATCCAGTCATGGCCGGAGAACTTCCATGCTTTCTCAGTCCAAACCATCTCATTGCAGTTCGGATCCTTATAGAAGTTCGCGGAACGGTTCGCTCCCTCCGGTGCAACAGCAGGCTCATTCCAGGAGGCTTTCTCCTCGGCGCCGCCGTGGTTCTTGTCAAGCGGTTTCTCTTTCCAGTCTTCCAGCTCTTTTCTGTCCCATTTCTCGATCTCTACCAGACAGTGCTCGGTCGCCATACCGCTGGCATACTTGGACAAGAAGCGGGACGGGGTCAGGATGTTGATGCAGCCGCCGCGGTCTACCGCGTGTCCGGGATCGCCCAGAGGCTTATACTCCGCGGAGGACTCATAGCAGTGGCAGGTACCCTTCGGCACACGCTCGGTCAGCTGTGCTGCAAAGATGACTGCGCCGCGCTCGTTATACGCTTTCACCAGATCATGCTGCTTGATGCCGCGCTCTGCCGCGTCAAGGGGATTGATGCGCATGATCCAATAGTAGAAGCCGTCCACGAGCACTCTGTGGTTCTCGATATCATTGACGAAGGAATCCTTACCATCGCCCTGTGTATGGAAGCTGAACCGCGGATGCGGGGAAAGTACAGCGAGCGGGTATTTCTTGATGCGCTCGGTGTGATGACCCTCCCAGGACGGGATATACATCGGCATAAGCGGTCTCTCTGTATCGTCAGTATCATAGTGTCCGAAACGCTTCAGGCTGTTGGAAACAAACTCCACCTTGCCGGACTGTGTCTGCAGACCCTTCTGGTCAACCAAGTCGCCCGGACGGAATCTGGAGATCCATCCTCTGGTATCCTGCTCACGATCCTCCGCGAACCAGCGGAACGAAGGCGCCGGCGGTTTCCTGTCATCGTTCGGCACAATAAAGTAACCCTTCTCGAAGAACTTCTCCCAGGTCACTACCTTCGGCATATCGGAGGCGTAGAACATCTGCTTCGCCCAGCCGAGCTCTGTCTTGCCCTCAGAGAAGACGTCGCCCACATGCAGACGCTCGCAGATCGCGTTGAAGATCTCATAGTCGGACATGGACTCGCCCAGCGGCTCGATGCATTTCTTCTGCAGCGTGATCACGCGGTGGTTCGCCTGGTTGTGGGAATCCGGGTTGTAACCAGAGTTGCTCGCCCACTCACCGATATCCC
>JAJQIK010000090.1 GCA_021199255.1 Clostridiales bacterium | reverse complement strand
GGAAGGGAAGCAGGGTTGTAGGAGGGTTCCAGGTTCGGTTTTGAGGGTATGTCAGAATTTTTAGGAATAAAAGATGATATGTCGATACTATTTGTAATTTTTTGCAAATAGTATTTTTTTTTTTTTATCTTTATGATATAATAAGATAAATTTGAGATTGCTATATGATTTTGCGTAAATTGAGTGAAATGTGTGAGCAATCTGCTAGAGTTAAGGGGTATTTTCTAAATATATAACGCGAGGTGGATTACATGGATACGAAGATTCTGCTTGAGAATGGAACAAATGAGCTGGAAGTGCTCGAATTTAAACTGGATGGCAACGCATATGGCATCAATGTTGCCAAGATTAAGGAAATTATTGTATATCAGGATGTAACTCCTGTACCTAACGCACATCCAAGTATCGAAGGTATTTTCATGCCGCGTGATACGATGATTACAGCGATTGACTTAAAGAATTGTTTGCAGAGAGGGGTCTCCGAGCCGGGCGGTTTGTTTATTGTGACGAACTTTAATAAGCTGGATATTGCATTCCATGTGGATTCAGTAGTGGGGATTCATCGTGTATCTTGGAGAGATATTATTAAACCCGGTTCTACCGTATCTACCTCAGAAGACGGCGTATCTACAGGTATTATTAAGTTTGATGACCGCCTGATTATTATTCTTGATTTTGAGAAGATTGTGACGGATATTAATCCGGAAACCGGTTTGAAAGTAACAGAAATTGAGGAGTTAGGAGAGAGGCATAGAAACAATATCCCGATTTTGATTGCCGAAGATTCTCCATTGTTGAATAAATTAATCGTTGATTCTTTGAAAAAGGCTGGATATGAGAATCTGATACATACTGAGAATGGCCAGCAGGCGTATGACGTGATTGAGGAATGTAAGAAGGAAGGCACCTTGAAGGATCATGTACAGTGTATTATTACCGATATTGAGATGCCTATTATGGACGGCCATAGATTGACGAAGCTGGTAAAGGAAGACGATCAGACAAAGGATATTCCGGTTGTTATTTTCTCCTCTTTAGTAAATGAAGAAATGAGGAGAAAGGGCGAGGCGCTTGGCGCGGACGCACAGCTTTCCAAACCGGAGATCGGGAATCTGGTTCGAGTGATTGATGAGCTTGTCTTGAACCTTAAGCAATAAGAATGAAGCGATGAAAGCCGGGAATTTCCCGGCTTTTAGTTTGTAGGATGCAGACTGAATGGAGATTAGATTGAATAAATTCGCTAACGCTCCGGAATGGGGATTAAAATGAATCATATAATGCGTGAGTTAACAGAGCGGGTACAGGATGCGGAATTGGTGCTGGTGGGGTTAGGAGAAGCCTTTCAGTATGACTGGAGTATGCTGGTACAGGACGCCAGATATCAGGAAATAGAGAAAGAGATTGGGGAGAATGAGGAATATATTTGGATGATTCCTTTTCTTCAGAAGCTGGCGATGCGAAACGGGCGTGCGGAAAAATGGGATACCGCTTATGCCGCTTTAAAGAGTATTGTTGGGGATAAAAATTATTTTGTGATATGCCTTTGTATGGACGATTATATCTATGGGACGGGACTTGACGAGCAGAGGATTGTAACGCCATGCGGCGGCTTCCGTAAGATGCAGTGTAATAAGAATTGTTCTCATATACTAAGTGAGGTTCCGCAGGAAAGCCTTGACGTGGTAGAGCAGTATTATCAAAAGAAATTGCCCTTGCAGGCGTTAAAGGAGCCTGTATGCAGTGTATGCGGTGAAAAGCTGCGTTTTAACCAGTTAGGGGTATATCGGTATGCTGAAGAAGGATATTTGGACAGATGGAGTGATTATACTAAGTGGCTGCAGGGGACGGTACATAAAAAATTGTGTGTTCTGGAATTGGGAGTAGGCATGGAGTATCCTTCGATTATCCGCTTCCCCTTTGAAAAAATCGTGTTGTATAACCAGAAAGCATTTTTGTATCGTGTACATCCGTCGCTATACCAGTTAGGGGAAGAGATTGCGGATAGAGGGCTTGGCATCAAAGAAAATCCTGTTAATTTTTTGTGCGAATTTTGATAAAGGGATTTGTGAAATAGGGCTGTATGTGATAAAATGAGACATAAAGTTTTTTTGGAGAAAAATGATGAGTTCAAGTGAAGAGTATTTAGATAATCTTTTAAAATCCATGATGGAAGGAAACAGTGCCGCGAGCGCGGAGGATTCCCCGGAGGAACTGGAGGAGGGAAAATTGCGGTCTGTTTCTGATGAGCTTGCACTGGAAGAGACGGGGCTGCCGGAGGAACTGGTGCCAGATGAAGCGGGGCTGCCGGATGAGCTTGCGCTGGAAGAGACAGGGCTGCCGGAAGAACTTGTGCTTGACGAGACGGATATACCAGAGGAACTGGCGTTGGAGGATTTTGGACTGTCGGAGGACTTATTGCCGGAAATAGAAGGAGCAGATAGAATAACACAGGATACGGACTCGGACGCTAATAAGGCGATGACTATGGAAGAAATAGAAGTTATGCTTGCTTCTATGGGCGATACTGATACCGAGGAAAAGGCCGTTGAGGCTGCGGAGGATATACCGTCAGCAGCGCAGGATGGGGAGGCGGATTTGGATCTGTCGGCGCTTCTGGAGGGATTTGAACAGGAAACGCAGGACGGCGATATGTCAGAGGAGGATATCGACCGCCTTTTAAATGGAGAATCTCTATTGGGCGGGGACAGCTTGGAAACAGGCGACATCTCGCTGGACGATCTGTCCATGCCGGAGGATTTTGCGAATACAGAGGATTTGACAGATACGGACAATGCTGCACAGACAGAAGATTTCGCGCTTACGGAGGATTTTGCGTTGGAGGAAAGCGGGGACGGCGATGAAGATTTGTCTGCGCTTTTAGCCGGAATGGGAGAGGACGAGGATCTATCTGAGATCAATGATCTTTTGGAAAAATCCGATCAGGGCGTTTCGGTAGATGACGATATGTTAGCCATGCTGGAGGGCGTATCGGAAAACAATGGCAGCGAAAACGGCGACGACGCATTTGATTTCTTCGCAGGGGAAGAAGCGATAGAGGGAGAACCTGAGAACATTCGTGAAATAACGCAGGAAGAGTTAGACGACAGGGAAGAGAAGAAAAAGGCTAAGAGAGAAAAGAAGAAAAAGGAAAGAAAAGCCCGAAAGGGGCGGAAAAAGAAGGAAACTGCGGATATCGGAGAGATTTCTGAATCACAAGAGGCAGACGAAGCGGCCGCCCTGGAAAGCCTTTTGGAAGGAACAGCGGAGGAGGAAGAAGAGAAAGCGCCTAAAAAACAGGGCTTTTTCGCAAGGCTTTTATCCACGCTATTTGAAGAGGACGAAGAGGCGGAAGCGTCTGACGGCGCTGATGGCGACGGCGGTTTAGAAGAATTGCCAATCGGTAACCCTTCGGAAGAAAATAAGCAGCTTTTGGAAGAACTGAGCAAGGAAGATCAGAAGAACGCTAAGAAAAAGGCAAGGAAAGAGAAGAAAAAGAAAAAAGGCAAAAAGGCCGGCGAGGAAGTCCGCGAAGACGAAGAAGCGGAAAACGAAGGAAAAGATAAGGCTAAGAAGAAGCAGAAGAGGAAAAAGAAAGTAAAGCCTTCGGAAGAAGAAGTCTATCAGGAGCCTGAAAAGAAGCTTTCCAGAAAGAAAGTAATCGCCGTATTTTTATACTGCGCTACGATGGCGGCGTGTATTATAGTCGTTGTGATGGTGCTTCCGGGATATATGGAGAAGAGGGACGCGCGGGTTGCCTATGATTGTCAGCAGTATGAGGAGGTGTATGAGCTCTTATACGGTAAGAATTTAAGCGAAGAGGACGAGACGCTTATGAAGAAGAGCAGCCTGATCCTGCAAATGGAGCGCAAGCTGAACTCTTACGAGAATTATGAGAAATTGGATATGCCTTTGGAAGCGCTGGACGCATTGATTTCCGGCGTGGAGCGATACCAGCAGCTTTTGTCGGCGGCAGAGCAGTATCATGTGGCCGATGAAATTCGGGATATTTATGACCAGATACTGGAGAAATTGTCCGCCTACGGAGTTTCGGAAGAGGAGGCGCTGGATATTATCGCATCAGGAGATGATGTGACTTATTCCCAAAGATTGGAAACCATTGTTTATGGGGACGGCGTTTCTACAGAAGAATCGGAAACGACGCAGGATATTCTGCCTGAGGAGGAAGAAATCATTGACCGCTTAGAGCAGATTGATGAGGAAGCAGGGCAGGAGTAAATTATTGTACTGACCTGATGTTATCCGGCTAAATCACGCAGAATATCGTTTCGCTGGCAAGGCGTATGTCGATGTCAAGCCTGTGGAACAGCAATTGTTAGATTGTTAGAAATAAATGCAATTGCAAATGTAATGATTAATTCGTAAAAAAATATTCATACGAATTATTTATGAATTATTTTGTAAAACGAAATGTAATGAAAGGTAACGAAAACAAGAAGTTGATTGGTTAAATAATAGCCTGAATTTACGAAAAACACTGGTTTTGGAGAGATAAAGAATAATGGTAGCGATAATAGACTATGATGCCGGTAATATTAAGAGTGTGGAAAAGGCGGTTCATGCGCTGGGATATGAGGCTGTAGTTACACGGGACAGAGAGCTTCTATTGAATGCAAGTCATGTGATTCTTCCGGGGGTGGGCGCTTTTGGAGACGCCATGCATAAATTGCAGGGCTATGGCCTGACGGAAGTTATCCAGAAGATCGCGGCCGATCATACTCCTCTTTTGGGGATTTGTCTGGGTTTACAGTTGATGTTTGAGAGCAGTGAGGAGGCGCCGGGAGTGGCAGGGCTTGGCCTGTTAAAGGGCAGAATTGTGCGGATTCCTGATAAGGACGGATTAAAGATTCCTCACATTGGCTGGAATTCTCTGAAATATCCAAACAAAGGCAGGCTGTTTGACGGTATCCCGGAAAACGCCTATGTGTATTTTGTACATTCCTATTATCTGGAGGCACAGGAGCCTGAGATTGTCAAGGCGACGACAGAGTACGGCGTTTTGATTCATGCTTCCGTAGAGAAGGAGCATATTTTTGCATGTCAGTTTCATCCGGAGAAGAGTTCAGATGTGGGCATGAAGATATTGGAGAATTTCTTAAAGATTGAGGAGTAAAGCCAATGCACACAAAGCGCATTATTCCCTGTCTGGACGTCAAAAACGGCAGGGTGGTAAAGGGTGTCAATTTTATAAATTTTAAGGACGCGGGCGATCCGGCGGAGGTCGGCGCCGCCTATGATAAATCCGGCGCGGATGAACTGGTATTCTTAGATATCACGGCTTCTTCCGATGCAAGAGCCACTGCGGTAGAGATGGTTCGCAGGGTGGCTGAAAAGGTGTTTATCCCTTTTACGGTAGGGGGCGGTATTCGTACTGTGGACGACTTTAAGGCGATTTTGAGGGAAGGTGCGGATAAAGTATCCGTTAATTCCGCGGCCATCATGAATCCACGGTTGATTAGCGATGCGGCTGATAAGTTTGGCAGCCAGTGCGTAGTGGTGGCGATCGACGCGAAGCGCCGAGCGGACGGAAGCGGCTGGAATATTTATAAAAACGGCGGACGGATTGATATGGGAATAGATGCTGTGGAGTGGGCCATGCAAGCGGATCGCCTGGGAGCAGGGGAAATTCTTCTTACCAGTATGGATGGTGATGGAACCAAGGCCGGATATGATTTGGAACTGACGAAAAAGATTGCCGAGAATGTGTCGATTCCGGTGATTGCTTCCGGCGGTGCGGGAACCATGGAACACTTTTACGAGGCTTTTACAGAAGGCAAAGCAGACGCGGCATTGGCAGCATCCCTCTTTCACTTTAAGGAAATGGAGATTTGCGATTTGAAGCAATATCTGAGACAGAAGGGGATCTCGGTCAGATTATAGAGGAGCAAAGAGGCACCGGGGCGAAGCGTTCGGTGTCTTTTTATGGGAAAGGAAGTAATTCAGATGGCGATGTTGAGTAACGATTGGGCGAAGGCTTTGGACGGCGAGTTTCATAAGCCGTATTACAGGGCATTGTATACGTTTGTCAGGGAGGAATATAGTAAGAAGGTCATTTATCCGCCGTCTGAAGATATTTTTAACGCTTTTCATTTTACGCCCTTAAGTAAGGTGAAAGTGCTTTTGCTGGGGCAGGATCCTTATCACAACGAGCATCAGGCGCACGGAATGAGCTTTTCCGTTTTGCCGGATCAGAGGGAGATTCCGCCGTCTTTGCAGAATATCTATAAAGAGCTGGAGGACGATCTGGGCTGCTATATTCCCAATAATGGATATCTCCAGAAATGGGCGGATCAGGGGGTGCTGCTGTTGAATACCGTATTGACGGTGCGCGCCCATCAGGCTAATTCCCATCAGGGAAGGGGCTGGGAAGAGTTTACGGACGCGGTGATTCGGGCGGTTAATGAGCAGGATCGCCCAATCGTGTATCTGTTGTGGGGGCGGCCGGCGCAGAGCAAGATTTCCATGCTGACGAATCCAAAGCATTTGATTCTAAAGGCGCCCCACCCCAGTCCCTTATCCGCCTACCGCGGTTTTTTTGGCTGTAAGCATTTCAGTCAGTGTAACGACTTTTTGAAGGCGCATGGAGTGGAACCCATAGACTGGCAGATCGAGAATATATAACAGAGTGAAAGAGGTTGACAAAGCGCCGGATTGGCTTTATCATGCTAATTGTCTGCGCGGACAAGCCGGCGGGAACGTTCGCGGGGACATCTGACGGCGAGACAGATAGAGGTACGAGAGGAGAAATGTGTGTTATGAGTAAGCTACCGTTTGTAACCAGAGAGCAGGTGGAGGAGATTGTGAAGACATACCCCACTCCATTCCATATTTATGATGAGAAAGGGATCAGAGCAAACGCCCAGGCAGTAAAGGAAGCGTTCGCCTGGAATAAGGGGTTTAAAGAATATTTTGCGGTGAAAGCATGTCCGAATCCGTTCCTAATCAGTATTCTGCATGAGTATGGCTGCGGCTGTGATTGTTCTTCCCTGACAGAGCTGATGCTGAGCAATGCGATGGGAATTAATGGGCATGACATTATGTTCTCTTCCAATGATACGCCGGCAGAGGATTATGCGTATTGCGCTGAGGTAGGCGGTATTATTAATCTGGACGACATCACGCACATTGAATTTGTGGAGAATATTTTGGGCAGGCTGCCGGAGACGATGAGCTGCCGCTACAATCCGGGCGGCGTTTTTACAATGAGCAACGGTATTATGGACAACCCCGGCGACGCTAAGTATGGATTTACGACAGAGCAGCTCTTCGAGGGATACAGGATTCTGAAGGAAAAGGGTGTGAAGCATTTTGGACTCCATGCTTTTCTGGCAAGCAATACGGTGACAAACGAATATTACCCCAAGCTGGCGCGACAGCTTTTTGAAGTGGCGGTGGAATTAAAGGAAAAGGTTGGCGTGACATTAGATTTTATCAACCTGTCGGGCGGAGTGGGCATCGCTTACAGGCCGGAACAGACCGCCAATGACATCAGTGAGATAGGGGCGGGCGTGCATAAGGTATATGACGAGGTGCTGATTCCTGCCGGAATGGGCAATGTGGCGATTTATACAGAGATGGGACGATTCATGATGGGTCCTTATGGGGAGCTTGTTACCAGAGCCATTCATGAGAAGCATACGCACAAGGAATATATCGGTGTGGACGCCTGCGCGGTGAATCTGATGCGGCCTGCCATGTATGGCGCGTATCATCATATCACCGTTCTGGGAAAGGAGAACGCGCCCTGCGACCACCAATATGATGTGACAGGGTCTCTTTGTGAAAATAACGATAAATTTGCCATTGACAGGGAACTGCCTAAGATTGATATCGGAGACTATCTTGTGATTCATGACACGGGCGCGCACGGATTTGCCATGGGCTATAATTATAACGGTAAATTAAAGTCGGCGGAGCTGCTGCTGAAAGAGGACGGCAGCGTACAACTGATCAGACGTGCCGAGACGCCGAAGGATTATTTCGCAACCTTCGACGAATTTGATATTTATAAAAAGCTTGCCAACGACAAGAGGTTATGATAAGATATATTTTGGTTGTTGGAAACGCTGGTGTGGCGGAATGGCAGACGCATCAGACTCAAAATCTGACGAGGGCAACTTCGTGCGGGTTCAAGTCCCGCCACCAGCATGAGAAAGGATCTCACAGGCGATGCCTGTGAGGTTTTTTTTATGGGCTTTGGAGTTTGAGCCGGTTACTATATCGGTGTCAGCGTTTTCAAGCAAGACTATTGACTGCTTTTTCCCAACCCTCAATTTCCTGTACTTCATCAAGCAGAAGATCGTAGCGGCCTTTGGCGGTTATTTGTTCCCTGATACCCTGATACATTTCGTTATCGGTCAATCCGCCGTCAAAATCTTCCGATGTGTAACGCATACTGATCATGTAGGTTGCGTCCACATCGTTTTGAAGCAAGTCGTCCCGCAACATTTCTAAAAATGTCGACCATAAAAACTTATGAAGATGAAACAGTTATCTGCAGAATATGTGAAGAAACGATTAGACAGTTATATACAATGTTGCAAGAATAAAGGGCAGCTTGCTATCTCTGGTAATATTTGGAAGGATTATTTCCCCAAAAAGCTATGTACAAGTCGTCATAATTATGTTATGTTATTTAAGGAATTGTTAAAAAAGGTAATAATTTGTAACAAAAGTGCAATAGTTACGGGCGGAACCATTTGTACAAAGATAACTACCGGGAAGGGAAAATCTGTCGCAGGAAGGGCAGATCAAGATACCAATGAAAAAAGAGAAAATACGAGTACGTGGCTGGGGGCGGAAAGCAGCGGCGCTTTGTCTTGCGTGCGTGCTGGCTTTGGCGCCGGTACAGCAGGCGTATGCAATCAGTGCGGGCAGTTCTATCGCGAGGGGAATCGATGTGTCCAAACACAATCTGGCGATAGACTGGAGTCAGGTAGCTTCTTCGGGGGTGACCTTCGCCTTTATCAAAGCCGGGAGCACCAATTCCGGGGTAGACCCGTATTTTGATGTGAATATGCGCGGCGCTAACGCGGCGGGAATTAAGACGGGGGTGTATTTATATTCCTATGCCACCAATGCCGAGCAGGCGAAGAATGAGGCGGAGTTATTGCTGCAGTGGATGAGTAATTACACCGTCAATTATCCGGTGGTCTATGACGTGGAGGATTCCTGCCATAAAAGTATGTCCCAGGCGCAGCTTCAGGAGATCATCAATACATTTTGTTCTGCCATTGAGGCCCAGGGGTACTATCCGGTGGTATATTCCAATAAGAATATGTTCCAGACTAAAATTGGCAATATTGCCTATGATAAGTGGGTAGCGCAGTACGCGGACGCGCTGGAGTTTGACGGGGCTTCCTTTTGGCAGAATACCTCCTCTGGCAGTGTGGCGGGTATTTCTACCAGAGTGGATATAGATTATCAGTTTAAGGATTATTCCTCGGTTATTATCGCGGACGGTTTTACCAGCCGTCAGGGGCAGACCGTGTTTTATTCCAACTATAAGATGCAGCGTTCCTGCTGGGTGAGCTGGGAGGATAAGAAATATCATCTGGACGAGAACGGCTTCGTGCAGAAGGGCTGTTGGTTCGAAGATGAGACGGGAAGATATTTCCTGGCGACGAAGGACGGGCATGCGCTGCGTGAGGAGGTCACCATTGAGGGCGTGGAGTATTACTTTGATGAAAACGCGGTGATGCAGACGGGGCTGGTTACCAGATCGGACGGCAATACATATTATTATGACGAAACAGGCGCTTTGCAGCGAAATACTACGGTTACCATAGATGGAATCGATTATGTGGTCGATGGGAACGGTATAGCCGCGCAGGCGGAATAGGGACAAGGAAAATTGACCCGGGGATTTCTCAGTGAAGAAATCTCCGGGCTTTTTACTTTGGGGTTTTTGCGTGATTTTAGGGTTTTCAAAAGTCCCTGCTATGGTATATAATGAACTTTGCATGGGCATATATGGATAAGGATTGTTTTGCGCCGCGCAGGCGGGATATTGGGAAGTGGTATCAATATGGACTGTAAAGAAGCAGAGAAGAAAATACCTTACTTTCTGCAGGATGAGCTGGAGGGAAGGAAGCTGGCGGACTTTGTGGAACATATAGAGGGCTGTCCGGAATGTAAAGAAGAATTGTCGATTCAGTTTCTGGTCGCCGAGGGTATGGAACAGTTGGAAAAGGGAGATACCTTCAATCTACAGGAAGCGCTTTTGATGAAGATGGAGTATGCCAGACACCGGGTGAGGATCAACCGAACCCTGCGGTATATTCTGGTCTGTCTGGAAGCGGCGGTGGCGGCGGCAATTATCATTGCGTTCTGCATTGTGTTCCGTATGTAGCGGACAGGAACCTTTGGCAGGAGGACGGCGGAAGGGAATAGAAACGATGAGTCAGAAGCTTGTATTGATCGATGGACACAGCATATTGAACAGAGCCTTTTACGGCGTGCCGGAACTGAGTAACAGTCAGGGACTGCATACCAATGCCGTATATGGCTTTCTGAATATTATGTTTAAGATTATAGAGGAAGAGCAGCCGGATTTCCTGACGGTGGCGTTTGACGTCCATGCCCCCACATTCCGGCATGAGATTTATGCGGCGTATAAAGGAACCAGAAAACCGATGCCCCCGGAGCTGCGGGAGCAGGTGCCGGTTATGAAACAGATGCTGACGGCGATGGGAGTCTGTATCATGGAGCAAGCCGGTCTGGAGGCAGACGATATTCTGGGAACGATTGCCAGGCGGGGAGAGAAAGAGGGCATGGAGGTGGCCCTTGTGTCAGGCGACAGGGATCTTTTGCAGATCGCGTCCGACCATATTAAAATCCGAATCCCCAAGACCAGGGGCGGCAGGACGGAAATTGAAGATTATTATGCGAAGGACGTGGAAGCCAGATATCAGGTGACGCCTTTGCAGTTCATTGATTTAAAAGCGCTGATGGGCGATACGGCGGATAATATTCCCGGAGTGCCCAAGGTGGGCGAAAAGACCGCCACGGAGCTGATGGTGCGGTTTGGCTCGCTGGAGAATATCTATGCGCACATTGAGGAAGTTAGCAAGAAATCGATTCGGGAATCGCTGCAGCAGAATCGGGAACTGGCGGATTTAAGTAAAACGCTGGCGACGATTCAGGTAAACGCGCAGCTACAGTATTCTTTTGAACAGGCCAGGGTGGGCAATTTCTATACGAAGGACGCCTATGTGCTGTGCAGGCAGTTGGAATTTAAGAATCTCCTGTCGCGATTTGAACAGGAGGCTGCGGTAACCAATCGGCAGACAGAATATTTCCAAGAGCTTACGGAACTTGCCGAGGTGGAGGCTCTGTTTGACCGATGCAGGGAATTGGGGAGACAGAAGGAAGGGAAGCTGGAGATAGGTCTGGCGGTTTTTGCCGACGGGAAGAAGACGGACGGGTGTATGGGAATAGCCATGGCATTGGAGGAGAAGAAGGTTTATTTCATTCCCTGCCAGGGACTGGTCACGGCACAATACCTGACGCAAAAGCTCATTGCTTTTAATAAAACGGAGTTATGTAAACTGGACGTTTTTGACAGTAAGAGCTTATATCCTTTTCTCGAAGACGACACAGAGGGAGAGATGTGGCGTGGGGAAGATGGAAGCAGCGACGTCATGAAGCCATATCGGCAGGAGCGTTATTTTGATATTCTGCTGGCGGCTTATCTGCTCAATCCTTTAAAAAATAATTATGCGGTGGACGATATTGCCAACGAATATCTGGGGCTTACGATTCCGGCTCGGAATCAGGTCTGCGGGAAAGGGTCTTACGCCGCCGCCTATGACCGCAATGCGGGAGAATTTACGGAATATGCCTGCTATAGCGCTTATGTGTGCCTGATGGCTGCGCCGCTTCTCAGGCAAAAGCTGCAAGAGCAGGAGATGCTGGCGCTCATGAATGAAATCGAGATGCCTCTCACCAGAGTCTTGTTTGATATGGAGCAGTATGGTATTTTAGTAAAGCCAGATGAACTGAGCGCTTATGGGAAAGCTCTGGAGGGCAGGATCAGGGAACTGGAGGCTTCGATTTACCATCAGGCGGGCTGTGAATTTAATCTGAATTCGCCCAGGCAGTTGGGAGAGGTGCTTTTCGGACAGATGGGACTGCCGGGAGGGAAGAAGACGAAGACCGGCTATTCCACGGCGGCGGAGGTGTTGGAGAAGCTGGCGCCGGACTATCCGATTGTATCGGATATCTTAGAATACAGGGGGCTGGCGAAGTTAAAGTCCACTTATGCGGACGGGCTTGCGGCCTATATCGATGAAACCGGCAGGATTCATTCTACCTTTAATCAGACGATTACGGCGACGGGAAGAATCAGTTCCACGGAGCCGAATTTACAGAATATTCCGATGCGTATGGAACTGGGCAGAAGAATCCGTAAGGTCTTTATCCCTCAGGAGGGGTATTTGTTTATGGACGCGGACTATTCCCAGATTGAGCTGAGAGTGCTGGCGCATATGTCGGACGATCAACAGTTGATTGAAGCCTACAAGATGGATGAGGATATTCACCGCATCACGGCGTCCAAGGTGTTCCATACGCCTTTTGAAGAAGTAACGGATTTGCAGAGACGCAATGCCAAGGCGGTTAATTTTGGCATTGTGTATGGCATCAGTTCTTTCGGCCTGAGCCAGGATTTAAGCATTTCGAAGAAAGAAGCGGCGGCGTATATTGAACAGTATTTCGAGACTTACCCGCAGGTGAAGAACTTTCTGGATACCATGGTGGAGCAGGCGAAGAAGGACGGTTATGTGACTACGATGTATGGGCGCAGGCGTCCGATTCCTGAGCTTTCTTCCAGTAATTATATGCAGCGTTCCTTCGGAGAGCGGGTAGCCATGAATTCTCCTATTCAGGGGACGGCGGCGGATATCATGAAGATTGCCATGATCAGGGTGTGGGAGAGACTGCACAGGGAGAAGCTTCAATCCCGGTTGATTTTGCAGGTTCATGACGAATTGCTGATTGAAACTTTGGCGGAGGAAGAGGAACAGGTACGGTACATCCTGACGGAGGAAATGCAGCGGGCGGCCAATCTTGCGGTAACGCTGGAAATCGACCTTCATGTGGGAGAGAATTGGTATGAGGCCAAATAAAAGGGTTAACGCTCAGAAATGAGGATTAGAATGAAGATAATAGGGATTACAGGCGGCGTGGGCGCAGGTAAAACGGAGATTCTGGCATATTTAAAGGAACGCTGTAACTGCCGCGTTGTCATGGCGGATCGGCTGGCGGAGACTTTAGAGAGGCCGGGGCAGGCGTGTTATGAGCGGCTGGTGGCGTTGTTGGGAAAGGATATCCTGCGGGAAGACGGAGAAATCGACAGACAGAAAATGGCGGCTGTGATTTTTGGGGACAGAAGGCTTCTTCTGGCTGTGAATGAAATCATTCACCCCGCGGTCAAGGAATCCATTATACAGATGATTGAAGAGGAGCGGGCGGCGGCCAGATTGGATTATCTTTTCATAGAGGCGGCGCTTCTGATTGAAGATGGATATGGCGGCATTGTGGATGAACTGTGGTATATCCATACGACGGAGGAGATAAGACGGCGGAGGCTTAAGGCTTCCAGAGGCTATACGGATGAAAAGATCGATCAGATCATCAAAGGGCAGTTGCCGGAGGAAGCGTTTTATGAACACTGTCAGGTAGTATTGGATAACAGCGGAGCGCTGGAAAGCGTATATCGGCAAATTGATAAGAAATTGGGGGAAAACCTGTGTCAGAAGCAATGAAATTTCCGGGACAATTAGTATTCGGGCTGGATATCGGAACCAGAAGCATCGTAGGGACGGTGGGATATCGTGTGGGAGAAAAGTTCTATGTGGCAGCGCAGAGCATCAGAGAGCATGATACCCGCTCCATGCTGGACGGTCAGATTCACGATATCTATAAGGTGGGAAAGACTATCAGCGACGTGAAAGCGGAATTGGAAGAAAAGCTGGGCAGACCATTAAAGGACGTCTGTATCGCGGCCGCCGGGCGGGTGCTTCGGACAGTAACCGTCAGAGTAGATCAGGAAATGGAAGAGGACGGGGAAGTCGGCGGCGAGGATATCTATGCCTTAGATTCCATGGGAGTGGAGAAGGCTTATGAGGAATTTTCGCAGCGCAATGAAATGGATATGAAATTCTATTGCGTGGGATATTCGGTAGTCCGTTATTATATGAACGGCTATACTATCGGCAATTTGGAGGGTCATAAGGCTAAGACCATCGGCGCGGATCTGATCGCGACGTTTCTGCCGGAGGATGTGGTAGACGGCCTGTATAAGGCGGTGGGCGTTGCTGGGCTGGAAGTGGTGAACCTGACGCTGGAGCCGATTGCGGCGATCCGGGTGGCGATTCCGGAGATGTACCGTATGCTGAATATCGCCCTGGTAGATGTGGGGGCGGGTACCTCGGATATTTCCATTACCAGAGACGGCAGCATTATCGCTTATGGAATGATTCCCGTTGCGGGCGACAGCCTGACAGAGGTTATCGCGAAGCATTGTCTGGTGGATTTTGTGACGGCGGAGCATATTAAGAGGGAAACCGGCGTTAAGGATCAGATCGAATACAAGGATATTATGGGGCTGACCCAGACCATTACCACAGAAGAGATCGAAAAGGTGACGGCGCCGGTGATAGCGGATATGACGAAGCAGGTGGCGGATAAAATCAAGGAATTGAACGGCGATAAATCGGTCAGCGCCGTATTCGTGGTGGGCGGCGGCGGTAAGCTGCCCGGTTATACCCAGGCGCTTGCCGGGGAACTGGATATTCAGAAGGAGAGAGTCGCCGTCCGCGGCGAGGAAGTGATGATGAATATTGAGTTTCTGGATCAGGAGGCGAAAAGGGATTCCCTGATGGTGACGCCCATCGGTATCTGTCTGAGCTTTTATGAGCAGAGCAATAATTTTATCTTTGTCTATTTTAACGAGCAGCGGATTAAGATTTATGACAACAATAAGGTAGCCGTCGTGGACGCGGCGATGCAGGCCGAATTTCCCAATGACGGTCTTTTCCCGAAGCGGGGAAAGGAACTGAATTATTACGTGAATGGCAAACAGCGGATTGCGCGGGGAGCCTTGGGGGAAGCCGCCGTTATCACGGTGAACGGCAAGGAGACGGATATCTACGCCCCGATTCATGCCAACGACCAGATTCGGGTGACAGAGTCCACAGCGGGAGAACCGGCGCGATTGGACATCAATCAACTGCCGGAATTTGGAACCACCATGCGGGTGGAGGTCAATGATAAGAAGGTCGATCTGCCTAAGTTCGCCAGTGTGAACGGGGCGCTGCAGTCCGGCTATTATAGTATTAAAGAAAATGACCATATTGAAATCTTAAGCTATTATACGGTACGGCAGATCGCGGAATTTATGGATGTACTGATTAATCAGGAGATGAATATTTACGTCAATAATAAGCTTGCGGATATGGATACGCAGGTCTATGAGAATTTTTCCGTTATCTGGACGATGGAAGAGCTGCAGTTATCTGATAAGGACAAATATGATCAGGCGGTCAGCTATGCGCAGCTTCCGGAGGACGACGGCACTTATGAGAAGCGGGAGCAGGAGCAGTTCGAGGATTCCGATTCCTACGGCGCTGAAACCTCTGGGGAACAGCCGGACGCCGAAGGGCAGGGGCAGGAAACGCCGGGCGCTGTTTTGATGTCAATCCATGTTACAGTCAATGGACAGGAAATTTATCTGACCGGCAAGACGGAATATGTCTTCGTAGATGTATTCCAATACATAGATTTCGACCTGTCCCGCCCCAAGGGAAGCGGGATTGTGACCAGACTAAACGGCAGGGAAGCACAGTATATGGAGAATATCCACAGCGGCGATGTGATTGAAATATACTGGAAACAATAAATTACAGAAAGAAAAGCAGCAAAGCGATGAGATTATGTAGTATTGCCAGCGGCAGCAGCGGAAACTGTGTCTATGTGGGGAGCGAAGCCACGCACCTTTTGATTGACGCGGGAATCAGCGGTAAGCGGACAGAAGCAGGGTTAAAGGAACTGGGGTTAAAGATGAACGAGATCGACGGCATCTTTATTACCCATGAACACGCGGATCATATCAGTGGATTAGGCGTGCTCGCCAGAAAATATGGAATACCGATTTACGCCACGAAGGGCACGATAGAAGCGATCAGACAGTCTTCCCAGGTAGGGGAGATCGAGGAAGCGCTTTTTCGGACGATCAGGCCGGACGAGAAGTGTATCGTCAAGGATTTATCCCTGTACCCCGTCCATACCTCCCACGACGCGGCGGAACCAGTGGCGTACCGGATCAGCCATGGCTCCCGGAGGGTGGGAATCCTTACGGATCTTGGCTGCTATACGGATTATACGGTGGAATGTTTCAGGAATCTGGATGTGCTGTATCTGGAAGCCAATCATGACGTACATATGCTTCAGGTCGGCCCCTATCCCTATTATCTGAAACAGCGTATTCTGGGAGAAAGAGGACATTTGTCCAATGAAGCGGCGGGAAAGCTTCTCAGCAGGCTGCTGCACGATAAGATGCAGACGATTGTTCTGGGGCACCTGAGTAAAGAAAATAATCTTCCCGAACTGGCGTATGAGTCCGTGCGGGTGGAGGTGACAATGTCGGATACCAAATATAACGGCAATGATTTCCCGGTTTATGTGGCGAGGCGAAGCGAAGTATCGGATATCATTACGGTTTAGGCGTGAGACGGTATCGTATATCAAAGAGCGGAAATAATGCGCATCATTACAGAGAAAGGCATGGGATTACAATGAAAAAGACAATTATTACAGTAGTAGGAAAAGACGCGGTAGGTATTATTGCCAGGGTATGTACTTATCTGGCGGATAACCAGATTAATATTCTGGATATTTCCCAGACGATTGTACAGGGGTTCTTCAATATGATGATGATTGTGGATACCAATCAGACGGCTAAGGATTTTGGCGTGATTGTAGATGAACTGGCCAGGCTGGGGGAGGATATTGGCGTCGCCATCAGATGCCAGAAGGAAGAAATCTTTGATTCCATGCACCGTATCTGAGCGCGGGGCAGCCTGGCAAGGGCTGTTACATCATAAGGATATGCCAGGTGATTGCGAAATTCTAATTGCCTGTGAAATTGCCAAATTGTATAACCAACACAGTCACGCTTGCGCGACCCTTCCGATAATATGCATTATGAATGGGTTTCGCAAACGCCTGATAGGAATATGGGGCGGAAGGGATAACAATAAGAAAAGGCACGGTTCCTGAAACGAAAAGGTTCCCGGAATGGAGGAAGATTATGATTAATTTATATGAAGCGGCGGAAACCAATGAGATGATTGCCAGGGAAAATCTGGACGTCAGAACGATCACATTGGGCATCAGCTTATTAGACTGTATAGATTCTGATTTGGAAAAGGTAAACGATAAGGTTTACCGGAAAATAACAACGACGGCCAAAGATTTAGTGCGGGTGGGACAGGAGATCGAGAAGGAATACGGGATTCCGATTGTCAATAAAAGAATATCAGTTACTCCAATGGCGCTGGTAGGCGGGGCGGCCTGCCAATCCGCCGATGACTTCGTGACGCTGGCGCAGACCATGGATCGGGCGGCCAAGGCGGTAGGGGTTAACCTGATCGGCGGCTATTCCGCGCTGGTCTCGAAGGGGATGACGAAAGCAGATGAACTGTTAATCCGTTCGATTCCGCAGGCGCTTCATTCCACGGAGCGCGTATGCAGTTCTGTCAATCTGGGCTCCTCTAAGACGGGAATTAATATGGACGCCGTGCGCCTGATGGGAGATATCATTAAGGAAACGGCTGAGGTCAGTCAGGATCATGACAGCATGGACTGTATGAAGCTGGTAGTGTTCTGCAACGCACCGGATGACAATCCCTTTATGGCAGGGGCATTTCATGGCGTGACGGAGGCGGACGCGGTCATCAATGTGGGCGTCAGCGGCCCCGGCGTGGTGAAGACTGCGTTGGAAAAAGTACGGGGCGAGAATTTTGAAGTATTATGTGAGACGATTAAAAAGACCGCCTTCAAGGTGACGAGAGTGGGACAACTGGTAGCGCAGGAAGCCTCTAAAATGCTGGGGATTCCCTTTGGCATCGTGGATCTGTCCCTGGCGCCTACTCCCGCCATTGGCGACAGCGTGGCGGATATTCTGTGCGAGATCGGCCTGGAGTATGCGGGAGCGCCGGGGACAACGGCGGCTCTGGCGCTGCTGAATGACCAGGTAAAGAAGGGAGGCGTCATGGCGTCCTCCTATGTGGGCGGTTTGAGCGGCGCCTTTATTCCGGTCAGCGAGGATCAGGGAATGATCGACGCCGTGACGGCGGGGGCGCTGACTTTAGAGAAGCTGGAGGCAATGACCTGCGTATGCTCCGTGGGACTGGATATGATCGCCATTCCGGGCAGCACGCCCAATACGACGATCGCGGGGATTATTGCAGATGAAATGGCAATCGGCATGGTGAACCAGAAGACCACCGCGGTTCGTATCATTCCCGCCATCGGCAAGACGCTGGGAGATAAGGTAGAATTTGGCGGCCTGTTTGGTTATGCGCCGATTATGCCGGTGAATCCCTTTTCCTGCGAGGCCTTCGTTAACCGCGGCGGCAGGATTCCGGCGCCGATCCACAGCTTTAAAAATTAAAAACTGCTTTGGAGAAATTTTTACTTGCTTTTTGAGGAAGCAGCCGTTATGATGTAGTTAAAAAGGAAAACGTTTTCCTTTAATGGGACGGAAGGTTAATTGATGGTTTCCAAAACGGAGGTATCTTATGGATTTTAACGCAGTATACCACAGGGCCAACGACAACTATTGTTATCCGTTGGATGAAGAGCAGTTGGTGATTAATATCAGGACGGGATATGACGTAAAGTATGTGAACCTGATTCAGGGAGACCCCTTTAAGGCCGGAATCCTGGGCGGCGGCGAGAACTGGAGCGGCGACGCGGTCAATATCCCTTTTAAGAAAAGACTGAAGAATCAGCTCTGGTGGACAACCACGGTAAAGCCGGAATATAAAAGGCTGAAATATTATTTTGAGTTACAGACAGAGAATGAGAAATGGCTTTATTTTGAGGATGGGTTTGTGTCCGAGACGCAGATGCAGTTGGAGGGAAGAAGCCGCCAGTGCTTTGTTTTTCCATGGATGAACCCGGCGGATATCCCGGTGGTTCCCTCATGGGTCAATGACACCATCTGGTATCAGATTTTTCCGGAGAGATTCTGTAACGGCGACGCTTCTATCAATCCGGAGGGAACGCTGCCCTGGCGCAGCAAGGGCTCGGTGACCAATCAGGAATTTTTCGGCGGGGACTTGCAGGGCATTATCAATAAGCTTGATTACCTGAAGGAGCTGGGGGTGTCCGGCTTGTATTTAACGCCCATTAATGAGGCTCCCTCTTCCCATAAATATGATACCACCGATTACACGAAAATCGATCCCCACTTCGGTTCCGAAGAGACGATGGTTCGTCTGGTTAACGAGGCGCACGACAGAGGAATCCGGGTGATGCTGGACGGCGTCTTTAATCATTCCGGCAAGCTGTTTGCGCCCTGGCTGGATGTGAAGGAGAAGGGCCCCCAATCTCCCTATTGGGACTGGTTTATGATTCGGGAATGGCCTTTTAAGGAAGAGGGAGGCTGCGCGTATGCAAAGCAGTACTATACCTTTGCCTTCTTTGACGGTATGCCGAAGCTGAATACCAATAACCCCAAGGTGCGGGAATATCTGATCGGCGTTTGTGAGAATTGGGTCAAAAATTATGATGTGGACGGCATCAGGCTGGACGTGGCCAATGAGATATCCCATGCGTTCTGTAAAGAGCTGCGTTTTCATCTCAAGGCGATCAAACCGGATATTTATATTCTGGGCGAGATCTGGCATGACGCCATGCCCTGGCTGAGAGGGGACGAGTTCGATGCGGTCATGAATTATCCGCTGGGGGAGAGTATCAAGGATTTCTGGATTGATAAGAGCCTGACCAACGAGGATTTTGAATATACGATTAACCGTTGTTATACCGGATATATGCAGCAGACCAATGACGTGTTGTTTAATCTGCTGGATTCTCATGATACCAGGCGGCTGCGTTCCGACGTCAAGAATCTGGACGAATATTTCCAGCAGCTTGCGGTGTTGTTCACGATGCCCGGATCGCCCTGCATTTATTATGGTACGGAGATTGCCATGGAGGGAGGACATGACCCGGACTGCCGCCGGTGTATGCCCTGGGAAGATATTGAACGCGGAGTGTATGACGAGCGTATCGGGATTATGAAGAGCCTGCTGCATCTTCGCATGGAGGAGCCCCTGCTGCGCAACCGCAATTTCCATTTCCCTAATCGGATCAACAGACCCCGCGTCATTGAATTTAACAAGATGGGCTGGCTGGATCATTATGTGGAGGTTATCATTAACTGTGAGGAAGAGGATATCGAGATCGAGAGAGAGGGAGAACTCCTTTTCTCCCGGCACTATATCGACAATACGCTGCTGCGCAACGGTATCCTGATCCGCAAAATCGTCCATTCCCAGCAATGATTTCTGATGGACGGAAGGATTACGGCGAATTTGGGTCTGTACAAATAGATGGAAATAACATAAAATATTGACTGGGGAATTCATGCCGATTGTGTAAGGGTAACTGGCAGCAGACGAAGGGAAGGCGTGAGAAGAATGAAAAGTTACATTTTGGATTTGAATTCTATTGAGAAGGTGAAGGGGTTTGTCACTGCAATAGAAGGCTTTGACGGATATTTCGACCTTGTATCTGGCAGATATGTCATAGATGCAAAGTCTATTATGGGAATTTTTTCCATGGATCTGTCAAAGAAGGTGGAGTTTAGAATTTTAGAGACCAATCAGAGGATCTCCGAGGTGGAAGCGGCGATTGCTCCTTATATTGTACAGCCATAAATAGTATGGAATCCGCAGGGAAACGTCTGGAACAGATTTTCCCCGATTTCAAAGACTGCCGATGTGTGAGAAACTCATATATCGGCAATTTTTCATATCACAGCGTGAAAGGAAAGCGGGCCTGCAATCAGGAACAGGAAGGATAAAGGGCATATGAGGTTCATACATCTGGCAGATTTGCATATAGGTAAGAAAGTAAATGAATTTTCCATGCTGGAGGATCAGAAATATGTACTGGAGCAGGTGCTTGCGCTGGCACAGGAGCGGCGGGTGGACGGCGTGGTGATTGCGGGGGATATTTATGATAAGCCGGTTCCTTCCGTGGAGGCGGTTTCTCTGTTTGATTCCTTTCTCACCAGAATTGCCGGACAGCGCCTGCCGGTCTATATGATCGGCGGGAATCATGACTCGGCGGAGCGAATTTCCTTCGGCGCCAGGCTTTTGGAGAAAAGCGGCGTCTATGTGGCGTCGGAATATGACGGAGAGGTGAAGAGGGTCAGCGTGGAGGACGGCTACGGGACGGTGGATATTTATCTGCTTCCTTTTGTGAAACCAGCCTATGTCAGGGCAGTTTGGGGAGAAGATGCGGCGGAGGTCAGAACCTGTCAGGACGCGGTGGCTTATGTGATGAGTAAGATACAACTGGACGGCAGCCGCAGGAATCTCCTGATAGCCCATCAGTTTGTGACGGGGGCGGCGGTCTGCGATTCGGAGGAACGTCTGGCGGGAGGATTAGATCAGGTGGACGCAGCCTGCTTTGAGGGCTTCGACTATGTGGCGTTAGGACATCTGCACGGCCCTCAGTGGGTAGGGCGGGAGACGGTCAGATACGCCGGTACTTTGCTGAAATATTCCTTTTCCGAGGCGAAGCACCAAAAGAGCGTAACGATAGTAGAACTCAGGGAAAAGGGAGAGGTGAGGATAGAAACCTATCCCGTAAGGCCGCTTCATGATCTGCGCAAAATCCGGGGCAGCTACGAGGAAATCACAAGAAAATCCAATTATGACCAGACCGATACCGATGATTATGTGCAGATTACGCTGACAGATGAAGAGGATATTTTTGACGCGGTAGGCAAGCTGCGGGTGATTTACCGGAACCTGATGCGGCTGGAATATGATAATACGAGAACCAGACAGAACCGGCAGCCCGAGGGGGATGAGACGGAGGAAGAGCAAACGCCCATGGAGCTTGCAGAGGAGCTGTTCTTCCTGCAGAATAATCGTGCAATGCGGGCGGAACAAAGGCAATATCTGGAAGCGCTGATTGCGGATATCTGGGAGGGACAGGATACGATATGAGACCATTGACCTTACTTTTATCAGCCTTTGGACCCTATGCGGGTACGGTCAGTATCCCTTTTGAGAAGCTGGGGGAAAAGGGGCTATATCTGATTACAGGAGATACCGGGGCAGGCAAGACCATTCTGTTTGACGCGATTGTATTTGCCCTGTATGGGGAAGCCAGCGGCAGCGCCAGAGAGACCTCCATGCTCCGCTCTAAGTATGCGAAGCCCGATACGCCCACTTATGTGACGCTGCGGTTCCAATACCATGGGCGGGAATATGAGATCACGAGAAGCCCGGAGTATATGCGTCCTTCCAGGCGGGGAGAGGGTATGACGTTAAGCCGTGGAGAAGCCTCCATGACCTATCCCGACGGACATCTGAAGACCGGGAGCCGGGAAGTGACCAAAGCGACGGTTGAACTGCTGGGGCTGGACAAAAATCAGTTTACCCAGATTGCCATGCTTGCCCAGGGGGATTTCCTGCGTCTGTTGTATGCCAAAACCGAAGAACGAAGCAGGATTTTCCGGGAAATTTTTCATACCAAAGCATATCTGACGCTGCAGGAACGGTTAAAAAGCGAATCGGCGGCTCTTCGACAGAGGTGTGAGGAAAGCGGTAAGAGCATCGGCCAGTACCGGGAGGGGATTCTGTGGGAACCGGAATGCTCGCCCCGGCAGGAGCAGAGTCTTATGACGGGGGAACTTCTGGAAGCGTTAGACAGTACGATTGACCAAGAAAGTCAAAAACTGCGGGCACTTCAGGAAGCGCTTGCGGAAATGGAAAGCGTCATCGAGAAAAACAATCAAATTCTGGGAGAAATGCAGACCCGCAGGAAGCTGCGGGAAGAACTGGAGAGGGCGGTCAGGGAGGCAAAGCATCTGGAACCGGAGCTGCCGCCGCTTCATGCGAGGCTGGAGGAGCTGCGGCAGCAAAAAGCGCAGATGGAGGAGCTGGGGCTCAGGATACACCGGGAGGAGGAAGCGCTGTCGGTGTATGATGAGATGGAGACCTTAGGGCAAAATCAGGAGCAGCTCCTGCTTGGGCTGACACAGACAGAGCAGCGTCTGACCAGACAGGAGGAGACACTGTCTCTGATGCAGGAGCAATATGCGGAAGCCCAAAAACAGATGGAAACGCTGCGCGGCGAAGCGCTGCGGCGGGTCAAAACAGAACAGCAGCTACAGCAGGAAACCCAGCGTTATGCTTTATGGGAGGAATTGGCCGGGCAGATGCGGGAAGTCCAAAGCCTGCAAAGAAAGCTGGCCGGGAAACAGGCGGAATATCAGGAAACCTGCGCGATCCATGAGAAAAAAAGAGCTGTGTATGAGCAAATGCAGCAGCAATATCTGGACGGACAGGCGGGCGTGCTGGCACAAGAGCTGCGGGAGGGGAGCCCCTGTCCCGTCTGCGGCTCCATTCATCACCCGTCGCCCGCTTCCTGCGCGGGAAACGCGCCGGATAAGGAACAGGTGTCGCAGGCGAAGGAAAGCTGGGATAGTAGCAGCCGCCAGATGCAGGAAGCAAGCCGCCGGGCAGGTCTGGCCAAGGGCGCTTTAGAAAGCGCGGGACAAGCCTTGAGCGGCCGTTTGGAGGCTGCCGGGCTGCGCTGGGAAACAGGCCGGACAATAGAGGAGGGGTCAGAGACAGAACGGCTTCTTGCGTCAGGGCAGGAAATAGAGGAGGGGCTGAGAGCCTTGCTTGACTCCGGCAGGCAGAAGACAGAGGCGCTGCGCCAAACGCTCTCGGCATTGCAGGCCAGGCAGCAAAAGGCGGACGCATTGCAGGAGGCGCTGCCAAGGCTGGAGCAGGAAAACGCCGAGGCGCGGCGATGTCTTCAGAAGCTTGAGGAGAAAAGAAACGAACTGCGGGTCAGGACGGTGGTACAGCAGGAAAAATTACAGGAAATGCGGGAATCGCTTCCCTATGACAATAAGCGGCAGGCACAGGAACAGCTTCAGCGGCGGATCGCCGCGCTGACCCAATATGAAGAGGATCTTGCCGATGCGGAGCAAGGCTACCGGGAGAAGGAGCGCGCTTATCAGAATGTCCTGCAAAAGCAGGAAACGCTGAGAGAACAGTTGGGAGAGGCGCTTGAGCAGGAGGACACGGCTCAGATTCTGACCCGGCAGAATGAGCTGACGGAGCAGAAAAAGACCCTGCAGCTCCGGCAGCAGGAGGTCGCCCATCGCTATGAAACCAATAAAAGAGTCCGCGCCGCTATTCAAAAACAGGCTCAATCACTGGGAAACGCGGAAAAACAGTGGACCTTAGTCAAGGAATTGGCCGACACCTACAGCGGGAACCTGGCGGGGAAGGATAAGCTCATGCTGGAAACCTATGTGCAGACACATTATTTTGACCGCATCATCAGACGCGCCAATACCAGATTTATGGTAATGTCAGCAGGGCAATATGAGATGAAGCGCTCTGAGCAGGCTGAGAATATGAGAAGCCAGAGCGGACTGGAGTTAGAGGTGATTGACCATTATAACGGTACCAGGCGCAGCGTCAAAACACTGTCGGGCGGCGAGGCGTTCTTAGCTTCCCTGTCGCTGGCGCTGGGGCTCTCCGATGAAGTCCAGTCGGTATCAGGAGGAATCGCTCTGGATACCATGTTTGTGGACGAGGGCTTTGGTTCCCTGGATGAAGCCGCTCTGGATCAGGCGGTATACGCCCTCCAGAATCTGGCGGAGGGGAACCGGCTGGTGGGAATTATCTCTCATGTCAGCGAATTGCAGGAGCGGATCGACAAGCGGATTTTGGTCACGAAGGACGTCGCCAATGGAAGCCGGGTAAGGCTTGTGACAGACCCTTAAAAAAGCAGTCGGAAAATCAGGGATTTGCTATGCGCCGCGTTTTATGTTATTATGATCTATTAAGGGACGGAGAGAAAATATGCTTGAATTAAAAAATATCTGCTTCTCAGCGGAAGACAACAACCAAGAAATAGAAATCCTGAACGACGTCAGCGTGAAGATCGAAGAGCGTTTCGTGGCGGTGACCGGCCCTAATGGCAGCGGTAAATCCACGCTTGCCAAAATCGTAGCCGGCATACTCAAGCCCACCTCAGGCCGGATTCTGCTGGACGGTGAGGATATTACCGATCTGTCCATCACAGAGCGGGCGAACCGGGGGATCAGCTTCGCGTTCCAGCAGCCGGTTCGGTTTAAGGGAATTACGGTGAAGGATCTTTTATCCATAGCGGCGGGGAAAGACGCCACAATCGCGGAAATCTGCGAGATGCTTTCTCAGGTCGGGCTCTGCGCGAAGGATTATGTGAACAGGGAAGTGAACGCCAGCTTATCCGGCGGCGAGTTAAAGCGCATTGAAATTGCCATGATCATGGCGCGCGGGACGAAGATTTCCATCTTTGACGAACCGGAGGCGGGGATTGATTTGTGGAGCTTTCAGAACCTGATCCGCGTATTTGAGAAAATGTATGCGGCCACCAACGGTTCCATACTTATTATTTCCCATCAGGAGCGTATCCTGAATATTGCGGATAAGATTATTCTGCTGGCGGACGGAGCAATCAAGCAGGTGGGGACGAAGGAAGAAATTATGCCCGCCCTGCTGGGGACAGGGCAGCCCTGTAAGACCCTGACGGATAAATTATAGAAATAGAGGTGGCGTTTTTATGGACGCAATACAAAGAAGCCTGTTGGAGCAGGTGGCGGGACTGCATGAGATACCCGCCGGCGCTTATAATATTCGAGCCGACGGACAACTGGCGGGAAGAAATTCGACGGCGCATATCGATATCGTCAGTAAGGAGGACCGGTCGGGTATTGATATCCATATCAAGCCGGGGACGAAGTCTGAGAGCGTACACATTCCCGTGGTGTTGAGCCAGAGCGGCTTAAAGGAAAGCGTGTACAATGATTTCTATATAGGGGAGGACTGTGACATTACCATTGTCGCAGGCTGTGGAATCCATAACGGCGGAAACGCCGCGTCGGAGCACTCCGGTATTCACCGGTTCTTTGTGGGGGCCAATACCAGGGTGAAATATATCGAGAAGCATTATGGCTCCGGAGACGGTAATGGAGAGCGGATTATGAACCCCACAACGGAGATTGAGCTGGCCAGCGGCGCCTTCCTGGAGATGGAAACGGTGCAGATTAAGGGGATCGATTCCACAAAGAGGGTCACCAGGGCGAAAGTGGCCCAGGACGCTTCCTTAGTGATCCGTGAGAAGATTATGACCCATGGAAAGCAGTATGCAGAGACGGATTTCATGGTAGAAATGACCGGAGACGGTTCCGGTGTGAATCTGATTTCCCGTTCGGTGGCCAGGGAACATTCGAGGCAGTTGTTCCGGAGCAGGATTATTGGCGACAGCAGATGCCAGGGGCACAGTGAATGTGACGCGATTATCATGGACAGCGCCAGCGTCAGCGCCATACCGGAGCTGACCGCCAACGATATCGACGCGAACCTGATCCATGAGGCGGCCATCGGTAAAATCGCGGGAGAACAGTTGATTAAGCTGATGACGCTGGGGCTGACGGAAAAAGAAGCAGAAGAAGAGATTGTAAACGGTTTTTTGAAATGAAAAAGATATTAAACTATGCATTGAACAGAGTAGTGATTACAGCCCTTCTGGTCTTGCTGCAGGTGGGCTTTTTCCTGTTAGAAATTTTTCAATGGGGCAATCACTACGTGGAGATTGCTTTCGCGCTGCGGCTGATCAGCCTGGGGGCTGTGGCCTATATTATCTGGAAGCCCAATAATCCGGCGGTGAAGCTGGCCTGGATTGTGCCGATTCTGGGATTTCCGCTGTTTGGCGGAGTGCTGTATCTGGCGTTTGGCCATGTGCTTATCCCGAAGAAGCTTAGGGACAGCATGAACAGAACCGACGAACTGGTTCATAAAAGTCTGCGGCAGGACGAGCGCGTGATGCGCAGGCTGGAAGAGAGCAATCCGGCGGTGGCGAACCAGAGCAAATATTTGTATGCCTATGCGGACACGCCGGTGTGGGAGGATACCGCGACGACTTATTTCCCCGATGGGGAGCCCTATTGGGAACAGCTTCTTCTGGATTTGGAACAGGCCGAGCATTTTATCTTTCTGGAATTTTTTATTCTGGGAGAGGGCAAAATGTGGAACGCGGTGCTGGATATTCTGGAGCGCAAGGCCGGAGAAGGCGTGGAGGTCAGGCTGATCTATGATGATGTGGGGAGCGTTTTTATCCTGCCCAAGAAGTATTATGTCAGAATAGAGGAAAAGGGAATTAAATGCGAGGCGTTCAATAAGTTGATTCCCTTTATGTCGGTGATCCTCAATAACAGGGATCACAGGAAAATCGTAGTAATCGACGGTAAAATCGGATATACCGGCGGCATTAATATGTCGGACGAGTATATCAATTATACCCACCCCCACGGAGAACACTGGAAGGACGCCGGTCTCCGCATTGAGGGCGAGGCTGTCTGGAATTTTACGGTTATGTTTTTGCAGATGTGGAATATGTCCCGCTATACGGAGGAAGACTATAGCAGATTCTATTGCCGTCAGCAGCCAAAGCCCGCGGCGAAGGGATATGTACAGCCTTATCGGGATACGCCCTTTGATGATGAGGTTGTGGGAGAGAATGTTTACTTAAATATGATCGGATACGCGAAGCGGTATCTCTATATTTTTACGCCCTATCTGATTACCGGCCATGAAATGCAGACTGCTTTGCAATTAGCCGCCAAGCGCGGCGTGGACGTGCGGATCGTCCTGCCGGGCGTGCCCGATAAAAAGATGGTTTACTGGCTGACCCAGTCCAACTATCAGGTGCTGATCCAGGCAGGCGTAAAGATTTATCAGTATACGCCGGGCTTTCTTCATTCCAAATGCGTCTTATGCGACGACGAGCTGGCTGCGGTGGGCACTATCAATTTCGATTACAGAAGCTTTTACCATCATTTTGAATGTGGCGTCCTGATGTATCAGACGGATTCCATCGCGGAACTGAAGAAGGATATGGAAGAAACCTTTGAGGTATCGGAAACGGTGACGCTGGAATGGTGCAGGAAGAGATTTGTCAAAACCAACGTGATCGGTTCGGTTTTGAAACTGTTTTCCCCGCTGCTGTAGCGGGAGAAAGAATTAATACAGGGCAGGGAGAAAGAGAGGAATTATGTTACGTTTTATACAGGTCATCGTATGCAATTTACCGAGAGTCTATATGATTCCCAAAATGGCATATAAGGCCAGGCACACGGAAAAATATACGGAGGAAGAGTGTTATGCCTATGCTCGGCTGGCAGTCCGCAGAATGATGAAATCAGGACATATAACGACGAAGCGCTTCGGCGTGGAGAATCTGCCCAAGGAGGGCGGTTATATGATGTTTCCCAATCATCAGGGAAAGTATGACGCGCTGGGGATTATCTATGCCCATGACAAGCCCTGCTCCGTAGTGATAGACGACGCGAAATCCCACCAGATTCTGACGTCGCAGTTTGTAGATCTGGTGCATGGCAAGCGGCTGGTAAAGGACGATTTGAGACAGTCTATAACGATTATCCGGGAGTTATCGGAGGATACGAGAAACGGGCGTAAGTTTATTATTTTCCCGGAAGGGGGATATTGCCATAACCACAACACCTTAGGGGAGTTTAAGCCCGGCTGCTTTAAGAGCGCGGTGAAAGCCAGGGTGCCTATTATCCCGGTGGCGCTGATTGATTCCTATAAGGTGTTCGAGGAATGGAGTTTAAGGAAGGTGGAGACGCAGGTGCACTTCTTAAAGGCAATCCCCTTTGAGGAATATCAGGAAATGACGACGGTAGAAATTGCCGAATTAGTTAAGGAACGCATCAACAATAAGATATGCGAGGTGCTGAGCTTTGCATAAAGCATAGGAGAGACAATATGCAGTTAGTCTGGTTGGGAATCCATATAGTTGGCGTGATGGTATGCTTTATTCTGCTGATTTCCGTGGTGCGCACCCGGGAGACGAATTATAAAAGCGCGCTGCTGATGACAGTTGTATGCAGCATTATCATTTTTGTCTCCAGATGCCTTTACATCGAATCGAATACGCTGGAGGAGCTGCTGGCCTGCGGTAAATTGGAATATCTGGGCAAATGCTATGCCAATTTCTGTCTGGTGGCCTTTATTATCCAGTATTGCGATATCCGGGCGCCGAAATGGTTTTTGGGAGCGCTGGGGGCTATCAACAGCTTTATGTTTGTTCTGATTATGACCTGTGAACACCATCAACTCTATTATACCTCTATTGATATGAAGCGTACCTCCGTGGGTTATACGCTGGTTCTGGGAAAAGCCCCGCTTTATTACTTCTATATGGTGTTCTGTATGGCGGAGCTGGTTTTGTTTTTCTACTATTGTATCAGGCCTATGGAAATGCAGTACCGATTTAAAAATGCCAGAATGCTCAGGGCGGTGCTCTGTACCGTGGCGGTAGCGCCGGTGGTGATGCTGTCCTTTACGGTGTTTGGCATAACCGGCAGCGTGGATCTGACGCCGTTGGGCGTGTTGTCTTCCGCCGTTTTGCTGGTGCTGGCCGTGAACCGTTACGGCCTGTTTGATACCGTCAGCAGCGCCAAGGAGCTTTTAGTCGAAAGTCTGGAGGAGGGCATTATCGTATCCGATGATGAGATGAATTTCCTCTATGCCAACCGCGCCGCGTGCGAGCTCCTTCCCGAAATGAACTGCGAGGAAGGAAAGGTTGACGACTGGGAGCTACAGGCTCTCTATGAGCAGTCCGGCACCATCATTGATTTACAGGATAGAAATTATGAAATCAGGAATACGGAGATTCGGGACAAGACGCAGGTACGGGGATATATGATTTCCATTGTAGACGTGACCGATGTGATGTCCCAGGCCAGGCTGATGCGGGAACTGAAGGAGAAGGCGGAGCACGCGGCCACAGTCAAATCCGCATTCCTGGCAAATATGAGCCACGAAATCAGAACGCCGATGAACGCCATTCTGGGAATGGCGGAAATGGCGCTGCGGGGCAATCTGGACGAAGAAGAGAAGGATTACATAGAACAGATACAGATCGCCAGTGAAGGCCTGCTTACCATTATTAACGATATTCTGGATTTTTCCAAAATGGAGTCCGGCAAGATGCAGATTGTGGAAACGGAGTACGCAGTCTTGAATCTGATCAAGGAAGTGGAAAATCTGGTACAGGGCAAGGTGAAGGATAAGGGGCTTGAACTGAATATCGAGCTAAATCCCAATATTCCACGAGGATTGTACGGCGATGAAATACGAATCAAGCAGGTGCTGATCAATCTGGTAAATAACGCCGTGAAGTTTACAGACGAGGGCTCTATCACCGTTTCCGTGGACTGCGAGGAGCGGCAGGAAAGTACGCTGCTCAAATTCTCGGTCAAGGATACGGGTATCGGCATCAAGGAAGAGGATTTGGAACGAATCTTTAATTCCTTTGAGCAGTCCGACACCTTCCGTAACCGCAAGAAGGAAGGAAGCGGGCTGGGATTGACGATTTCCAGACAACTGCTGCATCTGATGGGCGGAAATATTTATGTGGAAAGCGTCTACCATGAAGGAAGCCGCTTCTCCTTCGAGGTGCCCCAGCGGGTAACGGACCCTTCGCCCTGCGGAGCCTACGAAAAACCCCGGCATAAACGGGTGAAGAAGCAGCAGGAATACAGTAAGTTTAAAGCTCCGGAAGCCAGAGTGCTGATTGTGGACGATAATCTGGTCAACCTCCGGGTTGCCGCGGGCTTGATGCGCCCCTTTGGGATGCAGGTAGATACGGCGAAAAGCGGCGCGGAGGCGTTAGCTAAGGCGCAGGAGAAGGACTATCACCTGATTTTTATGGATCATATGATGCCGGAGATGGACGGCGTGGAAACCGCCCGGAAAATCCGCGCGCTGGAGGGCGGTTATTATAAGGAAGTGCCGATTATCGCGTTGACTGCCAACGCCATCAGCGGAGCCAGAGAAATGTTTGTGGAAGAAGGGCTGAATGATTTTATTGCCAAGCCGATTAATATGAAAGAGCTGAGCGATAAGATACTGGAATGGCTGCCATTTGAATTGCTGCAGGAGTAGTCCGCCGGCTTTCCTGCGTTTCAGACCCGGATGAGCTGCCGGTTGTATTCATTCTGTTCGGCAAGGCAGGGAGCCTGATATTTGTGCTGGACTGCCGCCTGATAGATATGGCCCGCAAAGATATCTGTGGAGAGCATTTCCACGCCCAGCGGGGTCAGCAGGGCGTCTGCGTCTGCAAGCTTGGAAATCAGAGGAATCTGACTGCGCTCTTTGACAGCGGCCAGCAGTTCCTGAGCCTCTTGGCGGAAACCGAGCATTCGGGCATACAAAACGAAATCCTCTCTGCGGTAGGCGTCCAGCCTGTCTCTGCGCAGATGAAGCAAAATATGCGCCATACTGCGGGAAATGCGGGTGTAGGTGCGGTTTTTGGTGTGGAGCAGCCCGCAGAAGGAAGAAAAGCTTTGATACCGGGGGAGCAGTTTGCGGATACGGTTCGACAGCTCCTGATCGATATCGGGATGGCAGGTATAGCCCTCCGGCTGCTCAGAAAGAAGCTGGTAGTGCAGCAGCTCGGACAGATCGTCGGAGAGAATCGGATAATCCATTCCATAATGGCTTTGCATCAGCGCGTAGGCGGAAGGGGGAAGCTGCCCCTGTACAGAGGCGAGGGAGTTAGAGGAAGTTAAGGCGCTGCGAATAGCAAGGGCGGAGCTGTAGCCGGAATCCAGACAGGCGTCGTGGTAGGAAGCGCCTGCGCGGCGAACCGTACAGGGTCTGACGGTGCTTCCACGTTTCAGCAGCGCCTTGCAGTATTCGATTCCTAAGATATTGTTGGCGCATGAGAGGATACCGATATGGGGGGACAGATGGGGCGCGGAAGCCAGTAACGCCGCGTTTCTGGCGTTGGGGTAGGACAGGCCGCTTCTCAACTGGGTATGCAGCACCGATTGGAAAACGGGAGTTTCCTCCAACAGCCGGGCTGCAAATTCCGATAAAAGAGCGATATCGCCACATTCGCTGCCGAAGCACAGCGCATCTGTCACCCCCAGCTTATCTAAGAGGGCGACGGCACCGGAAGCGAAATACTCCGCACTGCCAAGGGCATAATAAACGGGCAGCTCCAATACCAGGTCGGCACCGTTTCGGAGGGCACATTCGGTTCGCAGATATTTATCCATCAGGGCGGGAGCGCCCCGCTGTACAAAATCACCGCTCATGACTACGATACAGTAGTCGGCGCCGGTGATTTCCTTTGCCCTGGCGATCTGATAGGCATGTCCGTTGTGAAAGGGATTATATTCTGCGATAATACCAACTGTTTTCATGAGAGGCTCCATATCCTTATTTTCTATCGGGGCGACAGAACGTCGCTTTCTTTAGAAAATAGTTTACCACAAAAAGCTGTTTTTGCGTGAAAGTATCTTGTATACAAACGGCATATTTTGTAAAATAGAATTAGTACGTTGGGACGAGGGAAGGAAGTTGCCGATTCCCTTGCGCCGGTATCAGATTACGAAATACAGGAGGGGTAAGAGATGTCTTACATTGATTTAATGAAAGAAAAAGCCAGAGCGGATAAGAAGACCATTGTTCTGCCGGAGACCAATGATAAAAGGACGCTTATTGCGGCGGCGCACATTCTCAAGGAAGGGATTGCCGATATCATTATGGTGGGAAATGAAGAGAAGATTATGGACGGCGCAGGCTGGCTGGAAGTGGAGCTGGACGGCGTAACCATCATTGACCCGGAAAGGACGGATAAGCTGGACGAATATGTGAACCTGTTGTTCGAGACCAGAAAGAACAAAGGAATGACGCTGGAGAAAGCAAGGGAAATCCTTTTAACAGATTATCTTACGTTCGGCGTGATCATGGTGAAAGCGAATGACGCGGACGGTATGGTGGCGGGAGCCTGCCATGCCACGGCGGATACCTTACGGCCTGCTTTGCAGATTTTAAAAACCGCGCCGGGCGTGAAGCTGGTATCCGGTTTCTTTATCTTAGACGTGCCGGATTGCGAGTATGGAGCCGACGGAACCTTCCTGTTTGCGGACTGCGGCTTGAATCAGGACCCCACTCCGGAGGAACTGGCGGCTATTGCGGATACTTCCGCCAAGAGTTTCAAGAGTCTTGTGGGTGCGAAACCCATTATCGCCATGCTGTCTCACTCCACGAAAGGGAGCGCGAAACACCCTCTGGTGGATAAAATGGTGGAGGCGACCAGAATCGCCCATGAGCAGTATCCTCATCTGTGTATTGACGGAGAATTACAGTCGGACGCCGCGCTGGTTCCCTCGGTGGCAAAATCAAAGGCGCCGGGCAGCGAGGTCGCGGGAAAGGCGAATGTATTGATTTTCCCGAACCTTGACTGCGGTAATATCGGCTATAAGCTGGTACAGAGGCTGGGAAAGGCGGAGGCCTACGGACCGATGCTTCAGGGAATCGCGAAGCCGGTCAACGATCTGTCCCGCGGCTGTTCCTGGGAGGATATCGTGGGCGTGGTAGCCCTTACCGCCGTGCAGGCACAGCTCGCTTAAAACGGACAGTTTTGCAATTACCCTGAGTAGTTCGGAAAGAAAAGGAGAAGAGGAACATGAATATTTTAGTAATTAACTGTGGCAGTTCGTCCCTGAAATTCCAGTTGATTGACGCGGAGACGGAGGCGATGATCGCAAAAGGCCTGTGCGAACGAATCGGCATCGATGGCAGCCGGCTGGTTTATCAGCCTACAGGCGGAGAGAAGGAGGAGACGGTCACAGAAATGCCCGATCATACCAGAGCCATCGAACTGGTGTTGGAGGCTCTGACCGACGAAAAGACAGGCGTCGTAAAAACGCTGGACGAAATCGGAGCGGTAGGACACCGTATTGTACATGGCGGAGAGAAATTTGCGGCGTCTACAATTATTACGCAGGAAGTGGTGAAAGCTATCGAGGAGTGCAACGATCTGGCGCCCCTTCATAACCCGGCTAATTTGATTGGGATTGAGGCGTGCAGGAGATTAATGCCGGATACCCCTATGGTAGCGGTGTTTGATACGGCGTTCCACCAGACGATGCCTCAGGAAGCTTATCTTTATGGGATTCCCTATGAATATTATGAGAAGTACAGGATCAGGCGCTACGGTTTCCATGGAACCAGCCATTCCTACGTGTCGGAAAGGGCTGCGCAGGTACTGGGGCAACCCTACGAAGCCTTAAAAATCATTGTATGCCATCTGGGAAACGGGGCGAGCGTTTCGGCGGTGCAAAATGGCAGATGTGTGGATACCTCTATGGGGTTGACGCCTCTGGAGGGTTTAATTATGGGAACCCGCTCCGGCGATATAGACCCGGCGATTATTGAATTTCTGGCTCATAAAGAGAATCTGTCTATTGATGAAATAATGGAGATTCTCAATAAGAAGTCGGGCGTACTCGGATTATCCGGCAACTTTTCCTCTGATTTCCGGGATTTGGAGAGCGCCTGCGCTGAGGGGAAAGAGGAAGGCGTCCGGGCGGTGAAGGGTTTCGCCTACCGCGTGGTAAAATATATCGGCGCTTATGCGGCGGCCATGAACGGTGTGGACGCAATCTGCTTTACGGCCGGTCTGGGGGAGAACAGCCCTGAGGTTCGGAATCTGATATGCGAGAGATTAGGATATCTGGGAATTGCGCTGGATCAGGAGCAGAACCATAAGCGGGGAGAAGACCTGGTGATCTCTACGCCGGATTCTGATACGAAGGTGCTGGTGATTCCTACCAACGAAGAGCTTGCCATTGCCAGACAGACCTACGCCCTTGTGCGCTGAAAATTTCCGGTTGACAAACCCTATTGCGATATGTATAATTGTTTGAGTGTGGATAGGAGTCAACTATGTTCGTGAACTTAACGGATGTGTTAATCAACGAGGGTCAGACGGTATCGGAGCAGGTAGAGGCAGAGTTGACCCAGGTATCTGTGAACGGAGAAGCGTTTCGGGTGATTCACAAATCGCCCCTGCGGTTTACCTTTACCAATACGGGGAAGGGCCGCGCGCGGATCGAGGGAAGCGGAACGCTTATTTTTGCGGCGCGCTGCGACAGATGTCTGAAGCCTGTGGAAGAGAAGCTGGAACTCGATTTTAACAGAGAAGTATTCGCGCCAGACAGGATCGGCGACTCATCGGAGGTTAGGGACGATCAGCGTTTTATGGCTGGCTGCCAGTTAGATGTAGAAGACTTACTAAAAAATGAAATCGTGATAAACTGGCCTATGAAGATTCTTTGCAAGCCCGGCTGCAAAGGAATGTGCCTGCGGTGCGGCAAGGATCTGAATACGGGAACATGCGGATGCGATACTTTTGTTCCTGATCCAAGGATGGCAGTAATAAAAGATATCTTTGACGCGAATAAGGAGGTGTAACGATGTCTATTTGTCCTAAGAACAAATCTTCTAAAAGTAGAAGAGATAAGAGAAGAGCAAACTGGAAGATGTCTGCTCCTACATTAGTAAAATGTAGCAAATGCGGCGCTTTGACAGTGCCCCACAGAGTATGTAAGAAATGCGGAACATACAACAAAAAAGAAATTATCGCAGTTGACTAATCACTGTAAGCCGAGGCTTTTCGGGTTCTCCCCGGAGAGCCTTGATTTTTATGGGTATTTTTAGTATATTAGTAAATAATGCCTTTTGCGATCGGATAGGGCATTGGAAACAGAAGATATCCTGTGAACAATTGCGGGGCAGGGGGAAAGGCTGGTTATGGATATGGGTGAATATGTAAAGGTGGCTGTAGACGCCATGGGAGGGGACAACGCGCCGGTGGAAATCGTAAAGGGCGCGGTAGAGGCAATCAAGGAAAGCGATAAGGTAAAGGTCTATCTGACAGGGCGCGAGGACGTGCTTAAGAAAGAGCTTGCCCAATATACATACAATCAGGAGCAGATGGAGATCGTGCCTGCATCTGAGGTGATTGAAACGGCGGAGCCGCCTGTGATGGCGATTCGCAAGAAGAAGGATTCTTCGCTGGTCAAGGCGTTAAATCTGGTTAAGGACGGAACCTGCGACGCTTATGTTTCAGCGGGAAGCACGGGCGCAACGCTGGTAGGCGGACAGGTGATCGTAGGCCGGATCAAAGGCGTGGAAAGGCCGCCGTTAGCGCCGCTGATCCCTACCGCCACGGGCTGTTCCCTGTTGATCGACTGCGGCGCCAATGTGGACGCCAGACCCTCCCATCTGGTGCAGTTTGCCAAGATGGGTTCCGTATATATGGAAAATATAGTGGGCGTGAAGAATCCCAGAGTGGGTATCGTTAATATCGGAGCCGAGGAGGAGAAGGGAAACGCGCTGGTGAAGGAGACGTTTCCGCTGCTTAAGAACTGCCCGGATATCAATTTTATCGGCAGCGTGGAGGCGCGGGACATTCCGGCGGGCGCGGCGGACGTCATAGTCTGCGAGGCGTTTGTGGGCAATGTAGTGCTGAAAACCTATGAGGGCGTAGGATTAACGCTGATGAAAAAGATGAAGGAAGGCCTGATGTCTTCCTTTAGAAGCAAAATCGGCGCGCTTCTGGTCAAGCCCGCCCTTAAGGAGACTCTGAAGGCTTTTGACCTGGAGCAGTACGGCGGCGCGCCCCTGCTTGGCTTAAAGGGGCTGGTGGTCAAGACGCACGGAAGCTCCAAGGCCAACGAGATTAAGAATTCAATTCTGCAATGTATCGCTTTTTCGGAACAGAAGATTAATGAGAAAATCAAAGAGAAAATTATGACAGATGAGGTTGTATCCGGACAGGAGAACTAGACAATAGAGAAAACGGAAAGGTTGGCTGCTGTGATGGAGCTGGAGAAATTAAAAGAAGTGATAGCGGGAGTGCTGAGCGTAGATCCCAGGGAGATTACATTGGAAACCACTTTTTTGGAGGATTTGGGCGCGGATTCTTTGGATATCTATCAGATTATTATGGGGATTGAAGAGGCGTTTGCAATTGAGATTCCGGCCCAACAGGCGGAGCAGATCAGTACCGTGGGCGAAGCGGTTGCGTTAATTAAAAATTCCAGGGAGTAGAGAAATAGAAGCCCTTTCTGAAACGAAGGGGCTTTTCCGTGTTTGTATGCGTCCCGGCTGTGAGACGGGCGCAAAATGGGAGATTGGGTTTTATGTTGGAAGAGAGAATGGCACAGTTAGAGCGGGCAATAGGGTATACCTTTCAGGATAAAGCGCTGCTGCAGCGGGCGCTTACCCACAGCTCTTATGCTAACGAACAGAAAATAAATAAAAGCGGAGATTATGAGCGGCTGGAATTTCTGGGAGACGCGGTGCTGGAGCTGGTCAGCAGCGATTTTCTGTTCAGGGAATATACAAAGCTGCCGGAGGGGCAGCTAACCAAGAAACGTTCCTCTATGGTATGCGAGCCGTCTCTGGCATTCTGCGCCAGGGAAATTTCCTTAGAACAGTATATTCTTTTGGGAAAGGGAGAAGAGGCTACCGGGGGAAGGACGAGAGATTCTATCATTTCCGATGTGATGGAAGCGATGATAGGCGCTATTTATTTGGACAGCGGCATTGAGGAAGCAAAGAAATTCATACACCGGTTTATCCTATCGGATTTAGATCATAAAGAATTGTTTTACGACGCCAAAACCATTTTGCAGGAAATGGTACAGCGGGACAATCAGGGAACGCTGCGCTATGAATTGCTCAAGTCAGAAGGGCCTGAGCATGCGAAAACCTTCACAGTGGCGGCATTCGTGGGCGATACCAGGGTCGGAAGCGGAACGGGGCACTCCAAGAAAGCGGCGGAACAGCAGGCGGCTTATGAAGCCCTGCTGAATCAAAAGACGCCGGAGAGACATACGGCTCAATGACAGACGAGAGGTATATATGTATTTAAAAAGTATAGAGGTACATGGTTTCAAATCCTTTGCCAATAAAATCAATTTCAAGTTCCATAACGGCATCACGGGTATTGTCGGGCCCAACGGCTCCGGTAAGAGTAATGTGGCGGATGCGGTCAGATGGGTGCTGGGCGAGCAGCGTATTAAACAGCTCCGGGGCGCTTCCATGCAGGACGTTATCTTTTCGGGCACAGAGATGCGTAAGCCTCTGGGCTATGCTTACGTGGCGATTACGCTGGACAATTCGGATCATCAGCTTGCCATTGATTATGACGAGGTGACGGTATCCAGACGTCTCTACCGTTCCGGTGAAAGCGAGTATATGATTAACGGCACGGCATGTCGGCTGAAGGACGTCAATGAATTATTCTATGACACCGGTATCGGCAAGGAAGGCTATTCTATTATCGGCCAGGGGCAGATCGACAAGATCCTGAGCGGTAAGCCGGAGGAGCGCCGGGAGCTTTTTGACGAGGCGGCGGGGATTGTCAAGTTTAAGCGGAGAAAATATGCGGCGCAGAAAAAGCTGGAAAATGAAAAGCAGAATTTGCTGCGCGTCAATGATATTCTGGCGGAGCTGGAGAAACAGACGGGGCCTTTAGAGAGACAGTCGGAGAAGGCCAGGGTTTATTTGAAAAAGAAGGAAGAATTAAAGGCGCTGGACGTAAATGTGTTCCTGTTGGAAAACGTACAGATACGGGAACAGCTTGCGCAGACGGAGAGCAAGCTGCAGATTGCCTCCGGCGATCTGGAAGAGACTACCAACCGGTACGAAAATATCAAGTCGGAGTATGAGCGGATAGAGAGCAGGATCGAGCTGTTAGATCAGGCGATCGAGGCGGCCAGAGCCACGCTTACCGATACCGGCGTCATGCGTTCTAAGCTGGAGGGTGAGATCAATGTCCTGAAGGAACAGATTCACTCTGCGGAGGGAAATGAGGAGCACCTACAGAACCGGATACACAGTATTCAGGAACAGCTCGATGAAAAAGAGAAAGAAAAGGATGGTATCGTAACAGAAAAAAGGGATATCGACGACAGGCTGGAACAACTGGAACAGGCCAGAACCGGAGCCAGACAGCTATTGGAAACCACCCAGGGAAAGATCGAGGAACTAAATAATAAGATAGAAAGCGGTAAAAATACCATTATCGACGCCTTAAACAACCGCGCCACCATCAAGTCTAAAATGGGGCGCTATGACACCATGCTGGAGCAGATCAATATCCGTAAGGCGGAACTGAATTCCCGGCTGCTGCGCGCCAAATCAGATGAGGCGGAGCAGACGGAGAATATTCAAAAGCTGGAGGAAGAATTTGAGGCCGTCAACGCAGTCATCCGGGAGCTCAACGAGAAGCAGGAGAGCATGGAGGAGCAGTTGGGCGGGATTCGCGAAGAGCTTTCCGCCAAAGACCAGAAGCTTCGGGATACGCAGGTGCTGTATCACCAGCAGAAGTCCAAGCTGGAAGCGCTTTCTAATCTGACAGAGCGTTACGAGGGGTATGGCGGCAGCGTGAAAGCCGTTATGGAGCAGAAGGACAGCGAGAAGGGCATTATAGGCGTCGTGGCGGACATTATTCAGGCTGAGGCAAAGTATGAGACGGCTATCGAGACGGCGCTGGGCGGCAATATCCAGAATATTGTTACGGAGAATGAGGAAACCGCCAAGCATATGATCAGCTTTTTGAAAAGGACGAAGGCAGGGCGCGCAACCTTCCTGCCGCTGACCAGCATCACCAATCCCCAGGAGTTTAAAAACCCGGAGGCGCTGAAGGAAAAGGGCGTTATCGGCGTGGCGGATCAGTTGGTCAGAACAGAGAAGAAATATCAGAATGTGGCGAAGGCCATGCTGGGACGCATCTTGGTCGTGGATCATATCGACCATGCCGTACAGATTGCCAGAAAGTTTGATTATGGTATCCGTATGGTCACGCTGGAGGGAGAACTGCTTGTTCCCGGCGGCGCAATCAGCGGCGGCGCATTTAAGAACAATTCCAATCTTCTGGGCAGACGCCGGGAGATAGAAGAGCTGGAGAAAAAGGTCAGGCAGTATGTCCTTGACGTCGATCGGCTCCTGAATGATATTGAGGAGACCAAGAAGCGAAGGAATCAACTGCGTCTGGAGCTGGAGGATACCAAGGGACAGTTGCAGCGTAAGTTTATCGAGCAGAATACCGCCAGAATGAATGTGATTCAGGCGCAGGATAAGAAGAACGAGACAGAAGAAGGATTCGGGGCGTTAAAGAACGAGGAACAGGATATCACGCTGCAAATCAAGGATATTCAGGTAAGTAAAGATGAAATTGCCAGAGAGCTGGAGGATTCCGAACAACTGGAAAAAACGGTGGAGGCGCAGATCGCGGAATTTCAGAAGCAACTGGAAGAGAAGCGTGCGGAAGAATCCGAACAGGCTGCGCAGGTGTCCGAACGTGATGTGGAAGTGGAAAAGATGCGTCAAAGCGCAGATTTCCAAAGACAGAATCTGGAGCGTGTGGACGCTGAAATCGCAAGGCACAGAGCGGAATTGACCGAGGTGCAGGAGGGACTCCATTTAGGCAAAGAGGAAGTAGAGCGTAAGAGAGCCAGTATTCTGGAGATCGAGAAGACGATTGAAGCCTCCCATACTGCCCGGACAGATGCGGAAAAGAAGCTGAAAGAGGATATGGAAACCAAGGAGCAGTTATCCGCGAAACAGAAAAATTTCTTCACCACCCGGGAGGAATTGTCCCAACGCATGACAGCGCTGGATAAGGAGGTATATCGTCTCAATAGCCAGAAGGAACGGATGGAAGAATCCATAGAATCCCAGATTAACTATATGTGGGACGAATATGAGATTACCCTTTCCGACGCGGAGGCTCTGAAGAAGGAAGAGATGACAGATCTGTCGTCCATGAAGAAGGACATCAGCGCCCTAAAGGACGAGATCAGAAAATTAGGGGACGTCAACGTCAATGCCATCGAGGACTATAAGAACCTGATGGAGCGCTATACGTTCTTAAAGACCCAGCATGACGACCTGGTAGAAGCGGAGAAGACCCTGACCGGTATTATTGAGGAATTGGATACTTCCATGCGCAGGCAGTTCCAGGAGAAGTTCGCCGAGATCAACAGAGAGTTTGATAAGGTATTTAAGGAATTGTTCGGCGGCGGTAAGGGAACGCTGGAGTTAATCGAGGAAGAAGATATTCTGGAGGCTGGTATCCGTATTATCGCCCAGCCGCCGGGTAAAAAGCTGGTGAATATGATGCAGATGTCCGGCGGGGAGAAATCCCTGACGGCAATCTGTCTGTTATTCGCAATCCAGAATCTGAAACCGTCTCCCTTCTGTCTTTTGGACGAGATCGAGGCGGCGCTGGATGAAAACAACGTAGCCCGGTTTGCGAAGTATCTGCATAAGCTGACCAAGAATACGCAGTTTATTGTGATTACCCACAGGCGAGGCACTATGGAGAAGGCAGACCGCCTGTATGGAATTACCATGCAGGAGAAGGGTGTGTCTACGCTGGTCAGCGTTAATTTAATTGATAAGGAATTAGATGATTGATGAGTGAAGAAAAAAAAGGCTTTTTTAGCCGACTGAAGGAAGGCCTGACAAAGACCAGAAATAATATTGTGCATGGAATTGATTCCGTATTCAGCGGTTTTTCCAGTATTGATGAGGATTTCTATGAGGAGCTGGAAGAGATTCTGATTATGGGGGATCTGGGCGTGAACGCCGTTGACGCGATTCTGGAGAAGCTGAGAGAACAGGTGAAGGAGAATCATATCAAGGAACCTGCGGCGTGCAAGGAGTTCCTGATTCAAAATATCAAGGAGCAGATGCAGGTGGGCGAAACTGCCTATGAGTTTGAGCATAAGCAGTCGGTGGTGCTGGTAATCGGGGTCAACGGCGTAGGAAAGACCACTACGGTTGGCAAGCTGGCAGGCAAGCTAAAAGGGCAGGGGCGCAGGGTATTGATTGCCGCTGCGGATACCTTCCGGGCGGCTGCGGGAGAGCAGCTTGGCGAGTGGGCGAACCGTGCCGGCGTGGAGATGATCGGAGGGACGGAGGGCTCCGATCCCGCCAGCGTTATTTTTGACGCGGTACATGCCGCGAAGGCGCGCAACGTCGACGTGCTTCTGTGCGATACGGCAGGCAGGCTCCACAATAAGAAGAACCTGATGGAGGAGCTGAAAAAGATCAACCGTATCATTGACCAGGAATTTCCCGACGCCCATCGGGAAAATCTGGTAGTATTGGACGGTACTACCGGGCAGAACGCCTTGCAGCAGGCGAAGGAGTTTGGCGAGGCCGCCGATCTTACCGGCATTATCCTGACCAAAATGGACGGGACGGCGAAGGGCGGTATCGCGGTGGCGATTCAGTCGCAGCTGCAGATTCCGGTGAAATATATCGGCGTAGGGGAATCCATAGACGACTTGCAGAAATTCGACGCAGATCAATTTGTGGACGCGCTGTTTGACGTGGAGAGGGAAGACGGCGGCGAATCAGCCGGAGCTTGACAGACAGACTATAATGGAAGTAACAGGTAACCGCTTAGGACAGGGCGGGGGAAAGGCATGGAAATCAATATGGGGACGAAAGAATTATCCTTAGATCAATTTGAGGAAGCATATGAAATCGTCAAGGAGGTCGCCTCTGAGACGAAGCTGATATACAGCGATTATTTCAGCGCGCAGACAGGCAATAAGGTATATTTAAAGCCGGAGAATATGCAGTTGACCGGAGCCTATAAGCTGCGGGGCGCTTATTATAAGATCAGCACCCTGACGCAGGAGGAGCGGGATAAGGGACTGATTACCGCGTCTGCGGGCAACCACGCCCAGGGAGTCGCTTACGCGGCGAAATGCTACGGCGTACAGGCTGTGATCGTTATGCCGACTACGACGCCGCTTATCAAAGTGAACCGCACGAAGGGCTATGGCGCGGAGGTCGTATTATATGGAGACGTCTATGACGAAGCCTGTGCCTATGCGTATCAACTGGCGGAGGAGAAGGGCTATACCTTTGTGCACCCCTTTGACGATCTGGAGGTGGCTACGGGACAGGGAACCATCGCCATGGAGATTATTAAGGAACTGCCCCTTGTGGACTATATTCTGGTACCGATTGGCGGAGGCGGCTTGGCTACCGGCGTTTCTACCCTGGCCAAGCTTCTGAATCCCAAAATCAAGGTGGTCGGTGTGGAACCGGCGGGGGCGAACTGTATGCAGGAATCCATACGCGCGGGGAAGGTGCTGACGCTGGATCATGTGAGTACGATCGCGGACGGTACGGCGGTTAAGACGCCGGGCGTGAACATATTCCCTTATGTCAGCAAAAATCTGGACGATATCATCACCATAGAGGATGAAGAACTGGTGGTTTGCTTCCTGGATATGGTGGAAAACCATAAGATGATTGTAGAAAATTCCGGCCTGCTGACAGTGGCTGCGTTAAAGCACCTGAATGTGCAGAATAAGAAGATTGTTTCCATCTTAAGCGGCGGCAACATGGATGTAATCACGATGTCCTCTGTGGTACAGCAGGGTCTGGTGCTGCGGGACAGAATCTTTACGGTTTCCGTGCTTTTGCCGGATAAGCCGGGAGAGCTTTCCAGAGTATCTGATGTGATTGCCAGACAGAGCGGCAATGTCATTAAGCTGGAGCATAATCAGTTTGTATCCATCAACCGCAATGCGGCGGTGGAGCTTCGGATTACCATGGAAGCCTACGGGACGGAGCATAAGAACCAGATTATTGACGCGCTGCATGAAAACGGATATCAGCCCAAGCTGGTGCGGGCGAGCATCTAATCAGAAAACCCTATTGTGAGGAGAATCCGCATAGTCGTTATGCGGATTCTTTTGCGTATGAAATCCCGGCGGAAGGAAACACTAAGGGGAAACAGGAAATCAGGGAAGCGGCCTGAGGGGATTTGTCAGCGCAAATTCTTTACAATAGAGGAAAAATGAAAAAATATGTTAAAAATAGTAAAAAAAGCAAGACAGAATTGCTAAAGAAATATATTATAATAACAGTAGCGGCGTTTATCTATGCGGCGGGGGTCAGTTTGTTCATCGACCCCAATAATATGGCGCCCGGAGGAGTTACCGGGATTTCCATTATTTTGAGCAGGCTGCTGCCTGTCAGTACCGGTACGTGGATTTTGCTCCTGAATATACCGATTCTGCTCTATGGAGTCTGGAAATTTGGCTGGGGCCTGACGGTGTCTTCCATCTATGCCACCACCCTGATTTCGGTGTTTACCAATCTTTTGGCGGTATATGAGGCGGCTACCCGTGATACGCTGCTGGCCGCTCTGGCAGGAGGCGCCTTATCGGCGGCTGCCATTGGCGTTATTTTCCGGGCGGGGGCTACGACCGGAGGAATGGACATTATTGTTAAGGCAATCAGACTGAAGGTTCCGCATATTAAGACCGGCAGGCTTTTTTTCCTGACCGACGCTGTGATTGTGACCATGTCGGGGATTCTTTTCCGGGATATCAACGCCGCCCTATACGCGGCGATTTCCGCGATATGCGCGTCGATCGTAATGGATTTTGTATTGTATGGCAGGGATGAGGCGAAGCTGTTGTATATTATCAGCAGTAAGCCGGAGCAGATTACGGAACGTATTCTGGCGGAACTGGATATCGGCGTGACATATATCGACGGGCAGGGCGCATATAGTGGAAAGGATAAGAAAGTGATTATGTGCGCCATGAAAAAGACCATATCTCCGCTGGTGGAAGAGATCGTAAAAGAGCAGGACCCTGCCGCGTTCATGATTATTACCAGCGCAACGGAGATTTTTGGAGAAGGATACAAAAGCTACTTTAGCGAACGGATGTAGGATAAGATAGGAGAGCATATGCAGGAAAATTATTTGCAGAGAAAGAGACATAAGAAAAAGCGCAGAAAGAGTGAGAACGGTGGGCTGATCGGTTCCATTATCCTGTGTCTGGTGACGCTGTCGTCTATTACCATAGCCCTTGTGCTGGTCTTTCGATACCGCTCCATACAGATGGAAAACACGGTGGTTATGAATGAACTGGAAGCGATTCGTATGGATGAGGAAATGACATATACCCAGGGGGAGGTGGACGCGCTGATTGCCAGCGCGGTGACGGAGACGGAGGAACAGACCAGCGAGGAAGTGAGCGAAGAATTGCTGGGCAAGCTGAAAGAATTTATGGTTTCCGGTGAAAGCACTACGGCGATGCTCCGATATTTTTTCCCTGATGAAATTGTGGTGGCGGATGGCGGGCAGTATTACTTCTTTCCCATTTCAGATGAGCTGGCTCATCATACATATGATCTTGACCAATTTGCGCTGGACGAGGATGGGATTCTCGGTTATTACGCCAATGGAAATGTGATATCCCATAAGGGAATCGACGTGTCCAAATATCAGGGGGATATCGACTGGGAGAAGGTGACCGGCGACGGCGTAGAGTACGCCTTTATACGATTGGGGATCAGGGGATACACCAAGGGAGAAATCTTAGAGGACGACGCCTTTGAGGATAATATTAACGGAGCCCTGGACAACGATATTGAGGTGGGCGTCTATTTCTTTACGCAGGCGACCAGCGTGGAAGAGGCGGAAGAGGAAGCGGAATATGTTCTGGATATGATAGAACCCTATTCCGTCAGATATCCTGTGGTGCTGGATATAGAGGCAGTCTCGAATACCAATGCACGAACCGCCGATCTGACGAAAGAGGAGCGGACCCAATACTGTATCGCCTTTTGCGAGATGATCCGCAATGCCGGATACACACCGATGATTTATGGTAATCTTAAGACCTTTATGATGCTGTTGGATCTGGAGCAACTGGAAGAGTATGATAAATGGATTGCCTACTACAGCGACGAGATTTATTATCCCTATGCCTTTCGGGTGTGGCAGTATTCGGACGAGGGTACGGTGGACGGTATCACGGGAAACGTAGATCTGAATATCAGCTTTGAGGATCTGGCGGATGAGTGATAAGGGCTTAGTCTGGTAAACGGCCTGCGCCCGGTTGTCTGGCAGCGTCTGTCCGTGTTATAATAAGCCCTGAAGAGAAAATAGAAAAGGCTCAGAATGGAGGAACAAGATGAAATATGAATTTGAAGGTACCGTAGAATTTAGGGAAAACGAAAATACGATTGCCGTACCGTTTAATGTGTGGGAGGTGTGCGAGAAGATAGGAGACGCGCCGGTAAGAGTCTGCTTTGACGACGTCTGCTTTATCTGCGACCTTGTGCCCAGGGGGCAGGGATATTATGATATTCCGGTGAATCAGGATACGCTCGCCAAGGTTGAAATCGGCAAAAAATATTTGATTTCCATTGAGATCGTGGGCAATGTGGCAGGAGTCGGCGGCAACAGTCCTTATAGCGTCGAACATCCTATTCGCAGAATCGACGGGATCGATCTGGTCACGCAGCCATGGGACGGCTTATGCGGACAATCCTGTATCGCCATGCTTGCGGGAACCACATTGGAGGAAGCCAGCGATATTATGAAGTGCAGAGAGTGGCAGGCCAACATGAGTAAAATGATCGTCACCTTGGAGTATCTCGGTATCCGCCATGCTGATAAGATCGTATATACGCTGGGGCAAGAGGTTTCGCTGCCCCGCTGCTGCATTATTATGGAAAAGATGGGAAGATACAGCCATTATCTTGTTGGATTTGAGGGAAAGTATTATGATCCGAATCTGGGGATCCTGAAAGAATTTGACCTGACGAAAGTAGTGGGATATCTGGAAATTATTACATAAATAAGCGGGAAGCGCTTTCCACTTTCAGGACATAGAAAGAACCGCCGCGCCGGAGAGAGGGCAGATGATAAGCCCTGCGCCGGTGCGGCAGTTTTTTACGCGTTGTTCATCTTGACCATGGATTCGGAAATCTTGTTGGCGTCCTCGGTGATCTGCTTATAGATTTCAGCGGACTGCTTGGAAAAGTCCCCCATCTGCTTGGCGATGATTCCGAAGCCCGCGCCCGCAGCGCCTACTCTGGCAGTTTCAATAGAAGCGTTTAAGGCCATAATGGTTTGCTTGGAAGCGATAGACTCCAATTCCCTGGTGCTTTTCTTGATTGCGGCTACGGTCTCGGTAGCGCTGGCGATTTCCTTCTCCCATACAAGAATCTTCTTGTATTCCGTAGCGTTCATATATTCCTGCAATACGACCCGGTTGACGACATCTTCCAATAAAGCGGCGGCGGCGCGAATCGATTTCTCAGGACGCACAGGAACCTTTTTGACGGCATGAAGATAAGCCTTAGGGTCAATGTGAAGCTCCTCCGCGATGGCAGTGAATTTATCCTCGTCCGGTGTATTGGGAAGAACTTGTCCGCCGATTACGGCGCCCAGCTTCTCGCCGTTTAAGATAATGTCGATAGAGAAATCCATAAGCCCCGCATGACACTCGTAAGTGCCGTGACCCGTGGCGTCGCATTTCTGACAGCGCTTGGCGCCTTCAGGACATCCACGCGTAAGCTTCATACAAAAATCTGTAAAATTACTCCCTTTCGTAATATAGTTGCCGTCGTTATCAACGGCAATCGCGGCAAGCCCGGTGGCATCAGAAAAGGCGTCCTGGATGTTCTGCAGCGTGCTCATGTCCATAAAATCTGTAAGCTTCATGGTAACCCTCCTTAAAGCAGTCATAATCATACCGGATCGGCTCGCCATAACTTAAGTCAAAGCGGTATGCGTTACAACAATGAATATTGCGCCAGAATATGTAGTAGAAATCGGATATTATATTCTGCATACATTTTTTCTATTGTAACATGTTTTTCCCAAAATAGATAGCGGTTTTGCACAACTGACAGGAAAATTTCAACCCGACAAGTAAAAACACTTGACACCCAATCCGTAATATAGTAGAATAGCGAAAGTCGGATACCACAGGGAGATTCGACAGAGGTTTGATTATGGAGAAAATCGTAGAACAGGGACTGCTGTATGATTTCTATGGGGAGCTGCTGACAAAACATCAGCAGCAGATATACGAGGGCATTGTCTATGACAATCTCTCTCTTGGCGAAATCGCCCAGGAGGAAGGGATCAGCAGGCAGGCGGTGCACGATATCGTAAAACGCTGCGATAAGATTTTATTGGGCTACGAAGAAAAATTGCGGCTGGTAGCCAGATTTACCAGTATTAAGGACAAGGTATCCCAGATCAGCCGGTTATCCATGATGTGCGAGCAGGAGGGGCTGGAGGACAGATTGGCCTGTAGCCTGCAGATCAGGAAGCTGTCGGCGGAGATTATGCGGGAATTATAGAGCAGGAAGCGTTTGGAAAGGCATCGAGGCATATGGCATTTGAAAGTTTGACCGATAAATTGCAGAATGTATTTAAGAACTTGAGAAGCAAGGGTCGTCTTACCGAAGAGGATGTCAGGGCAGCCTTAAAAGAAGTCAAGATGGCGCTCCTTGAAGCAGACGTTAATTTTAAAGTGGTCAAACAGTTTGTGAAATCCGTGGAAGAGCGTGCCGTCGGCGCAGATGTGCTGAACGGACTGAATCCCGGCCAGATGGTCATTAAGATCGTTAACGAAGAAATGGTGTCCCTGATGGGCTCTGATACTACGGAGATTACATTGCAGCCGGGCAAAGCGATTACGGTAATTATGATGTGCGGACTGCAGGGCGCCGGTAAAACGACTACCACGGCTAAGATTGCCGGCAAGCTGAAATTGAAGGGCAAGAAGCCCCTGTTGGCAGCCTGTGACGTCTACAGGCCGGCGGCTATCAGGCAGCTGCAGATTAACGGGGAAAAGCAGCAGGTAGAGGTTTTCTCCATGGGAGAGAACCATAAGCCGGTTAATATCGCGAAGGCGGCTGTGGAGCATGCCGAAAAGAATGGACATAATGTGGTGATTCTGGATACCGCGGGACGGCTTCATATCGATGAAGAGATGATGACGGAGCTGCAGGAGATCAAAGATAATGTGAAGGTTCACCAGACGCTTCTGGTGGTAGACGCCATGACCGGCCAGGACGCGGTGAATGTGGCTCAGGAATTTGACCAGAAGGTTGGCATTGACGGAGTGGTCTTATCCAAGATGGACGGCGATTCCAGAGGCGGCGCGGCGCTTTCCATTAAGGCGGTAACCGGCAAGCCGATTCTGTATATCGGTATGGGCGAGAAGCTTTCTGATCTGGAACAGTTTTATCCCGACCGTATGGCGAACCGCATCCTGGGTATGGGCGACGTGCTGACGCTGATTGAGAAGGCGCAGCAGAGCATCGATATGGACGAAGCCAAAGAAAAGCAGATGGCTGAGCACATGAAGAAGGGAAAGTTTGATTTTGAAGACTACCTGGAAAGCATGAAACAGATGCGGAATATGGGCGGCATTTCCAGTATTCTTAATATGATACCGGGAATGAGCGGACAGATGGGGAATCTGGAGTCCGCTATTGATGAGAAGCAACTGGCGCGTATGGAGGCCATCGTCTTGAGCATGACGCCGGCGGAGCGCAAAAATCCCAAGCTGTTAAATCCCGGCAGGAAGCATCGGATTGCCAGGGGCGCGGGAGTAGATATTGCAGTGGTAAACCGGTTTATTAAACAGTTCGAGCAGTCGCAGAAGATGATGAAGCAGCTTCCGGGCATGATGGGCGGCAAGAAGGGCCGCGGTATGTTCGGCGGAATGGGCGGTATGAAATTCCCGTTTTAGGGTTTCAAATAAATAATAATCTATATACATGGAGGCAAAGAAAATGGCAGTTAAAATCAGATTAAGAAGAATGGGAGAAAAAAAGCATCCTTTCTACAGAATTATCGTAGCAGATTCCAGATCGCCCAGAGATGGAAGATTTATCGATGAGATCGGAACCTATGATCCGAACACAGATCCCAGCACCTACAAGGTCAATGAAGAGGCGGCTAAGAAATGGCTTGCTAACGGCGCGCAGCCTACAGAGGTTGTCAGCAAAATTTTCAAAAACGCTGGTATTGTAAAATAGGATATGGTAATTGATTGTTACAAGGCTTTTGGAGGTGAACTATGAAGGAATTGGTTGAAGTGATCGCAAAAGCTCTTGTCGAGAACCCGGATGAGGTGGTAGTGACACAGAAAGAAGAAGGTAAAAATATTACCATTGAGCTTCATGTTGCGGCATCAGATATGGGTAAGGTGATCGGCAAACAGGGCCGTATTGCGAAGGCAATCCGTTCTGTTGTAAAGGCAGCGTCATCCAAAGACAATAAGAGAGTGGATGTAGAAATCATCTAATCAGGCAGCCTCACGGGAACTTCTGTGAGGCTGTTTTGCCGCGGACTATTTAAGCGGAAAAGAGAACGAGGACAATATGATACAGGAATTGCAGGTGGGTGTGATTACCCAGCCCCATGGAATCAGGGGAGAAGTAAAGGTATTTCCAACCACAGACGACGCGGCGCGGTTTAAAAAGCTGAAGGAAGTGATTCTGGACACCGGCAAAGAGCGTCTGGAGATGGAGATTGAGAGCGTTAAATTCTTTAAACAGTACGTCATTGTCAAATTCAAGGGCTTTGACTCTATTAATGAGATTGAGAAATATAGAAACGGCAGGCTTCTGGTCGCCAGGGAGAAAGCGGTTAAACTCGAGAAAGACGAATATTTCATAGCGGATTTGATCGGTCTGGCAGTTGTGACGGAGGACGGGGAAGCCCTGGGCGTTTTAAAGGATGTTTTGGCCACGGGCGCCAACGACGTTTACGTGGTAAGCCGCCCGGATCAGTCGGAGGTATTGCTCCCCGCAATCCGGGAATGTATCCGTAAGATCGATATCAGTCAGGGCAGCATGACGGTTCATGTGATGGACGGCTTGCTGGGTGAAAGATGAATGTGATGATTTCATGGAAGTAAAAGAGTAAAGGATAGAGACAGATCATGATACATTTCCATATTCTGACCCTGTTTCCGGAGATGGTGATGCAGGGGCTGCATACCAGTATCCTGAAAAGGGCGGTAGAAAAGGAAGCTATTGCGATAGAAGCGGTCAATATCAGGGACTATACGCTGGATAAGCATGGCAAGGTGGATGATTATACCTATGGCGGCGGCGCGGGAATGTTGATGCAGGCGCAGCCGGTTTACGACGCCTGTAAGGCGGTGGAACAGCGGATTGCGTCCGCACAGCCTGAGAATCCGGGCGGGGAGGGCTCCTGCCGGGTTATTTATGTGACGCCGCAGGGACGAACCTTTCATCAGGCTATGGCGCAGGAGCTTGCCAGGGAGAAGCATCTTATTTTCCTGTGCGGGCATTATGAGGGCATCGATGAGCGGGTTCTGGAGGAACTCGTCACGGATTATGTGTCCATTGGGGATTATGTGCTGACAGGCGGAGAGCTTCCGGCCATGGTGATGATCGACGCCATAGCGAGGCTGGTGCCGGGAGTGCTTCATAACCATGAGTCGGCGGCCACGGAATCCTTTTCCGATGACCTGCTGGAATATCCCCAGTATTCCAGGCCGGAGATCTGGCAGGGCAGGAGGGTTCCTGATATTCTGCTGTCCGGCAACCATGGGGAAATAGAACGGTGGCGTTTGGAGCAGTCTCTGGAACGGACGAAAAAGCTGCGTCCGGAGCTATATGAGAAGTGGGCGCGGGAGCATGAGGAATATTTCCGAAAAAAGGAGAAGCGGGAAGCCAGAGAACGGAAAAAACAGAATAAACAGAAAAAGGCTGAGAAATAGCGCTTGCATTTCCCGGTGAAGTATGTTAAATTACTAATGTTGTGAAAAAAGATGGTCCTCTGTTACAGTATGTATTAAGAACATCCAGGTCATATAGGAGGCAGAACATGAACGAAATTATTAAAGAAATTGAAGCGGCACAGTTAAAGGAAGGCGTTGGCGGATTCAGAGTCGGCGATACCGTTAAAGTACACGGTAAAATCAAAGAGGGTAACCGTGAGAGGATTCAGATATTTGAGGGAACGGTTCTGAAGATTCAGGGCGGAAGCAACAGGGAAACCTTTACGGTCAGAAAGATATCCAACGGCGTCGGCGTTGAGAAGACCTGGCCTTTACACTCTCCTAACGTAGAGAAGGTGGAAGTAGTCAGAAGAGGTAAGGTAAGACGTGCGAAGCTGAACTACCTGAGAGATCGTGTGGGTAAGAAAGCCAAGGTAAAAGAGTTAGTAAGATAATCTAAAGGAAAATGAACAGATACCTCGGAGAGATTTGGGGTATCTGTTTTTTCTATCTGGCGTACAGGTTGAAGTATGCGCTTTAGTCATGCTATACTATTAAAGTTGGGAACACCCGATAAGGCGTACGGATCAAGAGGGAAGCGTTTATGGCAAGACGAAAAGGTCTGACTTTTTATCAAAAGAAGAAAAAACTAAACTCGAAGGTGGTCAAAGACGTTTTCGAGATGATTGTAGGCGGTCTGGCCGCGATTTTTCTCGCCTTTGTAATCGTTTATTCGGTGGGGATACGCACCAGCGTCATAGGGGATTCCATGGAGCCGGCATTGTATAATGGGCAGGAGATTTTAATCAACAGGGTGGTTTACAGGCTGTCCTCTCCCAAGAGGGGAGACGTGGTGGTTTTTCTGCCTAACGGCAATGAAAATTCCCATTATTATGTCAAAAGGGTAGTGGGGCTTCCCGGCGAGATGGTATTGATTCAGGAGGGCAGAGTTTATATAGACGGCGTGCTGCTGGAGGAAGACGAGGAACTGGATAAGATGATTGACCCGGGGATTGCGCAGAATGAACTGACTCTGGCGGCAGATGAATTTTTTGTGCTGGGAGATAACAGGAACAGCAGCGAGGACAGCCGCTCCGGCAATATCGGCGCGGTCAAGAAGGAGACGATTATCGGCAAGGCATGGTTTCATATGGGTTCGGAAAATGAAGGTATGGGACTGGTGGAATAAAGCGGAGAGAACACGGCGGGCAGGAAGGATTAGGTAAACAGATGAATTATCAGTGGTATCCCGGTCATATGACAAAGGCGAAGCGTATGATGCAGGAAAATATCTGCTTGATCGATTTGGTGATCGAGCTGGTGGACGCGAGGATTCCCCTCAGCAGCAGAAATCCGGATATAGACGAGCTGGGGAAAAATAAGTCCCGGCTGATTCTGCTCAATAAATCAGATCTGGCGGACGCCGGGGCGAATCAGGCATGGATAGCCTATTTTCAGCGGCAAGGCTTCTATGTGCTGGAGATTAACGCCAAGACCGGCCAGGGGCTTAAGGCGATTCAGGGCATGGTAAAGGAAGCCTGTAAGGACAAAATTGAACGGGACAGAAAAAGAGGCATTAAAAACAGGCCGGTCAGGGCAATCGTGGTCGGGATTCCCAATGTGGGCAAATCCACTTTTATCAATTCCTTTGCGGGCAAGGCCTGCGCGAAAACCGGCAATAAGCCGGGAGTGACCAAGGGAAAACAGTGGATACGTTTGAATAAGGAGCTGGAGCTGCTGGATACGCCCGGTATCCTGTGGCCCAAATTCGAGAGCCAGGAGGTAGGCAGAAAGCTTGCCTATATCGGCTCCATGAACGATGAAATTCTTCAGATGACAGAGCTTGCCATGGATTTGACGGCTTATTTGCTGGAACATTACCGCGGGGAGCTGCTTGAACGGTATCAAATGGAGGACTGCGGCGAAAAGCTGACTCCGGTTATGGTATTAGAGCATGTCTGTGAGAACCGCAAGTGTTATAAAAAGGGACAGGAGCCGGACTACGAGAAGGCGGCGGCACTGGTGGTAGATGATTTCAGGAGCGGAAGAATAGGCAGAATCACGCTGGAAATGCCTGAGAGCGCCAGATTAGATTGACGGAAAAGGAATCGAGGATAAACAGTCATGAAAAAAGTGTTGAAGGAGATATTAAGTACCAGCCTGTATCTGTTAGGCGTCTTATGCATTACCTATCTGGTGATCCACTTTGTAGGGCAGAGAACGCAGGTTCAGGGAAGCTCTATGGAGCCTACCCTCAGCAGTGACGATAATCTGATTGTGGATAAGATCAGTTACAGGTTCCACGATCCGGAACGGTTCGACATCATTGTATTTCCCTTTCGGTACGAGGATAATACCTATTACATAAAAAGAATCATCGGGCTGCCGGGAGAAACGGTGCAGATCGACGAGGCGGGCAATATCCTGATTGATGGAGAAATCTTAAAGGAATCCTACGGCAAGGAAGTGATTCATAATCCGGGCAGGGCTTACGAGACGATTACGCTGGGAGAAGATGAATATTTCGTCCTGGGGGATAACCGTAACAACAGCACGGACAGCCGGGATCCCTCTGTGGGAAACATCAGGAGAGAGGAAATTATCGGAAGAGCCTGGATACGGATATTGCCGCTTGATAAGATCGGTTTTATCAAACACAGGTAGAAGAAGGGCATGGAGAATATGGAAGAAACCATTGGGGCAATCAAGGAGAAATTACAGGCAGCCGCTGTCAAAGAGCTGCCTTCTTTGTTAGTACAGTACCAAAAGGACGGGCGCGCAGGAGTCCGGGCGGCGGTTGAGAAGGCCGGCAGGAGGCTGGCGGCTTATGAAAAGGAAATAGCCCGCTGCGAACAGCTTAAGCAATATGAGCGGGAATATGCGGCGTATACGCATATATGCGGCATTGACGAGGTGGGAAGAGGGCCTCTTGCGGGCCCGGTAGTGGCAGGCGCGGTTATTTTGCCGAAAGATTGTGACATTTTATATATCAACGATTCGAAGAAACTGTCCGAAAAAAAGAGAGAGGAGCTGTATGATGTGATCATGGAGCGGGCGGTGTCTGTGGGGCTTGGCTATGTGGCTCCGGCGCGGATTGACGAGATTAATATTTTGCAGGCGACCTATGAGGCGATGCGGGAGGCTGTCTCAAAGCTGACGGTCAAGCCCGATCTGCTGTTAAACGACGCTGTGACGATTCCGCAGGTGGATATCCGGCAGGTGCCGATTATTAAGGGGGACGCCAAGAGTATTTCTATTGGCGCCGCCAGTATTGTGGCGAAGGTGACGAGAGACCGGTTGATGGTGCAGTATGACGAAGTCTATCCGGAATATGGATTCGCGTCGAATAAGGGATACGGGGCAAGGGCGCATATCGACGCGCTGAAAAAGTACGGCCCGTGCCCCATTCATCGCAGGACGTTTATCACACATTTTTAATCGGGCTTCTGCAATGGGGAAATGGAGATTACTGTGAATCTGGGAAGCATATTAAAGAGAGAGCATCAGAATATTCAGGCGAATGAAAGCGTCAAGGGTTCGGAATCCATGACAAAGGGCGAACGGCTTTACAGGCTGCAGAATGAGATTCGCAGCCTGCAGCCGGGGCAGACGCTGCAGGGAACGGTGATTGGGAGAAACGGCAGCACCGTTCAGGTGGCTCTGAACCAGGAACTGACGATTAACGCCAGGATCGACCAAGGGATTAATCTGACCATGGGGCAGCTCATGAGCTTTGAGGTCAAGGCCAACAGCGGCTCTCTGTTATCCCTGACTCCCTTATATACCAATACCGCGAATGTGGAAACCATACGGCAGGCACTTCTGGCGGCGGGCTTGCAGGAAACGGCGGACAATATGGAAATGGTGGCGGTTATGATGGAGGAGGGAATGTCTATTGATAAGGAATCTGTTCTGGATATGGGCAGACAGCTTATGGAGTTCCCGAACCAGAATCCGGTGTCTGTGATTCAGATGGCCAGACTGGAGCTTCCCATTACCGAGACCACGATAGAGCAGTTTGAACAATATAGCAATGCCAATCATCAGATTTTGGGCAGTGTAGAGACGATTATGAACGAGCTGCCGGAGGTGTTCACGGAGCTGATGGACGAGGGAGGGACGCAGCAGGCAGCGGCTTTTTATCAGAGCGTGCTGGAGATTTTTACCGAAGGACAGGAGGGGCTGGTGCTTCTACAGGAGCCATCGGGACAGGAACCGGTATCCGGGGAAGCGGCGCAGCCGGTTATGGAGCAGGGAGTCTTAGGGCAGGCGGCGGACTCTGCGCAGGAACCCTTGCCAGCGGCGTCAGAACAGCCGGCGGAAGCCGGGGGGCTGCGGGGCGGTGCCCTCCCAACGGATTATGGAGCCGGGGAGCCGCCTGTACTGACGAAACAGCAGTGGAATACTTTGGGGGATTTATTAAGGGAAGCAGGAGTGGAGGAGACTCAGGCAGGGCAGGTTCAAAACGGAGAAACAGCGCCCGGAGAAGTCCTGAACCTGATCCGCGGGCTTCTGGCCGGAGAAGAGACAGGCAAGGCTTTGTCCCATGAGCTGGGACGCGTTTTGGGCAGCGAAGAATTTCAGATACTGCTGAAATCGGAGGTACAGAAGCAATGGCTGATTCAGCCGGAGAGCGTGGCGGAGCCGGAAAAGGTGAAGCAGTTATATGAACGGATCAGGCAGCAGTCCGCAAGGCTTCAGGAAGCCCTGCAGACGGCGGGCAAAAATGACGCTCCGGCCGCCAAAAGTATACAGAATCTACAAAACAACGTGGATTTTATGAACAAAATGAACCATGTCTTTACCTATGTCCAGCTTCCGCTCAAAATGGAGGGCAACAACGCCCATGGGGATTTGTATATCTATACCAATAAGAAGAATCTGGCGGCTAAGGACGGGAATGTAAGCGCCCTTCTGCATCTGGATATGGAACATCTGGGCGCTATGGACGTGTATGTAACCATGCAGAACCAAAGGGTAAATACCAATTTTACCTTGCAGGATGAAAGCGCTTTGGATTTAATCGAACAGAATATCGCCCTGCTGGACGAACGGCTTGCCAGGCGCGGATATGACCTGCAAACCCAGTTCCAGCTCAAAGAGGCGGAAGCGGATAAGGAGGGGGCGGGCATTATGCGGACGATCCTGAATCAGGATAAAAATATTTCCGTATTGAGCAGGACGTCTTTTGATATGAGGGCATAAGGAGGGAAAGCTATGGCGCGAGACGAGAAGAATAAGAAGCCTAAGCAGGCGATTGCCTTAGAATATGATCCTTCCGAAGCGGCGCCCAGGGTCATCGCGTCCGGCAAGGGAGCGCTGGCGGAGCGGATTATCGAAAAAGCAAAGGAAGCGGATGTGCCGGTTCACAGGGACGATAAGCTGGCAGAGACGCTGTCCCGTCTGGAAATAGGAGATATGATACCGCCGGAGCTGTATGAGGTGGTAGCGGAGATCCTTGTCTTTGTAGATTCCATGGATAAGATCAAGGCCAAAATGGCGGCTGCGAAATAGGGAAGGAACGACAGATGAATAAGCGGCAAACAGGGGCACAGAAGGAACAACAGGTCTGTGCCTATTTGATAGCAAAGGGCGTGAGGGTGAAGGAACAGAATTTCCGCTGCCGGCAGGGAGAAATAGACCTGATCGGGTACGATGGGGAATATCTGGTCTTTTTCGAGGTGAAATACCGAAGCGGCAGCAGCAAGGGAACTGCGGCGGAAGCGGTGGGTCTGGCCAAGCAGAAGAAAATCTGCCGGGTGGCGGATTATTATCGTATGCTGCACCATTGCCCGGAGGATACGCCTATCCGCTTTGATGTGGTCGCCCTGGAATCCGGGCGGATGAAGTGGCTGCAAAACGCCTTTCCCTACAGGGGCATGGGATAATTCAGCAGCGGGTATGGAGAAGCCCGGGAGTCCCCCGGCGGGCCCGTATATGGAGGAGCCAAAGAAAAGAGCGGCGGCAAGGCGCGGGACAGGGGGCGGCGAAGGAACGAGAAGAGCGTGGCAGAAGGAGCGGAGTGGAATGACAGAGCATGAAACGGGATTCCCCCGGTTGTACAGGTATCCGGGCAAAATGTCCGTCAGGCAGAATCGGACAGGCGGGGTGGAATATCTGACCTTCCCGATTTTGGAGCAGACGGGAATGGTGAGACATTTGTTCTCCACCAGAATCGGCGGCGTCAGTAAGGGCGCCTGTAGCAGTATGAATCTTAGCTATACCAGAGGAGACAGTCGGGAAGCGGTAGATGAAAATTTCAGACGGATTGCCGGAGCGCTGGGGTGCCGGGTGGAGGACATTGTCTGCTCCGATCAGACCCATACCACCAATCTCAGAGTGGCAACCCGCAAGGACGGCGGCAAAGGCATTGTGGCTGCCAGGGATTATAGAGATGTGGACGGCCTGCTGACAGATGAACCGGGGCTGGTGCTGGCCACCTTTTACGCGGACTGCGTGCCCTTGTATTTGGTGGATACCAGACATAGAGCCATAGGCCTGGCTCATTCCGGATGGCGGGGAACGGCCGCCCGCATGGGGCGGTGCGTGGTAGAGAAAATGGGAGAGCTTTACGGCACCAGGGCCGAGGATATCGTGGCGGCGGTGGGGCCTTCCATCTGTCAGTCCTGCTATGAAGTCAGCGAGGACGTGGCGGCGGTTTTTCGGGAGGAATTTCGCGGGTCGGGGCAGGAGCGGCAGCTTCTGGTTCGTAAGGACAACGGCAAGTATCTGCTGGATTTGTGGCGCGCCAATGAAATCATTCTGACAGAGGCGGGGATTCCGCATGGCCAGATTCAGGTGACGGACCTATGTACCTGCCACAACAGCGGGTATCTTTTTTCTCATCGGGCGAGCGGTGGCAAAAGGGGCAATTTGGGGGCGTTTTTAGGATTATTGTAATCAGGGGCGGCTTGGATAGGCGCAACAGGAACCTTAAGAAAACATTAATGAATTTCCCATCTTTTCCTTTCGGTTTTTATGTTGTAATAGGACTATCCAGGTTACGAAAGAGGTGAGAACAAATGGCGAATATTCTGGTATGTGATGACGACAGGGAAATCGTGGACGCCATCGAAATTTATCTGTTGCAGGAGGGATACACGATCTATAAGGCATATGACGGAGAGCAGGCTATCAGAGTGCTGAAGGAACAGCAGATTCATCTGCTTTTAATCGATATCATGATGCCCAGGCTGGACGGGATTCATGCGACTCTTAAGATCAGGGAATATTCCAGTATTCCCATTATTTTTCTGTCCGCCAAATCGGAGGATAACGACAAGATATTAGGGCTGAATATCGGCGCGGACGATTACATCACCAAGCCCTTTAATCCGCTGGAGCTGGTAGCGAGAGTCAAGTCCAATTTACGAAGATATACCACATTGGGGAACCTGAATACGGAGAACAACGCGCTTTTTCAGGTGGGCGGGTTGTGTATCAACGACGACACGAAGGAAGTGACGGTGGACGGGGAAGCCGTGAAGCTGACGCCGATCGAATACAATATTCTGCTGCTGCTCGTCAAGAACTGCGGAAGAGTTTTTTCCATCGACCAGATTTACGAGAGTATTTGGAACGAGGAGGCTATTGGGGCTGATAATACGGTGGCGGTGCATATCAGGCATATTCGTGAGAAGATCGAGATCAATCCGAAGGAGCCCCGGTATCTTAAGGTAGTATGGGGAGTCGGATATAAGGTAGAGAAGCAGTAGGCTGTGGGCTGAGAGGAAGCCGTACACAGATGATATGACGGAGAAAGGCGAGCAGATAGAATAGCAGTCTGCCTGGGGAAGAGATGGGAAAAGAAGAAAAAGGGAAAAAAACAAAAAAGGGCGGAAATGGATTTCGGACGTTTATGCGTATTTTGCAGCACCTGTCGCTGGCGGTTATGGCGCTTTGCGTTTTAGTAATCGCAATAGGCTCTACGGTACGGATTCAGGGCTTCCGTTCCAACGGCAGCTATACAAGGAGCTATATACTGGATTTCTCCGAACGGAACAAGGAATATGAGGAGTCCGGCTTATTTGGTTCGATTTTCGGTTATGCCGTGGCGGATATTATCCGCTATGGCGTGGTGAGCAGCCAACTGGAAACAGAGGGAGAGTTTGACGGCAGCAAGATTGTAGATGTTACCGCGTATAATTACCGGGATATCGGGCTCCCGGAACAGTATGTAACGGCGGAATACTATCTGGAAGATCTGCTCAAATGGGCCAGCTATGGTTTTGAGTATTCGACCATAGAACAGCAGGCGGATCAGTTCCTGGCGGAGCAGACCAGGGTGACCGTGATCGACCCTCAAAGCCAGTACTATAATACGTCGGACGCCAGTTATCTGAAGTCCGATATCGGAAGCTATACGCTGGTAAGCGACGTATCCGCCAACCAGTTATGGGCAGGGGAGTATGACAATGGGGACGGCGGATATACCGACTCTGCGGATTCAGACGGCGATGGGAATACGGCGCATAACATTCTGATTAACCGCTATAAGACTGCGGAGGGGAAAAATCTGGAGGAATATGTCTCGGACTGGGAGTTATATGACAATCTGTGCGCCAATGTGGAAAAGGCCGCCAGGAGCCTTGCTTATAATTATGAGGAATATCTGGAATACAAGGAATATTACAGCCAAGATCATTCCAACGTAAGCTATCTGATTGCCAAGACGGTAGGAGAGGACACCCAGTATTACAGCAATCTGGAGACGGAGGACATAGCGGTTCTGCTGGATACCATGCAGGGCGGCGGGATGCTGGAGGAGACGGCGTTTGCGTCCAGTAAGTATATTTATTACAGTCCGTCGGAGCTGGTATATGAAACCAATACCGCCATCGAGGAGAATACTATCCGCACCATTTTGCAGGAATATGACTATGCCTATCCGGAAAACGTTCAGGTATGGATCGGCGTGGATACGGACTATCCCGTCAATGATGTCTTTACGCAGGGAGCCGAAGGCTTTGACAATTATCTGCCCTATTTCTGGCAGTGGGTTATGGGGGCGGTTGCGGCAGGGATTCTGTATCTGCTCCTGTTTATCTATCAGACCATGACGACAGGCAGAGAGACTTCTGCTGGCAGCGGGGCTTCTATTCGTTTAAACGCTTTTGACAGAATCCCTACGGAGGCGGCGGCGCTGATTGCCCTGGGCGTTGGAGTGCTGGCGGCGTGGGTGGTTATTGTGATTCTGGAGCTGGCGGATATTCATATCTCGACCCTGTCCTACGGGGAAGTAGTATATGAGCAGTGGTTTAAAATATTGCTGGCGGCAGGAGTATTTGCGGCGGACGCGGTGGTGATGTTCTTCTTCTATAGCCTGGTGAGAAGAATCAAAGCCGGGACGCTGTGGAAGAACAGCTATTTATGCAGATTATGCCGCAGGGCGAAGGCGTTTGCGTGGAAGGTATACGACAACGGTACGATTGTAATCCGCACTTGGCTGCCCTATGGACTTTTCCTGTTGTTCAATCTGCTCATGATGCTGTGCGGCGTACAGGGCTCTTTTGCATGGCTTCTGATAGCGCTTTGTGTAGATGGAGCCGTGGGTATCCTGCTTTACAGAGACGCCAGGGAGCGTCAGGGCATCGTGGAGGGAATCGAAACCATCACTGCGGGAGATCTGGAGCATCAGGTGGAAACAGCCGGTCTGCACGGCGATAATCTCACCCTGGCAAATTCTGTTAACAGTATCGGGAAGGGTATCAAGGATGCGGTGGAGATCAGTATGAAGGACGAACGCATGAAAGCGGATCTGATTACCAATGTCTCCCATGATATTAAAACTCCTCTTACCTCGATTATTAACTATGTGGATTTGATTAAGAGGGAACGGGTAGAGAATGAAAAGGTACAGAACTATATTCAGGTATTAGATGAAAAATCTCAGCGCTTAAAGCAGTTGACCGATGACCTGGTAGAGGCCAGCAAAATTTCTTCGGGAAATATCAGCCTGCATTTTGAGCGGATTAACCTGACCGAACTGATGAATCAGACCATCGGAGAGTTCTCTGAGAAATTCGAAGAGAAAAATCTGACCACCGTGATAAACATAAACGCCGCCAACACCGTGATTGAAGCGGACAGCCGCAGAATCTGGCGCGTGATGGAGAATTTGTTTAACAATATCTATAAGTATGCCATGACGGGAACAAGAGTTTATGTGACCCTTGACGGTTCGCAGGAGCCCGACGGAAGTATTGAAATCTCCATTAAGAATATTTCCGCTTCCGCTTTGAATTGTAATCCGGATGAATTGACAGAACGGTTTATCCGCGGGGACGTATCCAGAACCACAGAAGGAAGCGGCCTTGGGCTCTCCATAGCCAAGAATCTGACGGAAGCGCAGAAGGGAACCTTTGAGATTCAGTTAGATGGGGATTTGTTTAAGGTTTCCCTTACCTTCCCGCTGGCAGTTTAGATATCCAGACCGCTTACTTCCCGGTTGTTATATTTGGCAAGAATCTGATGAATCTTATCGGTGGGCGTGTAAATATTCGCCATGGAGGCGTCATGATTCAGGAAGTCAATGATAGAAGCGATGAATTTACTCATATCCGCTTCCACATAATAAGGCTTTTCCCGGAGCAGGGGAGGCTGATAGCAGAGGTTGGTGGTTACCACCTTGTCAAAATAGCATTTTTCATAGGCCTCGTCAAAGGCGTCAAGGCCGTCGGTGAAAAGACCGAAGGTACAGCAGATAAAGACCCGCTTGGCATTCATTTTCTTGAGCTGCCTGGCGGTGTCGATCATGCTGCCCCCGGAAGAAATCATGTCGTCGATGACGATAACGTCCTTGCCGTCTATGTTGTCGCCCAGAAATTCGTGGGCGACAATAGGGTTTTTACCATTGACAATGGTAGAGTAATCGCGTCGTTTATAGAACATACCGGTATCCACGCCCAATACGTTGGCGAAATAAACCGCTCTGTCCAAGGCTCCCTCGTCGGGGCTGATGACAATGGTGTGCTCCTTATCGATGATCAGATCCTTCTCAGTGCGAAGCAGGGAACGGATAAACTGATAGGGCGGCGTAAAGTTGTCGAAGCCCTTGAGGGGAACGGAATTTTGGACTCTGGGGTCGTGGGCGTCAAAGGTGATAAAGTTCGACACGCCCATATCCATCAGTTCCTTGATCGCATAGGCGCAGTCCAGGGATTCCCTGCCGTTTCTTTTATGCTGCCTGCCCTCATACAGAAAAGGCATGATTACGTTGATGCGGTGCGCCTTGCCGTTGATGGCGGATATGATTCTCTTTAAATCCTGATAGTGGTCGTCGGGCGACATATGATTGGTATAGCCGTTCATCATATAGGTAATGCTGTGGTTGCAGACATCTGTCAGGATAAAGATATCCTTGCCCCGCACGGAATCATGCAGGATGGCCTTGGCTTCTCCGCTTCCAAACCGGGGACATTCCACTTCCATCAGATAGTTGTTTTCCATATAACCGTGAAAGGCGGGGTCAGATTTGAAATTATTGTTCAGCGTCTTGCGGAAATCCACAAGGTAGCTGTTGACCTTGTTGGCCAATGGAAGGGCGGAGCGGGTAGTCAGCAGTTTGATCGGCGCCACAGGCATAGCGTGTTCCAGTTGTTCTGTATTGGGCATAATGATTTCCATCCTTATTTTCTGAATATTTCTATTTTATTTCCTAATGATATTTCCGAGCCATATTTCCAGGCTTTCAGTCTGACTTTCTACGCCAAAACTCTAGTATCATTTTATATCATTAAGCTAGTGACACGTCAAGAAAATTCTAGTAAAATAGTAACGGACGGTACGCGGCTGCCGCGTAGGCTGCAGGCGGCGGAAACTTTGCGGGCGAGGTCTTTACAAGCGGGGGCAGATATTGTAAAATCAAGCGGACGTAATAATTCCCCTGACGGGGAAATGGATTGAGAGAAAGGCACGGTTGTTGAAGAGATGAGTAAGAGAAAAACCAAGCCCATCGTGGCAGTGGTAGGGCGTCCAAACGTAGGGAAATCCACACTGTTTAATGCCCTGGCCGGCGATAATATATCGATCGTGAAGGATACGCCGGGAATCACCAGAGACCGGATTTATGCGGATATCAGTTGGCTGGACATGAATTTTACCCTGATTGATACCGGGGGCATTGAGCCGGACAGCAAGGATATTATTCTTTCCCAGATGCGGGAACAGGCGCAGATCGCCATTGATACGGCGGATGTGATTATCTTTCTGGTGGACGTCAGGCAGGGGCTGGTGGACGCGGATTCTAAAGTGGCGGATATGCTGAGGCGTTCCGGGAAACCGGTAGTCCTGGCGGTTAATAAGGTGGACAGCTTTCAGAAGTATATGGCCGACGTTTATGAGTTTTATAATCTGGGAATTGGAGAACCTTATCCGATTTCTTCCGCTAACCGTCTGGGAATCGGCGAGCTGCTGGATGAGGTGTCCTCTTATTTTGATAAAGAAGCGGCGGCGGAAGAGGAGGACGACCGTATCAGGGTTGCCATTGTGGGCAAACCAAACGTAGGCAAATCCTCTATCGTCAATAAACTGATTGGAGAGAACCGCGTTATCGTATCGGATATTGCGGGTACGACCAGGGACGCCATCGATACCGAGGTCAGGCACAATGGTAAGGATTATGTTTTGATTGACACGGCAGGCCTGCGGAGAAAGAATAAAATCAAAGAAGAGCTGGAGCGGTATATGATTATCCGTACCGTGGCGGCGGTGGAACGAGCCGACATCGTCGTGCTTGTGATAGACGCTAAGGAGGGCGTGACCGAGCAGGACGCCAAGATCGCCGGGATTGCCCATGACCGGGGCAAGGCGGTTATTATTGCGGTGAACAAATGGGACGCTATTGAGAAGAACGATAAGACGGTCAAAGAGTTTACCCAGAAGATCAGGCAGATATTATCCTTTATGAGCTATGCGGAGATTCTCTTTATCTCGGCGCTGACGGGACAGAGGCTGCCGAAGCTGTATGATATGATCGACGCGGTCAGCGCAAACCATTCCATGCGCGTGGCGACGGGCGTACTGAATGAGATTATGACAGAGGCCGTGGCAATGCAGCAGCCGCCTGCCGATAAGGGGAAGAGACTGAGACTTTATTATATTACGCAGGTTTCCGTCAAACCGCCTACCTTTGTGATATTTGTCAATGACAAGGAACTGATGCACTTCTCCTATACCAGATATCTGGAGAACCAGATCAGGGAGACTTTCGGCTTTGCGGGTACGCCCCTTAAGTTTATTATCAGGGAGAGAAAGGAAAACAAATAAAGTGGAACGAATCGTTTGTCTTGTGATTGGATATGTGTTTGGATTATTTCAGACCGCCTATATTTACGGGCGTTTGCATGGGATTGATATCAGAAATTATGGAAGCGGCAATGCGGGTACGACGAATACCATGCGCGTGCTGGGAACCAGAGCCGGGCTTCTGGTACTGGTGGGAGATATCTTAAAGTGTGTTCTGGCAGTCGCTGCCGCGAGTCTCCTTTTTAAAAATTCCCGCCCGGATATGATTTATCTGCTGAAAATATATGCGGCGGCGGGGGCTATTCTGGGACATAATTTTCCATTCTATTTAAAATTCAGGGGAGGGAAGGGCATTGCCGCTACGGCGGGGCTGATTCTTGCTTTTCACCCCTATTTGATCCCGGTGGGAATCGTGCTGTTTTTCGGGGCGTTTTTTATCACCCATTATGTGTCTTTGGGTTCGCTTCTGGTGTACGCGGGATTCCTGATCGAGCTGATTGTTTTGGGGCAGAACGGGGTGTTTGGAATGTCCCAGCCCCTGTTGAACGAGATGTATGTGATTGCGGGGCTGCTTACGGTGATGGCGTACTATAAGCACAGGGAGAATATTAAGAGACTGTTAAGCGGTACGGAGCGTAAGACTTATCTGACGCATAAAAGCGGCGACTCAAAAGTGGAAAAGGAAATGGAGGCTTGAGATGGCAAACATCAGTGTTTTAGGGGCAGGAAGCTGGGGAACGGCCCTGGCGCTTCTGCTGCATAAGAACGGACATCAGGTTACGGTATGGTCTGCGATAGCGTCTGAAATAGAGATGCTCACAAGGGAGCATGAGCATAAGGAGAAGCTGCCGGGCGTAAAGCTGCCGGAAAATATGGAATTTACTACGGATCTGGAGTCTGCCGTCCGCAATAAGGAGGTGCTTGTCCTGGCGGTACCCTCCCCTTATACGAGGAGCACGTCCCGGAGCATGGCGCAGTATGTGAAGGACGGGCAGGTAATCGTTAATGTGGCGAAGGGTGTGGAGGAACAAACCCTGATGACCCTTTCCCAGATTATAGAGGAGGAAATTCCCCAGGCGGAAGTGGCGGTATTGTCAGGCCCTTCCCATGCGGAGGAGGTAGGACGGGGTATTCCCACAACCATTGTGGTGGGCGCCAGAAAGAAGGCTACGGCGGAGTATTTGCAGAATATTTTTATGAACGAGGTGTTCCGCGTATATATCAGCCCGGATGTGCTGGGGATTGAGCTGGGAGCGGCGCTTAAGAATGTGGTGGCGCTGGCGGCCGGTATCGCCGACGGACTTGGGTTCGGCGATAATACCAAGGCTGCGTTGATTACCAGAGGAATTGCGGAAATCGCCGGACTGGGCATAGCTATGGGAGGTAAGATAGAAACCTTTTCCGGCTTAACCGGTATTGGAGATTTGATTGTAACCTGCGCTTCCATGCATTCCCGCAACAGGCGCGCGGGGATACTGATCGGACAGGGCTATACCATGGAACAGGCGATGGCTGAAGTGAACATGGTTGTGGAGGGTGTGTATTCCGCCAAGGCGGCCATGGGATTATCCAGAAAATATCATGTGCAGCTTCCGATTATAGAGCAGGTGAACGCGGTGCTGTTTGAAGGACAGTCGGCGAGACAGGCGGTGGAGAACCTGATGCTTCGTGATAAGAAGGTGGAGAATCCGCTGCTGCCATGGGAAGAAGATTAATTCCATTGATACAATCGGGCAGGGGATAGGCCGTTAGCTGATCTATCTCCTGCCCGGTTTTTGGTTCGATTAGATCTGGGAACAGATTTCCCTGGTGGTTTTGATCTTGTTCATGGAATAAATATGAATCCCGTCCACACCGTGTTCCTTTAAGTCGCGGATCTGGCTGACTGCATAGTCGATGCCGGCCTTGCGCATATCTTCTTTATTATCCCCGTAAACGGCAATCAGATCGGCCAGCTTCTTGGGAACGGAGGAACCGGAGAGGGAGACGGTGGTTCCCAACTGCCCGGCGGTTGTGATCGGCATGATGCCCGCGTGAACAGGAACCGTAATTCCCATGCCGCGGATCTGCTCCAGAAAGCGGTAAAAATAGGTATTATCAAAAAACATCTGAGTAATCAGGGAAGTAACGCCCGCGTCCACCTTCTCTTTCAGGTGACGCAAGTCGCTTTCCAGACTGGGAGCCTCGAAATGCTTTTCCGGGTAGCAGGCGCCGGAAATCTGCAAATCCGTATGCTCCTTCAGGTAACGGACCAGGTCGGCGGCGTAGAAAAATTCGCGGTTGCGAAACTGTTCGTCGCTCATGGACTGCGGCCTGTCGCCGCGCAGCGCCAGCACATGCTTTACCCCCGCTTCCATCAGGGCGTCGCAGTTTCTGGCAAGATCCTCCCTGGTAAATCCAACGCAGGTGATATGTGCGATCGCGTCGATCTGCAATTCTTTCTGGATAAAAGAGACAATTTCAATGGTCTTGCCTGCCCTGGAGCCGCCGGCTCCGTAAGTACAACTGATAAAATCAGGATGCAGGCTTTTCAGCTCGCGCAGGAGGCTGAAGACATTTTCAAATTCTTCTTCCTTCTTGGGCGGAAATATTTCAAAGGAGAGACTGGTTTGTGACTGTGGCATAGTAGGGATTCCTTTCTATATTGTGACCTTGTTTGCAACAAATTCTTGCTTTTACACTTGAAATATCGTAACATAAATCTATAGAATAGGCAAGAAATGAAATCCTTGCGAACGGACAAGGAGCGGGAAGGAACGGTATGGACGGACAGAAGGTAACATTTAACAGTACGGCTGATTATGTGGCGTCGGAACAATTATTGGCCAGCGTTAATGTGGCGATTGCGTTGCAGAAGCCCCTGCTTGTGAAGGGAGAACCGGGCACCGGCAAGACGATGCTTGCGCAGGCTGTGGCCAGATCTCTGAACAAGCGGCTGATTATCTGGAATATTAAATCCACCACAAAGGCGCAGGACGGCCTTTATCTGTATGATACGATCCAGAGACTGTACGACGGGCAGTTCGGCGAAGAGGGCGTGGACGACATCGCCCGCTATATTAAGCTGGGCAAGCTGGGGGAGGCCTTTGAGGCTGAAGAACAGGTAATTCTGCTGATAGATGAGATTGACAAGGCGGATCTGGAATTTCCCAACGATTTGTTGTGGGAGCTGGATCAGATGGAATTTTATATTCACGAGACGAAAAGAACCGTAAAGGCGAAGCACAGGCCGATCGTGATTATTACCTCCAATGCGGAGAAGGAGCTGCCGGACGCGTTTCTCAGAAGATGTATTTTTCATTATATAGACTTCCCTGACCAAACCCTGATGGAAGAAATCGTCAGAACCCATTATCCCAATGTGGAGGAGAAGCTGTTAAAGGACGCGATGGAGGTGTTTTATTGGATTCGCTCCATGAAGGATATCCGCAAGAAACCCAGCACCTCCGAATTAATCGACTGGATCAATGCGCTGCAGATCGGCGGTATCCCGACAGATCAGCTTAAGAAGGAGCTGCCGTTTATCGGGGTGGTGGTTAAGAAAGATGAGGATTTAGAGACGGTAAGGCATAAAACAGATGGATAAGGGGACGTTCGATGTTTAGTAAATTCTTCTATACGTTAAAGGAGAAAGGGCTGGACGTGTCCCTGGGCGAATGGCTGACGCTTCAGGAGGCGCTGCAGCAGGGGCTCTGTCACAGCAGCCTGACAGAGTTTTATTATGTGGCGCGTATGATTCTGGTCAAGTCCGAGACGGAATATGATAAGTTTGATCTGGCTTTCGATCAGGTGTTCCGGGGGATTCAGTCCGAGAACGAGGTGACGAAGAATATGCTGCGCTGGCTGGACAAACCGGAGATGCAGGATGTCTTTGAGGAAATGCGCCATGAGATGAATCAGGAAGTGGTCACGCTGGACAAGGAAGATGTGGAGAATAAGTTCAAGGACAGGCTGCGGGATCAGAACGAGGAGCACAATGGCGGCAGCTATTGGATCGGCACGATGGGTAAGACCTCCTTTGGCAATATGGGCGGCAATATGGGAGGTATCCGTGTAGGCGGCACCACCGGTTATCAGTCCGCGTTTCAGGTAGTAGGAGCCAGAAAGTACCGTGATTTCAGGAATGATAAGGTTCTGGACAACAGGCAGTTTCAGACGGCGCTTCGCAAGTTAAGGCAGTATTCCGCCAGGTTGGATATTCCGGAGACGGAGCTGGATCTTGAGGGTACGGTGGACGCTACCTGTAATCAGGGCGGCTGCCTGCGGATTGTCATGCAGAAGCCCAGAAAGAATGCGGTAAAGCTATTGCTGCTGATGGATTCCGGCGGCACCATGATTCCCTATACCACGCTATTGAGCGAATTATTTCAATCTGTGCATAAATCCAATCATTATAAGGATGTGAAAACCTATTTTTTCCATAATTGTATTTATGCCAATCTGTATAATACCCCGGAGTGTGAGAATGGGGACTGGATTGAGACAGAGTGGATGTTCCGCAATCTGGACAGCGATTATAAGGTAATCATCGTAGGAGACGCGGCCATGGCGCCGGAGGAGTTGTATTCTGTCACCGGCAATTACAGAGGCCCCAACGGCGGCCTGTCGGGAATGGACTGGCTGCTTTTGATGAAGCGGCATTATAAGAAAATCGTATGGCTCAATCCCAAGATGGCGCCGGGACACGCGCCCTGGCGGGAAGCCGAAACCGCCGTGAAGCAGTTATTTCCGATGTATAAGCTTACCGTAGATGGGCTGAATCAGGCCATGAATAAGCTGATGACGAATCGGTAGCGTGGAAGGGCAGAGACGAAAGGCAGGAACAGAAAAAGGTGAGTCTGCGGCTCCTTAATCCGCAGAGTGGGAGAAAAGTATGGCAAATAATATGTATCGGGTAATGATTGTGGATGATAACATGGCCAATCTGATTATGGCCAGAAAAACGCTGGAGGCTGAGTATGAGGTGATTCCGGTTTCCTCCGGAATCTCCGCGCTGGAATGTCTGAACGATATGCCGGAGCTGCCGGATCTGGTGCTTCTGGATGTGGATATGCCTAATGTGAACGGCTTTCAGGTGATTTCTGAGATGAAGAATATTCCGAAACTGGTGAATATTCCCATTATTTTTCTGACGGCGCAGGACGACGATACCACGGAGCTGGAGAGCTATAACCTGGGCGCGATGGATTATATCAGGAAGCCTTATACGGCCAATCTTCTGAGAAAACGTGTGGATATCCAGATTCAGCTATTGTCCCAGCAGCGCAGGCTGGAGGACATGAATAAATCCCTGAATAATCTGGTGCAGGATAAAAATAAGAAAAATCTGGAATTGCAGTATTCCATAGTGGAAATGTTTGTGGATCTGATGACCAAGCGCGACGGCTTTGGCGGCGACCATGCCAGACGGGTGGAAAAATATATGGACGTTCTGATCAGCGCCATGATTCGTTCCGGCAAGTTCGGGCTGACAGCGGACGACGGCCTTACCATCTGTTTCGCCTCTAAGATTCATGATATCGGCAAGCTGTGTATTGCGGATCAATATCTGAATAACGTGAAGATTAAGAACGAAAGCGAATTTGAGCGGGAAGCGGTGAAGACCCATACCACACTGGGCGCCGATACCCTGTCCAAGGTGACGCAGCTGAGCGGGGGCAGCAATAATTTTATGACCTATGCCTACAATATGTGCCGCAGCCATCATGAGAGATGGGACGGCAACGGATACCCGGACAGGCTGGCGGGAGACAAGATTCCGGTGGAGGCCAGGGCTCTGGCCGTCGTGAATATGTATGATAACCTGCGCAATGTCGCGGTGGGAGGCAAGGTGCTGAGCCATCAGGAGGCCTGCATGAAAATTAAATTTATGAAATTTACCTGTTTTGACGCGGGAATAGTTGATATCTTCCTGTCTGTAGAGAGTGATATTAAGAGCGTTGCAGGTTAATCGGGGAGATATTATGTCATTCAAAGAACAATGTAACCAATTTTTTTCTGCCGCGCTGCCTACCGATGTAAAGGTCTTTCGCATGGCGGTCAGTATCTATGGCGCCCAGTGCCTGATCAGCGCGGTATTGTCTGCTCTGCTGCGCTGCCCGGTATTCCTGCCGCTGCTTTTGCTGGCAGGGGGATGCGTTTCCGCGGCGGTGCTCTGGCTTCACCGCAGATATCATAACGTAACGGCGTTCGCTATAGCCTATCTGTTTTTGCTGCATATTCTGATGCTTCCCTTTTTAAGCATTTTTTGTGAAAACGCGCTTTATGATTTTCCGGTTTACTTTATAGAGGGAATCGCTTTTACGGCCATTATTCTGAAGGGCTGGCGGGCGATAGTTATGGTTTTGGCGGAAATCATAATGGACTTGTACTGCATTGATCTGATGACGGAACGGATGCTGGCGGACATGGCTTCCCAGGGGGGCGTAATCGATTACTCTTATCTCCTGTATTTCCGTATTATGTTGGCCATTGGCATGACGGGCATCGGGTGCGGACTGCTGATTGCATACCGCAACAGGCTGCTGCGGGAGGAGATGCGGAAGGGCTCTGAAATGGAGAGTCGGGCGGAACAGGTCAATTATGCCAAGGATATGTTTCTGGTGAATGTGTCCCATGAAATCAGGACGCCCTTAAATGCGATTCTTGGTATGTCGGAGTCGCTGATGGATCTGGAGACGGACGACCGGATTAAGGAGAACGCCTTTGATATTACCAATTCCAGCAAAGCGCTTTTGGCGATTATCAATGATTTGATGGATTTTTCCAGAATCGATTACAGCGATATGCGGGTGGAAGAAGACTGTTATTATGTAGGGGAAATGTTTGATGAGCTGATTAACCTGCTGTCGGTTCGCTTTTCGGATTATAATATGGAGTTTTTTGTGGATTTATCTCCCGGAATACCGGAGAAGCTATGGGGAGACGGCGCAAAGTTCCGGCAGATTCTTTCTACCCTTGCCACCGGCCTGGCCAAATCCATGGCAAGCGGGGAAATCTATTTTACAGTGGAAGGCGTGATGGAGACGAGGGCGCAGATTAGCCTGCGGATAGAATTATGCGGCCGGGGCGTCTTCCGGTATTCCTATGAGAAACAGCTTCAGGAGGAGGAACAGGCCAATAAGGCCTACGGAGATCAGGAAGGCGCGCTGGTAAAGAAATTAATCAGGCTGCTGGGCGGAATCTTCCATATCGAAGAAAAGGCCAACGAACGAATTTATCGGTTTGAAATTTCTCAGGGATACGAGGAACCGAAGCCTATTGTGGAAAGCGGCAGGGAAGACGTCTGTATTTTGTTCTATGAAAACAGTATTATACAGGGAAGCGCCTTTGCAAAGGTTTTACAGGGTATGGGGCTGCGTTTTTGTCAGGTCTCCAGCAATGAATATTTCTATGAGGAATGTGTGAAGGAGCAGTACACCCATATTATGATCGCTTCGGAGCGGTATGAGGGAATGAAGGACAGGCTGGCTCAGCTTTTACCTCCCCAGTCGGTGATTCTCGTGGGGGCGGGAGCGGCGGCCTATGACGACGCTTTGATCAGGACGACGTTTTCCAGACCGGTTAATTGCCTGAATATGGACGCCCTGTTAGGGAACCGGAAGAACAGCTCCATTAAATATATGCAATATCGGGGCGGCTTTATCTGTCCGGAAGCCAAAATTATGGTGGTGGACGACAATGCCATTAATCTGGAGGTGGCGTCTAATATCCTGAAAAAATACGAAGCGCAGGTGCTTCTGATGTCCAGCGGGAAAGAGTGCCTGAATTATTTGCAGGACGAGAGCGTGGATCTGATTTTACTGGACTATATGATGCCGGAGATGGACGGTATCGATACGCTAAAGCGGATCAGGGCGCTTCCGATACCGGAGCTTATGCATGTTCCTGTTGTGGCGCTTACGGCAAACGCGGTCAGCGGCGCCAGGGAAATGTTTATGGAGGCGGGCTTTGACGAGTATATTTCCAAGCCCATTGGGCTGAATAAATTTGACCGTATGCTGCGGGAATATCTGGACAGGGATAAGATTATATTTACGACGAATAAAGAGGCGGCAAATGAAGACTAAGATTGTACAGGCTTTAGACGGCAAAGTAGGAAAAATGAAAATCACGGAATTTTTGACAGACCTCTTTCTGGCGGCGATTGCGGTTGAAACGCTTGTTATGATTCCCTCCTCCATAGCGGGGAAACCGGAGGGGCTGTTCTCTGCGCTGATGCTGGTGCTTGCGCTGGGAGCGTGCGCTTTGCTGTGGGTCAGCCTGCGGTACAGGCGGTATACGGCGGTGGTTGCGGTGGCCGCGATATTTTTTATATACGGCGTTATTTTTCCGTCGCTTCTTGCCACGAATCAGGTGCATCATGCCGTGGCGGTGATGTGGTTTTCCACCAGTATCATCATTGTTTTTACCTTGTTTGAGGGGGCGCTTTCTTATGTGCTGCTGGCTGTGCTGCTGTTGAAATACAGCTATCTGTACAGCGGCGCGCTGTTTGACGATGAGCTTCTGGGGCTTGTTTCGGGACAGTCCCCGTATTACCGGAACATTGCGGTTACCTTTTCGGGGACTCTGCTCTTTATCCTGATTATCCTGTATGTGCAGGAAAAATACTTCCTTCATCAGAAGCACAGCCTGTTAGTCAGCAGTCAGAAGATCGAGCGAACCGGGGCGGCGAAAAGCCAGTTTCTGCCGAATATGTCCTATGAAATCAGAACGCCTATGAATTCGATTATTAATCTTTCCGAGATTATGCTGAAGGGAGAGTTGGACGGAGAGGTCAAGACCGATGTCAATACGATCCGGGACGCTTCCTACGAGCTGTTGGCCATTATTGACGACGTATTGACCTACGCAAAAATAGACGCGGGCGATATGCGGTTGATTGAAGAGCCCTACAGCTTTGAAAAGCTGACAAAGGAGATCGTGCGCACGATTTCCGAAGAGCTGATGAAAAAGAAGTTATATCTGGACATCAAAATCGATCATAATATTCCCAAACGCCTGCTGGGGGACAGTGTGGCGATACGTCAGGTTTTTTTGTATCTGTTGTTTGTTTCCATAGACAGTACCAACAGCGGACGCATTTCTCTGGAAATCAGTTGTGAGAATGACCGTGAAAACAGGAAATCGACTTTGCATTGTAAGGTGGCGGATACCGGAAAGGGGCTGTCCAAGATCGATATCCAGTCGCTGTTCGGTATGTACGATACTTATGATTCCAGACAATCCAGCAATCTGAAAGGAATCGGCTTAAAATTCACTATCTGTAAGGAACTGCTGTCCATGATGCAGGGGGATATCCGGGTGGAAAGTATAGAGGGTGTGGGCTTGTGCACCTATTTCAGCTTCTGCAACACGATTGTGGACGAGTCGCCTATGATTGCGCTGGAAGGAAAGACTAAGCCCAGCGTGCTGATCTACGCGCCGGAGGAAATACAGAGCAGTAAATGGCAGGATATCATGGAAGGCTTTGGCGTAAGGCCGGTTTACAGCAGTAATTATTACGGATTTGACAGAAGCCTGCAGGATAAGCATTTTGACTTTATCTTTGTGCCGGACGGCGCCTATGAGAGCTTATCGAATATTATCTCCCTGTACCAGTGCGAGGAAATTACCTATGTGACAGCGGGAAATCAGGCGATCTATGGAGATTACGGTAAATGCCGCCTGATTCACAGACCCTTTTCCTGTATCAGTATCGCAGAAGTGCTGAACCACAAATGGAACAAGGAGGATTATAAGAAGAGCGCCGTATCGGAAACCTTTATCGCCAAGAATGCAAAGGTGCTTGTAATTGATGACAATGTAGTCAACCTGAAGGTAGCTTCCGGTATCTTCAGCAAATACGGAATCAATATTGCGGTGGCTACCTGCGGAAAAGACGGCATCAGGAAGATTGAGGGCGAGCAATATGATTTAATCCTGATGGATATGGTGATGCCGGATATGAGCGGAGACGATGTGCTGAAGCTGATCCGTGGGAAAGAAGAGCCGTATTATAAAGAGGTGCCGGTGGTGGCGTTGACTGCCAAGAACGGCGCAAATGCCAGGGAAGAGATGCTGGAGCTGGGCTTCCAGGAATATTTGTCGAAACCTATTGAGCGGCGTTATCTGGAACAGTGCCTGTTGGAATTTTTGCCTCAGGAGCTGATTGAGAAGGTCAAGACCGAAGAGAAAAAGGCGCCGTCCATAGAGGCTGCAGCTCCGGAAAATAAGGCGGAAGGCGGCCTGAACGCGGAGAAGGGCCTGCTGAATATCGGCTTTAACAAAGACGCCTATGCGGCTATTCTGAATACCTATTATTCTGAAGGCATAAAATACCTGGATACGCTGCCGCAGTTATTGGAGGAAGGCAATATTCAGCTGTTTACGACGAATGTACACGGTATCAAGAGCTCCAGCGCAAGCATAGGCGCGATGGAAGTATCCGCACTTTTTAAGGAATTAGAATTTGCGGGAAAAGATGGCAAGGTGGATGAGATCCATCAAAAATTCCCCGGCTATCTGGAGAAATTCAAGGAGATTCTGGAGATTGTCAAGGAGTATCTGATCAGTATCGGCAAGATGCAGGAGACGGTGCAGGATACGCATCTGGAGGAGAAAGAAGAAGAGACGCTGACCATGGAGACGCTGACCGCCCTGAAGTCCGAGTTAGACCGGATGAATCTGAAAGTGACAGACGCCATTATACCGGAGCTTGCTTCTAAGAATTACGGTTCCTGGGCGAACGGAGAGATCAAGAAGCTTAAGGAAGCATACGATATGTTCGATTTCCATCAGGTGAAGGCTGTCCTGAATGATATGATCGATTCGCTGGGAAATTAGTAGTTGACAAACGGCGGAATTTCCTATAAATTAAAGTCAGCGAATAGATACAGGCGTTGATAAGAACAAGTAGTAGATTATGGAACGTACAGAAAGCGGCCGGTTGATGAGAGGCGCACGGGAAGTCTTCTATGAATACATCTTGGAGCTTTGTGGCAGAATGGAGATATCCTAGTAGGTCACGACGTAAGCTGCACGTTACAGCAGGAGAGTATTATTGCGAAATGCGGTTGGCGCTGCGTTTGCGGTTGTACTTAGTGAGGCGGACAATGCGAGTTGTCTGTGAATTTAGGTGGTAACGCGGGATAAGACCCCGTCCTATGAGATAGGACGGGGTTTTTTTGTTGATGTGTTTGGCGTCTGAATCGGCATAAAAATCAGCCGGGGAAAGGGAAAAAGAAAATGGGAATTTACGAAGAACTGCAGGCAAGGGGCTTGCTTGCGCAATTGACGGACGCGGATGAGATCCGTGATCTGATTAATCACGGAAAGGCGACCTTTTATATTGGATTTGATCCTACGGCGGACAGCCTGCATGTAGGACATTTTATGGCGCTGTGTCTGATGAAAAGACTACAGGAAGCAGGAAATAAGCCGATCGCGTTGATCGGGGGCGGGACCGCTATGATTGGTGATCCCTCAGGCAGAAGCGATATGCGTACCATGATGACCAGGGAGACCATCGAGCATAACAGCGAATGTTTTAAAAAGCAGATGAGCCGGTTTGTCGATTTCTCCGAGGGAAAAGCCCTGATGGTCAATAATGCGGACTGGCTGTTAGATCTCAATTATATCGAATTTATCCGCGATATCGGCGCGTGCTTCAGCGTGAATAATATGCTGCGCGCGGAATGTTATAAGCAGAGAATGGAGAAAGGCTTAAGCTTCCTTGAATTTAACTATATGATTATGCAGAGCTATGATTTTATGCAGCTGTATGAAAGATACGGTTGTAATATGCAGTTCGGCGGAGACGACCAGTGGAGCAATATGTTGGGCGGGACAGACCTGATCCGGCGCAAGCTGGGAAAGGACGCTTACGCGATGACCATTACGCTTCTGATGAATTCCGAAGGGAAAAAGATGGGTAAGACGCAGAAAGGCGCGGTATGGCTTGACCCCAATAAGACAACGCCCTTTGAGTTTTATCAATACTGGAGAAATGTAGACGACGCGGACGTCCTGAAATGTCTGAGAATGTTAACCTTCTTGCCTCTTGAGCAGATCGACGAGATGGATCAGTGGGAAGGAAGCCGGTTAAATCAGGCGAAGGAGATTCTGGCTTATGAGCTGACCAGCCTGGTACATGGTGAAGAGGAAGCGAAGAAGGCTGAGGAGGGCGCAAAAGCGCTTTTCGCAGGCGGCGGAAGCACTGAGAATATTCCCACGGCGCTTCTTGGAGAGGAACAGTTTCAGGACGGCAGAATCGATATTCTGGGAATCCTTGTGGCAGGCGGCCTTGCGGCGTCCCGTTCCGAGGCGCGCCGCGCGGTAGAGCAGGGCGGTGTGTCGGTTAAGGGAGAAAAGGTCGGGGACAGTAAGACTTTTTATACCAGGGAGGAAATTGCGGCGGAAGAGTTTATTGTTAAAAAGGGAAAGAAGAGCTTTAAGAAGATTGTGGTTGCATAGAAAGAAGAAATTGCACAAATTAACATAGCGTTAATAAAAAAGCGCAGGAAAAGGAGAAGGCTATGAGAGCAGAAGGAAGAACGTTAATGTCTTACGCACCGGAGATTAAGGTGTTGGATTGTACGCTGAGAGACGGAGGATTGGTAAATGACTTTTTCTTTACCGACGAGTTTGTAAGAGAGTTGTATCGCGCGAATATCAAGGCGGGAGTAGATTATATGGAATTTGGCTACAAAGCCTCTAAGGAGATGTTTGACGTCAATAAATTCGGAAAGTGGAAATTCTGCAACGACAAGGATATCAGGGATATTGTAGGCGACAATAAGACAGGTATGAAGATTTCCGTGATGGCGGATGTGGGGCGCTGTGATTTTAAGAAGGATATTCTGAATAAGAAGGACAGCCCCATTGATCTGGTCAGAATTGCGACGTATATTAATACGATTCCGGCGGCGATTGAGATGATCGAGGACTGTACTAGGAAGGGATACGAGACGACCGTTAATATTATGGCGATTTCCAAGTCCAATGAGGAGGATATTAACGCGGCGCTGGAGCTGCTGTGCCAGAGCAGCGTAGGAACCGTTTATCTGGTGGACAGCTATGGTTCTCTTTATCCCGAACAGGTAAGCTCCCTGGCGCAGAGATATCTGGAGGTGGCTGATAAGTACGGCAAAAAGGTGGGAATCCATGCCCATAACAATCAGCAGCTTGCCTTTGCCAATACGATAGAATCGGTTATCGGGGGCGTTTGTTATCTGGACGCCACCGTCAGCGGTATGGGAAGGGGCTGCGGTAACTGCCCCAGCGAAATCCTGCTCGGTTTTCTGAAAAATCCGAAATACAAGATTAATCCCCTGCTGCAGTTTATTGAGCAGTATATCGTTCCCCTGCGGGAATCCGGCGTTGTATGGGGATATGATATTCCCTATTTACTGACGGGGATTTTAAACCAGCATCCCAAGACCGCCATTCAGTTTGAAAAAGAGCAAAGAACGGATTACAATGCTTTCTATTTAGAGCTTTTGGATAATTTCTAGGAGTGGTTGTCAGGGATAAATTTTCTTCAAATTTTCCAGCTTAGCCCCCGCGTTCATCAGCAGAGCGTCTGCAATGGTGAGCGCGGACATGGCTTCTACTACGACCACCGCTCTGGGGACAATCACGGGATCATGTCTGCCCTTGATGGAGATTTCAATGTCTTCCCCGGCTTGATTTACCGTCTGCTGGGGAGAGAAGATAGAGGGCGTAGGCTTGACGTAAGCCCGCAGAATAATCCGGGAACCGTCGCTGATGCCTCCTAAGATGCCGCCTGCGTGATTGGTAGCCTTGACCACTTTTCCCCCCTTCATTCGAAAAGCATCGTTGTTTTGGGAGCCGCGCAGGGAAGCGGCTTCTGTCCCGTCGCCGATTTCCACTGCCTTAACTGCGCCGATGGACATAAGGGCTTTGGAGAGATTGGCGTCCAGCTTCTCAAATACCGGATCGCCCAGTCCGGCGGGAACTCCGTCGATTACACACTCAATGACGCCGCCTGCGGAATCATATGCTGCCATACAGTCAGCCAGGTATTGCTCAGCTTGGGCGGAGGCCTGAAGATCCGGCATACAGGTGGGGGTAGTCAGAATAGCGTCCCGGTCAAAATGCGACATATCAATGCTGACAGGGCCGATGGATTTGGTATAAGCGGTGACGCAGATATGAAACTCCGACAACAGCCTGGCGGCAACGGCGCCGGCGGCAACCCGCCCGATGGTTTCTCTGCCGGAGGAACGCCCTCCGCCCCGATAGTCCCGAAAGCCAAACTTTTCGTCAAAAGTATAATCGGCGTGTCCGGGCCGGTAGTAGCCTGCAATTTCACTGTAGTCCGCAGAGTGCTGGGAGGTATTGCGCACCAGCATGGAAATGGGGGTGCCGGTAGTCCGCCCCTCGAAAATGCCGGAGAGGATCTCTACCTCATCGGCTTCCCTGCGGGGCGTGGATATTTTGGTTCGTCCCGGTTTGCGCCGGTCTAAGTAAGGCTGAATATCGCTGCTATTCAGCGTAAGCCCAGCGGGACAGCCGTCTATTACGACGCCCAGGGCGGCGCCGTGGGATTCTCCCCAGGTAGTGATCTGTAAAATGTTTCCGAATTTTGAACCAGCCATTGTTTCTTCCTTTCCGTCATATTGTGAAAGATTCTGAAAATAGTATGCAGGATAGCCTGCAAAATTAAATAACGTGAGAAATATTAAATATAAATTTAATTAATGTAGCATCATGTAAGATTACATAATAATGTTATTATCTATCATAGCATATCAGGACAAAGAAAGCAAAGGGCTGAACCGCCGCAAAAATTAAGGGCAGATTAGAAGAAAAATAGTGTACAAATAAATTTTATGTGTTATGATATGATTATTGTATATTTTATATATTGCAAACGGTAATGGATTCGGGGATACAGATGAAAAAGACTTTTCGGGAGAAGATCATATTCAGCTTTACCAGTATGGCAAGGCGGCATAAATTGTTAAAATACCCATGCCTGGCAATGCTTTCGCTTGTTTTGGGGGCGTATCATGTGGGAAGATATTTTTCGACCAATGGCAAGCGTTATGCCAGCATTGCCTTTGTCGTTATATTTTTTATGAATAGCTGCAGCTTTTCCTTTGCGGTATTCGCGGAGCAGACCGGATTTGTCAACGCCCAGGAAACCTATAGCGCGATCGTGGAAGACGCGGATATTTCGCTGGCGGTGGAGAAAGAAATTAATCTGGAGGAGCAGGTTTTTCTGGAAGACGAAGACGTAGAGGCAGGGTGTGACGTGGTAGAAGATATGGAAGGCGTAGATACCTATACGCTGGATGATATTCTGGAGAGTCAGGAGCATTATCACGTTCAGGATACGCAGGAGGAAGATACCGGAGAGGAATATGTATTTGACTCCTCAGACTGGAGGCTGATCCTGATTAATAAGCAGCATCCGATTCCGGAGGATTACAGCTTCACGCTGGGAACGATTAAAGGCAGTATGCAGTGCGATGAGCGTATTATCAGCGATCTGCTTGCCATGCTGCAGGCGGCAAAGGATGATGGCGTCAATCTGGCTATTTGTTCTCCTTATCGTGACCTTAACAGGCAGGAAGTGCTTTTTAATAGGAAGATTCAGGCTTATATGGGGCAGGGAATGTCTTATATGGAAGCCTACAAGGTGTCCTCCCAGGCGGTCACGGTGCCGGGAGCCAGCGAACATCAGATAGGGCTTGCGCTGGATATTTTCAGCGATACATACACTTCTCTGGACGAAGGCTTTGCGGATACCGAGGAGGGCAAATGGCTGGCGGAGCATAGCTGCGAGTATGGGTTTACCCTGCGCTATCCGTCGGGGAAAGAGTATATTACCGGTATTGAATATGAGCCATGGCACTTCCGTTATGTGGGGAAGGAAGCCGCTATGATTATGAAGGAAGAAGGTATTTGCCTAGAGGAATTTTGGGACAAATATCTCTAGGGCGCACCAACGGCAAGGGCGCTGTGACAGGAAGGCTGACAGAAAGTAATGAATTATAGAATTTTAAAACAGGAAGGCAGAGCAAAACGGGCGGAATTGGACACAGTGCACGGCGCTATCCAGACCCCTGTGTTTATGAATGTGGGAACTGCGGCGGCAATCAAGGGAGCTGTGTCAACAGAGGATCTGGAAGGGATTAAGACGCAGGTGGAGCTTTCCAATACCTATCATCTGCATGTAAGGCCGGGCGACCAGATTATTAAGCAGCTTGGCGGTTTACATCAGTTCATGTCCTGGCAGAAGCCTATTCTTACCGATTCCGGCGGTTTTCAGGTGTTTTCTCTGGCAGGGCTGCGCAGGATTAAAGAAGAGGGCGTTTATTTTCATTCCCATATAGACGGGCGAAAGATTTTTATGGGGCCGGAGGAGAGTATGCAGATTCAGTCGAATCTGGCTTCCACCATTGCCATGGCGTTTGACGAGTGTCCCTCCAGCACAGCGGAGAGAAGCTATGTAGAGAAATCTGCCGCGCGGACGGCCAGATGGCTGGAACGCTGTAAGAAGGAAATGAACAGGCTGAATGGGCTGGAAGAGACCATTAATAAGCGGCAGCTCCTTTTCGGCATTAATCAGGGCGCGGTCTATGCCGATATCCGTATCGAACATGCGAAACGTATCACGGAGCAGGAATGTGACGGCTATGCCATCGGCGGGCTTGCGGTGGGCGAGAGCCATGAGCAGATGTACGATATGATAGAGGAGACGGTTCCCTATTTGCCTAAGGATAAGCCGACTTATCTGATGGGAGTGGGTACGCCGGCGAACATCCTGGAAGCGGTGGAGAGGGGCGTGGATTTTTTTGACTGCGTTTATCCGACCAGAAATGGCCGTCACGGACATTTGTATACGAATCAGGGGAAGATAAATCTCTTTAACGCAAAGTATGAATTGGATCAACGCCCGATTGAAGAGGGGTGCCAGTGCCCGGCGTGCAGAAGATATTCCAGAGCCTATATCAGGCATCTGCTTAAGGCAAAGGAAATGTTGGGGATGAGGCTTTGCGTCCTCCACAACCTGTACTTTTATAATACGATGATGGAAGAAATCCGGGACGCGCTGGATAAGGGCGAGTTTGCCGCTTATAAGAAACGGAAGCTGGCAGGCATGCAAAATTTATAAAAAAATTCTAAAAATACCAAATTCCTGCAAAAAAGCTTGTGTTTCCGCTCTGATTTGTGTATGATATGCATGAGCTTTTATGAATAAATGACGGAGGAAAAATATATGGGAATTTTATTAACAACCGAGACTTCAGCGGCCGGCGGTGGCATTGTGATGATCCTTTATATCGTGATTATTGTGGCGTTTATGTATTTTATTATGATTCGTCCGCAGAGGAAGGAGCAGAAGAAGATGGCGGCCATGCTTGCTGAATTGGCGGTAGGCGACTGCGTTCTGACCACCAGCGGCTTCTATGGAATCGTCATTGATATTACCGACGATACGATTATCGTAGAGTTTGGCAGCAACAAGAACTGCCGTATTCCGATGCAGAAATCGGCGATTGCCCAGATTGAGAAAGCAGATGCAGAATAATGTGTGTCAGGGTCATGCAGAATGTCATGACCCTTTTTTCGTTATGCCTCTTCTGGCATAATTTTGGCATAACGATATACGGAACAAGTCGGGATAGGAGAGATATCATTATGAAAAGAAGAACGTTACAAGCGTTAGCCTGCGTGGCAGCGATGGCAATGGCCTTGTCTGCAACCGCATGCAGTTCTGACGGCGCTGCGGCAGGGAATACAGAAACAACAGAGGCCATCGAGGAAGTGGAGGAAGCCGAGGCGGAGGAAATAGAAGACACGGTTTATCAGGCGGAAGAGGAATAGGAGGAAGATGATTTAACCTTGCGTTTATATCATCTGGTAGACATTTTTGCAGCAGGAGATGCCATATGTTTCTAAAAAAGAAGGAAAAGAAAACTTATGACAGGGAAAATCAGCGTCCCGTCCTCCGATGCAGTATATGCACCGGAGAGCAGATAGCAGGATTTAAGAATATACACACAGGAAAATTTGAGGAAGTCAGGTTCATCCGGAACAACAAAGAGCTTGATGAATTTATGGAAGAATATCATATTAGTACAATAACGAAGGAATATTGATTGCACTACAGGGAGGCGGTCAAGGGATATATTAGGAAGCCGGATCAGGAATGGTTCGGCTTTTTGTTTGGCTTTTGTATTGAAATTTATACAGGAATAGTCTATGATAGATAAAGATATTTTCACATTATGTTAACATAAGAAAGGTATGAAGATCAGTATGGAATTAAAGATAACCTGTATTCCGGGGGACGGAATCGGCCCGGAAATTGTAGCCGAAGCGAAGAAGGTTCTGGATGCCGTAGCAAGGAAATACGGACATACCATGAACTATACGGATATTTTGATGGGCGGGGCGTCCATAGACGTGCACGGCGTACCGCTGACGGAGGAAGCAATCGAGACTGCCAGAAACGCGGACGCGGTACTGATGGGTTCTATTGGAGGCGACACCTCCACCTCGCCCTGGTATCAACTGCCGCCAAACCTAAGGCCTGAGGCGGGACTGCTGGCGATACGGAAGGCGCTGAATCTGTTTGCAAATTTGAGACCGGCTGTTTTATATGAAGAACTGGCAGATGCCTGTCCTTTAAGGAAGGAAATTTCAGAGGCCGGATTTGATATACTGATTATGCGTGAACTGACCGGCGGACTGTACTTCGGGGAGCGTAAGACGATAGAGGAAAACGGCGTGGTGAAAGCCATCGACACCTTAACCTATGATGAAAATGAGATTCGAAGAATCGCTGTGAAGGGCTTCGAGATCGCTAAGAAGCGGAAACGGAAGGTGACCAGCGTGGACAAGGCCAACGTGCTGGATTCTTCCAGATTGTGGCGCAGGGTAGTGGAAGAGGTCGCCAAGGATTATCCGGAGGTGACCTTAGAGCATATGCTGGTAGATAATTGCGCCATGCAGCTTGTGAAAGATCCGGCGCAGTTTGATGTGATTTTAACGGAGAATATGTTTGGGGATATTTTATCCGACGAAGCCAGTATGGTCACCGGCTCTATCGGTATGCTGGCTTCCGCGTCCTTAAACGATACCAGGTTTGGCCTGTATGAGCCGAGCCATGGTTCCGCGCCTGATATTGCGGGGAAGGATATTGCGAATCCGATTGCCACGATTTTGTCCGCGGCCATGATGCTCCGCTATAGCTTTGATTTGGATCAGGAAGCGGACGCCGTTGAGACGGCTGTTAAGCGTGTGCTTCAGGAGGGCTACCGTACAGGGGATATTATGTCGCAGGGCTGCGTACAGACAGGCTGTAGAGAAATGGGAGATCTGGTGGCGCAGAGAATATGAAAAACAAGAATCAGTGGAAAAAACCGGATAGGGAAACCACAGCTTTTCTGATCTTCTGGCTTGCCATGGCGTGTTACTATGGCTGGCGGCTATTTGCGCTGACCCCCTGGTATGATGAATTGTATACCTACTATTATTTTATCAGCAGGGGACCCGTTTACGCCGCCATTCACTGGCCGCTGCCCAACAATCATGTGGGTTATTCTACCTTGTCGGCATGTCTGGGTATTTTGGGAAGCCCGGCGGTGGCGCTGAGGGGCGTGTCATATTTATGCAGTCTGGGCAGCCTGATTTTGCTGTTTCGGATAGGGCGGAAGGTTTTTGCCCCGGAGATGGCATTGGTTCCGGTGTTCCTTTTGGCAGGATTCAATCTTGTCAACAATCTCGCGGTGCAGGGACGGGGATACGCGCTGGTGACATTTTGCTATCTGGCCGCCATCTGGGAATTGTTATCGATTGTGGCGGAACGCAGAGACAGAACCGGCTGCTATATGATCTTTGGCATGGCTCTTGTGGCAGCGCTGTGGGCGATCCCCAGCAGCGTCTATGTGGCAGTCCCGATCTGTCTGATCGGCGGCTGGACGGCTTTCATACAAAAGGAATATCAACAATTGAAGCGGCTGATTGGAACCTCGCTTCTTGCCGCTGTCTGTACGGCAGGGCTGTATGCGGTTCTCTGGCTTGCCATTGGCTCCAATCTGTTGTCCAAAGCGCCAGAGGGCGATTATTATGGAATGGCACATGTGGCGATTATTATGCAGACGCCCCTTGGCGCTTTGCGGACGGGCATTGAATATATGCTGGCGACGCCTTATATTCAAAGCGTTTCCAGAGAGGTTTTCCGGGAACAGTTTGGGGAATGGCTGCAAACCCTGTTTGGCACGCATTTCGCCTATGGCTCCGGGGGGCGCTGGGGAATCCTTTATGCCGCCGTTTTTGGAGTGGGTGTGATTCTGCTGGCCGCTAGGATCATCAGGCGCCTGCGCAACCGGGAATATGCTCCTGACGGGCGGGAACCGGAGGACGGCCAGGAAAAGGAAGCGGTCAATGAGGCGCCGCGCGGCTGTTATGACCGGTGGATAGAGTGGTATCTGCTGCTGACTATTATTATCCTGCCGTTGTTTCTGATTCTGCAATGTACGCTGCCTTATTACAGAGTGTTTTCCTTCGCGGGCGTTATGGTGGCGCTGTTGGTTACCTGGTTAGTGCAGTATCTGGCTGACTGGGCGGATACGCGGAAGAAAGCGCCGGACGGGGAAGCCCATGGGGGGAAAAGGCGCTTTGGCCTGCGCCGTGGATTATCAGGGAATATAAAAATAGCGGCTGTTTTTATCAGCGGCCTGTTGTGTTTTTACAATTGCTGCGTCAACTCCCAAAGCTACAGTATGCGTGATGAATGGATCAGGGACGCTTATGAGCAGGTTGAAATGGAGAAGCTGGGAACCATAGCGGTAACGGATTGCGATCAGGAATATCTGCTTTGGTACCTTTATGGCATCGGAGAAGAACAGGTAAGCAGGCAGATTGCGGAAGCGGATTTGGTGCTGATCGATAAAAATCTGCTGGGCAGGGACTATGATTCCCAGGAAGCGCCGGAGGAATGGAAATTCTATCTGACCAGGGAAGAAATACCTGTGGAGTATCTGGAACAGGAGATGGAAGAGGTATACGAGAACGGGCAGTTTGTAATGTATGAGCGGAAATAACGCTTTTTTGCATGGCGAAAGTGCGGAAAGACAAAAGAATTATATAGAAAGATAAAGGAGAAGAAGTCATGAAAAGTGATAATGTAAAAGAGGGCGTACAGCAGGCGCCTCACAGAAGCTTGTTTAATGCGCTGGGATTCACAGAGGAAGAAATGCATAAGCCGATGATTGGTATTGTTAGCTCTTATAATGAGATCGTGCCCGGACATATGAATCTGGATAAGATTGTCAATGCGGTGAAGCTGGGCGTGGCGGAGGCAGGAGGCGTACCGGTAGTATTTCCTGCGATTGCGGTATGCGACGGAATAGCCATGGGGCATATTGGTATGAAATATTCTCTGGTGACCAGAGATCTGATTGCGGATTCTACGGAGTGTATGGCGATTGCCCATCAGTTTGACGGCCTAGTCATGGTGCCTAACTGCGATAAAAATGTGCCGGGCTTGTTAATGGCGGCGGCGCGTATCAATGTGCCTACCGTATTCGTATCCGGCGGGCCGATGCTTGCGGGACATGTACATGGACAGAAGAGAAGCCTTTCTTCCATGTTTGAGGCGGTAGGCTCCCATGCGGCGGGAACCATGAGCGATGAGGAGCTTCGCGAATTTGAAGAGAAGGTATGCCCTACCTGCGGCTCCTGTTCCGGAATGTACACAGCGAACTCCATGAATTGTCTGACAGAGGCGCTGGGTATGGGACTTCGCGGCAATGGAACCATTCCGGCGGTTTATTCAGAGAGAATCAAGCTGGCTAAGCATGCCGGTATGGCGGTGATGGAGCTTTTGAAAAAGGATATCCGTCCCAGAGATATTATGACCAGGGACGCGATTTTGAATGCCCTGACAGTGGATATGGCATTGGGCTGCTCTACCAATTCCATGCTGCATCTGCCAGCGATTGCCCATGAGGTGGGCTTTGATTTTGACATTTCCTTTGCCAATGAGATCAGTGAGAAAACTCCTAACGTGTGCCATCTGGCTCCGGCAGGACCCACTTACATGGAAGATTTAAACGAGGCGGGCGGCGTATACGCCGTTATGAAGGAATTAGCGGATATCGGGCTGCTTCATACAGATTGCATGACAGTGACGGGCAGTACCATCGGTGAAAATATTAAGGACGCGGTCAACAGGAACCCGGAGATCATCAGGACGGTAGACAATCCATACAGCAAAACAGGCGGGCTTGCCGTGTTAAAGGGAAATCTTGCGCCTGACGGCAGTGTGGTAAAGCGCTCTGCCGTGGTAGAGGAAATGATGGTGCACGAAGGGCCGGCAAGAGTCTTTGACTGCGAGGAGGACGCCATCGCGGCGATTAAGGGCGGAAAGATTGTGGCAGGCGACGTGGTAGTGATCCGATATGAGGGGCCCAAGGGCGGGCCGGGCATGAGAGAAATGTTAAATCCCACATCTGCCATCGCCGGAATGGGGCTGGGCTCCAGTGTGGCGCTGATTACAGACGGACGCTTCTCCGGCGCTTCCCGCGGAGCCTCTATCGGCCATGTATCTCCTGAGGCTGCGGTAGGAGGGCCGATCGCGCTGGTAGAAGAGGGCGATAGGATCAGTATTGATATTCCGAATATGAAGCTGGATCTTCAGGTGCCGGAGGAAGAGCTGGCGGCACGTAAGGCGAAGTGGCAGCCCAGGGAGCCGAAGGTGACGAGCGGTTATCTGGCAAGATATCGGGAGATGGTCACCAGCGGCAACAGAGGCGCGATTTTGGAGATTCCCAGGAAGAATTAAGAGAAGATACAGGAGGATGGAACGATGTTATTAACAGGTGCGGAAATTGTGGTAGAATGCCTGAAGGAGCAGGGGGTGGATACCGTATTCGGTTATCCGGGCGGAACGATTCTGAATGTATATGACGCTTTATATCAGCATAGTAATGAAATAAACCATATTTTAACCTCCCACGAGCAGGGCGCCGCCCACGCGGCGGACGGTTATGCCAGAGCCACCGGCAAAGTGGGCGTCTGCCTTGCCACCAGCGGACCCGGAGCCACCAATCTGGTAACGGGCATTGCTACCGCTTATATGGATTCGGTGCCCATGGTGGCCATTACCTGTAATGTCAATCTGCCTGCGCTGGGCAAGGATTCCTTTCAGGAGGTGGATATTGCCGGCGTGGTGATGCCCATTACCAAGCACAGCTATATCGTAAAAGACGTGCGGATTTTGGCGGATACGCTGCGTAAGGCATTTAGAATCGCAGGGAGCGGCAGGCCGGGGCCGGTGTTGGTGGACATTACCAAGGACGTGACGGCGAATACCTGTGAGTATGAACAGCAGACGCCTGCCGTGACGGAGAAGAAAGCCCGCTATACCAGGGAAGATCTGGAAGACGCGGCACAGTTGATTCGGGACGCCCGGAAGCCTTTTATCTATGTGGGCGGCGGCGCGGTGATATCCGGCGCTTACCGGGAAGTAAGGGAGCTGGCGCAGAAGGTGGACGCGCCGGTTTGCGATACGCTGATGGGCAAGGGCGTTTATGACGGACACGATGCCAGATATACCGGAATGATCGGTATGCACGGTACCAAAACCTCTAATTTCGGCGTCAGCGAGTGTGATCTTCTGATTGCGCTGGGAGCCAGATTCTCAGACCGTGTCGTGGGCAATCCGGGGAAATTTGCGGAGCATGCCAAGGTATTACATATTGATATTGATGCGGCGGAGATCAACAAGAATATCAAAACGGACGTATCCGTGGTAGGGGATCTGAAGGAAGTGCTTGTCAGGCTGAACCAGCAACTGGAACAGCAGGAGCATGGAGAATGGATGGCGCATATTGCCGATATGAAAGCAAAATATCCGCTCAGCTATGACCATTCCGTATTGTCCTGTCCTTATATTATGGAGGAGATTGACCGTGTGACCAAGGGGCAGGCTCTTATCACTACTGACGTAGGACAACACCAGATGTGGGCGGCGCAGTATTATCAGTATTCCATGCCCCGTACCTTTCTTTCCTCCGGCGGGCTGGGCACCATGGGATATGGCCTGGGCGCCTGCATCGGCGCCAAGATGGGGCAGCCGGATAAAATCTGTATTAACATTGCGGGGGACGGCTGTTTCCGCATGAATATGAATGAACTGGCCACCGCCAGCCGTTATCAGATACCGATCATACAGGTGGTGATCAATAACCATGTGCTTGGTATGGTCAGACAGTGGCAGACGCTGTTCTATGGGAAGCGTTATTCCCAGACTGTCCTGAACGATCAGGTTGATTTCTGTAAGGTGGCGGAAGGGCTTGGCTGCGAAGCCATTCGCGTGACGCAGAAAGAGGAGGTGGCGCCTGCCATCGAGAAGGCGATTGCCTTAAAGAAGCCGGTGCTGTTAGACTGCGTGATCCCGGAGGACGATAAGGTATTTCCCATGGTTCCCGCGGGAGCGCCCATCAGCGAGGCATTTGACGCAGGGGATTTGGAAAAGACAGGAAGCGTCTAATGAAAAAAAGATTAGCGAAACATTTGGTGATCATGCTATGTATCATCATGGTGAGCCTGATGACGGTTTATATCGGGCTGGCGGTTTATTATCACAATGCCTTTGAATATGGGACCTGGATCAATGATGTATATTGTACGGGCAAAAGTATTCAGGAGGTCAATGAAGAATTAGTAAAGGATTTTACTTATGAAGGAGTTACCATTCATGATAAGGATGGTAATTCCTATCCTATTTCTGCGGAAGAGATTTCTTATCAGTTTGATTTTATTAAGGCTCTGGAAATTTACCAGCAGCAGCACAATTCCTGGATGTGGATTGAGAGCCTTGTCCGTGGAGAAAATACGCGGCTGTCCCCGGTTGTCACCTATAACGGAGAGAAGCTGGAGGAATGTTTGGCACAGCTTCCGCTGCTGATTCAGGGACAGGACACAGAAGAGAGCCGTACCGTGGCGATTATTAAGACCAATCAGGGATATGAGCTGCTGAATGAACGGACGGCGGTTCTTAATATAGAGGAAGCAAAAGCCGCGGTCAGAGCCGCCATCGAGGCTTCGCAGACGGAAGTTTTTCTGGAGGAAGCAGGCTGTTACCATGATCTGGAGCTGACGGAGGAAATGCAGGCCACGCTGGCGCTTTGGGAGAAGCTGGACGCTTTTCAGCAGTGCGGGATTATTTACCAAATGGGAGAAGAACAGGTGCCGGTGGATGCTTCGGTGGTCTGCGACTGGATCGCGCTGGATGAGGAGGGAGATTTCCTGTTGGATGAAAACGGAGAGTTACAGCTTCGGGAAGGCGCAGTAGAGACTTTTGTGGAAAGTCTGGCGGCGGAATATGATACGGTTGGAGCCAGCCGCTCTTTTACGGCCACCAGAGGCGAGACGATCACCGTGGAGGGCGGTATTTATGGCAATCAGTTGGATCAACAGGCAGAAATAGAATATTTAACCGACGCTTTCCTGTCCAACAAAAGAGAAACGCATGAACCGGCATATACGCAGAAAGCCCGTGTGCAGGGGAAAGATGATATCGGGGATACCTATATTGAAATTGATATGGGAGAACAGATGATGTATTATTACGCGGAAGGAGTATTACAGCTGGAAACTCCCGTGGTAACCGGCAATACCTCCCGCAACATGGGGACGCCGGAGGGGGTCAACTATGTGTATCTGAAGCAGACTGACAGGATTCTAAAGGGGGAGGGCTACGCGTCCCATGTGAATTTCTGGATGCCGGTTAAGGGTAATATTGGAATCCATGACGCGTCGTGGCGAAGCAGCTATGGAGGAACCATTTACCAGACCAACGGTTCCCACGGTTGTATCAACACGCCCGGGGAAATCATGGAACAGCTTTACAATCTGGTAGAAGTAGGCACGCCTGTCGTGATGTTTTATTAGAAGCCTGCTGCAAAAAGTTTGGCGTAGTAATTGACTAAAGTGTCTGAAAAAGGTAAAATGATTGTTGGTTTATTAATTTTGAACAGAACTGGAGGAGAAAAAAGTGGCTAGAGTATACAATTTTTCAGCAGGGCCTGCGGTATTACCGGAAGAGGTATTGAAGGAAGCCGCAGAGGAGATGTTAGATTACAAGGGGACAGGAATGTCCGTAATGGAGATGAGCCATCGTTCCAAGGCTTATGACGCTATTATCAAGGAGGCTGAGGCGGATCTCAGAACCTTGCTGCACATTCCCGATCAATATAAAGTGTTATTTTTGCAGGGAGGCGCAAGCTTAATCTTTGCATCAGTACCGATGAACCTGATGAAAAATCGTAAAGCCGGGTATATCCTGACCGGACAGTGGTCTAAGAAAGCCTTCGCGGAAGCTAAAATCTACGGGGAGGCGGTGGAGCTTGCTTCTTCTGCCGATCAGACCTTCTCCTATATCCCGGATTGCTCCGACCTGCCGATTACAGAGGATATGGACTATGTTTATATCTGTGAGAATAATACGATTTATGGAACGAAGTTCCACACGCTGCCGAATACAAAGGGCAAAATCCTGGTATCCGACGTGTCGTCCTGCTTCCTGTCAGAGCCCATGGACGTGACCCAATATGGTATGATCTACGCCGGCGTGCAGAAGAACGTAGGGCCTGCCGGTACGCAGGTAGTTATTATCAGGGAGGATCTGCTGACAGATGATGTGCTTCCGGGCACGCCTACCATGATGAAATACAAGATTCACGCGGATAACGATTCCCTGTACAATACGCCGCCGTGCTATGGCATCTATATCTGCGGCAAGGTATTTAAATGGCTTCTCAAAAACGGCGGTCTGGAGGCTATGAAGGCTACCAATGAGAAGAAAGCGAAGATCTTATACGATTTCTTAGATGAGAGCGAGATGTTTAAGGGAACCGTCAGGAAAGAAGACCGCTCGCTTATGAACGTGCCCTTTGTGACAGGGAATGAAGAGATGGACGCGAAATTTATCAAAGAGGCTGCTGCCGCCGGCTTTGTGAACCTGAAAGGGCACAGAACCGTAGGCGGTATGAGGGCAAGCATCTATAACGCCATGCCGGTGGAGGGCGTAGAGAAGCTGGTAGCCTTTATGAAAGAATTTGAGAAAAACAATAAATAGGAAAAGAGGAGATACAGATGTTTCAATATCATTGTTTGAATCCCATCGCGGAGGTAGGGCTTGCAAAGTTCAGCGACCAGTATAAAAAGACGGAAGATATCGGCGCGGCAGATGGTATTTTAGTCAGAAGCGCGGCTATGCACGATATGGAATTACCGGAGAATCTGCTTGCGATTGCGAGAGCAGGAGCCGGCGTCAATAATATTCCTCTTGATAAATGCGCGGAGAAGGGAATTGTAGTATTTAATACGCCCGGCGCCAACGCCAACGGCGTAAAGGAGCTGGTTATCGCGGGTATGCTGCTTGCCTCCCGTGATGTGGTAGGCGGTATCCAGTGGGTTCAGGAAAACCAGTCTGACGAGAATGTGGGAAAAGCTGCCGAGAAAGCAAAGAAAAATTTTGCAGGTACGGAGATTCAGAATAAAAAGCTTGGTATTATCGGCCTGGGAGCCATCGGCGTCAAGGTGGCGAACGTGGCGAAGCATTTAGGCATGGAGGTATACGGCTACGACCCTTATGTGTCGGTAGACGCGGCATGGAACTTGAGCCGTGACGTTAAGCATGTGCTCAATGTAGAGGAAATCTATGAACAGTGTGATATTATTACTATCCATGTGCCGCTGATGGATTCCACCAGGGGAATGATCGATCAGGAAGCCATCGACAGGATGAAGGACGGCGTGATTTTGTTAAACTTTGCGAGAGATCTTCTGATGGACGAACAGGCGGTGCTGGCGGGAATCAAGTCCGGTAAGGTGCGCAAGTATGTATCCGATTTCCCCAATTCTACCACAGCAGGGCAGCCCGGCTGTATTGTCATTCCCCATTTGGGGGCTTCCACAGAGGAGTCTGAGGATAACTGTGCGGTTATGGCGGTAAAAGAGCTGATGGATTATCTGGAAAACGGCAATATTATCAACAGCGTCAATTACCCGAAATGCGATATGGGCGTGTGTGCCCAGGCGGGCAGGGTGGCAATTTTCCATAAGAATACCGCTAACATGATTACGAAATTTACCGCCTGCTTCGGCGATAATGGAATCAATATTTCGGATATGATGAATAAATCCAAAGGAGAGGTCGCTTATACCATGATGGATATTGAGACGCCCGCTTCGCAGGATATCATTCAGAAGCTGCAGTCCATTGACGGGGTATTCAGAGTAAGAGTGGTAAAATAAACGGTAAAATAAAAAACGGCGAAAGCCGTTTTTTATTTTAGCTGATTCGATTGGCGATAGAGGAGAAATCCGCGCCCTCTTCATCGTTTAAGGACGCCTGTAGATGATTCTCTGCTTCCACGGAAGCTTCGCTGGCTAAGTCCATATAGAGGATGAAAACATCTTCAAGGGATTGCCCGGTTTCCCCGGCTATTTCCTGCATAATGGGCTTGAGGGCTTCCAACTGAAAGGAAACTCTTGTTTTCTGCGGATCAATATCAGCCAGAACCTCTTCGGCATACGCATTGATGCGATCCAAAATCTTCTTGTTTTCAGGTGTCATGATTTTATTTTCTCTCCCTTCGCTGCTTCAAAAGCCGGAACCTGGCCAAAGCCGCCTGCAAGCAGTCGTTTTGTCTCTTTGCGCTTTGGCGCATCGCGGAGCCGTGCACATTCGAGAACCGTTCGGTTCTCTCATTCACGGGCTTCGCCCTATGAAAATGCAAATAGCCAAAGCCGCCTGCAAGCAGTCGTTTTGTCTCTTTGCGCTTTGGCGCATCGCGGAGCCGTGCACATTCGAGAACCGTTCGGTTCTCTCATTCACGGGCTTCGCCCTATGAAAATGCAAATAGCCAAAGCCGCCTGCAAGCAGTCGTTTTGTCTCTTTGCATTTTCGCACGGCTCAGTGAGTACGTGGACATTATATCACTTCATACTTGTACTGTATAGCATAAAATGTTAAAATATTTTTGATATTAATGTGAGCCGGCAACATTGTTGACGGCGAAAGACAGGAGAAGATATGGCAAAAATAATTCCATTTTGCGCAGTCAGACCCAGGGCGGATCTGGCTGATAAGATCGCGGCGCTGCCCTATGATGTATACAGCAGGGAGGAAGCCTGTCAAAAGGTACAGGGAGATCCTTATTCTTTCCTGAGGATAGACAGGCCGGAGACACAGTTTGCCCCGGATTGCGATATGTATGCGCCTCAGGTTTACGAAAAAGCGAGGGATATGCTTTGGGACATGATTCGCAAAGGGGAACTGATACAGGAAGAGAAAAGGGCCTATTATGTGTATGAGCTTGTGATGGACGGAAGATCTCAGGTCGGGATAGGAGCCTGCGCCTCGGTGGACGATTATGAGAAGCAGGTGATTAAGAAGCATGAAAATACCAGAGCGGATAAGGAAGCTGACCGCATCAGGCATGTGGACGCCTGCAGTGCCCAGACCGGCCCCATCTTTCTGGCATATCGAAGCCGGGAGGGAATAGAGCAGGAAGTGCGAGAGGCGATGAGGCAGGCGCCGGTTTATGATTTTACGGCTGAGGACGGCGTGACCCACAGGATATGGGTAATCGACCGGGAGGACAGTGTGGAACGGATCAGGCGGGAATTTGAGCAGGTGCAGTCTGTTTATATAGCGGACGGGCATCACAGGTGCGCTTCCGCGGTTCGGGTATCCCAGATGAGAAGAGAAGCGTATCCGGATTATACGGGGGAGGAAGAGTTTAATTATTTCTTATCCGTTTTGTTTCCCGACGATCAGCTAATGATTATGGATTATAACAGAGTGGTTCAATCCCTCAACGGATATTCTGAGGAAGCGTTTCTGGAGAAGATTCAGGAGAATTTTGATGTGGAGCGGATAGGGGAGGAACCCTGCCGTCCGCGGAGGAAAGGCGAGATTGGAATGTATCTTACCGATACATGGTATCGTCTTACGGTTCGGGAGAACTGTTATACAGGCGACCCGGCGGCAGATCTGGATGTGGCGGTTTTGCAGCGGGTTCTGCTGGAGCCGGTGCTGGGGATTCTGGATCCGAAGACTGATGGGAGGATTGATTTCGTGGGAGGAATCAGAGGGCTTGGGGAACTGGTGAAGCGTGTACACACAGACGCTGCGGCAGCCTTCGCCATGTATCCCACGGATATCCATGAGTTATTTGCGGTATCCGACGCGGGGCAGTTGATGCCGCCCAAATCCACATGGTTTGAGCCGAAGCTTCGCAGCGGTCTTCTGATTCACAGGATTGAACAATAGACGTATAGAAGGAATGGAGAAAGATATGAATAAAAAATTATATAAATTGATGAATTGGCCGGAAATAGAAAATATTGTTTATTCCGAATCAGATAATCCCCATGCCCTGTTAGGAGCCCATACGGTTGGCAATTCCGTTCTGGTGCAGACATTCCAGCCCGGAGCCAAAAGCGTGCGTTTGCAGCCCATAGACGGGGATAAAAGCTATAAGATGGAGATGGCGGATGAAAACGGGTATTTTGCGGTACTTCTTCCCGGCAAAACGGTTCCCGCGTATGAATATATTATCGAGGCGGAGGACGGCAGCCTTAAGAAGAGCAGGGACGCTTATGGGTTTTCTTCCCAGATCAGCAGGCAGGATACGGAGAAATTTAATGCCGGGATTCACTATATGATCTATGAAAAGCTGGGCGCCCATCTGATGAAAATCGACGGCGTGGAAGGGGTCAATTTTGCAGTCTGGGCGCCTAACGCGGTGCGCGTCAGCGTAGTGGGTGATTTTAACGGCTGGGACGGCAGGGTCCATCAGATGAGAAGGCTGTGGGATTCCGGTATTTTTGAAATTTTTATTCCTGATGTGAAGGCAGGGGACTGTTATAAGTTTGAGATAAAAGCGAAGGGCGGGCTGACTTTTATGAAAGCGGATCCTTATGCCTTCGGTGCGCAGCTTCGTCCGGAGAACGCCTCCGTGGTCAGAGAAATCGGCGGCTTTGAATGGGAAGATGATAAATGGATGAAAAACCGCGCCGTGGTGCAGGCGGAAGATGAGCCGATGAATGTCTATGAATTGTATCTGGGCTCCTTTGCCAAGCCGGAGGATGGCAGAACCTATTATAATTACCGGGAGCTGGCGCCCAGAATCATAAAATATGTCAAGCGGATGGGATACACCCATATAGAGCTGATGCCGGTTATGGAGCACCCCTTAGACGCCTCTTGGGGCTATCAGGTGATAGGATATTATGCGCCTACCGCCCGTTATGGTACGGCGGAAGACTTTATGTTCTTTATGAATGAAATGCATAAGGCGGGAGTGGGAGTGATTTTAGACTGGGTGCCGGCTCATTTTCCGAGGGATACCCATGGACTGGCGGGATTTGACGGCACCTGCTTATATGAGCATCAGGACCCCAGGCAGGGCTTTCACCCTCATTGGGGAACGCTGATCTATAATTATGGCAGGCCGGAGGTGCGCAATTATCTGATTGCCAACGCGCTGTACTGGGTAGAACAGTATCACGCCGACGGTATCCGTATCGACGCGGTTGCGTCCATGCTGTATCTGGATTATGGCAAGCGGGACGGCGAATGGGTTGCCAATATGTACGGCGGCAATGAGAATCTGGAAGCTGTGGAATTTCTCAAGCATCTGAATTCCGTGATGAAGAAGCGCAACGCCGGCGTGCTGATGATTGCCGAGGAATCTACCGCATGGCCGAAGATCACGGGGGCGCTGGAAGATGACGGGCTTGGTTTTGACCTAAAATGGAATATGGGCTTTATGAACGATTATCTGGGATATATTCAGACCGACCCGTATTTCCGCTCAGGACGTCATAATCAGTTGACCTTCAGCATGATCTATGCTTACAGCGAGAAATTCATGCTGGTATTTTCCCATGACGAGGTGGTGCATGGTAAAGCTACGCTGATCGGGAAAATGCCGGGGGAAAGACCGGATCAGTTCGCGAATATGCGCCTGACCTACGCTTATCACATGACCCATCCCGGCAAGAAGCTTTTCTTTATGGGACAGGATATCGGCGAATACGATGAATTTAATGAAAACAGATCCGTGGAGTGGGAGCTGCTTGAGACAGAGGAGCATAAGCGTCTGAATCAGATGATCGCGGATATGAATCAATTATATCTCTCTAAGCCGGCGTTATATGCCAGAGATACGTCATGGGAGGGATTTGAGTGGATTAATTGCATTACGCCCGACCGTTGTATGCTCTCTTATCTGCGTAAGGCAGACCGGGAGACAGAGACGTTGACGGTGATAGCCAACTTTGCCAATGTGAAGCAGGAATTTCGGGTAGGCGTTCCCTATGAGGGGAAATACAAGGAGATTTTTAATACGGACGCCAAGAAATACGGCGGCAAGGGAAGGATCAACAGAAAACTTTGCAATACCATAGAGACGGAATGGGACGGTAAGCCCTATGCCATCGATATGGTGAGCGCGCCTCTCAGCGTCAGTATTTTTTCCTATACGCCTTATACCAGGGAGGAAAAAGCCGAGATAGAGCGGAAACGGGCGGAGGAACTTCGCAAGGCCAGGGAAGCCGAGGAAAGACAGGCAGCCAAAGAGGAAGCCGAACGCACGGCGCAGTTGGCGGCGGAAGCCAAGGAGGCGGCGAAGCGTGCGGTGAAAGAGGCGAAGGAACTGGCAAGGCGTGCCGAACAGGAGGCGGAGGAGCGCACCCGGATAGCGGAGGAATTGCGAAAGAAAGCGGAAGAGGCAGCCGGGAAGCTACAGCAAATCATACAGAAGCAGGAAAAAGATGAACAATCTATTTAATGTAAACGCTTCGGAATGGAGAAAAAATGGAAAACGGACTCACCAAAATAGAAGAAATAACGGCGGAAGAAATTGATCCGGGCTTGATTCAGGCATATTTACAGGAATTGCCGGACAAGGCGCTGCGTTTGGGAATCAGGGTATTGCTGGCCTTTGTCTTTTTTGTGATCGGCGTACAGGTCATTAAACTGATTCGCAGGATTCTGCGAAAGTCCCTGATCAGGACAAATGCGGATACCGGTGTGATACAGTTTCTGGATTCTTTTATCAAAGCGGCTCTCTATGTATTACTGCTGTTCATGATCGCTTCCGGCTTCGGGCTGGACGCGGCCAGCGTGGTAGCGCTGGTGGGCTCGGCGGGCGTGGCTATCGGCCTTGCTATTCAGGGCAGTTTGTCTAATTTTGCGGGCGGCGTATTGATTCTGCTGTTGAAGCCGTTTAAGGTCGGCGATTATATTATGATAGGGGACGGTTCAAGCCAGGGCACCGTACAGGAAATTCAGTTATTCTATACGAAGCTGGCCACGGCGGATAATCATATGCTGATTATTCCCAACGGCTCGCTGACGACCTCTAACATTACCAATGTGAATACTCTGGAAGGCCGCAGGCTGGATATCGGGGTAGGAATCGCCTATGACGCGGACATTAAGACCGCAAAGGAGGCGCTTCTGAAGGTGCTGGAGGAGGACGAGGCGGTTCTAAAGGAAAAGGAACGTCTTGTGTTTGTGAATGAATTAGCCGACAGCAGTGTGAACCTGACCCTGCGGTGCTGGTGCCAGAACGAAGCCTATTGGGAAACCAAATGGCGCATCACGGAAAAGGTAAAATACGCGCTGGAGGAAGCCGGGATTTCCATTCCCTTCCCCCAAATGGACATACATCTGGAGCAGAAAATACACTCCTGATTTTGCGGAATGTGATAAATTGACCGGATCATTTTCGTGATTTTCTATAAAATTTACACAGAAATAAATTTCGTCCTTGCAAAAAAGACAGGAAGCCAGTATAATAGTCCTTGTTGCAAGGAAGATGCTGGAATAGCGCAGTTGGCAGCGCAACTGATTCGTAATCAGTAGGTCGAGGGTTCAAGTCCCTTTTCCAGCTTGCAGGAAGGAAAGTCAGGCTGTTTAGTCTGGCTTTTCTTATTTTTTATCAATTTAGGTGCCTGACACATAAGGGAGGCGTCCGGTTCCTGAGAGAAACGATAAGGAAGCGTCGGGAGCCGTGGACGGGCTTCGGGCAGGCGGGAAGGAGTGTGGGACAGATGCGGTTTGCGTGTATCTGTGGCGCGGAACGGGAAAAAGAAGCGTTACAGAAGGAATACAGGGAAGCAAAGGCGCAGGGGGAAGTCAGGCTGGGCGCTTCCTGCCTTTTTTACCGATATTTTATCAAGGTCAGATATGTTGCCTACGAGGAAATTGTCAGAGCCTATCTGCGGGAAGAGAGCGGTGAAAGCGGAGAATTTCTGCTTCAGGAATATTATCTGATGCTGGAGACGAAGGAGGGCGGTAAGCATAAGCTGCGCTTAGAGCGGAGTGTGAATGTGAAAGCGGTGCTTGCTTATCTTGAGGAAAATTATAAGGAGATTAAGATTGGTTTCGACCGACCAAGTCAGTCAAAATAGAACGAACCATCTGTGCCTCTCTTCCTACAAAATGTTTATGGAATAGGACATAAATACTAAACACAATACCTTGACAGAAAAACAAACCATGATACAATATATAGTATGCGCGGTATGGTTTGCTGATATATGATGCAGAGCATGGAACGGATTGGGGGTATTGTGGGATGAAAATTATTAAGAGAAGCGGTGCAGAAGTAACGTTTGACCTGAGGAAAATCATTGCAGCGATTGGAAAGGCTAATAATAGTGTACGAGAAGAAGAAAAATTAACAGAGAAAGAGATTCACGAGATAGCGGAGAACGTGGCGGAGAGCTGCGCGCAGATGAAACGGTCGCCGAGCGTGGAAGAAATTCAGGATATGGTGGAAAACCAGCTTATGAAATACCGGGCTTACAATATATCCAGAAATTACATCACCTACCGCTATAAAAGGGCTCTTGTCAGGAAGTCCAATTCCACGGACGAGCAGATTTTGAGTCTGCTGGAATGTAATAACGAAGAGGTGAAGCAGGAAAATTCCAACAAAAATCCGACGGTAAACAGTGTGCAGAGGGATTATATGGCGGGCGAGGTCAGCAAGGATATTACCAGGAGATTTCTGCTGCCGCAGGATATTGTGGAGGCTCATGAGAAGGGCATTATCCATTTCCATGACGCGGATTATTTTGCGCAGCATATGCATAACTGCTGTCTGGTCAATTTAGAGGATATGCTGCAGAACGGCACGGTGGTCAGCGAGACGATGATTGACACGCCCAAGAGCTTTTCCACGGCGTGTAATATAGCCACCCAGAGTATTGCGCAGATCGCCAGTTCGCAGTATGGCGGCCAGAGTATTTCCCTGTCCCATCTGGCGCCCTTTGTACAGGTCAGCCGTGAAAAGTTCCGGCGGCAGATCAGGGAGGAGATGAGCGAGGCGGGAATACAGGCTTCCGAGGAGCAGATCAACCAGATGGCCGAGACTCAGGTGCGGGACGAAATCAAGCGCGGCGTCCAGATTATACAGTATCAGGTGATCACGCTGATGACGACGAACGGACAGGCGCCTTTTATTACGGTGTTCATGTATATTGACGAGGTGCCGGAGGGGCAGATCAGGGACGATCTGGCCATGATTATTGAAGAGATGCTCAATCAGCGTATCTTAGGCGTCAAGAATGAGAAAGGCATCTATATTACCCCGGCCTTCCCCAAGCTGATCTATGTTCTGGAGGAAGACAATATCCATGAGGACAGCAAATACTGGTATCTTACGAAATTAGCCGCGAAATGTACTGCCAAACGAATGGTGCCGGATTATATTTCCGAGAAAATCATGAAAAAGCTGAAGGACGGAAACTGCTATACCTGTATGGGCTGCCGCTCCTTCTTAACGGTTTACCATGACGAGGAGGATAAGCCTAAATTCTACGGCAGATTTAATCAGGGAGTTGTGACCTTGAATCTGGTAGATGTGGCCTGTTCTTCCGGCAGGGATATGGAGAAATTCTGGAAAATCATGGACGAGCGCCTGGAATTGTGCAGGCGCGCGCTGATGTGCAGACATAACAGACTGAAAGGGACGCCCTCCGACGTGGCGCCGATCCTGTGGCAGAACGGGGCGCTGGCGCGGTTAAAGAAGGGAGAGAAAATCGATAAGCTGCTGTATGGCGGATACTCTACGATATCCCTTGGATATGCCGGGCTGTGCGAGTGTACCAGATATATGACCGGCAAGAGCCATACAGACCCGGAAGCGACGCCCTTCGCCCTGAAGGTCATGCGGTATCTCAACCATGCCTGTCAGGAATGGAAAGAGGAGACAAATATTGATTTCAGCCTTTATGGGACGCCGCTGGAATCTACCACCTACAAATTCGCGAAATGTCTCCAGAAACGGTTCGGAATCATTGAGGGCGTGACGGATAAAAATTATATTACCAACAGCTATCATGTCCATGTGACAGAGAATATCGATGCCTTTGAAAAATTAAAATTCGAATCACAGTTTCAGGAATTATCCCCTGGGGGAGCCATCAGCTACGTGGAGGTTCCCAATATGGAGAACAATCTGGACGCCGTATTGTCAGTGATGCAGTATATTTATGACAACATCATGTATGCGGAGCTGAATACCAAGAGCGATTACTGCCAGGTATGCGACTATCACGGAGAGATTGAGATTGTAGAGGACGCCCACGGCAAGCTGATCTGGAAATGTCCCAACTGCGGCAATACGGATCAGAATAAGATGAATGTGGCGAGACGTACCTGCGGCTATATTGGAACACAGTTCTGGAACCAGGGACGTACGCAGGAAATCAGGGAAAGAGTATTGCATCTATAGTTCTTGCGCGGAGTGAAAAGCGGAAAGGCCTGCCATGAATTATTCGGAAATTAAAAAATGTGATATAGCCAACGGGCCGGGCGTAAGAGCGACCCTCTTTGTCAGCGGCTGTACCCATCGCTGTGAAGGCTGTTTTAATGAAATGACATGGGACTTTCAGTATGGGAAGCCCTTTACCGATGAAACGGTTTGCGAAATATTGGGATATCTGGCGCCGGATTATATTACAGGGCTGACCCTGCTGGGCGGGGAACCGCTGGAATATGCCAACTGGACGGCGCTGCTGCCATTGTTGCGGGAGGTCAGGATCCAATATCCGGGAAAGACCGTCTGGTGTTATACCGGATACCTGTTTGACCGGGATATTGTAGAGGACTTTTGCGGCCGATGGAAGGAAATGAGGGAATTTTTATCCTATCTGGACGTTATTGTCGACGGGGAATTTATCATGGCACAGAAGGATATCAGCCTGCGGTTTCGGGGTTCCCGCAACCAGCGCATTATTCTGGTGCAGGATTCTCTGCGGGAGGGCAGGATTGTTCTGTGGGAAGAGACAGATGGAATGTGAGAAGTATAAGGAGCAAGCCGGAAACGGCCTGCTCCTTAATATTTTTTGCGGTAATAATGCTCGGCGCTTTGAATCAGCCTGTAAAAGATCATGGCGATACCGCATAAGATGAGAATGGAGGTAATCACCATATTTAACTGGAATACCTGGGAACCATAGATAATCAGGTAACCAAGCCCCCGTCTGGCGGCAAGAAATTCGCCGATGATGACACCCACCAGGGACAGCCCGATGTTGACCTTCATATTGCTTAGGATCAGGGGAACCGAACTGGGGAGAATCACTTTGCACAGAGCGTCCCTGCGGGTGCCGCCCAGCGTGTAGATCAGCTTCAGCGTTTCGGGGTCTGCCTGACAGAATCCGGTGTACAGGCTGATGATGGAGCCAAAGACGGCGACGGAAATGCCGGCTACGATAATCGTGTCGGTTCCGGTGCCCAGCCATACGATAAGCAGCGGCGCCAGCGCAGATTTGGGAAGCGCGTTGAGGATAACCAGATAAGGCTCCAGAATCTCGGACAGGCTGTTATGGTACCATAGGAGGGTGGCGAGAGCCAGACTGGAAACAGTAACCAGCAGGAAGCTTAGAACCGTCTCAAACAAAGTGATTCCGATGTGCTGAAAAATAGAATAATCGATCAGCAGTTGATACAGGTATTGCAGGATACCGGAAGGACTGCTGAAGAAAAAAGTGTCAATCCAATCCATTCTGGCGGCCAGCTCCCATATGCCGAGGAAAAGAAGCAGCAAAAGAAGCCGTGTCAGGCTGACCATATGATGATGCCTGCGGTGGGCGAGAAGAAACTGCTGCTGCCGCGGGGAAATTGGCGCGTCTGTTTTAGGAAATGGTCTGTCCATCTGTCAACACCTCCCATAATTGATTGAAATAATCCTGATATTCCTTTGTACATCTGACGGCAAGCGGATCGCTGCGGCCGATAGGGTAGGTAATCTGCATCTCGCATTTGATGCTGGCGGGGCGTTTGGAAAGGACGATTACCCGGTCGGCAAGCGTGATTGCTTCGGATAGGTCATGGGTAATCAGCAAGGCTGTTTTCCCGGTCTGCCGGATAATCTGTGCAATGTCCGCGGAAACGCCCAGACGGGTCTGGAAATCCAGCGCGCTGAAGGGTTCGTCTAAGAGCAGCAGATCAGGATGGATTGCCATGGTACGGATGAGGGCGGCCCGCTGGCGCATTCCGCCGGACAGCTCCGACGGCTTTTTGTCCTGAAAGGCGGACAGGTCATAATCCTTTAGCAGCGTTTCCACATAAGCGATATTCTCTGCTGTCAGAGCGTGGTTCAATTCCAGCCCGAGAATGACATTCTGGTAAATGGTACGCCATTCAAACAGGTGATCGTGCTGCAGCATATATCCAATTTTCAGAACGCAGTCTTGACGATAATCGGTAGAAGCAAGTCCTCTGTAGTATATCGTTCCTGATTCGGGAGGGAGCAGCCCGGCTATGATAGACAGAAGAGTTGATTTCCCGCAGCCGCTGGGTCCCACAATCGCCAGAAATTCTCCTTCGGACACTTGCAGGGATATGTTGGTAAGCGCAGGCGTCTCTCCCTTGAGGTTGTGGTACGCAAAGGAGATATCCTGTAGAGATAATAATGGATGCATAAAATAACAACTCCTTATGGTTATAAGATATTTTATGTTTTAGGAGAAAATATGTGTTCTGATTGAAAAGAAAAGTATTTTGTGTTATGATCGAATTTAGATTTAATAAATTGGAGGATTATCGCATGGCACAGCTATGGGGCGGCCGTTTTACGAAGGAGACGGACAAGCTTGTATACCGTTTTAACGCGTCGGTTTCTTTTGATCAGAAATTTTTTAAACAGGATATTGAGGGCAGTATCGCCCATGTCGTGATGTTGGCGAAGCAGGGCATCTTAACCGGGGAAGAGAAGGATCTCATCCTCAAGGGACTGACCGGAATCAGGAAGGATGTGGAGGAAGGCCGGTTGGAGATTACGGAGGAGTATGAGGATATTCACAGCTTTGTGGAAGCCAATCTGATCGACCGGATCGGGGAGACAGGCAAGAAGCTGCATACCGGCAGGAGCCGCAACGATCAGGTGGCGCTGGATATGAGGCTGTATATCAGGCTGGAGGTTCTTGCTGTGGACGAACTGGTCAAGGAACTGCTTGGCACGCTGCTTCATCTTATGGAAGAAAACGTGGAGACTTATATGCCGGGCTTTACTCATTTGCAGAAGGCTCAGCCCGTAACCCTGGCGCACCATATTGGGGCTTATTTTGAAATGTTTAAGCGGGACAGATCCAGGTTAAAGGATATTTACCACCGCATGAATTATTGCCCGCTGGGCGCGGGCGCGCTGGCGGGAACCACCTATCCTCTGGATCGGAATTATACCGCGTCCCTGCTGGGATTTGAGGGACCGACCCTGAACAGTATGGATTCGGTTTCGGACAGAGATTATGTGATTGAGTTTTTATCCGCGCTGTCCACGATTATGATGCATCTGAGCCGTTTCTGTGAAGAGATTATTATTTGGAATTCCAATGAATATCGTTTTGTGGAAATTGACGACGCTTATTCCACCGGAAGCAGTATTATGCCCCAGAAGAAGAATCCCGATATCGCGGAGCTGATACGGGGTAAAACGGGACGGGTCTACGGCGCGCTGACGTCGCTTCTGACTACGATGAAGGGGATTCCGCTTGCCTATAATAAGGATATGCAGGAGGACAAGGAGCTGACCTTTGACGCCATCGATACGGTCAAGGGGTGTCTGGCTTTGTTCGAAGGTATGATCCGTACCATGAAATTTAACAAGGACATTATGGAAAAGAGCGCTATGATGGGCTTTACCAATGCCACGGACGCGGCGGATTATCTGGTAGGGCGGGGAGTGCCTTTCAGGGACGCCCATGGCATGATCGGCAGAATGGTGCTGTACTGTATCGAGAAGCATTGCAGCATCGAGGACTTGTCCATCGAAGAGTTGAAAGACATCAGCCCGGTGATTGAGGAAGACTTTTATGATGCGGTCAGCTTAAGAACCTGCGTGGAGAAGCGGCTGACGGTAGGCGCGCCGGGGGCGGAGGCCATGCGCAGGGTGATTGCAGCCCAGAAGGAATATCTGTCCGGAAGCTGGCAGGACGAGGACGCCATCGAGATTCCCGGCTGACATAAGGAAACCGCGGCAGCGCGATGCAGGATAGAATAGAAAACAACGAGGAGAGAGAAGCAATGAGTGAGAAATTGAAGGTAGGTATTTTAGGCGGAACGGGTATGGTGGGGCAGAGATTTATCGCCCTTTTGGAAAACCATCCATGGTTTGAGGTGACAACTATCGCCGCGAGCCCCAGATCGGCGGGCAAAACCTATGAGGAAGCGGTAGGCGGGAGATGGAAGATGACAACGCCCATGCCGGAAGCCGTTAAGAAGCTTGTGGTCAAGAATGTCAATGAAGTAGAGAAGGTTGCGGCAGAGGTTGATTTCGTCTTTTCAGCAGTGGATATGACGAAGGAGGAAATTAAAAGGATTGAGGAGGAGTACGCTAAGACGGAGACGCCTGTGGTGTCTAACAACAGCGCCCACCGCTGGACGCCGGACGTACCGATGGTAGTGCCGGAGATCAATCCGGAGCACTTCGACGTAATCGAGGCACAGAAGAAACGGCTGGGAACGGCCAGAGGCTTTATCGCCGTGAAGCCCAACTGCTCCATTCAGAGCTACGCCCCCGTGTTGACTGCATGGAAGGAATTTGAGCCCTATGAGGTTGTGGCGACTACCTATCAGGCGATTTCGGGAGCCGGCAAAACGTTTCAGGACTGGCCGGAGATGGTGGAGAACGTTATACCCTATATTGGAGGGGAAGAGGAGAAAAGCGAGAAGGAGCCCTTGAGAATCTGGGGCAAAGTGGAAAACGGCCAGATTGTTCCGGCTGTCAGCCCGGTGATTACCTGCCAGTGTATCCGCGTGCCGGTTTTAAACGGCCATACGGCGGCGGTTTTTGTGAAGTTTAAGAAGAAACCGACCAAAGAGCAGCTGATTGAGAAGCTCGTTCAGTTTAAGGGACTGCCTCAGGAATTAAATCTTCCCAGCGCGCCCAAACAGTTTATTCAGGTGATGGAAGAAGATAACCGTCCCCAGGTGAAGCTGGATGTGGATTATGAAAACGGTATGGGAATCAGCGTAGGCCGTATCCGGGAAGACAGCGTATATGACTGGAAATTTGTGGGATTATCCCATAATACGGTGCGCGGCGCGGCAGGAGGGGCCGTTCTGTGCGCGGAGACGTTGAAGGCAAAGGGGTATATTGCTAAAAAGGCGTGAAAGTCAGCACATCAATATAATTTTCAGATTTTTTAATTTGTCTAAGGGGAAGACAATCTAAGGGGAAGATAAAAATTGAGAATGAGCCGCCCGGCATGATGTATGCCGGACGGCGCAGGGGTACAGTACATGGATGAACTGAAATATCAGGTGGATTTGCTAAGCGCAATGAACCGCAAGCTGGTCAGGGAAGAGAAAATGCTGCGGTTAATCTGCGAGACGTCCAGCAGCGCGTTCCTCTATTACAATTATGAGGAAAACGAGGTAAAGACTATCGCAAACTGGGATCATTTTTTTCCTTTTGCGATTAAGGACATTAGGGAGCTGAAGAAATTATACGATTATGTGGAGGAGAAGGATATTATTCCTCTGCGGGAAGTGCTTTTCATTGAAAAGCAGGGCATGAAGACCCAGAGTATCGAGGTAAAGCTGCGGGAAAGCCGTATCTGTATTGAGGTAGAGGTGAATATTATCTATGATTCGCTGGGAAGCCCTACCGACAAGATTATCCGTTTTAAAGATGTGACCAGGTTTAACGCCCAGAATGATGAGCTGACGTATATGGCGTACTATGATCTTCTGACAGGGCTTTACAACCGCAATTATTTTGTCAGGCTCCTGGGAGAGTTTGTGCGGCGCGCCCAGGAGGAAAACGACACGGTGGCGGTCATGTTCGTGGACCTGGATGATTTTCGCAGAATTAACGACGGCATGGGAATTATTGTGGGAGACGAGCTGGTGCAGGCGGTAGGCCAGTTCTTACATGACATGATGAGCGACTACGTCCATATCGCCCATTTTAACAGCGATATCTATTGTATCGCCGTCTATAGTCCCTGCGGCGCGAGAAGCGTAGAGACGATTTACAGGACAATCCAGGAGCGGTTTAAGAAGCCCTTTGTACTGACCGGCGGGCAGGAAATCTATATTACGGCCAGCGTAGGCGTAGCCGAGTATCCGGAGGCTGCAGCGACCACGCTGGATTTGATTAACTGTGCGGAAATCGTTATGTTCAAAGCCAAAAGTCAGGGCAAAGATAAGATTCAGTATTTTGACGGCGCGATTCTGGATGAGTTCCTGAAAAACGTCAACATCGAAAACAAGCTGAAGGAGGCTGTTTTCTCGCAGAATTTCACGATGTATTTCCAACCCCAGTTCCGGACGGCGGATAAGGCGCTGCGGGGCGTGGAGGCACTGATACGCTGGAAGGACGACAACGGCAAGATGATCAGCCCGGCGGTCTTTATTCCGATTGCAGAGAAAAACGGCGCGATCATTCCTATCGGAACCTGGGTGATTGAAGAGAGCCTGAAAGCCTATGCGGAATGGAAAAGAAAATTTCATTATCCCATGATCATATCCCTTAATATCTCGGCGATTCAGTACAAACAGCCTGATTTTATAGATAAAGTATTGCGGATTCTCAGAAAATATGACATTTCGCCCTATGAGATTGAGTTAGAGATTACGGAATCTATTCTGATTGACGATTTTGAGGAGATTACCGAGAAGATCGTTACGCTGAGGAATCTTGGCATGAAGATTTCCCTGGATGATTTCGGTACGGGCTATTCCTCCTTATCCTATCTGAAAGGGCTGCCAATTGATACGCTCAAGATTGATAAATCCTTCATTGATACGGTGATTACGGATGAAAATACCAAAATTATCACGGAATCCATTATTTATATGGTCAAGAAATTAGGCTTTGAAACCATTGCGGAGGGCGTTGAGACCGAAGAACAGTTTCGGTATCTGAATGAGATTTCCTGCGATATTATTCAGGGATTTTATCTGGGGAAACCGATGCCCGCAGAGGAGATTGAGAAGCTGCTGGCGGCGATATCGGCATAGCCGGTTCGAGGCGCCATACCGGCTGCCGGACAGAGCGTTTTGTGGGAAGTATTGGGCACCGCGCAAGGCGGTATGCGGGAAAGCGATATGAGGTAAGGTATGTTACTTGGCAGAGCGGCTGAACTGAATTATCTGAATGACTATTATGACAGGGACGGCAGCCAGATTTTAGTGGTATACGGTCAGAAGCATATCGGCAAAACTGCGCTCGTAAAAGAATTTATGGCAGAGAAGCCCCATTCTTATTATCTGGCCAGGGCATGTTCGGAAAGAGAACAGCTCTATCAGTGGGGCTGCCAGCTTGCCCGGGACGGATATGCGGCGGAGCCGTTTCCTTCCTTTCATAATATTCTGGCCAGAATCGCTCATCGGGGCGGCGGCAAAAAGGTCATTGTAATCGATGAATTTCAATATATTGTCAGGGTATGCGACGGATTTATGAAGGAGCTGATCACTTTTCTGCATAGCCAGTGGAACCAGGAGGACGTTATGGTGCTCTTATGCAGCTCTTCCATAGGCTGGATTGAGAACAGCATGATTACCCGAATAGGGGAAGCCGCTTATGAGTTATCCGGGTTCCTTAAGGTTCGGGAGATGTCCTTTGACGATATCGTACAGAGATTTCCCAATTTCCGTATCGAGGAATGTGTGGAGGCGTATGCGGTTCTGGGCGGTATCCCAGGACTCTGGAATCAGTTTGACGACAGATTGACGATCCAGCAGAATATCTGCCGTAATATTCTGGACGGGAACAGCCTTCTCTTTGAGGAGGGGGAGCGGATTCTGACGGAGCAGCTACGGGAGCCCAGCGTGTATAATACCATCATGGCGTCTGTCGCGGCGGGAAATTATAAGCTGAACGACCTGTATCTCCACACGGAATTTTCCCGTGCCAAAATCAGCGTTTACCTGAAGAATCTGATGGAACTGGAGTTGGTTGAAAAGGTGTTTTCCTACGATACGGCGGGCAAAGAAAACGCGCAGAAGGGCATTTACAGAATCAGCCACCCTTTCGTGGATTTTTATTATACGTATCTGTATCCTCATCTGAGCGATTTGCAGATTTTGTCCGTGGGAGAATTTTACAACCGTTATATAGCGCCGGATTTCAGGAGATACGTGGCGAAATATTTTAAAAGAGTGTGCAGACAGCATTTGATGAAGCTAAACGGCAGGCACAGGCTGCCGCTGGAGCTTCATACGGTGGGAGAGTGGATCGGCAAAGAGGGCGCTTTAGATCTGATCGCCCAAGACGAGGAAGGCCATACGCTGATTGGATTATGCAACTGGGAGACGCCCATGGCATACGAGGATTATGAGAAGCTGCTCCTCAGCGCGGATAAAGCGAAAATCAACGCGGATTATATTTATATGTATACCGCCTTTCGGTTTGATGAGAAGCTGAATTTGGAGGCCAAAATTAAGAATCACTTGCAGTTGGTACAGATCACGGACCTGTAGGGCTGCGGGCGGCAGGCAGAATCAGAAAATACGAGACATGAATGATGGGAAAAAGTTTATTTATTGCGGAGAAGCCCAGTGTGGCAAGGGAATTTGCCAAGGCTTTGAAGTATCATATGAAGAATCAGGACGGCTATATGGAGTCGGAGGAAGCCGTGGTCACATGGTGCGTGGGGCATCTGGTAACTATGAGTTATCCAGAGGCCTACGACGAGAAGTATAAGAGGTGGTCGTTAGAGACGATTCCTTTTATTCCGGAGGAATTTAAGTATGAAGTGATCGACAGCGTGAGAAAACAGTTTGGGATCGTGAGCGGCCTTTTGAACAGGAAAGACGTGGAAACCATCTATGTATGCACCGATTCGGGAAGGGAAGGGGAGTACATATACAGGCTGGTGGAACAGCAGGCCGGGGTAGAGGGCAAGACAAGAAAAAGAGTCTGGATAGATTCCCAGACCGAGGAAGAGATTCAGCGGGGAATCAGGGAGGCGAAGGATCTTTCCGCCTATGATAATCTGTCCCATGCCGCTTATCTGAGAGCCAAAGAAGATTATCTGATGGGAATTAACTTTTCCCGCGTGCTGACGCTGAAATACAGCAACTCCATCAAATCTTATCTGAAAACGGATAAGGCGGTGGTGTCCGTGGGGCGTGTGATGACGTGCGTGCTGGGTATGGTTGTCAACCGGGAACGGGAAATCAGGGAGTTTGTGAAGATTCCCTTTTACCGTATTTTAGCCCGGATTGATATAGACGGCCATGAATGCGCCTGCGAGTGGAAAGCCGTGGAGGGCTCCCGATATGCCCAGTCCCCCTTGTTATATAAGGATAACGGCTTTTTAAAGGAGCAGGATGCGGACGCCTTTATCGATTTTCTGGCGGAGGGCGCGCCGGGGGCGGTCACAGAGAAGCTGGAAAAAAAGAAGGAAACCAAAAATCCGCCCTTATTGTATAATCTGGCGGAGTTGCAAAATGACTGCGCTAAATTATTTAAGATCAGTCCTGACGAGACCTTGAGAATCGCCCAGGAATTATATGAAAAGAAGCTGACTACTTATCCCCGTACAGACGCAAGGGTGCTTTCCAGCGCGGTAGCGAAGGAGATTCATAAGAATATTGCCGGATTGAAGCATTACGGGATTGCCGCCGGATATGCGGAAGAAGTGCTGGAACAGGGCAGTTACCGGACGATCGCCAAAACCAGATATGTAAACGACGGGCAGATTACAGACCATTACGCGATTATCCCTACGGGACAGGGGCTGGCAGGCTTAAACGGCCTGCATCCCACGGCTGCGAAGGTATATGAGATTATTGTCAGGAGATTTTTAAGTATTTTCTATCCCGCGGCGGTTTATCAGAAAATCAGCCTGGCAATCCGCATTAAGGGAGAGCTTTTTACCTGCGGCTTTAAAGTGCTGGCACAGCCCGGCTACCTTACGGTGGCGGCCAATTCTTTCGCCAGAAGGAAAACGGGCAAAGACGCGGAGGAGGAGAGAGAGGATAAAAGGGAAGAGCAGGAGCAGGCCTGTGACCAGTCCTTTCTGGAACGGCTGCAAAAGCTGAAAAAGGGCGCGGAGCTTACGCTGAAGGGGCTGGAGAAGAAGGAAGGGGAAACCTCCCCGCCGAAGCGTTATAATTCCGGAACGATGATCCTGACCATGGAAAATGCCGGGCAGTTTATAGAAGATGAGGAACTGCGCGCCCAGATCAAGGGAAGCGGTATCGGCACTTCCGCGACCAGGGCGGAGATTCTGAAGAAGCTGGTTCATATCAAGTACCTTGCGTTGAATAAAAAGACGCAGATCATTACCCCCACTCTTTTAGGGGAGATGATTTACGAGGTGGTGGCAGGCTCTATCAGGCCGCTGCTTGATCCGAGATTGACGGCGAGCTGGGAGAAGGGGCTTACGCTGGTCGCGGACGGCGAGATCACGGAGAAGGAGTATATGGTTAAGCTGGATGATTTCATTACCAGAAGGACCAATGCCGTCAAGCAGATGAATAATCAGTCTGCGCTGTATCATAGATTTCATTATGCATCACAATTTTATCAAGGTAAATCAGACGCGGTTCATCAGAGGTCTGAGAAAGGAGCAAAGCGGTAATATGGCAGGATTACAGGATACCACAATAGATGCCCTTTATACATTGGAGGAAACGATTGCGGGAGAGATTTTTCAGGGCGCGACTTATCCCTGGGAGGTACTGCCCCAGATAGGCGGGTTCATTCTTTCCCTGGGAAATAGGCTTCCCAGGGATCGCTATGAGCAAAGAGGGGAGAATGTCTGGATTGCCAAATCCGCCAGGGTATTTTCCAGCGCTTATATCAACGGGCCGGCGATTATTGATGAGGAGGCGGAAATCAGGCATTGCGCTTTTATCAGGGGAAACGCCATCGTGGGAAAAGGCGCCGTGGTAGGCAATTCCACAGAGCTGAAGAACGTTATTTTATTTAATAAGGTTCAAGCGCCGCATTATAACTATGTGGGGGACAGTATTTTAGGCTATAAGGCGCATATGGGAGCCGGCTCCATTACTTCCAATGTTAAGAGCGATAAAACCCTCGTGGCAGTAAAAGCGGGGGAGGAGCGGTATGAGACCGGACTCAGGAAATTCGGCGCGATGTTGGGTGACTGTGTGGAGGTGGGGTGCAATTCCGTATTAAATCCCGGCACGGTAATCGGCAGGCAGTCGAACGTCTATCCGACCTCTATGGTAAGAGGGTTTATCCCCGCTGGCAGCATTTATAAAAAAGATGGGGAAATAGTGGAAAAGTATTAGACAGAATCCTGTGTTCTGTGAGAAAATATACATAGAAAAGTACATTGGGGAAGCGCAAATGGGAATGGAATTAAATATGGAGTCCTTTGGTTCCATGGTTAACAACATCATAGCCGGTATTTGTTTCTTTGAGTATGAAGATGGGAAATTGACGCCTGTTTTTATTAACGAAGGTTTATTCCGGATGCTTGGATATTCCAGGGCACAGGGAATGAAGTATGTCAATAAGGTCGAAATGAGTATCATACCGGAGGATTTGCCGAGTTTCCGGCAGGCTATCGCAGACGTCCTAAAGGACGACGGGGCGGTAGACGTTGAATTTCGTACGGTAACAGGAAGCGGCGGCCTGCGCTGGCTGCATGTCCGGGGCAACTTATATGCCAGAGAAGGAAATCGCTATACGATTGTTACAGTCGTTCAGGATATCTCCGAGCGGAAGAGCGTGGAGGAGGAGCTGAAACAGCAGGCGGAACGGCTCCATATCCTGTCTGAGGCCGAAGGCGAGAAGATTATGGATTATAACGCCAAGACCGATGTTATGGTGATTAAATCTTCAGGGGATTACAGTATAGCGGGCGAATTGATACAGAACAAATATATGGAGAAGTTTGACGACACCTCTATCTATGAGGAGGACGTCGCTTATTATAAATCTGTCATGGAAGGGCTGCTGAAGTCCCCCAAGCATGATACGATCGAGTTCCGGATTAAATGGTTTGATGAGGAATATACCTGGTATCAGGCCAATTTGACGTCTCTCCTGGGAGCCGAGGGCTATGTCACAAGGATTGTGGGACGTATGATTAATATTCAGGAGAGGAAGCTGAAAGAGCTGGAGCTGCTGCTTCGGGCGGAAAAAGACGGGCTGACCGGTCTTTATAATAAAGAGGCGACCGTCCAGTTAATCCAAAACGCCATCAGCGAGAGAAACGGCGGGGCTTTAAACGCTTTGATGATCATCGACCTGGATAATTTTAAGGAAGTCAATGATCTCATGGGACATTCCCAGGGCGATAAGGTTTTGATCGAAACGGCCAATATCCTGAATGATGTCTTTAAAGGCGGGGATATTGTGGGACGTATCGGCGGGGACGAGTTCCTGGTCTTTATGAAGAACCTGAATTCTATCTTTGACGCGGACTGTATGGCGGGCAAGATCGTAAAAAACGTTCATTATTCTTATGACTGCCCGGAACAGCAGGTTCAGGTAAGCTGCAGCGTGGGCGTCGCCGTATTCCCTTATCACGGCAGCGATTATGAAGAGCTTTTTAATAAAGCGGATAAAGCCTTATATACGGCGAAGGCGAACGGCAAGAGCGGTTACCGGCTCTATGACGCCGCTACTACCATGGTCTATCATGCCAACAGGAAAACGACTGCCTATGATCCCGATAAGGGCATGGAGCTTAATCGCAGAATTGAAGATATGGTCATGCAGATCCTCTTTGAGGATAAGGATATGGAGTCCGCCATACGCTCTGTTATGGAGCTGATGACGGCGGAGTATCATTTCCACCGGGGATATGTGTGTGGAAACGATACGTTTCCGATTTCGAGAACCGTGCAGTTTGCGCTGCCCGGATATGAAATCGGAAGGGAGACCAGGGAGCACTACGAGCTAAAGAGAGTGGTCAGCGAGATCCTATACGAATCCTTCCATAAAACCTCGATTATCCATGATTATGATCTCAGCGCGGAGGAAATGCATGAGTATTTCCGGGCGGAGGGCATCAAGAGTATGCTTTACTATCCGATTACGTCTAAGGGGGAATTTCAGGGAGCGATCGTGTTTGAAAACCATGAAGATGTGCAGTTGGAGTTTCAGGAAAGCCAGATGGAGGAGATCAGTTCCCTGTTCCGGATTCTGGGAGCGCACATTTTACAGATCGGCCTGATGGACCGCCTGCAGGATTTTGTGACCCAGATCGCCATCTTCGATAACCTGGACAGCTTTGTATATATTGTAAATGCGGATACCTACGAGTTGAGCTTTATCAATAAAAAAGTATTGATGAAGACGCCGGAGGTCAGGATTGGGGATATCTGCTACAGGGCGCTGCAGAACAGGGAGACTCCCTGTGAGAATTGTATCCTGAAGAAGCTGGATCAGAAGGACGCCCATTGCAGATGTACGGAGGAACTCTTTAACTATTCCCTGCGCTGCTGGACAAGAGCCAGCGCAAGCTGGCTGGAGTGTAAGGAGCATAACAGCCTGGCGCTGCTGAACTGTATTGATATTTCGGAATATTTTATAGGCTGATTGGAAGGACGGCGGTTTTTCGGCTTCCATTTTATGGAATATTGGAGTTGACTAATCTTTCATTTTCATGTATAGTTTCTTAGAAAGCAGTACACTTTAATGCGTTAAAGCGTGCGAGTACTTTTTAGGAGGAGATTATTATGAAAAAGAAAGCTTTAGCATTACTTATGGCAACAGCCGTGTCTGCTACGATGCTGGCAGGCTGCGGTTCTGACAGCAGCACGGAAGAATCTGCGGCAGACAGTACAGAGGAAGCGGCGGAAACAGAAGAGGCAGCGGAGGAGACTGCCGATACGGCGGAGGAGACGGAGGCTTCTTCTGAGGAAACAGAGGCGGCCGCAGCAGATCAGGTATATAATATCGGTATCTGCCAGTTGTTAGAGCACCCCGCTTTGGATGAAGCTACAAGAGGTTTTGAGGAAGCGCTGACAGAGCTTCTGGGTGAAGGCAATGTAAACTTTGATTTTCAGAACGCGCAGGGCGAACAGACAAACTGCGCTACCATCTGCACACAGTTTGTAACGGACGGCGACGATCTGATTCTTGCCAATGCAACCGCTCCTTTACAGGCAGCCGCAGCGGCAACCAATACCATTCCGATTCTGGGAACTTCCATTACGGATTACGCTACCGCGCTGGATATTGCGGATTGGACAGGAGCTACGGGAACCAATATTTCCGGTACATCTGATCTGGCGCCCTTGGAGGAGCAGGAGAATATGCTGGTAGAGCTGTTCCCCGAAGCAGAGAAGGTCGGTATCCTTTATTGTTCCGCAGAGGCTAACTCGGTATATCAGGCACAGGTATTTGAGCAGTATCTGGAAGAAGACGGCATTGCATATGAAGAGTTCACGGCGGCTGATTCCAACGAGATCCAGGCGGTTGTAACCAGCGCGTGCGAGTCCTGCGATGTGCTTTACATCCCTACGGATAATACGCTGGCGGCTAATACGGAGACTGTCAATAACGTAGCGCTTCCGGCAGGCGTTCCGATTATCGCCGGTGAGGAAGGCATCTGCTCCGGCTGCGGCGTGGCTACCTTATCGATCAGCTATTATGATATCGGCTATACGGCAGGCGAAATGGCATACGACATTCTGGTAAACGGCGCGGATATCACCACCATGGATATCCAGTTCGCACCTCAGGTTACGAAGGAATATAATGTGTCTATCTGTGAGACCCTTGGCGTAACGATACCGGATGATTATGTGGCAATCGAAGAGTAATGGGAAGGTCTTGCACATTTTATTAAAAATGATACAATATACACAATGAAGTGTATGGGGATGACATCTCTGCCATCCCCATCTCTATTTCTGTATTGCTTAAATGTCAGGCTTGCCCGGAAGCTGTGCCGGAGCGTCGCAGATTCCGTAAAATAGGACAGGCTTTGGCATTTGTTGGAGGTTCAGCCAGAACGCTTCGGAATGGAGGAAAAGATGATTTTATTATCTCTAAACCCGATGTCCTTGCTGCGGGCAATGCCGGGGGCATGCGCACAGGGATTAATCTGGGGAATTATGGCCTTGGGAGTGTATATTACATTCCGTTTATTGGATTTTGCCGATCTGACGGTGGACGGTTCCCTGGCTACTGGCGGCGCTACGGCGGTTATGCTGATTCGTGCGGGAGTGAATCCGTGGATTGCATTGCTGGCGGCGTTTGGGGTAGGCATGCTGGCGGGTATGGTGACCGGATTATTGCATACGGCGTTGGGGATTCCGGGGATTTTGTCCAGTATCCTGACGCAGATATCGCTTTACTCTATTAATTTGAACATTATGGGGAAGTCTAATCAGGCAATCAACGTAGACCAGTACGCGCTGGTGGTTTCCCTTCGCTATATATCAGGAGACGCGCTGACCAAATTCAAATTTTACGGCGGAGTTATTTTGGGCTGTATTCTTTTGGTTTATCTGTTATATTTCTATTTTGGGACGGAGCAGGGCCAGGCGATCCGCGCTACCGGCTGTAATCAGAATATGGCCAAGGCGCAGGGCATTAATACGAAATTCCATACGGTTCTGGCGCTCATGATTTCCAATGGATTGGTAGGCTTATGCGGCGGCCTGTATGCGCAGTATCAGGGCGCGGCGGACGTCAATATGGGGCGCGGCGCGATTGTAATCGGCCTGGCGGCCGTTATTATCGGCGAGGTGTTGTTTGGCAGACTGTGCGCAGGCAGAAAGATGGCGTTTGCGTTTAATATGTTTGCGGTGATAGCGGGAGCCGTTATCTATTATGTTGTAATAGCCTTTGTATTATGGCTCAAGATGCCTTCTGACGATATGAAGCTGTTTTCTGCGATTGTGGTAACCATCTTCCTCGCGATTCCCTATCTGAAGGATAAGTATGTGAAGAAAGGGGTGGCTTAACGATGGCATACGCATTGGAAATGAAAGAAATACATAAGACCTTTAATAAAGGAACCATCAATGAAAAGGTGGCGCTGAACGGCGTTAATTTGCAGTTAAACGAGGGCGATTTTGTCACGATTATCGGCGGTAACGGAGCCGGCAAGTCCACCGCGTTGAACGCTATAGCGGGAGTATGGCCTGTAGATTCCGGTTCTATTATCATAGGGGGCGCCGACGTTACTTCCCTTCCCGAACATAAGCGGGCTAAATTTTTGGGGCGCGTATTTCAGGACCCCATGACCGGCACGGCGGCTACGATGTCCATCGATGAGAATATGGCGCTTGCGGCACGGCGCGGCAAGAGGCGTACCTTGAAATGGGGCGTGACTAAGGCGGAAAGGGAATATTATAAAGAGAAGCTTAGGGAACTGGATCTGGGACTGGAGGACAGACTTACCTCCAAGGTAGGACTCCTGTCCGGCGGCCAGCGGCAGGCGGTTACCCTTCTGATGGCGTCCTTACAGAAACCGGCTCTGCTGCTTTTAGATGAGCATACGGCGGCGCTGGACCCGAAGACGGCGGCGAAGGTATTGGAGCTGTCTGATAAGATTATCGAAGAGAACCATCTGACGGCCATGATGGTCACCCATAATATGAAGGACGCGATTGCGCACGGCAACCGTCTGATTATGATGCATGAGGGCAGGATTATTTACGATATATCGGGAGAGGAAAAGAAGAAGCTCCACGTATCGGATCTGCTTGCGAAATTTGGAGAGGCCAGCGGCGGGGAATTTGCCAATGACAGAATGATGCTTGGATAGGCTTCAAATACAGGATAATCCATTGAAAAATCCAGTTGGAAATTAAAAAATATGACTGGATTTTTTATATATAATATGAGACAATAGGACTAGCGGTTATGACAGACCTCTATCAGTCTGTTATGAAATAATTTTTACATAATCGAAAGGAGTTATCACATGATTTATTCAAAAGAAGTTGAAGAAATGTGTACAGTGGCACAGGGCGTTCATCATGGCTGTGCTCCTATCCCAGAAGAAGCAAAATGGGTTCAGGCAAAAGAAGTAAAAGATATTTCCGGTTTAACACATGGCGTAGGCTGGTGCGCTCCTCAGCAGGGGGCATGTAAGCTGACACTGAATGTTAAAGAGGGTATCATTCAGGAAGCGCTTGTAGAGACCATCGGCTGTTCCGGTATGACTCATTCCGCAGCTATGGCGTCTGAAATTTTGCCGGGTTTAACAGTGATGGAAGCTCTTAACACAGATCTGGTTTGCGACGCTATCAATACAGCTATGAGAGAGCTGTTTTTACAGATTGTATACGGACGTACACAGTCTGCATTCTCCGAAGAAGGCCTTCCGGTAGGCGCAGGTCTTGAAGATCTTGGCAAAGGTTTAAGAAGCCAGGTAGGTACCATGTACGGTACTTTGAAGAAAGGACCTCGTTACCTTGAGATGGCTGAAGGTTATGTAACGGGCATTGCATTAGATGCAAATGATGAAATCATCGGTTACAAGTTCGTAAGCCTTGGCAAGATGACAGACTTCATCAAGAAGGGTGATGATCCTAATACAGCGTATGAGAAAGCCTGCGGACAATATGGACGTGTTGACGACGCTGTTAAGATTATCGATCCCAGATGCGAATAATAGTAAAATATCATTCGCCAGGAAGTCTGCTTGGCGCGAATAATAAACAGGAGGAATAAGATAAGATGGCTTTATTTGAATCATATGAAAGAAGAATTGACAAAATCAATTCTGTATTAAATAGTTACGGCATTTCTTCTATCGAAGAAGCCGAGAAAATTACAAAAGATGCTGGCTTAGATGTTTATGAGCAGGTGAAAAAAATCCAGCCTATCTGTTTTGAAAACGCTTGTTGGGCTTACACCGTAGGTGCGGCAATCGCCATTAAAAAGGGCTGTAAGAAGGCTGCTGAGGCTGCGGCAGCAATCGGCGAAGGGCTTCAGGCATTCTGTATTCCCGGTTCTGTTGCAGATACCCGTAAGGTAGGTCTTGGCCACGGTAATTTGGGTAAAATGTTGTTGGAGGAAGAGACGGACTGCTTCGCATTCTTAGCAGGCCATGAGTCTTTCGCGGCTGCGGAGGGCGCAATCGGTATTGCTGAGAAGGCTAACAAGGTACGCCAGAAACCTCTTCGCGTTATCTTAAACGGTCTGGGCAAAGATGCGGCAAAGATTATTTCCAGAATCAACGGATTTACATTCGTTGAGACGGAATATGATCCTTATACAAATGAAGTAAAGGAAATCGAGAGAATCTCTTACTCCGATGGCCTTCGTTCCAAGGTTAACTGCTATGGCGCGAACTCCGTTCCGGAAGGCGTAGCAATCATGTGGAAAGAGAACGTGGATGTTTCTATTACAGGTAACTCTACGAACCCTACAAGATTCCAGCATCCTGTAGCAGGTACATACAAGAAGGAGAGAACAGAGGCAGGTAAAAAGTACTTCTCAGTAGCTTCAGGCGGCGGTACAGGACGTACGCTTCATCCTGATAATATGGCGGCAGGCCCTGCTTCCTATGGTTTCACGGATACATTAGGACGTATGCATTCTGACGCACAGTTCGCAGGTTCCTCTTCCGTTCCGGCTCATGTGGAAATGATGGGTCTGATCGGTATGGGCAACAACCCTATGGTAGGCGCTACTGTTGCGGTTGCAGTTTCTATTGAAGAAGCTGCCAAGGCTGGGAAATTCTAAAAATTCAATTACAGAGAATGACGCCCCGCAGAAATTCAAGCTCTGCGGGGTTTTTCATTCATAGAACATTCGCCGGGGAGGATGCAGGAAAATGAAGACGGAAAGGGAATCCAGCAGGGTTTATCCGGGTCAAGTCAACAGGAAGTATCAGATCGATACCGAAGCCAATCGAAGATTTCTGGAGGAAATCCGTGAAAATCTGCTGAGCTTTGGGCACCGCTTCCCTTCGCCCGGCGGCAGCTCTTATTATCTTGGCGATGACGGGACGCCTTGGAAGGAGCGCGGCCGCGAGACTTGGATTACCAGCCGTATGGTACATGTGTATAGTCTGGGCAGCCTGCTGGGGCATCAGGGAAGTGAAGAATTGGTTGACGCAGGGCTGCGGGGATTGTGGGAAGAGCTGCAGGATAGACAAAACGGCGGCTGGTATGCGGGTCTCACCGGGGAAAATCAGGTGATGCCCGATAAGCAGTGCTATGCGCATGCGTTTGTTATTCTGGCGGCGGCTTCCGCGGTTTTGGCGGGCAGACCGGGCGCTGAGGAGCTGTTGAATGAGGCGTTGAGGATTTATGATCTTCAGTTCTGGAATGAGCAGGAAGGACTTTCCTGCGATACATGGAATACGGAATTTACGGTTCTGGAGGATTACCGGGGACTTAACGCCAATATGCATACGGTAGAAGCTTTTCTGGCAGTGGCGGATACGGTGGGAGATGAGCGGTACCGTCTGAGGGCGGGACGCATCATTGATCATGTGCTGGAATGGTCCGCCGGAAATGAATGGAGGATTCCGGAGCACTTCACGAAGGAGTGGAATGTAGATCTGAACCGGAACCAGGATAGGCCGGAGGATCCTTTCAAGCCCTATGGGGCGACGCCCGGACATGGTATTGAGTGGGCGAGGTTGATTGTGCAGTGGGCGTTATCCACTTATTCCAAGGACAGAAAGAAAGCGCTTCCTTATTTGGAGGCGTCTGAAAACCTTTATGGAAGAGCCATAGCGGACGCATGGAAGGCTGACGGCGCGCCGGGCATCGTGTATACCACGGATTGGAAGGGGAAGCCGGTAGTGCATGACAGAATGCACTGGACGCTGGCGGAGGCGATTAATACATCGGCGTCTCTTTATCATATAACCGGGAAACCGGAATATGGAGATCAGTATGCGGAATTTATGGAATATCTGGATGAGAAGGTGTTGGATCATGTGAAAGGCTCCTGGTTTCATCAGATGGATCGCCACAATCAGGTAATAGGAACGGTATGGCCGGGCAAGTCAGACTTGTATCATGCGGTGCAGGCGACGCTGATTCCTCTTTATGTACCGAACCTTTCTATCGCGTCTGCGGTGCGGGCAGGATTTTTGTATCGTTAGCAACAGTCCCTGCGCCATCAAGATTCCATGGCGAACAGTTTGGCAATGATCTATATCATGTATTAAAGGAGGACGGTAGGAGATGCGTGAAACAATAACAATCAAAGCAGTAGAACCTCAGTACTGTGTCGTGACAGATGTGGCGTTTGCCCAGGTGGACGCATGGTTTGGGCACACCAGGCGGGATTTGAAAATGGATCTTATTTATCCTGAAAGCGAGAATAAGAAATATCCCTGTATTGTGTGGATTTGCGGCGGTGCATGGCTGACTATGGACAAATCGGCGCATTTGGCGTATTTATGCGAGCTTGCCAGAAGCGGGTTTGTGGTGGCGAGCGTAGAATACCGCACCAGCAATGAAGCACAATATCCGGCGCCTCTCATGGATATCAAGGCGGCGGTGAGATATTTGCGCGCTCACAGTCAAAGATATCGGATTGATCCGGAGCGGTTCGGCGTGATGGGAGAATCCGCCGGGGGATATTTGACGGCGATGACTGCATTAGTCAATGATGAGAAATATGATGTGGGCGATTATCTGGAGTATTCCAGCAGGGTTCAGGCCGCCTGCCCCTGGTATCCGCCCACGGACGTAAGCGGCTTCCCTTATCCTTCCGCCGAGATGGCGGCAGCTTCCCCGGAATCATTATTGCTTGGGAAAAATGTGATGCAAAACCGGGAGGAGGCTTACGCGATCTGTCCGGTCGCTTACGTGACAAAGGATGCGCCTCCTTTCCTGATTATCCATGGAACCGAAGACAGGACGGTTCCCTTCAGTCAGGGGCAGCTACTCCATGATAAGCTGGAGGAGGCCGGCTGCGATGTGAAGCTGGTGGCGATTGAAGGAGCCGACCACGCGGATCGGCAGTTCTTCCAGAGAGAGCTGTGGCAGCGTATTATCTGTTTCTTCCATGAAAAATTAGGCAATGAGGAATAAAAGCAAATGGCGGCGCTTCTTTTCGCAGAGCGCCGCCATTTTTGTATGGTTCTAGTTCGATTTTACTTCCTTCCACATATCGTTGTAGAGAGCGTCCCCTTCTTCGCCAAGGTAAACGTAAACCTCCAGGTTATCGTACTGGGACAGATCCGGGAAAGCAATCTCGGAGTTTTTGATTTCTTCATCTTCAATCAGCTCCCGTGCGGCCTCATTGGGGGTAGAGTAGGTGATATATTCGAAATTCTTAACGGCAATATCGCTGCGGCACATAAAGTTGATAAATTTTTCAGCGTTTTCCTTGTTGGGAGCGTCCTTTAAGATTACCCAGGAATCGATCCAGACATTAGTGCCTTCTTCCGGAATCACATATACCAGATCAGGGTTTTCGCGCTGGGTGTAAATGGCTTCCCCGGAATAGATAACGCCAATCGCCGCTTCGCCGCCGATCATCTTATCCCGCACCTGGTCGATGACATAGGCCTGTACCAGAGGCTTTTGTTCGATCAGGGCGTCTCTGGCAATTTCCAATTCAGTGGGATCGACGGTATTCATGGAGAAGCCGTTTAGCTTTTCCGCCACCATAAAAGCGTCCCGCACGGAATCCTGCATTAAAATGTTATCGGCATATCTTTCATCCCAAAGCTGCGCCCAGCTTGTGATCGGTTCATCGACCATGGTCTGATTGTAAAGGATTCCCACCGTTCCCCAGCAGTAGGGAACGGAATATTTATTTTCCGGGTCAAAGTCCTGGGACTGCTCAAAGTATTGCGCGCCGATATTAGCCGTCGCGTTGGGGACGTTGTCAAAATTAATCTCCGCGAGCATATCGTTCTCAATCATCTTACTAATCATATAATCGGAAGGGCAGACGACGTCGTAGGACGCTGCGCCGGATTCTACCTTGGGATACATCGTCTCATTGGTTTCAAACTCATCATAGACTACCCGGATACCGGTTTCTTCCTCAAACATTTCTATGGTTTCGGGGTCGATGTATTCGCCCCAGTTGTAGACAATAACCTCTCCGTTTTCTCCTCCGCCCGACGACCCGCACCCGGTCATGGCGGCCATGGAAGCAAGGATAACGGAAACGGTCAGAATGGCTGCTTTTTTATGCATTTGTTAACTCTCCTTTTCTTTTGCTTTTTCGTTTTTTGTGCCGGAGGCCGCATTGACCAGAACGAGCAGTAAAAGCACCGTCACAAAAATGATTGTGGACAAGGCGTACATTTCCGGCTTAATGCCTTTTTTGACCTCCGTATAGATCTTGGTAGAGAGCGTATCCACTCCGGCGCCCTTGGTAAAATGGGTGATAATAAAATCATCCAGCGACATGGTAAAGGCCATCAGGAAGCCTGACAGAATACCGGGCAGCAAATCGGGGAACACCACTTTGAAAAAAGCGGTTCCGGGAGACGCGCCTAAATCTAAAGCCGCCTCGTAAATACTGGGGTTTAGCTGTTTCATACGGGGCATAATGCTTAGGATTACATAAGGAATATTAAAGGTAATATGCGACAACAGGATAGTTCCCAGCCCGAACCTCATTCCCAGGCTGATAAAGAGGAGCATCAGGGAAATACCGGTTACGATTTCCGCATTTAACATAGGAATATTCGCAATCCCCAACAGAACCGACCTGGTTCTGCGCTTCATGCCGTTCATGGAAATGCAGGCGATGGCGCCGATTACCGTGGCGGCGAGAGAGGATATTACTGCGATAAACAGCGTATTGCCCAGCGCTTCCATGATATCCCGGTTTTGGAAGAGGGCGCTGTACCACTGTAGGGTAAAGCCTCCCCATTTCGCCCTTGTTTTGCTGGCATTAAAGGACAATACCATCAGGGTGACGATGGGCGCGTACAGAAAGATAAAAATCAGGGCGATATAGATTTTTTTGGCAGTATTTTTCATAGAATCTCCATTCCTCCTCCATCGCTCTCCTTGTCGAAAAGGGCGGAGACGATCATGTTAAGGATAATGAAAATCATCAGGACGATGGAAAGGCCGCTCCCCAAGTGCCAGTTGGAGGCCTGTGTAAATTCCTGCTCGATGACATTGCCGATCAACAGGATTTTACTGCCGCCAAGCAGAGTGCTGATCACGAAGGTAGTCAGCGCCGGTACAAATACCATGGTAACGCCGCTGATGATTCCCGGTATGGATAGGGGCAGCGTAATACGGAAAAAGGTATACGCGCTGCCGGCGCCTAAATCTCTGGCCGCGTTGATGACGTTTTCATCAATTTTAGACAACACATTATAAAGGGGCAGCACCATAAAAGGCAGGAAATTATATACCATGCCCAGCACAATGGCGTAGGGGGTGTTGATGATGTTGATGCCCGGCAAATGGAAAAAGGCCAGTACGCTATTGATAACGCCGCTTTTTTCCAACAGGGTCTGCCATGCGAGGGTGCGGAGGAGAAAATTCATCCACATAGGCAGAATAAAAATAAAAATCATAAAGCTGTGCTGACTGATCTTCATGCCGGCAAGAATCATTGCCAGCGGATAGGCCAGCAGGAAACAGATCAGCGTACTGATCAGGGACAGCAGAAGGGAGAGCCATAACGCCTTGGCATGCTCCGCGGTCATAATCGCCGTAATGTTTTCTAATGTAAACGCGCCTGTTTTATCCGTCAGCCCATAATAGAAGATCATAGCTAAAGGCACGATGATAAATAGGGCGGACCACAGGATATAAGGCGCAGAAAGCCATTTATTCTTAGATGTCAATTACCGTCGCCTCCTCGTCCTCAGATTCCGGTTTGTTCATGATCTGGATATTAAAGGGGTCTACCCTGATGCCGACCTGCCTGCCGACAGGAAACAGGGTAGTAGAATGTACCAGCCATTCAAAGCCGTTTGCCATGACCTCCATTTCATAGTGCACACCCTTGAAGATAAGGTGGGTTACCACGCCCTGAAGGAGACCCTCGGAAGGCTCGGTCAACTCCACATCCTCAGGCCGGATTACCACGTCCACCGGCTTGTTGTGCCCGAAGCCCTCGTCCACACAGGCGAAGCAGGTATCCAGAATACGCACCAGCTTATCCTCAATCATAGTCGCGGGGATAATATTGCTGTCGCCGATAAAATCCGCCACAAAGGCATTTTCCGGTTCGTTGTAAATGGATTCTGGAGAACCGATCTGCTGGATATAGCCCTGGTTCATGACCACGATCGTATCGGACATGGTCAGCGCTTCCTCCTGATCGTGGGTCACATAGACGAAAGTAATGCCCAGTTCGTTTTTCATACGGATCAGCTCATACTGCATTTCCTGCCGAAGCTTCAGATCCAGCGCCCCCAGCGGTTCGTCCAGCAGGAGAATTTTCGGTTCGTTTACAATAGCCCTGGCAATGGCGATACGCTGCTGCTGGCCGCCGCTTAAGGAGTCCGGCATTCGGTTTTCGTAGCCCTCCAGATTCACCAGCTTCAGCGCGTATCGAATCTTATCCTTGATATAGCTTTGCGATTTCTTTTTGACTTTCAGGCCGAAGGCGATATTTTCCGCGATCGTCATATGGGTAAAAAGGGCATATTTCTGGAAAACCGTGTTAAGCTGCCTTTTGTTGGGGGGGATATGGGTGATATCCTGTCCGTCAAAATAGACCCGGCCGGTATCCGGGCTTGTAAATCCGCCTAAAATGCGCAGGGTAGTGGTCTTGCCGCAGCCGCTTGGGCCGAGAAGGGTAACGAACTCATTTTCGTGGATTTTCAGATTTAATTCGTCTAACACCAACTGTCCGTCAAAGGATTTGGAAATATTGCTTAAGTAAATTAATTCTTTTGACATGGATATTCCTCCTGTGTGTAAATAAGGCCTGCCGCCAGTCTTAAAAATTGGGCGGCGTGCTGATCCATAAGAAGACGGCGCCGGATTTCCCGTTTGCTTTGATATAATGCTCCGCGGCCGCCGTATAATAAAAGGCTTCGCCCTTTTTGGCTTTCATGCTGCGGCTGCCGATGATGATGGTAATGGAGCCGGAGAGGACATAGCCAAATTCTTCTCCCTCATGGGGCTGGTCGGGATAGGTGGAACCGCCCGGCTCCAGGGTGACACGGATAGGCTCCATCATGTTTTTCTGGGCGTTGGGAATAATCCACTCGATTTTATTATGTAAGTCGCCGTCGAGTTTTTCGAAAAAATCTTCCTTTCGAAATACGATCTGCCTGTCGTCCGCGTCGTTGAAAAAGTGTTTCAAATCGGTGCCGAGACATTGCAGGATATCCATTAAGGTCGCGATGGACGGGGAGGTCACGTCGTTCTCCAGCTGGCTGATAAAGCCCTTGGATAATTCGCAGCGATCCGCCAGCTCCTCCTGGGTCAGCCCCTTTTGATTGCGCAGCTCCCTGATTTTATTTCCAAGATCCATTCTGTTTGCATTGCCGTCCATAAAGCTTCCTTCCGTTTCCATCATGATACAAGTATCCGCAGGCTGTAAAATTCAGTGATAATAAACTCAAAGTTTACTAAAACTAAACAACCGCACTGAGACCCATTATACAAAAAAGTGAGGTCCTGTCAATGGGAAAATGCAAAATAATATCATTTTTGTTAGAAAATGATTAACAAAGCCGTCAGGATATGATAAAATCAGGCTGACGGACGCTTCGGAAAGACGGGCGTCGATCGAATCGGAATGGAGGACGGACATGAGCCAGGATAAATATGTGGCGTATGTATCTACTTATACGGTAGGTAAGGAAGATAATTACGGTATCAAAATATATGACGTGGATATGAAGAAGGGCAGGATGACGGAGAAGAATCAGGTGGAAATCACCAATTCCTCCTATATTTCCATTTCCCATAACCAGAAGTTTCTTTATTCTATTACGGATTTCGGCGTGGAGGCATATAAAATCATGCCGGGCGGAGATCTGGAGGTGGTCAACGAGGGCACCATCAATGGAATGAGAGGCTGTTATCTTTCCACGGACTATGAGGATCGGTTTTTGTTTGTGGGCGGATATCACGACGGGAAGATTACCGTGCTTCGTCTGAGGGAGGACGGCGGCATCGGCAATATCACCGACGAGATTTATCATAAGGGCTTAGGCAGTATTGCCGAGCGTAATTTCAGGCCGCACGTAAATTGCGTGAAAATGACGAGAGATAATAAATATCTGTGCGCGGCGGATCTGGGACTGGATCATGTGAATGTGTACCGGCTGGATCACACCAGCGGCAAGCTGAAGCCCATCGATATGATCAGGAGCGAGCAGGAATCCGCTCCCCGCCATATGAAATTTTCGAAGGACGGCAGATTTTTGTATATTGTGCATGAATTAAAGAATTATATCGATGTATATACCTACGAGGAACGGGACGGTAATCCTGAATTTGAGAAGGTCCAGACCATTTCCACGCTGAATGATTACCATGCCGGCGGCTCCGCCGCCAGCGCCCTGAACATTTCAGAGGATTTCAAATATATGGTCAGCTCCAATGCGGGCGATAACAGCACGATCATCTATAAGATCGATCAGAAGACGGGGCTGCTGGAGAAGATCTTATGCCTGCCCATCAGCGGGGATTATCCGAAGGACGCCAATCTTTTCCCGGATAACAGGCATCTGGTTTCCTTAAACCATGAGTCCAATACGATGACCTTCTTTACCGTAGACCTTAAGAACGGCCTGTTGGTCATGAACGGCAAGGAGATCAGCGTCGATCAGCCTAATTGTATTATTTTTCATAAACTTGCCGAATAGTTTAAAAGCCTTCCGCATATACATTTACCAGTATAAGCGGGAGGATTTTTTTATGGATTTATTGCAGAATGGTACATATGATCTGTATAAAGATATACAGCTTAGGACAGGGGGAGAAATCTATCTGGGAGTGGTGGGGCCTGTGAGAACCGGCAAATCCACTTTTATCAAGCGCTTTATGAATCTTCTGGTGCTTCCCTATATGAACGATGAACATGAGAAGGAAAGGGCGCAGGACGAGATGCCGCAGAGCGCGGGCGGCAAGACGATCACCACCACGGAGCCTAAATTTATTCCCAAGGAGGCGGCGCATATCCGGCTGGGGACGGATATTGACGTAGATGTGCGCTTAATCGACTGCGTGGGATATATGGTGGAGGGCGCGACGGGCCATATGGAAAAGGACGCCGAGCGAATGGTGAAAACGCCCTGGTCTGTGGAGGAAATCCCTTTTACTACGGCAGCGGAAATCGGAACCCGCAAGGTTATTAAGGATCATTCGACCATCGGCGTGGTGGTGACTTGCGACGGAACCTTTGGGGAGCTGCCCCGCGAAAGCTTTCTGGAAGCGGAGGAGCGGACCGTCAGAGAATTGCAGACGCTGGGCAAGCCCTTTATCGTACTGTTAAATTCCGCAAAGCCCTACGCGGAGGAAACGCGGCAGCTGGCGGACGAGATCAGCGAGAAATATCAGGTTACGGTAATGCCTGTGAACTGTGAGCAGCTCAAGCGGGAAGATATCAACCATATTATGGAGAATATTCTGTATGAGTTTCCGCTTACCATGATTGAGTTCTATATGCCCAAATGGGTGGAAATGCTGCCCTTTGACCACAAGATGAAAAAGGATATTATCGCCCAGTTGAAACAGTTGATGGAAAGCCTGAACCACATCAGGGATATTACCGCCAGCCATTTTTCGCTGGAAAGTGAATATATTAAAAAGTGCAAGCTGGACGGAGTCAATATGTCCGACGGCAGCGTGAGGATTATCCTAGATGTGGACGACGCCTATTATTATGAAATGCTCAGCGATCTGGTAGGAGAATCCATTGAGAGCGAATATCAGCTTCTGGCGATCCTGAAGGATATGGCGAAGATGAAGCGGGAATACGTGAAGGTGCTGCACGCGCTTGAGGCTGTGCGCTATAAGGGATACGGCGTGGTGATGCCGGATCGGGAAGAAATCGTGCTGGAGAAGCCGGAGTTAATCAGGCAGGGCAATAAGTTCGGAGTGAAGATCAAAGCGGAAAGCCCCAGTATTCATATGATTAAAGCGAGCATTGAAACAGAAATTTCTCCCATTGTGGGCACCGAGGAACAGGCGAGGGATCTGATTCAGTATATTTCGGATACCGGAACCAGCGAAGATGGGATTTGGGAGACGAATATTTTTGGAAAGACGGTGGAACAGCTTGTCAATGACGGCATTACGGGTAAAATTTCCATGATTGGGGAGGAGAGCCAGATCAAGCTTCAGGAGACGATGCAGAAGATTGTCAACGACAGCAACGGCGGAATGGTGTGCATTATTATTTAGGGACAGATCTCTCCTGTATTCATTGAAAAAACCCTTTTCAGATGCTATAATGAGCCAAAAGAACCGTAAGCGCAGTCAAATGGCTTAGGAACGGAAAGGCGGCAGAGAAAGAGTATGAATCCTGTATATGAGAAGCTGTTAAAATGTTACGAGTGTTATAAAAGTAAAATTGATTTTGAGCCCAAGGTGGCTATAGTGCTGGGCTCCGGCCTTGGTAATTTCGCCAGGACGGTCAAGGTGCAGGCGGAGCTTTCCTACAGTGAAATCCAGGGATTTCCGGTGTCTACCGTACCCGGACACGCGGGGAAATTCATCTTTGGCCATATCGGTCAGACGCCGGTAGTATTGATGCAGGGACGTGTGCATTACTATGAGGGATATCCGATTGAGGATGTGGTATTACCCGTTCGCCTGATGAAAATGATGGGTGCGGAAATTTTATTTTTAACCAACGCTTCCGGCGGCATTAATCCGTCATTTCACGCGGGCGCGTTTATGATGATTAAGGATCATATCTCCAGCTTTGCCCCGAATCCGCTGATCGGCGCTAATATAGAGGAGCTGGGCGTCCGTTTCCCGGATATGTCCCATGTATATGACCTGGATTTACAGGAGATAATCCGGGAAACGGCCAGAGAGAATGGGATTGAACTGTTTGAGGGTGTTTATGCCCAGTTGACCGGCCCTTCCTTTGAATCCCCCGCAGAGATTCAGATGCTTCATAAGCTGGGGGTAGACGCGGTCGGCATGAGCACGGTGGTGGAGGCGATTGCCGCCAACCATATGGGCATGAAAATCTGCGGCGTGTCCTGCGTATCCAATCTGGCGGCCGGTATGAGCCCCACGCCGCTCACCCATGAGGAGGTACAGGAGGCGGCCAATGCCGTAGCGCCGAAATTTGAGAAGCTTCTGGTGGAGTCCGTAAATAAATTTGGACATTGTATAGAAGAGCAGTATGCAGGGAACGGCAGGAAAGGAATGTAATGACAAAAGACAGAATCCGGGAACTGATAGAAAAAGCGGCGGCAGCGCGGGGAATGTCCTATGCGCCCTATTCCCATTACCGGGTGGGCGCCGCGCTGCTTTCGAAGGACGGACGCTGCTTTACAGGGTGCAATATCGAAAATGCGGCCTATACGCCTTCCAACTGTGCGGAGCGCACCGCTTTTTTTAAAGCGGTGAGCGAGGGGATCAGGGATTTTCAGGCGATCGCGATCGTGGGCAGCCCGGCCGGGAACGAGATCACCCAGCTGGCTTATCCCTGCGGCGTGTGCAGGCAGGTCATGATGGAGTTTTGCGACCCGAAGACCTTTCAGATCATTGTGGCCCGTTCCGTGACAGATTATCAGCATAGGACGCTGGAAGAGCTTCTTCCATGCGGATTCGGGCCGGACAACCTTAGCAAACCGTTTGATGGACAAATGAAAGGCAGAGTGATTGGCAATGAATATCAGATTTTATAATGCACGTATCCTGACCATGCGGGATAAGGATATCCTGGAAGGAGAAGTATGGGTACAGAATGAGCGTATCCTGTATGTGGGAGATGGGAAGGACGTTGACGGCGTCTATGGGCAGCTTAGCCTTGGCAGTATCCTGTGGGACAGGGAAATCGACTGTAACGGCAATTTGCTGATGCCCGGATTTAAGGACGCCCATACCCATTCCGGCATGACGTTTCTGCGCTCGTACGCGGACGATATGCCGCTGCATCACTGGCTGAATGAACAGGTGTTTCCCATGGAGGCCAAGCTGGATGGGGATATGATTTATCATCTGACCAGGCTGGCGATTCTGGAATATCTGACCAGCGGTATTACGGCAATCTTTGATATGTATCTGACGCCGGAAACCATTGCAAAGGCCTGTGTGGAAATGGGCTTTCGCTGTGTACAGGTCAGCAGCCAGAATGATTTTGGCCCGAAAACAGAGGTGACAGAGGAAAGATATCTCAAGCTGAATCAGGCGGATCCGCTGCTGAGCTTTTTCCTCGGTTTTCACGCGGAATATACCTGCTCCAGGGAAATGCTGGAGGAGATGGCGGCTCTTTCCCATAAATACAAGGCGCCGGTCTATGCCCATATCTCAGAGACAAAGGAGGAGGTAGAGGGCTGCAGGGAGCGGTATGGCATGTCGCCGGTGAAGCTGTTGGATTCGATCGGAATGTTTGATTACGGCGGCGGCGGATACCACTGTGTATATCTGAATGAAGAGGATATGGATATTTTTAAGAAGCATGATTTGACCGTGGTCACAAACCCGGGCTCCAATACAAAGCTGGCAAGCGGCATCGCCCCCATCTCGGATTATTTAAAGAGGGGCGTTAACGTGGCCATCGGTACCGACGGGCCGGCCAGCAACAATTGTCTGGATATGTTCCGGGAGATGTTTCTGGTGACCGGCCTTGCAAAGCTTCGGGAGCAGGACGCTTCCGCGGTGGACGCATGGGAGGTGCTTAAGATGGCTACGGTAAACGGCTCCAAGGCCATGAATCTGCCGGATACGGACGTGCTGGCAGAGGGAAAGCTGGCCGATATGATTATGATTGACCTGCACCAGCCGAATATGCAGCCTTTGAATAATATTCCCAAGAATCTGGTATACAGCGGCAGCAAGCAGAATGTGAAAATGACTATGATACAGGGGCGGATCTTATATGAAGACGGTCAATTCGCCAAAGAATATGATGTGGATGAAATCTATAGAAAGGCAAATGAGATCATAAACAGTCTCAGGTAGTATGGAGTATCTAATTTTTGCAGGCGCGCTGCTTCTGGTGATCCTGCTGATTATGGGGACGGAATATCTGAACAGCAGGGCTTGCCGCAGGAAATTCCTGGAGAAGCTGTATCAAAGCTATGGAAAGCCCTCAGACCGGAATTATGGTTTGGAGGAGCTGGCTCATATCAGGCTGTATTATCAGAAACATTCCATGCCCCATCAGATCGATGACACCACCTGGAACGACCTGAATATGGATCTGATTTATCAGCAGATCAATACCTCCTGTAGCGCCGTGGGAGACGAGTATTTGTATTACAGGCTCAGAACGCCTGTTTATGACGCCGCAGAGATGGAAGAATGGGAGCGGAAAATCCGTTTCTTTATGGAGCAGGAAGCGGAGCGGCATGCCATACAGGGCATCTTTTATGCGCTGGGAAGAATGGGCAAGTATTCGCTCTATGAATACTTAGAAGCTTTAGAGGAACTTGGCGAACGGAAGAATTTCCGATATCTGTTCTGGAACCTGCTGCTGTTAATCAGCGCAGGAGCGATGTTTTTCTCTCCCGGATACGGTATTCTTTTGTTCCTGGCCATACTCTGCCGAAATATTGTGGGATACTTTAAGGAATATAGGCAGATAGAGCCTTATCTTGCCAGCTTTCGGTATATCCGCAGATTGCTGGCGTGCGTGAAGCAGCTTTGCAGCAGAAGTATGCCGGAGTTTTGGGCGGAACAGGAACGGCTGAGGACGTGCTATGAACGGCTGAGGCCGTTTCAGCGCAGCTCCTGTCTGATTGTTTCATCGGCCAAGGGGAGCGGTAATCCGTTGGAGCTTGCGCTGGATTATCTGAGGATGATTTTTTCCTTAGATCTGATCCAGTTTAACAGGGCGCTGCGCACGGTGAGAGGACATCTGGGGGAAATTGACGAGATGATTACCCTGTTGGGGCAGATAGAAACGGCGGTGGCGATCGGTTCTTACAGGAGCAGCCTACAGGAGCGCTGTTGTATTCCCGTTATTCACTATGATAAAGGGGCGGACGCGGCGCTGACAATCGAGGAACTCTACCACCCGCTATTGCGGGAACCAGTGCCAAATTCCATTTGTGTGACGCGGGGCGTCCTGCTGACAGGTTCCAACGCCTCCGGCAAGTCCACCTTCCTGAGAACCGTGGCGGTGTGCGCGCTTCTTGCGCAGACGATTCATACCTGCCCGGCCGCTTACTATGAAGGGGCGGTCTTTCGGATATATTCTTCCATGTCCCTGAAAGACGATCTTCTAAGGGGAGAAAGCTATTATATGGCTGAGGTCCAATCCATTAAGCGGATACTGGATTGGATTGGACAAGCCCGCAGGGAGGGGCGGCGCGTGCTGTGCTGTGTAGATGAAGTGCTGCGGGGCACCAATACCGTGGAGCGTATCGCCGCCTCCACCCAGATACTGAAGCTGTTTGCGAGGGAACATGCGCTGTGTTTCGCCGCGACCCACGATGGAGAACTGACAAAGCTTCTGGCAGACAGCTATGATAATTATCATTTTGAAGAGAAAATCGATGAAGAGGATATCCGGTTTCCCTATCGCCTGCGGAAAGGGCCGGCGACTTCCAGAAACGCCATTGCGCTTTTAAAGGCATTGGGCTATGATACCGGCATTGTTACGGGAGCGGAAGAGATGGCGGAGCATTTTCAGAAAAGTGGAAAATGGGAATGACTACTATAGTCAATTATGGATTCAGCATCAGACAGAAAGGCATGGTTTTAGTTCATGAAGGTGACAATTTATACAGACGGCGCTGCCCGCGGCAATCCGGAGGGACCGGGGGGATATGGCACGGTATTGCAGTATGTGGACGGCAAGGGAACGCTGCATGAAAGGGAGTATTCCGCAGGATACCGGAAAACAACCAATAATCGAATGGAGCTGATGGCGGCTATTGTCGGTTTGGAAGCGCTGACCAGGCCCTGCGAGGTGACGCTGATTTCCGACTCCAAGTATCTGACGGACGCGTTCAACCAGCATTGGATTGAGAGCTGGATCAGCAGAGGCTGGAAGACGGCGGGCAGGCAGCCGGTGAAGAACGTAGATCTCTGGGAACGTCTGCTCAGGGCAAAGGAGCCCCATAGGGTTACGTTCCAGTGGGTAAAGGGGCACGACGGCCACCCGGAAAACGAGCGCTGCGACCAATTAGCCACTACGGCGGCGGATGGAACAGACTTACTTGACGATACTGTTTGATTAGTGGTATCATGAAAGCGTCTTGCAATAGATGATTTTTTCAGGAAGAGAAGGATGGGGACAGATGACAAATTTGATTTTATTTGTGAATGCATTTTTATCCTATTTATTGGTGTTCGTGCTGATTGTTGCCCTGGCTGTCGTGGCATGTGTCATCGGTGTGAAATGGAGAAAGAGCAAGGACGCTAAGGCGGCTGCGCAGGAAGCGGAGGCGGAATCCGCAGACAGCGCTTCCGATCAGGCGGTATCCTAGCAGCTATAGAATAAGATTGACGCGTAGAAGGGTGTTCGGTGGGACACCTTTTTACGTTGCGCCTGTGTCTGGGCTGGGCGATTGCAGGCGCGTATGGTCAGGGAACGGAAAGGCGATTATATAGATGGGAAAATATACCACTGTTTTATGGGATTTAGATCAGACGCTGCTTGATTTTAATCAATCTATGGACTACGCACTCCGACATTCCTTCGAAAAGCTGGGGCTTTCCATTACGGAGGAAATGATTGCCAGATATGGGGCGATCAATGACGGTTATTGGAAAAGGCTGGAGTTGGGGGAGATTACGAAAGAGGAAGTGTATTTGGGAAGATTCCGGACATTGTTTACGGAGTTGGGGATTACCCGGTATCAGGCGGAGGATATTGCCGATCTCTATCAGGAGCAGCTTGGCAGCGTGGCGTTTTTTCTGGAGAATGGAGATCAGGTAGTACGGCGCCTGAAGGAAGAGGGATACAGACAATATATTCTGACCAACGGAGGCGGCGGCACACAGAGGCGGAAGCTGAAAATCTCCGGTCTGGATCAGGTGATGGACGGGATGTTCGTGTCGGAGCAGATCGGCTATCCAAAGCCCATGAAGGAATATTACGACGCCTGTTTTGCGCAGCTTGACGGCGTTGGCAGGGAAGAATGTCTGATTGTTGGAGATTCCCTGACCAGCGATATGAAGGGCGCTTATAATGCCAGGGTGGCGGCCTGCTGGTATAATCCCGAACAGAGAGAGAATACGCTGGGTGTGGCGATTGATTATGAAATCCGGCATTTGGATGAAATTTATGAGATACTGAGGCGGGAATAAACGATGGCAAAATCCTCTAACCAGAAATTGAAATTATTATATTTGCTCAAGATTCTTACGGAACAGTCGGACGAAAACCATTGTCTGAGCACGCAGGCCCTGATTGACGCCCTTGCGGCTTATGGCGTCAGGGCGGAGCGTAAAAGCGTCTATGATGATATCGCCCAGTTAATTGATTTCGGCTATGATATCGTACTGGTAAAAGCGAAAACGGGCGGCGGATATTATCTGGCGGGAAGGGAATTTGAACTGGCGGAGCTGAAGGTGCTGGTGGAAACTGTGCAGGCATCTCGTTTCCTGACCGTCAAGAAATCCCGTGAGCTGATCTCCAAGATCGAGAAGCTGGCCTCCAAGGCGGAAGCGGGACAACTGCAGAGACAGGTTTACGTGGCTAACCGCATTAAGACCGCCAATGAAAGTATTTATTATATCGTGGATGATATTCACAGGGCCATTCAAAACAATGTACAGATATCCTTTCAATATCTGGAGTGGAATCTGGAGAAGGAGCTTGCGCCCCGTAAGGACGGGAAGATTTACCGAATCAGCCCCTGGGCGCTGACCTGCAAAGATGAGAATTATTATCTGATCGCCCATGATGAAGAGGAAAATAAAATCAAACATTTCCGTGTCGATAAGCTGGGACAGGTGGAGGTTTTAGAGGGCGTTAAAAGGCAGGGAGCCGAGCTGTTAGAGCGGTTTGATATTGCGGATTACGCCAATAAGACCTTTGGAATGTACGGCGGCAGAGAAGAGACGGTTACGCTGGAATTTGAGAACCGCCTGATCGGCGTGGTGATGGATCGTTTCGGTAAGGACGTGGCTGTCAGGAAGCGGAACGAGGGGCATTTTGCAGTCAGAGTCCGGGTGGCGGTCAGCGGCCAATTCTTCGGCTGGCTGACCGGGCTGGGCGTGGGCGCAAGAATTACCGCGCCGGAGGAAGCGGCGCAGGAATACCGGGAATATTTAAGACAGGTGCTGGGGCAGTATGGGGAGTAACGCGCGCTTGTGCGTAATCCTCAGCGTAAACGCTTCGGAATGGAGAAAAACGTGACTCAGGACAGAGATTTGTAGATACAGGCAAAGAAAGGTATGGCAGACGACTATGGATTTACAATTTGCGGATCGAATGAAAGAGTATGAGGAAGGAATCTTTCAGTTATTAAATGAAAAGAAAAATGAGGCGGCCAGGCAGGGAAAAAAGATTTATAATCTTTCTGTGGGAACACCAGATTTCCCGCCTGCGCGGCATGTCATGAACGCCGTCGCCGAGGCCGCCGCAAAGCCGGAGAATTATAAATATGCGCTGGCGGACATTCCAGAGCTTGTGGAAGCCGTGCAGAACCGTTATCGGACAAGGTACGGCGTGGTTCTGGAGAAGGATGAGCTGATGTCTGTTTACGGTTCTCAGGAGGGGATTTCCCATATCTGCCTGTCGCTCTGTAATCCCGGCGATGTGGTGTTGGCGCCGAATCCGGGGTATCCGATTTTCGGCATAGGGCCTTCCTTAGCGGGAGCCAGAGTGGTTCCCTATGACCTGACGGAAGAGAATCATTATCTGCCGGATCTGGAGGCTATGGAGAAGAATCTGCCTGCGCAGACGAAATGCATGATCGTTTCCTATCCCTTAAATCCGGTGTGCCGGACGGCTCCCGATGCGTTCTATGAGAAATTGATTCCGTGGGCGATCAGGCATCAGATCATGATTATTCATGACAACGCCTATTCGGACATTCTGTATGACGGCAGGGTGGGCAGGTCTATTTTGAGCTTTCCCCGCGCCAGGGAAATCGCGGTGGAATTTTATTCCCTGTCGAAATCCTATAACTATACCGGGGCGAGAGTGAGCTTCCTTGCCGGTAATCGGGAGATGGTGGCCACGTTTAGGAGGCTGCGCTCCCAGATCGATTACGGCACATTCCTGCCGGTTCAGTACGGGGCAGTGGCAGCGTTGAACGGCTCTGACCAGATGATCAAAGACCAGTGCGCCGAATACCAGAGAAGAAGAGATGCTCTTTGCGGAGGGCTCCGCGGTTTGGGCTGGCAGATTGAGGACAGTGAGGGGACGATGTTTGCCTGGGCGAAGCTGCCGGGGAATGATTCAGATGATGTAGGCTTTGTAATGCGGCTGTTGGAAAAGACAGGAGTGCTATGCACGCCGGGCAGCAGCTTTGGCACCCTGGGGAGAGGGCATGTGCGCTTTGCCCTGACTCTTCCAGTGAAGACTATAGAAGAAGCCGTTGCCGCTATTGCCAGGTCGGGGATTTTGAAATAGCATAAGCAGAACGTTTTGAAATCATACAGGACTCCTTGACATCCCCTGCTTCTTAATTTATACTATGTCTAAACCACAAAATATAGTGTATTTATGTAAACTAACGCTATATTTTGTGTATTTACAACTATTCAGAATAGCCGGGGAGATAAACGGAGTGAAAGGTGAGGGGTTTCTATGAATAACAGGTTAGAGCCGGGCAACGCAGCAGGAGAAGATTTCGGTTTGGAATATCAGCCGGAGAAGGCCGTTAAGGTTATTAAAAAGGATGGCAGCCTTGAGGCGTTTAATGTCCAGAAGGTCATTGACGCGGTGGGAAAGAGCGCGTATCGCGCGCTGACAAAGTTTACAGAGGAAGAGAAACGCCATATTTGCCAGACCGTAATCGAGAGGGTGAATGAACTGGGTGAGGAACAGATTCCCATTCAGATTATGCATAATATTGTGGAGAGCGCGTTGGAAGATGTGAAACCGATCGTGGCCAAGAGCTATCGCGATTACCGCAATTATAAGCAGGATTTTGTACGTATGATGGACGATGTCTATAAGAAGAGCCAGTCCATTATGTATATCGGCGACAAGGAAAACGCAAATACGGACAGCGCGCTGGTGTCTACCAAGCGGAGCCTGATCTTTAATCAGTTCAACAAGGAATTATATCAGAAATTTTTTATGACTACAGAAGAAATCCAGGCATGCCGCGACGGTTATATCTATGTGCATGATATGTCCGCCAGACGCGATACCATGAACTGCTGCCTTTTTAACGTGGCGGAGGTATTGAGCGGCGGCTTCGAGATGGGCAATATCTGGTATAACGAGCCAAAGACTCTGGACGTGGCCTTTGACGTAATCGGCGATATTGTGCTCAGCGCGGCAAGCCAGCAGTATGGCGGCTTTACCGTGCCGGAGGTGGATAAGATTCTGGAGCCCTACGCAGAGAAATCCTATCAGCGTAATCTGCAGAAATACGCCCGGCTTGGGATTGATCAGAAGACTGCCGAGGCGGAATCGCTGGCAGATGTGAAGAAGGAATTTGAGCAGGGCTTCCAGGGCTGGGAGTACAAGTTTAATACCGTAGCCAGCAGCCGCGGCGATTATCCTTTTATTACTGTGACGGCGGGAATCGGAACCGGCAGGTTTGCGAAGATGGCCACCATTATTATGTTAAACGTGCGCCGTAAGGGGCAGGGGAAAAAGGAATGTAAGAAGCCGGTATTGTTTCCCAAAATTGTATTTCTGTATGATGAAAACCTGCATGGGCCGGGCAAGGAGCTGGAGGATGTGTTTGAGGCCGGGGTACAGTGTTCCGCCAAGACCATGTATCCGGATTGGTTAAGCCTGACCGGCAAAGGCTATATCGCGAGTATGTATAAGCAGTATGGCAAGGTGATTTCCCCCATGGGCTGCAGGGCATTTCTGTCACCGTGGTATGAAAGAGGGGGGATGCATCCTGCTGATGAGAAGGATACCCCTGTGTTTGTGGGCAGGTTCAATATTGGAGCGGTTTCGTTGCATCTGCCGATGATTTTGGCTAAGGCGCGTCAGGAGAGCAAGGATTTTTATGAGGTTCTGGATTATTATCTGAATCTGATCAGGCAGCTGCATATCAGAACCTACGCTTATCTTGGGGAGATGCGGGCTTCTACCAATCCGCTGGCCTATTGCGAGGGCGGTTTTTTGGGCGGCCATTTGCAGCTGCATGATAAGATTAAGCCGATTTTAAAATCCGCTACGGCGAGCTTTGGTATTACGGCGTTTAATGAATTGCAGGAGTTATATAACGGCAAATCCCTGGTGGAAGACGGGGCGTTTGCGCTGGAGGTATTGGAGCATATTAATAATAAGATTACGGAATTTAAAGAAGAGGACGGCAACCTGTACGCCATCTACGGCACGCCTGCCGAGAATCTTTGCGGTTTGCAGGTAAAGCAGTTCAGGGCGAAATACGGCATCGTGGAGGGGGTATCAGACCGGGAATATGTGTCCAACAGCTTCCACTGCCATGTGACTGAAGATATCACGCCGATCGAAAAGCAGGATTTGGAATATCGTTTCTGGGAACTCGCCAACGGCGGAAAAATACAGTATGTCAAATATCCTATCGATTATAATATCGACGCCATTAAAACGCTGATTCGCCGCGCTATGGATATGGGATTTTATGAGGGCGTGAACTTATCTCTGGCTTATTGTGACGACTGTGGGCATCAGGAACTGGAAATGGACGTCTGTCCCGTATGCGGCAGCCGTAACCTGACTAAGATTGACCGTATGAACGGTTATCTGGCTTATTCCCGTGTACATGGGGATACCAGACTGGGCGACGCCAAGATGGCGGAGATTGCAGAAAGGAAATCCATGTAATGAGATATCATAATATAACCAAAGATGATATGCTTAACGGCGACGGCCTCCGGGTAGTGCTCTGGGTGGCGGGCTGTTCCCATTGCTGTAAGGGCTGCCACAATCCTGTCACATGGGACCCCGACGGAGGGCTGTTATTTGATCAGGAAGCCAAACAAGAGATATTCACGCAATTAGATCAGCCCTATATCAGCGGGATTACCTTTTCGGGCGGAGATCCCCTTCACGCGGCCAACCGTCTGGAGGTGAGAGAACTGATGGAGGAAATCAAAGCCTCTTATCCGGATAAAACAATCTGGCTGTATACCGGCGACCGTTGGGAGGATATTCTGCATTATCCCATGCTGCAATATGTGGACGTGCTGGTGGACGGGGAGTTCATGGAGGATTTGAAGAATACCAAGCTGCTGTGGAAGGGAAGCGGCAATCAGAGAGTGATTGATGTACAGAAGAGCCTGAAACAGACAGATCCTGTGATTCCGGTTATTTACTGCAAGGATTACGCATAAAAGCTTTTATATTTCGATAAAGCGCTGGTTCTCCGGCAGCCTGAGGTTTTGCGCGGCAGGCTGAACGGGCTTGGATTGAGGAAAGGCATGGTGATTATCTGTGGAAACAATTAAGATTAAATATTTTACCGATGAAATTGAAAAACTGGCTTATATTGACGGCAAATCCGACTGGATTGATCTGCGTGCCGCCGAAAATGTGGTGATGCGAAAGGGGGAGTTTCGGCTGATTCCTCTGGGCGTTGCCATGGAACTTCCCAGGGGATATGAGGCGCATGTGGTTCCCAGAAGCTCTACCTTTAAGAATTATGGGATTATCCAGACCAATCATCAGGGGGTTATCGACAGCTCCTACTGCGGCGACAATGACCAATGGTTTATGCCGGCATATGCCCTGCGGGATACGGAAATCCATGTCAACGACAGAATCTGTCAGTTTCGCATTGTGGAGAACCAGCCGCGGCTGGCGTTTGACGAGGTCGAGCACCTTTTCAATGCGGATCGCGGTGGACATGGCAGTACCGGCAAGCAGTAGAAGCCTTTCTAAGCAGACGATGCATAATACAACTCCTTTTAAGACATACTATGGTAAACAATGGTAGTCTTGGAAGGAGTTTTTTTGACAGTGCAAAAAAAGAACAAAAATAACAATCAAAACCAGAAGGAATATCAGGATATCCGGGAATACGGAAAGGTATGGAGTTCGGGCGGCGACCGCATGACGACGTCCTTACAGCATACGATGGAGTATATGACGGAGCATCTGGCGCCGGATGCAAGCTTCGATGTGGTTTACCGTGTGATCGAGGTGGGCGGCAGACAGGCGTGCATGTATTTTATCGATGGATTCTGTAAGGACGAACTGATGATGAAAATCCTACAGTATTTCATTGATATCAAGCCGGAGGATATGCCCCGGAGCGCCTATGAAATGTCCAAAAAGGCCACTCCCTATGTGGAAATCGACCTGAAGGATCAGTGGGAGGACATTATTTATAATATTTTGTCCGGTGTGTTCGCGCTCTTTATCGACGGCTTCGACCGTTGTATCCTGATTGATTCCAGAACCTATCCGGCCAGAAGCGTGGAGGAGCCGGACAAGGACAAGACGCTGCGCGGCTCCAAGGACGGCTTTGTGGAAACGGTGGTGTTTAATACCGCCCTGATCAGACGGCGTATCCGCAGCACCCAGCTTCGTATGGAGATGATGAACGCGGGAAAAAGCTCCCAGACAGATATCGTATTGTGTTATATGGATAACCGCGTGGATCATGAGTTTCTGGATTCCATCAAGAGTAAAATTGAGAAGATTCATGTGGACGCCCTGACCATGAATCAGGAAAGCCTGGCGGAATGTCTCTATCAGCGCAAGTGGTTTAATCCCTTTCCCAAATTCAAATTTACGGAAAGGCCGGACGTGGCTGCGGCACAGATATTGGAAGGGGATATTGTCATTCTGGTAGATAATTCGCCCTCCGCCATGATTGTTCCCACCTCTATCTTTGATATTGTGGAGGAGGCGGATGATTATTATTTTCCGCCGATTACCGGAACCTATCTGCGTCTGTCCAGATTTTTGATAGCAATCCTGACTTACATTATGACGCCTACGTTTCTGCTGCTGATGCAGAATCCGGGCTGGATACCGGAATCCTTCCGCTTTATCATGGTGCAGGAGGAAATGAACATTCCCCTGATTGCCCAATTTTTGATTCTGGAGCTGGCGATCGACGGCCTGAAGCTGGCTGCGGTGAATACGCCGAATATGTTGAGCACGCCCTTAAGCGTCATGGCGGCGCTGGTGCTGGGAGAATTTTCGGTTAACAGCGGCTGGTTTAACGCCGAGGTTATGCTTTATATGGCGTTTGTGGCGCTGGCCAATTATACCCAGCAGAACTACGAACTGGGATACGCGTTGAAATTTATGCGTATGCTGAATCTGGTTTTGACAGCGATCTTTGGCTTTTATGGATATATTGCGGCTATTCTGATCTTTGTGGTATCGATTGTCAGCAATAAGACCCTGTCGGATAAGAGTTATATTTATCCGCTGCTTCCCTTTAACTGGAAACAGTTGATGAAAAGGCTTTTGCGTCTGCGTCTGCCGGAAGCAAAAAACAACCGAGATAATTAGCTAAATATTAGCTTAATAATAACTAAATTATTATTGGAAAAATGATGCAAAATAGACAAAAAAGATAAAAAATTATAATTCCGCTTGTACTTTTATTTACAAAATAGTAGAATTTGGATAGAAAGAAAAAAGAAAAGCAAAAGATAAAAGATTAAATTACAAAGCTAAATGTTAGCAATCTATTGATTTTAAATTTAGCTTAATAAATAAAAGGAAGATAGCTCTATGGACAGGTTGCGCAATAACCTGCCATAGAGGAACACAGGGGAGGAAAGGATTATGGGGTATTCGATCGACGCGCGGCAGGGTTGGGTTCACAGGGGGAATCTCTATCGTATGAAGGAATTGATGAAAAGAGCCGAGCAGGGCGACCGAATGACGCTGGCGTTTCTGGGAGGCTCCATTACACAGGGTTCTCTGTCCTCTCAGTATACGAATTGTTATGCGTATCTGGTCTACGAGTGGTTCGTGAAACGATTCCCCAAGACGGCGTTTACCTATGTCAATGCAGGAGTCGGCGGCACCACGTCTCAGTACGGCGCGGCGAGAGCGGAGGAGGACGTGCTTCTCTTTAAGCCGGATTTTGTTATTCTGGAATTTTCCGTGAACGATGACAATACGGCTTTTTATGAGGAAACCTATGAAGGGCTGGTGCGCGGAATCTATGGCAGCGCGTATCAGCCGGCGGTGCTTCTGGTACATAATATTCGCTACGATAACGGTGAAAGCGCGGAGGAGGTTCATCGGAAGGTGGGCGCGCATTACGGGCTTCCAAGCGTCAGCATGAAGCCGACGGTTTATCGGGAGGTTGTAAAGGGAACCATTCAAAGCCATCAGATCACGCCGGACGGCCTGCATCCCAATACGGACGGCCACGGCCTGCTGGCGGAGGTGATTGCCGGCTTCCTGGATCAGGTATATCTGCAAAGACTGGAAGAGGAAGCGCGGGCGGACATGCCGGAGCCGCTTACAGATAATGCTTACGCAAACGTAAAGCGGTATCAGAACCATAACAGCACACCGGTCTGTAAGGGATTTACGGCGGATCACAGGATCAGGAAATATGTAAACGATATGTTTCGGGGCGGCTGGACGGCTTGCGAGACTGGCGCTTCCATCAGCTTTCAGGTACAGGGAACAGAGATCGCGGTACAGTATCGCAAATCGGTTCACTTACCGGCTCCGATAGCCGTCGCGGTTGTGGACGGAGAGGAAGAGCAGGCGGTGACGCTGGACGCAAATTTTGAGGAGGACTGGGGAGACTGTCTTTTTATCAGTACCATCGCCCATCATATCCAGAACGGGACACATCAGGTAGAGATACGGTTGATCCAGACCCATGAAGACGACGCGGCTCCTTTTTATCTGGCCTCGGTTATAGGAGCCTATGCATAGGGAACGTTCAGGAACAGGCTGTGAAAAGATATCAGAATCAGACGGCAGAAGTCAGGAAAGGCAGGATTACATATGTTTAGAGAGGATTTTGTGTGGGGCGTTGCCGCCAGCGCTTATCAGATTGAAGGCAGAGATCCGGAGGACGGATGCGGCAGAATGATATGGGATACTTTTACACAGGAGGGAAGGATTCAGGATGGCCATAACGCTGCGGCAGCCTGCGACCATATACATCGTTACCGGGAGGATTATCGCTTAATGCGTATGCTGGGAGTGAGGGCGTATCGTTTTTCTATTAGCTGGAGCAGAATCCTGCCGGAAGGAACGGGGAGGATCAACTATAGGGCGATTGCGCTGTACCGGGATATGATTCTGGAGATGAAGAAAAATCAGATCACGCCCTATCTCACCATGTATCATTGGGAATTTCCTCAGGCTTTGCAGGATAAGGGAGGCTGGCTGAACGAGGAGTCGATTCAGTGGTTTGGAGAGTACGCCAAAGTGGTCGCCGAGAATTTTACGGATATCTGTGAATATTTTATCACCCTGAACGAACCGCAGTGCTTTGTGGGGCTGGGACATTTGAGCGGGGTGCACGCGCCGGGGAAAAGGCTGACCTATCCGGAAACCTTTCAAATCGCCCATAATGTACTCCGCGCCCATGGCCAGGGGGTCATCAATTTGCGAAAATACGCGAAGCGCCCTATTCAGGTCGGATATGCGCCCACCTGCGGCATGGCCTATCCTGCCAGCGATAAGCCGGAGGATATTGAAGCGGCGCGAAAGGCGTTGTTTTCTTTCCACAATCCGATGGATAACTGGACATGGAATGTGGCGTGGTTTAGTGATCCGGTATTTTTAGGGAAATATCCGGAGGAAGGCCTGGAGCGGTTCCGGGAATATCTGCCCCGGATTACAGAGGAAGATATGCGGTTGATTGCCCAGCCCTTAGATTTTATGGGACAGAATATTTACAACGGCTATGGGATACGGGCAGACGCCCAGGGAGAACCGGAATTTGTGCAAAGACCTGCAGGGGCTCCTAAAACGGCGGCGGGATGGCCGGTAACGCCGGAATGTCTCTATTGGGGCGTGAAGTTTTTATATGAGCGCTACAGGCTGCCGCTTTATATTACGGAGAATGGTATGTCCTGCCATGATATGATTTCCGCGGACGGCCAGGTGCACGACCCAAACCGCGTCACATTTCTGGACAGTTATCTTTCTGCGCTGCAGAAAGCTGCCGACGACGGCGTGGATGTAAGGGGATATTTTCTATGGACTTTTCTGGATAATTTTGAATGGGATAAAGGATATACGGAACGTTTTGGAATTGTCTATGTAGACTTCGCCACCCAGAAGAGGATTGTCAAGGATTCTGCTTACTGGTACCGGAAAACCATGGCATGTAATGGCCGGAATCTGACGGTTAATCAGGGGAAAAAGCCGATTCTGTTTCTGAATCCCGTGCTGAAACAGACTGTCTGGGGCGGCGACCGCCTTGGCACGGAGTGGGGCTACGATATTCCCAGAGACAATACGGGGGAATGTTGGGGAATCAGCGCGCATCCCAACGGGGATTGTCTGGTGAGAGAAGGCGAATATGCGGGGAAAAGCCTGTCCTGGTTATGGAAAGAGAAGCCGGAGCTTTTCGGCAATCCACAGGGCGACAGGTTTCCGCTGCTTACGAAGATTATTGACGCAAGGGACGACCTGAGTATTCAGGTGCACCCGGACGACGCCTACGCACAGGCAAGGGAAAATGGTTCTCTGGGGAAAACAGAATGTTGGTATGTGCTGGACTGCCCGGAGGACGCAAGGCTGGTTATTGGGCATAACGCGGATTCCAAAGAGCAGCTTCGCCAGATGATCCGGGAAGGAAGATGGCAGGAACTGATTCGGGAAATTCCTGTGAAAAAAGGCGATTTCATACAGATAGAGCCGGGTACGGTTCATGCCATTAAAGGCGGCATCATGCTGCTGGAGACGCAGCAGAACAGCGATATTACCTATCGCGTCTATGATTATGGCAGATTAAACGGCGGTGTGCCGAGAGAGCTGCATATTGAGAAAAGCCTTGACGTGATCAAAGTGCCTGCCAAGAAGGCGGAGCAGTGTATTCTGGATACTGCCGGACTCCCGGCCAATACCATGAACCGCCTGATTGCCTGTCCTTATTATCAGGTGTGGAAGCTGGAGGTGGAAGGGTCTTATACCTTAGAAGGGCAGGACGCCTATCTGTTAGTCAGCGTGGTAGCAGGCGAGGGATTGCTCAATGGACAGATGCTGGGAAAGGGAGACCATTTTATCCTGCCTTTTGGATATGGGAAAGCCGATTTTCAGGGGAATATGGAACTGATTATTTCCGCGCCGGGGCAGCACTAAAGAATAAAAACTTTTCGATAAAAACTTTTCGCAATAAAAATGCTTGACATTTTTCCTAATTTGTAACATAAATGAAAAAAAGGTTTTTAAATTTGATTTCTGTGAAATCACAGATGAAGATGGCAATGCAACAGATGAATATGTTACGGACAAGATTTTTTTCGCGGCATCAAGCCAATTACTATATGACCACGCAGGCGAATGCGGCAAGCGGATACACATCCGACGGCACATATATGGCTTGACAGGAAGGTGGGGAAGAACCATAATATGTTAGCAGAGCAGAGCAGAGCAGAGCAGAGCAGAGCAGAGCAGAGCAGAGCAGAGCAGAGC
>JAJQIK010000002.1 GCA_021199255.1 Clostridiales bacterium | reverse complement strand
ATCTAATACGCTGACTAAGGAATGTCCTCTTGCTGTAAGGGAATATTCCACTTTGGGAGGAATCTGAGGATACTCATGGCGTTCGATCAAATCGTCTGCCTCCAGTTCCTTAAGATTCTGACTTCAAAATTTGCTGTTTCTATGTTTTTCAACTTACGCTTACCTCCATGTAAGTACCTAACAAAAATGTTGGTACTTGTTTTAAAACTGACGTTATGATAGCATATGTCCAACTGAAAGGCAACAAAAAAACAGGAGGTTCATAGCAATGAGAAAAGACATTAAAACGACAGAAGCTATTTTCCCAATGCCGGTGTTAATGGTTGCAACCTACAATGAAGATGGAAGCATTGATGTCATGAATGCCGCCTGGGGAACGATGCTGTCCCGGAATCAGGTGATCCTGAATCTGACGGAGACCCACAAGACAGTTAAAAATATCAAGGCGAGGAAAGCATTTACTGTCAGCATTGCAGATGCGGCTCATATGATAGAGGCAGATTATTTCGGAGTCGTGTCCGGCAACAATACACCGGATAAATTTTTAAAGAGCGGCCTGACCGCAGAAAAATCTGCCAGAGTGGATGCGCCTGTTATCAATGAATTTCCTCTTTGTATGGAATGTGAATTTATCAAATATCTGGACGGTGAATACGGATGCGGAGTTATCGGCAGGGTCGTGAACACGACCGCCGATGAATCCGTTATGGATGGTGACAATGTAGACATTTCAAAAGTTTCTGCTATCGCCTTTGACCCATACACACATGGTTATTACAAAGTTACTGAGCGGGTTGGAAATGCTTTCAAAGATGGATTGAAGCTAAAATAGCTGCGGAGGCAATATATGAATTAAAATGTGTTCAGACATGATCGCTTAAAAAGAAGGAGATAATTATTATGAGAGCAGAATTAAAAGAATATCAGGCTGTTGAAGAAGCTGCGATGAAGTTTGTCAAAAGTGTTGCCGAAGGAAACAGCAAGTATGCAAAAGAGTTGTTCATTGATGAAGCAGTCCTGTTTGGGTATCTTGACGGTGAATTGGAACATGGCTCCATTGAACAGTTTTATCACAATGTCGACACGGTACCCGGTGGAGATAATTTTAAATCTCGTGTAGATGTTCTGCTGTTGGAGGAAACACTGGCTGTTGTTCGTGTTCTTGAGCAGGGGTGGGGGAACCGTATCGATTTTACTGATGTGTTGCTTCTGTTAAAGATGAAGGGTGAATGGAAGTGCGTAGCAAAGGCTTATAACCAGAATTCTGATACGATTCAAAAGAAATAACTTAATGATATCGTGTAAGTTGGAAATATACACATATCATTTATGATTAAAAGAGTCAATAGAACATTTTTACAGAGCATCAGCCATATCGACTGGTGCTTTTTTCATTCATTGAAGGGGGCGATCAATCATGGCAATATACCATTTTTCCATGAAGATCATAGGGCGCGGCGGGAAAAGCAGGCATGGGCATAGTGCCGTGGAAGCTGCGGCCTATCGGAGTGGAACAAAGATTGAAAATGAGTGGAGCGGGATAACCGCAGATTACAGTAGAAAAAAAGGTGTTGTATATTCAGAGATCATGCTGCCGGACAATGCGCCGGTTTCTTTTTATGACAGGGCAATCCTCTGGAATTCTGTTGAGATGTGTGAGAAGCGCCGGGACTCTCAGCTTGCCAGGGATATTGAAGTTTCTCTGCCGAAAGAGCTGCCGCTCTCCGAACACAAAAAGATCATGCAGGATTACGGCAGCCAGTTCGTTGATGCCGGGATGTGTGTGGATTTTAGTATCCATGACAAAGGGGATGGCAACCCGCACTGCCATATCATGCTGACGATCCGTGCATTGGATGAAAACGGGCAGTGGCTTCCCAAGAGCCGGGAGGAGTTTGCGTTAGATGAAAATGGCGAGCGTGTCCGCGGATCAAATGGAAGATGGAAATCACGGAAAGTGAACACGGTTGACTGGAACAGCCGGGAGAACGCAGAAAAATGGCGTGCTTCCTGGGCAGATACTGTGAATCGCTATCTGGAGAAAAACGGATTTGAGGAACGGATCGACCACCGAAGTAACGCTGACCGCGGTCTTGCAGAGATTCCATCGATCCACATGGGACCCGCCGCATGCGCGATGGAAAAGAAAGGCATCCGGACAGAGCGCGGCGACATTAACCGTAAGATCCGTGAAGCGAACCGCGTACTCATGGAGATCCGGAAGAAGATCAACGGTTTGAAAGAATGGATATCCGTACTCCATGAGGTAATGAAGGAACTTACGGAAAAAGACAATTCTCCCGCCCTTTCTGATCTGATGCTACAATATCTGGAGATAGAGAGACAACGTGTGGAAAAATATTCCGGTATGTTCCAACTCAAACATTATGCGGAAATGGCCACTGAGGTGATGGAGACGCTTGATCGGCTGAATGACGAAGGCATCTGTACTCTGGCCGATCTGGAAGCGGCTCTCTCCGATGTAAAAGGAAAAAGCGATTCCGTCCGGCAGAGCCTGCTTACAAAAGAAAAGCGGATGAAGGAACTGCAAAAACTGATTGAGCGCGGCGAACAGTATCAGGAAAACGATCTTTTCCACAGGGTGTTTACCGGTATCAAATGGAAAAAACAGAAAGACGCTTATGAATTGGGGCACAGTGCGGAATTGACACTCTGGAATACGGCGAACCGGTTTCTCCATGCAAAAGGTATCTCACCGGCTGATTTGCCGGAGCAGATAGCCAAATGGCAGGAAGAGTTAAATACTCTGAGCGAAGCACATGATCTGGAATACTCCGATCTGAAACAGTATCGGGAAAAAGTAAAAGAACTTGACACAATCCACCGCCAGGTGACAAAAGCGCTGGCTCCGAAGCCGGAGCAGTCAGACAGAAAAAAACAAAACATGGAAGTGTCCTTTTTATAAAAACAAAAAACGCGTTGATAATTTGGAGGAATGGTGGTGTGGTATGGCGGCTGCATATTAAATTATCAACGTGAAATTTGTTTATATTTGGAGTTGCTTATGAGATTTCTTAGAATCGAAGTAGATGAATATTGTTTTTGATTGTAAATTCAGCTTCAAACCTGGTTTTAAACCTTTGGTTTAAAAAAAGATCAGGAGAAAATTTAAGCCAATAATTTGCATAAAATATTCAAAATTAACCAATAAATATTGACGTGGGAGTGCGGGGATCATATAATAAAAGCAATATAGAGAAGAACTTTTATTCCGACAGGGAGGTGCCCATCTCATGTTAATTCAGTTTACGATTGAAAATCACCGTTCCATCAGGGATACAGCAGTAATCAGTTTTGCAGCGTCCAGGGATAAGTCATTGGATTCCTGTCTGTTGCATCCAGATGAAAAGAAAACATTGCTTCCTGCGTTAGCCTTGTATGGTGCCAACGCCGCCGGGAAGAGTAATGTCCTGCACGCCCTTATGAC
>JAJQIK010000018.1 GCA_021199255.1 Clostridiales bacterium | reverse complement strand
GAAGCAAATTTAAAAATATCGGGTAATACTTTATCATCTATAGATATTAAGGCGTAAGGAATTAGGAAAAGCAGAGAAAATAACAAACAAATGGTAAAGGAGAACTTAACTTATGTCAATGGAAATTACAAACAATTACAGCAGCTATGTATCAAATTACGCAAGTATCGGCACAAAAGGCAGCAGCACGGCAGAAACAGATAGTACGACAGGTACATCGTCAACCAGCCAGACCACGGAAGAATATTTAAGCTATTTACGCCAGAAGTATTCAGATGTCAATATTACGGTGGCGGATTTTTCGAGTGACAGGCAGTTGAAGTCGTATATGTTCAGTTGCAGCGGATATAACAACATCGCCATTTCATCGAGCATTATTGAAAAAATGGCGTCCGACCCGGCGGCAGCGGCAAAGTATGAGAAAGTGATTGCAGATGTTCCAAACGCGGCGCAGGAAATCAAGGAAGGTGTTGAGGCAACGGGAAGTGAGCTCCTTGCCTGCGGAACGGTTATTGATAAAAACGGAAATGTTTCTTATTGGGGTATTGGAAGGGCAGAAACGATTGAAAACCCGGGAACTGTGTACAAGGAGAAAGCACAGAAGCAGCTTGAAGAAAAACGCGCAGAGAAAAAGGAAAAGGAGAAATCCGAAGAGTGGAAAGCCGAAAAGGAGGCCGCCGAGGAGAAGCAGCAGGAACTTCAGGTGGCGAGTGCAGAATCAAAAGAGGAATTGTTAGAAAAAATCAGAACCAACAAGACCAAGGATGTTTCTGTGGACGAGATAGGGAAGATTATCTCCGAGGGCAGCTTAAAGGGCGCGAGGTTTGACTATTCTGTCTGAAGGATGGTGTTAAAATTCGGAATTGAATTTTATGGAAATCGTTTTGAATGCATGGTATAATTTTGATTTTTAAGGGTAAAATTACCCTTAAAAATCAATGAAAGAGGTATTGCAGATGGAAATTAAGAGAGATAGATATTTGGAAGCCTTGAAAGTACGCATGAATTTTATTTTCCAAACAAATCGCTGTGTGTTCCTGTTCTTGACAATGTCAGGATCAATACATCATCATCAACCCTGTATATCAGCAACCAATCAGGTAGTATATGACATTCTCTGTGTCCTACCCAATTTCCGGTTAATTGATGATCCTTGTTCTTTTCTTCCAATTCTTCCCCAGCAGCTAATTTACGAATAATATCATCTATTAAATCCATATTCATATTTCGCTTCATAGCCAGTTTATAGTCTTTTTTAAATTGTGTGGTCCATACGATTTCTCTGCTCATCGTTTAAGTTCTGCCAATGCTTCTTCAACATCTGCATATTTTTTTACAGATGGGTCGTGAGCAATCCTTTCTGCTTCTATCATCGCAGCAACAGTTTCTTTGTTTGGTTTACTAAGTCTGACATCAAATGGAAATCCACCAACTCGCAGAGATTCCTTTAAAAAGACGGTAATCGCTGTAGTCAGATTTACACCGAGTTCTCCATATAATGCTTCACTCTGTGCTTTGACATCAGAATCCATACGACAAGTAAAATTTGTTGTATTTGCCATCTAAATCGCCTCCTTTGCATTGCATCATACTATTATAATATGCTCATTGCATTGCAAAGTCAATCATTTTCGGTGCAATTTCATAATTTTGCCAGCATTTCACTTGCAATTACTCGATATCAGCATCTTCGTCTTCCTTCTTTGACAATATTACGAGGGAAAGTGTTGAAAGCACTTTGGTGCAGAACGGAAATACATTCAAGGTTAATTCTGTTGATTACCGGATTTAAGGAAGGAGAACATAACTTATGTCAATGGAAATTATAGCAGCTATGTATCAAATTACGCAAGTACCGGCACAAAAGGCAGCAGCACGGCAGAAACAGAGAGTACGACAGGCAGTTGAAGTCGTATATGTTCAGTTGCAGTGGGTATAACAACATTGCCATTTCATCGAGCATTATTGAAAAAATGTTATGTAGAAGGAATATAAAAATTTTAGAAGATGTTGACTATTTTTAGAAATGTGGTATTATACTGTTACTGGTGAGTCCTACCGTAAAGTGGACTGCTAAAAGCGTTAGCAACTCTAATGGAGTTACTACACAAATGGCTATGTGGAAACGCATAGCCATTTTTAACGAGGAGATATATGCAGACAGATTTTAAATTATACAAAGTGGATATGAAATATATCCGTAATCTACATAATATAGATGATAAAGTGCTTTCCGTTTCGCCGCAGACAGAAAAAGATAACAGGGTTTTTGTTGGAATTGTTATTATTTGTGGTATCCATAAATATTGCATACCACTTTCATCACCAAAGGAAAAACATAAGAAAATGAAGAACTCTATGGATTTTTCCAAGATTGAAGTAAATGGAAAATTATTAGGAGTTCTGAATTTTAATCTGATGATACCTATTGAAGAAGATCAATTACAGCTTGTTGATACCACCATTTTTAAGAGGGATAGGGAAAATATCAGATATTATAAGAAGTTATGTACTTTGGAACTGGAATGGTGTCAGATAAATAATGAGGTAATCTGCAATAAAGCTAATGTTCTGTATAAGAAATATATATCCAATGAGTCGTTTACGGGCAGGAATCGCTGCCTGAATTTTCCCAAATTAGAGGCAGAGTGTGAAAAATATAATTTAAAGATCAAGAGCGGCTAAGATATAATTAAACCCATGAAGAAAGGGGTATTTATTATGCCGCAAAATTGCGACAAACTCTACAAAAAGAAGCAGCAGGAAAGGATGGAAGATAAAGCCATAGATTTTCCGGATAAGAAAATAAAACTTTCCGTAAAGAAAATTTTGTATGTGGAGAGCAGGCTGATATATGGCGCCCGAAATGCAGGCATAGCTATTTTCCTGAATAGTAATCCCTTCTCTGGAAAATAGAGCTTCCATTGATTAATTTGATGGCTTTGCTATAATAAACAGAAAAAGTCGGCAAACACTATTCAACAGCGGAAGGGCGAATTGTTTTAAAACGTTAAAAAATTCAGAGGATATATAAAAATGGGGTTTAATGATGAACCAATGATAAGAACAAAAAAATATTCGGAAGAAAAATATAAGATGAAAAAAGCTAAGAGTTATGGAGTGGCAAAAAAAATCATTATCATGTCAGAGCTTGCAGCTATTTTTGGAAAGAATGCGCTTGTTTCGCTGGGATTGTTTCTGCTTCTCTGTCTGGGGACAGGCGCTATGCCATATGTCCTGGGGGGTGAATTTGATTTTAACGCGGATACTTTTTCATTGAGGGGCGGCTTATTTATTATGTTGAGTGTTATTTTTTTGATTCTGTATATGATATTTGGTTTTTGGTATGCAATAGAATACAAAAGATTGGAGATTATGTGTATTCATCTTGATGGAGAACTGGAGGGTGCAGCGGAAGTTAATGACGCTATGGGAAAGGTTGCCGCTGGTGTCCCAACAAATTTTAGTTCAATTTCAGGGCCTGAGGGATTGGCACAAAATTATCTGATGAAAAATAAGGTTAAAACAGATAATTTCATTATTATAATTATGATATTAAAAGCAATCAATACAGTGTTGGTGCTGGGTCAAATAATTACTGCCATACTTTGCTTGATAATATGGATGCATAAGTATTGACACCCAAATTTAATTGTGCTAAATTAAATTTATCACAATTAAATATAAGGAGGATTTGCAATGGGAATTTATGATTATAAGGTAAAAGACGGTAGTGGAAAAGAGGTAGCATTATCGGATTATAAGGGCAAAGTGCTATTAATTGTCAATACGGCTACCGGCTGCGGTTTTACGCCCCAGTATGAGGGCTTGCAGGAACTCTATGAAAAGTATGCGGCTCAGGGATTTGAGATTCTTGATTTTCCCTGTAATCAGTTTGCGGGACAAGCGCCGGGGAGCGATGAGGAAATCGCAAGCTTTTGCACCGGCAGATATGGGATTACCTTTCCCCAGTTCCATAAAATTGAAGTAAACGGCGCGAAGGAAGAACCTCTTTACCATTATTTGAAAGCGGAGTGCGGCGGGATCGCAGGCAGCGCAATCAAGTGGAATTTTACAAAATTCCTTGTAGACAGAGAAGGAAAAGTAACGGCCCGCTTCGCGCCGATGAAAACACCGGCGGCAATCGAAAAGGAAATTCAGAAGCTATTATAGAGAAGGAATAAAATACCATGGCTAAAAAATACGAGGCGCTAAAAATTGAAAACCAGCTCTGTTTTCCTTTATATGCATGTGCGAAAGAGGTGGTTAAAAAGTACAGACCCTATCTGGAACAGGTCGATTTGACTTATACACAGTACATTACCATGATGGTTCTGTGGGAATATAAGGAAATGAATGTCAAAGAACTGGGCGGGAGAATCTATCTCGATTCGGGAACCCTGACTCCTTTGCTGAAAAAGCTTGAAAAAAAGGGCTTGGTTTCCCGAAAACGCTCGGAGGAAGATGAACGAAATCTGATTGTCTCCATTACAGAGCAGGGTATGCAGATGCGGGAGAAAGCCTGCGGGATACCGACGGCGATGAGAAAATGTATTCCTCTGACAGAAGATGAGGTCTTTACGTTGTATCATTTATTGTATAAAATATTAGAAAAGGAAAGCTGAAATATCCGGGCGCGTTATCGGCCACAATCAGAAGGGGGTTTATTATGAATGAAAAGTATATTTTAAGCTGTTGTTCCACAGCAGATTTAACAGAGGAACAATTTAAGGCAATAGATGTAGAATATATCTGTTTTCATTATGAACTGAATGGAAAGCCGTATCTGGATGACCTTGGCAAAAGCATGAACGCAGACGAGTTCTATCGGGCTATGTCGGAGGGCGCGCAAACCAGGACTTCCCAGATTAACCCGGAGGAATTTAAGCAGTATTTCAGGGGCTTCCTGGAGGCTGGGAAAGATATTTTACATATGACGCTTTCTTCTGGAATATCCGGCGTATACAATGCGGCAAAGATCGCGGCGGAAGAATTGTCAGAGGAGTTTCCGGGGCGGAAGCTTTATATTGTGGATTCGCTGGCCGCATCTTCGGGCTACGGGCTTCTGATGGATAAGCTCTCAGAACTCAGAGCCTCCGGCATGGGAATCGATGAATTGTATGAATGGGCGCAAAAGAATAAGAAAAGGGTAAGGCACTGGTTTTTTTCTTCTGACCTGACATTTTATATAAAGGGCGGCAGAATCTCCAAGGCATCAGGGTTTGTCGGAACCGTCCTGAATATTTGTCCGTTATTGGATGTGGATTACGAGGGCAGGCTGATACCGAGATTTAAGATTCGGACAAAGAGCAGGGTGATTCGGGAAATTGTGAGGAGAATGGAAGAACAGGCGGAAGACAGGAGCGGATATGCGGGGAAGGTATTTATATCGCAGTCCGCCTGTATGGAAGACGCGAGGGCGGTGGCTGATCTGGTAGAACAGAAGTTTCCGCAGATGTCGGGAAGAGTGCAGATCAATAACATAGGGACTACGATTGGTTCCCACACGGGTCCTGGAACAGTAGCCTTATTTTTCTGGGGCGACGTAAGAACCAATTAAATACCGGTATAAAAGAAAGAAGCTGATAGGAAGGATAAGACTATTGGCTTTTTTTGCGTCCAACCATCGTTAGTCTTGAAAAACGCCGAAAAACAGTGTAGAATTTAACAAGCTGGGAAGTTGTCGAAGCTTCAGAGGAGACTCCTTTCTGGAAGAAATTCGAGCCCGCGGCTGTCGGCATACGGGCGAGGGGAAGGCATGGTTGTGATATGACGCTTAGTAAGAAACCGGTTACCGGTATGAAAGATATTCTGCCGGAGGAAATGGAAATCCGCGATTATGTCATCGGGGTGATTAAGGAAACCTATGGCAATTTTGGATTTACCTCCATCGAGACGCCCTGCGTCGAGAATATTGCAAATTTAAATTGCAAGGCAGGCGGTGAGAATGAGAAGCTGATTTTTAAAATTTTAAAGAGAGGGGAGAAGCTTCGCTTGGAGGAGGCGAAAGGGGAAGAGGATTTGGTAGACGGCGGCCTGCGGTATGATCTGACCGTCCCGCTGGTTCGCTATTATTCTAATCATGCCAATGAACTTCCGACGCCCTTTAAGGCATTGCAGATGGGGAATGTATGGAGAGCGGACAGACCCCAGAGGGGGCGTTACCGTCAGTTCATGCAGTGTGATATTGATATTCTGGGAGAGGCAAGCAATCTCGCGGAGATCGAACTGATTCTTGCCACCACTACTACCCTTGGCAGGCTGGGCTTCAGGAATTTTCAGATACGGATTAACGACAGGCAGATTCTGAAAGCAATGGCGGCGTACAGCGGTTTCGCCCAGGAGGATTATGATCAGGTTTTTATCCTGTTGGATAAAATGGATAAAATCGGCGTGGAGGGCGTGGAAGCGGAGCTTCTGGAAGCCGGATACCCGAAAGATTGCGTGTCGAAGTATATGGGGCTGTTTCGGGAAATGGAGACGGCGGACAACGCCATTGATTTTCTGATGGAGAAGCTTGCGGATGTGCTTCCGGCGGGGGTGCAGGAAAGCTTTCAGGAGATTATTCAGAGCGTGGAGGCTACGAAGGGCGATTTCTTTGAGCTGGTGTTTGATCCCACGCTGGTACGGGGAATGTCTTACTATACCGGGACGATTTTTGAAATCGCCATGCCGGAATTTGGCGGAAGCTGTGGGGGCGGCGGCAGATATGACAAGATGGTCGGTAAATTTACCGGCAACGACGTGCCGGCCTGCGGTTTTTCCATCGGCTTTGAGCGTATCATCCTGCTTCTGCTGGAGAACGGCTTCCAGGTGCCCGGAAAGGGCAGGAAGGTCGCCTATCTGCTGGAAAAGGGGCTTCCCTCTGAGAAGCTGTGCGCCGTGATGAAGGAGGCACAGGAAGAACGCGCCGGAGGTAATCAGATTCTGGTGACGCGTATGAATAAGAATAAAAAGTTCCAGAAGGAACAGCTTACCGCGCAGGGCTATGAAGAATTTAAAGAGTTCTATCGCGAGCAGCTTAAACTTGAGAAATGAGGAGGAAAATAAAATGGCAGAGTCTATGAAGGGCTGGAAGAGAACCCATCGATGCGCGGAGCTGTCAGTACAAAACGTCGGCGAAGAGGTCATTGTTATGGGCTGGGTGCAGAAACAGCGGAATAAAGGCGGTATCATATTCGTAGATTTGAGAGACCGCTCCGGCATCCTGCAGATTATATTTGAGGAGAATGACTGCGGCTTAGAAGCCTTTGCCAAGGCGGAAAAGATGAGGAGCGAGTTTGTCATTGCCGTGGCCGGCGGGGTAGAGAGGCGTTCCGGCGCGGTCAATGAAAATCTGGCAACCGGCGAAATCGAGATTCGCGCCAGACAGGTGCGTATCCTGTCCGAATCCGAGACGCCGCCGTTTCCGATTGAGGCGGATTCCAGGACGAAGGAAGAGATTCGTTTAAAATACCGGTATCTGGATTTGAGAAGACCGGATTTGCAGGAGAAAATGATTCTGCGCAGTAAGATTGCGTCAGAAATGCGCGCTTTTATGGCGAAAGAAGGATTCCTTGAGATCGAGACGCCGATCCTGTGTAAGTCCACGCCGGAAGGAGCCAGGGACTATCTGGTGCCCAGCCGTGTCCATCCGGGCAGCTTTTATGCCCTTCCCCAGTCTCCGCAGTTGTATAAGCAGCTATTGATGTGCTCCGGCTATGACAGATATTTCCAGATAGCGCGCTGCTTTAGGGACGAGGATCTGCGCGCCGACAGACAGCCGGAATTTACTCAGGCGGATATGGAATTATCCTTTGTAGATGTGGACGATGTTATTGAAGTGAACGAGCGGCTGATTCAGCATGTGTGTAAGGAAGCGATCGGGCTTACGGTACAACTGCCGCTGCCCCGTATGACCTGGCAGGAGGCTATGGATCGCTACGGCTCCGATAAGCCGGATACCCGTTTCGGTATGGAACTGGTGAATGTGTCTGAAGCGGTGGCAGGCTGCGGTTTCGGCGTGTTTACCTCAGTGCTGGAGAATCAGGGCTCTGTCCGCGGCCTGAATGTGAAGGGACAGGCGGCCATGCCCCGTAAAAAAATCGACGCCCTGGTTGATTTCGCCAAGGGCTACGGAGCGAAAGGGCTGGCCTATTTAAGTATTCAGGAGGACGGCACATATAAATCCTCTTTTGCGAAATTTATGACGGAGGAAGAACTGGAACGTCTGGTCAGAGCCATGGACGGCGAAAAGGGCGATCTGCTTCTCTTTGCCGCCGACAGGACGAATATTGTGTACAGCGTGCTGGGAGCGCTGCGCGTGGAGCTGGGCAGGCAGCTGGGGCTGATCGACGAATCTAAATTTAATTTCCTGTGGGTTGTAGAGTTCCCGCTGCTTGAGTGGAGCGAGGAGGAGAATCGTTTTATGGCGATGCACCATCCTTTTACCATGCCTATGGAAGAGGACTGGCAGTATATAGACTCGGATCCGGGACGCGTCCGCGCCAAGGCGTACGATATCGTCTTAAACGGCGTAGAGCTTGGCGGCGGTTCCGTCAGAATCCATCAGAATGATATTCAGGAAAAAATGTTTGAGGTGCTGGGCTTTACCAGGGAAAAAGCATGGGAACAGTTTGGCTTCCTGTTAAGCGCTTTCCAGTACGGCGTACCGCCTCATGCGGGCCTGGCTTACGGCTTGGATCGTTTTGTGATGCTTCTGGTGCATGCGGACAGTATTCGGGAGGTAATCGCTTTCCCGAAGGTAAAGGATGCGTCCTGCCTGATGACGGAGGCGCCGGGGTCAGTGGACGCAAAGCAGCTTGAGGAGCTGCGGATTGCCGTTGTGCCGGAGAAGGAAGGGGAGGAAGCCTGATGAATCTGCAGAATCCGGCGGCTCTTTTACAGATGATGAATCTGTGGAGCCGCTTTCAACAAAATCACCCTAAGTTTCCGAAGTTCCTGAAAGCTGCGATGCAGAATGGAATCAGAGAGGGCAGTATTATCGAAATCAAAATTACTACCGCCGAGGGAGAAAATTTCGACTCTAATCTGAAAATCAATGCGGATGATATGGAAATGATTGAGCAGATTAAGAATATGGCCTTCCCTTCCTAGCCATACCGGAGCGCTGGCAGGAAAGAGAATTTTGATGTACTGCATAGAGCAGAAAAGAATAAAGGAGTCGAATATGGAAGAGAATCAAACAGGGAACCAAAAACCGGATAACGGCAGGCTGGAAGAGGCTTTAGAGGAATTTTCCAAGGACAGGCGGAAGGAGAATTACGCCCGCGTCATGGAGATTTTGGAAAAGTCTGTGGTGCTGGTACCCACCATGCCGCCCCGGAATCTTGATGAGGAGACGCAGAGGCTCATGAAGGAGGGCAAGCCCGTAAAGCTGCCGAAGGAAGCGGAGATTCTGCCCTGTCTGCTTCGCAAGGAGACAGGAGAGATGGCGTTGCCGGTCTTTTCCTCCGCCGCTCAGATTCCGCAGGATAAGAAGAGTCCGGCGGTGCTGGCGATGCCCTTCTTCGGAATGTTGGGTATGGTAACGGCGAATCAGGATAAAATCGAAGCGGTGATTGTGAATCCGTTTACGCATAGCATGGTATTGACGAAGGCTGTCCTGGAGGTGGCAAGAAAGCGTAAAGACGCCATGGGCAATCCCCAGACAAAGACCATCAAGGTGACCGAGAAGCAGTTCCGGGATCTGGCGCATAACCGGGTAGTCATGTATCTGCTGCCGAAATATCTGTTCGATCATAAGGAGGAGGGATTGGCAAGGCTTCAGCGGGAAGAGGGAGCGTTTCTGCTTCCTTTCTATGGCGAGGTATATCCGGAAGGCATGAAGCCGGTTTTTACAGAGGACGATTTCTCCGTGATGACGTTAAATATTACGGATACCATTCAACTGACACGGGTGGATATGCCGGACGAGGCGGTGAAAAAGGGAATGTGCTACCGCGCTTATGCAGCCTGGGAAAGAGAGAAGGAAGCGCTCTCTTATTACACGTTGGAAAAGACCGAACAGGGAAATTATATCGGCAGGATATGGGCGGACGGCAGACATGAGCAGGTGGAACCGGCGCCGGATAACGGGGCGGAGATCGAAGCGGTGATGCGTCTGGTTGCTTCAGACCAGGAAAGTGGGAATTCTTGATGGTAGTTGAATTATTATTTTTGAGTATTTATAGTTGCGCTGTGATTACTTTTTGCATCGGATTCATTGTATGGCAGAAAGGGAACCGGAAGAATTTAATCGACCGTCTCTGCTTTGTGATGGCGCTTTGCAGCGGCTGGTGGAGCCTGTTTTTCGGGCTGGTGCTGGTACAGACAGAGGAAAAGACGGCTGCGCTGCTGCGTTCCTTAGGGATGATCGGCGTGTTTGCGCTGATTATCTGCATTACCTATATGATGGCGTATTGGTCCGGCGTTCAGGGCAAAACGCGCCGTTTTGTCATAGGCTTTGCATGGCTGGGCATCCCCTTGTATCCGCTTACGGTGCAGAAGAGCCACATTGCCTTTGAGATGACGTCCTATGGGATGTCCTATCAGATGAACAGCGGTATCTGGAGTCTGGCATATGCTTTTTATGACGTGGTTATAGCGCTTAATTTGCTGATGCTTGTGCTTTATATGCGCCGTAAAAGTACCCGCAGGAGAGAAAAGGTGATGGCCTACAACCTGCTGGCGTGCCTGGTGATCGTAGGGCTGGGAAGTATTCTGGACACGGTCATGCCTTTGGTGGGGTTGGCCGCTTTCCCGGGCAGTACCATCGGACAGTTTATTGCCGTGATGGCTCTTTATCAGACCTATCTTTTCTATAAGAGATCCCAGATGAATTTGGAAAATATGTCCCAGTTTGTCTATTACTCCGTGGACGAGCCGGTGTTCTTGTTTGATGAGACAGAGAAGCTTTGTATTGTCAATAATGGCGCCACGGTATTTCTGGAAATGGACGCGGAGGAATGCTGCAGGCTGTCGTTGCAGCAGATCTTCGAGCTGAGCAGGGATCCTTTCCGCTTCCAGGGCAGTAAGAATAGGGTGGAGGCGCGTTGTATCCAGAACCATAATATCTGTAGTGTGAGCATCGATAAGATCTATGATGATTATCATGATGTGATCGGGTATATCGTAATCGTGCATGATATAACGGAACGGGTACATATGACGGAGAGGCTGGAACAGGAGCGGAAGCGCGCCGATAAGGCAAACGAGGCCAAGGGAGTGTTTCTTGCCAATATGTCCCATGAGATCAGGACGCCTATCAATGCCGTGATGGGTATGAATGAGATGATTATCCGTGAATGTGAGGAGGATACGATTCTGGAATACGCCCAGAATATACGGGACGCCAGCAAGACGCTGCTTGCGCTGATTAATGATATTCTGGATTTCTCCAAAATAGAGTCCGGCATGATGGAAGTCGTGGAAGAGGCTTATTCTTTGAGGGCGATGCTGAAGGCGCTGGAGAAGGAATGCAGTATGCGGGCGGAAGCCAAGGGGCTTGCGCTGCGGTTTATCGTCCCGGCGGACACTCCGAATGTGCTGCTGGGGGACGAGGTAAGGGTAAGGCAGGTTCTGCTGAATATCCTGACCAATGCCATTAAATATACGATTAAGGGCAGCGTGACGCTGACCGTGTCCTATGAAAGAAAAGAGAACAGGCAGTTACAGCTTACCTTTGCGGTGACGGATACCGGTATCGGCATCAAGGAGGAAAATATAGGCCGGCTGTTTGATAAGTTTGACCGGGTCAATGAGGAGCAGATACATGCCATTGAAGGCTCCGGCCTGGGACTGAGCATTGTAGACCGGTTATTGAAGCTGATGCACGGTACGGTTAAGGTGGAGAGTACCTTTGGCGAGGGCTCTACCTTTACCGTTTCCCTGACCCAGCAGATCATAGAAGATCAGCCCATCGGTTCACTGCATGAGGAAAGGAAGGAGCAGGGCGGAAGGAAGCGGTATGCGCCCCAGTTCATAGCGCCCCGGATGAAGGTGCTGGTAGTGGACGATAATAAGGTGAATCTGACAGTGGTCAAGGGGCTTCTGCGCAAAACCCGAATGCAGATTACCTGTGTCCTGAGCGGGAAGGAATGTCTGGAGGCCGTCCGTCAGGAGGAATATCATATTATTCTGCTGGATTATATGATGCCGGAGATGGACGGAGCCGAAACGTTGCAGAGGCTGAAAGAAATGCCGGATAATAAGAGCCGGGAGGCGGCGGTGATTGTGCTGACAGCCAACGCCATGGCAGGCATGAAGGAAATGTATCTGGAGCAGGGCTTTGACGCGTATATTTCCAAGCCCATAGACGGAACCGCGTTAGAGCGGCTTTTGATGGAATATATTCCGGAAGAGTATCTGAATCGGGAAGCGGAGGAGTGAGCCGCAGGGGGAGCCTCGTCAGCTCGTCTCCTCAGGGGCTTCTTCCGCTGGCGTCTCGTCTGCGGGCAGGGTAATCAGCACTTTCAGAATACGGTTATCCTGAATACCGCATGCCTGCAGGGAGATGCCGTTGTCTAACACGATGGTTTCCTGGTCGTCAGGAAGCCGTTCCAGCTTTTCGATCATCAGGCCGCCCACGGAGTCGTAGTCCTCAGAATCCATTTCGATATCCAAAGCGTCGTTGATATCGTCCAGCTTCATGCCGCCCTCTACCAGATAAGCGTCTTCGGCGGTCTGCTGAATCAGCTCTTCCTCGTCGTCGTCATACTCGTCCCGGATTTCACCCACTAATTCTTCCATCATATCTTCCATGGTAATCATACCGACGGTGGTTCCGTACTCGCTTAGCACGAAAGCGATATTATAGGATTTTTCCCGTATTTCCATCAGCAGATCGGATATTTTCTTATATTCATAAGTGTAATAAGCGTCCCGCAGAAGCTTTTTGAGCTGGAACTTTTCTTTATCCTTTACCAGAATAAAGTCCTTGATATTGACCAGACCGATGATATGGTCGGGATCGTCGTCATATACGGGAATCCGCGTAAACATGGATTCCTGAAAGGTGGACAGCAGCTCCTGATAGGTGGCGTCCAGAGGAACCGTGGTCATTTGGATTCTGGGAATCATGATGTCCTTGGCAACGGTGTCTCCGAAGTCAAATATATTATAAATCATTTCCCGCTCTTCCGATTCAATCGCGCCGCCCTCATGGCTTACGTCCACATAGGTTTTCAATTCGGTTTCGCTGATACTCATATTGTTCCCGTCGGAATGAATATGTAACAGGCGGAGAATCCAGCCGGAGATTTTGTCCACCAGAAAGATGACGGGGGTCAGGAGCGTCATCAGTGTGCGGATAGGCCCGCTGTACAGCAGGGTGATCACTTCCGCTTTCTGCATTGCCCAGGTTTTTGGTACGATCTCGCCGAACATTAAGACGACGAGGGTCAGCACCCCGGTGATAATGCCTACCGCGTGGCTTCCCCAGACCCTGATGGCAAAGGTGGTAGCGACGGAAGAGGCGGAAATATTGACGATGTTATTGCCAATAAGAATCGCGCTGAGCATTTTGCCATATTGGTCTAAGATATGCAGAACCCGCAGGGCTCCTTTGTGGTCTTCCTGGGCAAGTGTACGAAGCCGTACACGATTGACTGTGGAGAACGCCGTTTCGGCGGAAGAGAAAAACGCGGATAACATGACGAGAATGATTAACGCTGTGATTTGTATGACACCTGTGGTATCCAATGAAATATTCACTCCTTATGCTTATGATGTAAAATATTACTATGGAATCGAAGTATCTGTCAAGTTTTTCCCCGTCGGCGAATATATTTTAGAGAACGGTGCGGAAATGGAATGGAGGAAAGTATGGGAAAAAGGGAAATTTATGCGGAAAAAGTGATTTTTATTACTAAATGTATGTTGGCGGCATACGTTCTCACGGCGGGGCTGCTTTTGCTGCTTGCCTTTTTGTTATATCGGTTCGGCATGTCTGAAAAGATTGTGTCTGTCTGTATTATTGTGATTTACGTAGCGGTAACCTTCCTGGCGGGGCTGCTGGCCGGTAAAAGAGCCGCCAGAAGAAGGTTTGTGTGGGGACTGGCCATGGGGATTGCCTATTATGTGATTCTGGTGCTTGTTTCCCTGATTGTCAACAGGGGGGCGGAGGCCGTGGCAGGCAATATGCTGACCGTTTTCTTCCTCTGCGCCGGCAGCGGAATGTTGGGCGGGATGCTGAGCTGACGGGTTCGCTGCAAAAGAGAGAATTTTTCCGCAAAAAAATTTTGAGGGAAAAATTTTTCGCGGAAAAAACGATAAAACACTTTTCGACCGGTAAAAACTATGGTATACTACAGAAAGTTGTGGATATCGTCTGCGTGTCGGAGGATATCACACCGTGAGCGACATAAGGAGGAACAATCGATGAAACATATTAAGACTTTAACGACAAGAGATTTAAAGGAATCCATGAAGAAGGGCGGCTGCGGCGAATGTCAGACATCTTGCCAGTCTGCCTGCAAGACTTCCTGCACAGTAGGCAATCAGAGCTGTGAAAAGGCAAGATAAGAGGGTTTTGTCTTCGCTTATAAAGATAATAACCATAAGCAGCGATTCCAGTCGCTGCTTATTATGCGTATAAACTAAAGATGGAAGTCGAAGTGTTTTGGCTCCGAAAATGCGGCGGGACAGCCGTCGGTTAGGAGAACTATTGTGATACATCAATATAGAAGCAACGGATACCGCATCGTGCTGGATGTCAACAGCGGATGTGTTCATGTGGTAGATGAAACCGCATATCAGGCGATTCCGATAGTAGAGGAACTGCTTGGCCAAGGGGTGGAAGCTCGGGACAGGCTTGCCGGGGAGGTGGCTTTCCGGTTGGGCATAGGACTTTCCGAGGCGGCGGAAACCGTGGAAGAGCTTTTGCAATTAAAGGAAGCGGGGCAGCTTTTTACAGAAGATATCTACGAGAAATATATCGGGGAGTTTCGGGACAGGCAGACCGTGGTCAAGGCATTGTGCCTGCATATCGCCCATGACTGTAACCTGGCCTGCAGATATTGTTTTGCAGAGGAAGGGGAATATCATGGGAGACGCGCGCTGATGAGCTTTGAGGTGGGGAAGAAGGCCCTGGATTTTCTTGTGGCCAATTCCGGGAACCGGGTGAATCTGGAGGTGGATTTCTTCGGTGGCGAGCCGCTGATGAACTGGCAGGTGGTCAAAGATCTGGTGGCCTATGGCAGAAGCCTGGAGGAGCCGCATCATAAGAAATTCCGCTTTACGCTGACTACGAACGGCGTCCTGCTGGATGAGGAGATTCTGGAATTTGCCAACAAAGAAATGGCGAATATTGTGCTGAGCATAGACGGGCGAAAGGAGATTCATGATCTCATGCGTCCCCACAGAGGCGGCCAGGGAAGCTATGATGAGGTGGTTCCAAAGTATAAGAGGGTTGCCGAGAGCAGGAACCAGATGAACTACTATGTGCGGGGAACCTTTACCCGCAACAATCTGGACTTTGCGGAAGATGTAAAGCATCTGGCGGATGAGGGGTTTGAACAGATTTCCGTGGAGCCAGTGGTGGCTGACGATACGGAGGATTACGCCATCAGAAAGGAAGATGTTCCCCGTATTCTGGAGGAATATGATAAGCTGGCGCTGGAGTACATTAAGAGGAAAAAGGAAGGAAACGGTTTTAATTTCTTCCATTTTATGATAGATTTAGAGGGCGGCCCCTGTGTGGCGAAGCGCTTATCCGGCTGCGGCTCCGGTACGGAGTATCTGGCCGTTACCCCCTGGGGAGATTTTTATCCCTGTCATCAGTTTGTGGGGCAGGAGGATTTTCTGATGGGAAATGTGGACGAGGGGATTGTCCGCACCGACATTCGGGATACCTTTCAGGGCTGTAACGTCTATGCGAAGGAGCAGTGCAGGGATTGCTTCGCGAAGTTTTACTGCAGCGGCGGCTGTGCGGCCAACGCTTATCATTTCAGCGGAAATATCAACGGTTCCTATGAGATTGGCTGCGAATTGCAGAGAAAGAGAATTGAGTGTGCAATTATGATAAAAGCGGCGCTTGCCGATGAAGAAAAGGAGAATGGATTATGAAAAAGAGCAGAGCGGTTGTCAGTCTGATTGTGTTTGTTCTGATCCTTGGCCTGCTGGGGTATACGGCGGTCTTTGGCGTAGGTTCGGATCGTTCAGGCTCAGCCTCCAGCATTAAGCTGGGATTGGATCTGGCGGGCGGCGTCAGCATTACCTATCAGGTAGTGGGAGACGAGGAACCCAGCGCGGAGGATATGAGCGATACCATCTACAAGCTGCAGCAGCGTGTAGACGCCTATAGTACCGAAGCCCAGGTGTACCAGGAGGGCAGCGACCGGATCAACATTGAGATTCCGGGTGTGTCCGACGCCAATGTGATTCTGGAGGAGCTGGGGAAGCCGGGCAGTCTGTATTTTATTTCCGAGACGGACAGCGAGGGCAATCTCAACTATGATCTTTCTTATCAGGCGGACGACGACGGTATGATCAGCGCTGCCTATGAACTGACCAAGACGCTGGAAGAGTTGCAGGAGGACGGCTCCATTGTGTTATCCGGTACGGAGGTGGAGAGCGCCCAGGCCAAAACCCAGCAGGATTCTATGGGCAATCTGGAGTATGTAGTCAGCCTGTCGTTTAATGAAGAGGGCACGGAGGCTTTCGCGGAGGCTACCACCAAGGCTTATGCAAATGGAGAGACTATTGCTATTTATTATGACGATGAGTTTGTCAGCGTACCCAATGTACAGGCGGCCATCACAGACGGCAACGCGGTGATTACGGGACAGAGCAGCGCCGCGGAGGCGGAGCAGCTTGCCTCTACTATCCGGATCGGCGGCCTGAAGCTGGAGCTGGAGGAACTGCGCTCCAACGTGGTAGGCGCCCAACTGGGCTCCGCAGCCATTGAGAGCAGCCTGATCGCAGCGGCAGTGGGTTTTGCGCTGGTGGCTGTCTTTATGATTGGAGTATATTATATCTGCGGCCTGGCGGCTTCCCTGGCGTTGGTTCTTTACATGGAGTTAATGATTATCCTGTTGTACGCTTTCGAGGCGACGCTGACGCTTCCCGGTATTGCCGGTATTATTCTGGGCGTGGGTATGGCGGTAGACGCGAACGTGATTATTTTTGCCCGTATCCGTGAAGAACTGGCCACGGGCAAGACGGTGCAGTCGGCGGTAAAGATTGGTTTCAGCAAGGCGTTATCGGCGATCCTGGACGGCAATATCACAACCTTTATCGCGGCAGTGGTGCTCTATTTTATGGGCAGCGGCACCATCAAGGGCTTTTCCATCACCCTGATGCTGGGGATTGTATTATCCATGTTTACGGCATTGGTGGTTACCCGGTTTTTAATCAGGATTTTCTATGGACTGGGGATTCAGGGCGAAAAGGCTTACGGTGTGGGTAAGGAGAGAAAGACCATTCCTTTCTTATCCAAAAGATATGTATTCTTCGGGCTTTCTGCCGCAGTGATTCTGGCGGGCTTTGTGGTCATGGGAATCAACCAGTCGCAGATGGGCATGCCCCTGAATTACAGTCTGGATTTTGTGGGCGGTACTTCGACAACCATGACTCTGAATGAGGATATGAGCCTTGAGGAGATCGACGCGCAGATCGTTCCTTATGTGGAGGAGATTACAGGGGACGGCAACGTGCAGACCACGAAGGTGGCGGGCTCCAATCAGGTTATTATTAAGACGCGGACTCTGAACGTGGAAGAACGGGAGGAATTTGCGGAGCTTATGGTTAGCCAGTTCGGCGTGGACGAGAGCAGTATCACGGCGGAAACCATCAGCGCGACGATCAGCTCCGAGATGCAGGCGGACGCAGTGAAAGCGATTATCGTAGCGGCAGTGCTGATGCTCCTCTATATCTGGTTTCGGTTTAAGGATATCCGCTTCGGCGCCAGCAGCGTTATCGCGCTGCTGCACGATGTGTTTGTCGTATTGGCGTTCTACGCGGTGGCAAGGGTATCCGTGGGCAGCACCTTTATCGCCTGTATGCTGACGATTGTGGGTTACTCAATCAACGCGACGATTGTTATTTTCGACCGGATTCGCGAGAATCTGAGGGGCATGAAAAAGAAAGAGGATTTGCAGGAGATGGTCAATGCCAGTATTTCCCAGACCTTGTCCAGAAGTATTTTTACTTCCCTGACAACCTTCTTTATGGTAGCGGCGCTGGAAGTATTCGGCGTGTCGTCTATCAGGGAATTTGCCCTTCCGCTGATGGTGGGTATTATATGCGGTACTTATTCCTCCATCTGCCTGACCGGCGCGCTGTGGTTTGTGTTCCGCACCAAATTTGTCAAAAAGAAAAAATGAAATTGATCATTTGATATTGACAAAGAAATGGTATAGATGTATCATTGTATACAATTAAAGAATAAACGATCTGTCCAGCGATGGAACGGATACGAAAATGATGAACGAAGGCGTTCTGCGGGAAGCAGAGCGCCTTTTTGGCGCGTATAAGCAGAAACCAAAATGTAAGGCATTTCGAAGCTGCTTATGGGAAAGGTGCAAAAACCGCAGGGAGAATGGGAGGAATGTCTATGTATGATTTGGATTTGCTGGAACACACCGATACGGTGAATGAATTGCTGGCGCGGTACGGAGTAAAGTTTGGTATTTATAAGAATAATACCTTTAAGGAGCAGTTGTTTCCCTTTGACGCGATTCCCCGCGTTATTGAGAAGGAAGAGTTTTCTTATCTGGAAAAGGGCTTGAAGCAGAGAGTGAAAGCGCTGAACCTTTTTCTGAAGGATATTTACAGTAAAAAGCAGATTGTCAGGGATAAGGTGGTGCCGGAGGATTTCATTTACGCTTCCAGCGGATATATGGCGGAGTGCGAGGGCGTTTGTCCGCCGAAGGATATCTATTCCCATATTTCCGGGATCGATCTGGTACAGGGAAAGGATAAGGAATGGTATATTCTGGAGGACAATCTGCGGGTGCCGTCGGGAGCCTCTTATCCGATGATAGCCAGAGAACTGTGCAGACGGAGCAGCCCTCTTACCTTCCAGAATACGAAGCTGGAGGATAATCGGAATTATGCCAGATTGCTCAGGCGTACGCTGGATTATGTCAATGTGGGCGGGCATACGGTCATTCTCACTCCGGGCAGATATAACGCGGCATATTTTGAACACTCTTATCTGGCGGAAAAAACGGGGGCGCATCTGGTCAACGGTTCGGAGCTTAGGGTAGTGGACGACAAGCTGTATTATGTGACCTATAGCGGAGAATTAGAACGGGTCGGAGCCGTATACCGCAGAATTTCAGACGAATACTTAGATCCCATGAACTTTAACCCGGAATCCGTAATCGGTATCCCCCATATTTATGATGTGTACCGCAAGGGCAATGTGGCGCTCTTAAACGCGCCGGGCAATGGCGTGGCGGACGATAAGGGCATCTATTATTTCGTGCCGAAAATGATTCGATATTATCTGGACGAGGAACCGATCTTACATAATGCGCCGACCTATCTTCCTTTCTATGAGGAGGATATGAAATATGTGCTGGAAAACTTTGATAAGCTGGTGCTGAAGGACGTGGCGGAAGCGGGAGGCTATGGCGTGGTGTTCGGCTCTTCCATGACGGCCAGCCAGAAGGAGGATTTTATCGCGCTGCTTAAGGCGGAGCCCAGAAGGTTTATCGCCCAGGAGGTCATTGATTTTCTGGATATCGATATTCTGGAGGGCAGCGAGCCCGTACCGCGCAAGGCGGATCTCAGAGCCTTTGTGCTGATGGCGGACGAGCCTCTTGTCTGGAAAAGCGGCCTGACAAGATTTTCCAGAAATCCGGATTCATTTATTGTTAATTCATCTCAGGGAGGAGGATTTAAAGACACATGGGTATTATCTCAGTAGAACAGGCGGACAGATTATTTTGGCTCGGCAGATATTCCGAGCGGGTTTATACCACGCTGCGGCTGTATTCCAACAGCTTTGACGTGATGATCGACGAGATTACGGACAGCTATCAGAAATTCTGCAAGGATATCGATATCCCGGATATTTACGGCTCCAAGGAAGCCTTCAAGGAGCATTATCCCTTTGACGAGGATAATCCGGATTCTATTTTCAGCAATCTGGACAGAGCTTATGACAATGCGGTGGTGCTTCGGGAAGAAATCGGTTCGGAGACCTTGTCCTATATCCAACTGGCGATTTATGATATGAACAAAGCCAGAGTCAGCCGGGCGCCGTTAATCGAGATGCAGAGAGTGATCGATAATATTCTGGCGTTCTGGGGGATTGCGGACGATAATATTGATTCCCCGCAGGTCAGGAACCTGATTAAGACCGGTAAAAGAATCGAGCGGATCGATCTTTATGCCCGCCTTGGCATTAACAGAAAGGAACTGGTGCGGGAGATTAACCGGCTGGCGCATCGGATCACCCGCTGTCAGGTGGAGTACGATAAAGATAAAGTAGAACAGTTAAAACAGCTTGTGGAAGCCCCTGAAATAGATTATTATAGGATTGTGGAGATAGTGGAAGCTGTCTTCCCGGGATAATAGGACAGGCAGGAGCAAAACAGTGGAAAAGTTATCTTTCGACTATTATATGCGCATAGCGTTTTCAGAGATTGTCACCCAGTGTCATTATACGATTAAATGTATTCCCATGAATACGGAAAGCCAGCATTTAGAGACGCTGCGGGTTGAGATTGAGCCGAAGGACACCATGAGCAGAGGCGAGGATTCTTTTGGGAACCAATATTTGTATGGAAGCGTGGATCGGGAACACAGGGAATTTTGCTTCCATATAACGGGGACGGTTCTGACAGGCCGGACTCCGTGGCAGGATTGTGTGGAGGAGCACAGGCTGGGAATGTACCGGTATCCTTCCCGGTATACGCAGATGGGGGAAGCGTTGGGGGCTTATTATGTCCGGACGTCGCCTGAAGCGGAGGAAGCTTCGTATGATTATGCGGTTCGGCTGACGCACCGTCTGCATGAGGAGTTTTTTTATGAAAAAAATGTGACAGACGTTTCGACCACAGCGGAGGAAGCATGGAAGCTGGGAAGAGGCGTCTGTCAGGATTATGCCCATATTATGATCGCCCTTTGCCGTGAGGCGGGCGTCGCGGCCAGATATGTGACGGGAATGATGATCGGAGAGGGCGCAAGCCACGCGTGGGTAGAGATCGCTGAAGATGGCAGATGGTACGGCTTTGATCCGACCAATGACAAGCCGGTGGATGATACCTATATTAAGCTGGGAGTGGGCAGGGACGCCGCAGATTGTCAGATTAACCGCGGGCTGCTGCGGGGCGGCGGCGCGCAGACGCAGACGGTAGATGTAAAGGTGGACGTCTGCGGATAAGGCCATCAATCCCGTTCCGGTTTCTCACCGGATAGAAGCGGCGGGAGGATTGGCGCGAAAGCGCCGCAGATGAGAGTTGGTCAACCGCTTCGGAATGGAAGGTAATTATGATTGAAACAGTGGCCTCCGTAGGACTTCCCGTAGGAGAAGTCCTGGAGATTAAGAAGAACAGAATGATGCCGGGGAAGGGCAATGAGAAAGAATGGAAAAGGATCAGTATCGTAACCGGGGTGCACGGCGATGAGCTGGAGGGACAGTATGTATGCTTTGAACTGATTCAGAGAATCGAGGCGCAGAAGGATAAGTTAAACGGCATAGTAGATATATATCCGGCGATGAATCCGCTGGGGATCGATTCCATTACCAGAGGGGTTCCGGCCTTCGATCTGGATATGAACCGTCTTTTCCCGGGGGATATCAACGGCAATATGACGGAATATCTGGCGGCCAGGATTGTGGAGGATATTGCAGGCTCTGAGCTTTGCGTGGATATCCATGCCAGTAATATTTATCTGACGGAAATCCCCCAGATCAGAATCAACGAATTACATAAGGATACCTTATTGCCCTTTGCCAGAAAGGCAAATGTGGATTTTATCTGGGTACATGGAGCCAGCACCGTGCTGGAATCCACGCTGGCGTACAGCCTGAACAGCAGAGAGGTTCCTACGCTGGTGGTGGAGATGGGCGTGGGTATGCGTATTACCAAGAGTTATTGCGATCAGTTGGTGGACGGTATTTTCTCCCTGATGAAAGAGCTTGGTATCTGGCTGGGCGAGGCGCCGGAGCCCAGAGAACCGATTATTTCCCAAGATGAGGACGACGTCAGTTTCCTCAATGCCTCTACCTCCGGTATTTTCGTGCAGAAGGTCAGGCATTGGGAAAGACTGCGGAAGGGAGATTTGGTAGGGCAGATTATCAATCCTTTAAGCGGACAGGTATTGGATCAGGTGACGGCTCCTGTTGACGGGATTCTCTTTACCATCAGGGAATATCCGGTGGTGGACGCCGGGTCGCTTTTGGGGCGGCTTCTGCGGACGAAATCGTTCTCGGAATGGAGAGAAAGATGAAAAAAACTACTTTATATGAAATAAAAGCATTATACCGTGACGATCTGCGTGTGACAGGATACGAGTTTGGCGAAGGAGAGGAAACCTTATGTATTCTGGGAAGCCTCCGCGGAAATGAGGTGCAGCAGCTTTATGTGTGCTCGCAGCTTGTGAAAAGGTTCGGGGAATTGGAGAAGCAGGGCAGGCTCCATGCAGGCCATAAAATATTGGTGATTCCCACCGCGAACCCCTATTCCATGAATATCAAAAAAAGGTTCTGGCCTACGGATAACACAGACATTAACCGTATGTTTCCCGGATATGATCTGGGGGAAACTACCCAGCGGATTGCGGCGGGTATTTTTGAGCAGATTAAAAATTATCAATATGGGATTCAGTTTACTTCCTTCTATATGCCGGGAAATTTCCAGCCCCATGTGCGCATGATGAAGACCGGGTTTGAAGATGTGGAAATGGCGAAGCGCTTTGGTATGCCTTATGTGGTGGTCAGGGAGCCGCGCCCATATGATACCACAACCCTCAATTATAACTGGCAGATCTGGGAGACAAACGCTTTCAGTATTTATACCACCACGACTGAGTCGATTGATAAAGAAAGCGCCCAGATGGCGGTGCGGAGTATCCTGACGTTTCTGGCCAAGGAGGACGTGATAGATTATAAAGGCCACGACGGCTATCTCTCACAGGTAGTCATGGATACGGATATGGTGCCTGTCAGGACGAGGGTATCGGGGATCTTTGAGACTAAGGTGAAGGTGGGTGAAGAGGTGGTAAAGGGGCAGGTGATGGCGGAAACCATCGATCCCTATGAAGGAACGGTCACAGAGGTTCTGGCCGCGCCGGTGGACGGTATGGTTTTCTTTGCCCACAACGAACCCTTAACCTATGCGAATACGGCGGTGTTTAAGCTGGTTGTCAGGGAAGACTAAATTCTTCCTGGGACAGCGGGAAGAAGTACTATAAATTACCCTCTAAAAGTGTTACACTATAACAGACGCGGCAGTTTGGAACGGTTCATGCGTCCGCAGGATAACGCTTTTGGAGGGTCTTTTTATGCCCGCGTAGGGGGAGAGGGGCGGGCGCTGCGTCAGGAGAGGGTGTGATTGATATGGCGAAATGGATGGTATCCGCCAAAAAGGCGGATTTTAACGGGATAGCCCGGCGGTTTGGAATCGACCCTGTTATTGCGAGAATTATCCGCAACAGAGATCTGATTTCGGAAAAGGAGATCGAGAGTTTCCTTCACGGGGGGCTGGAGGAGCTGCATTCCCCCTATCTGTTAAAGGATGTGGAGAAAGCGGCTAAGCTTCTGTTGGGGAAGATTGCAGAGGGGAAGAAAATCCGCATTATCGGAGACTATGATATCGACGGAGTCTGTTCCACTTACATATTGACGGCGGGGCTGAGAGCCTGCGGGGCGGTAACGGACGCGGTGATTCCCCACAGGATTTTGGACGGCTACGGACTCAATGATCAATTGATTGCTGATGCTTATGACGCGGGAATCGACACGATCCTTACCTGTGACAATGGAATCGCCGCCGCCGACCAGATCGCCTATGCAAAATCCCTTGGCATGACTGTGCTGGTGACAGACCATCACGAGGTGCCCTATGAGGTACAGCCTGACGGCGTCAGGAGGGAAATCCTGCCCGCGGCGGACGCGGTAGTAGATCCCAAACAGCAGTCGTGCGGTTATCCCTTTGACGGTATCTGCGGGGCGGTGGTGGCCTATAAGCTGATACAGGTTTTATTGGATCAGGCGTCTACAGCCGGAGAGGGGACAGTCCCTGCGGGAGCGCCTCCGGAGAGAGGGAGCGCGGGATGGCAGCAGACTGAGCAGGAGCTGCTGGCCTTTGCCGCCTTTGCCACCATCGGCGACGTTATGGAATTGGTAGATGAGAACCGTATCATTGTTAAATATGGCCTGAAGCTGATAGAAAAATCTGCGAATTACGGCTTGCGCGCCCTGGTAAACGTCAACGGCTTGCAGGATAAGCCCTTGTCCGTCTATCATATCGGCTTTGTGCTCGGCCCCTGCCTGAATGCCACGGGCAGGCTGGATACGGCGGCAAGAGCGTTGCAGATGTTCCTGGCCGAAGAGAAGGCGGAAGCGGTCGCCATTGCGGGAGAACTGAAGGAACTCAACGACAGCCGCAAGGGTATGACTTTGCAGGGAACAGAGCGGGCCATCGAGATGATCGAGAATACCTCGCTGAAGGAGGATAAGGTGCTGGTGGTCTATCTGCCCGAATGTCATGAAAGTCTGGCAGGAATCATTGCGGGCAGGCTCCGGGAGCGCTATCATAAGCCCGCTTTTGTGCTGACGAGGGCGGAAGAGGGAGTGAAGGGCTCCGGGCGTTCCATTGACGCTTATCCCATGTATGATAAAATGAGTGAGTGTAAAGAATTATATACGAAATATGGCGGCCACAGGCTGGCCGCAGGCGTATCCATGCCGGAGGAGAATGTGGATTGTTTCCGGGATTATCTGAATCTCCATTGCGGTTTGCAGCCGGAGGATTTTGAAGAAAAGATTCTGATCGACGTGCCCATGCCCATGTCCTATGTGACCATGGCGTTTGTGAAGCAGCTTTCGGTGCTGGAGCCCTTTGGAAACGGGAATCCCAAGCCGTTTTTCGCCCAGAAAGACTTAAGGATATGGAAGGGCAGAATATTGGGGAAGAACAGTAATGTCGGGAAATATGTGGTAAAGGACGAAATGGACAGGCAGTATGATATGATGTATTTTGGCAATCTGGAGCTGTGGCACGCCTTTCTGGAAGCACATTTTGGACAGGAAGAGCTGGACAGGCTGTATCGGACAGGCAGCGAACGGATACGGATTAATGTGATCTATTATCCGGATATTAATGTGTATCAGGGACGGGAAAGCTTACAGATGATCATGAAGGATTACTGCGTATCAGACCGATGATACGGCGGACAGCCCCGCCGCGGGCGCGCAGGGGATATAGCAGGCTGAGCGGGGCCAATCGCCCCATTCCATAAAAAGAAACGAGGAAGATTATGACAAGAATACTGACAGTGACCTTAAATCCCGCAGTGGATAAGACCTACTTTGCCCAGAGTGTGATGGCGGGACAGGTAAACCGTATGCGCACTATGGAGAAAATCGCGGGAGGCAAGGGCGTCAACGTCACGAAAATACTCAGGCAGTATGGGTGTGAGGTCGTCGCTACCGGTTTTTTGGGCGGCGGCAGCGGAAGCTTTATTGAAGAGGAGCTTCTTAGGAGGGGCGCAGAGTGCCGTTTTGTCCGGACAGCGGAAGAGACAAGAAGCAATATGAATATTATAGCAGACGACGGCTATGTGACAGAAATTCTGGAGCCGGGGCCTAAGGTGACGGCGGAGGAGCAGGCGTTGTTTATGGAGCAGTATGAAGCGCTGCTTGGAGAATGTGGGCTGGTGATTTTGTCAGGCTCCGTGGCGGGAGGGCTGCAGACGGATATTTACGCCCTGCTGATTGAACTGGCCGCCGAAAAGGGCGTGCCTGTTTATCTGGACTCCAGCGGGGAAAGCTTAAGGCTGGGAATCCGGGCGAAGCCGGAGCTGATTAAACCTAACTGGAAGGAGCTGGAGTATATTATGGGACACAGCATCAGGGATCGGGAAGGAATCATCAGGGCGGCGGCTCTTCTGCACCGGGAAGGAATCTCCAGAGTGATTGTATCCATGGGGAGCAAAGGGCTGGTCAGCGTGACGGACAGCGGAATCTATTACGCCAGAACGGAGGAAATCCCTGCGGTCAACACGGTAGGCTGCGGGGACAGCGTGGTGGCTTCCTGCGCCATATCGGCGGTCCTGGGAGAAACGGAGGAAGCGGCGGTTGTACGCGCCTGCGCCATCGCGGCGGCAAATGCAACCACAAAGGAGAGCGCCAATATTCCGATGGAAACAGCGGAAGCGTTGTGGAATAAGATTATAGTAGAAAAGATTCCCGGATAGACGAAAAAGTCCGGGACATTCCCGAACTTTTCCGCATTTTCTTATGAGGGGGGAGATAGTGAGTTCTTCAACTATCTTGATATTATCATAAGGTTTAAATGTGTCCAAAATGTGTTTAGAATGTTATAAAAAAGTGAAAATGCATTAAGAAATATTAAAGAAAATATAAAATAAAAAAAGAACCGTGGAAAACGGGGCTGATATCCCCATGAAAGTTGAAAAACGGCGGTTTTCATGCTATGTTAAGTAAGAGATTCAGAAGGATTTGACAAGAAGGAGAGAGTGTATGGCGGCGTTAAAAGAGTTACTTGCCAAGGTGGAATATGAGTGTATCCGGGGGAATCTGGAGCGGGAAGTGACAGATATTATCTATGATTCCAGGAAGGTAACGCCGGGCAGTATGTTTGTCTGTATTTCAGGGGCATTGGCGGACGGCCACAGCTATGCGCCAAATGCCGTGGAGGCGGGAGCCGGTGTGCTGCTGGTGGAGAAAGAGGTGGAATTGCCGGAGGACGCCGGGGTGACTGTGATCCGGGTGCCGGATACCCATTATGCCATGGCGTTTGTATCGGCGGCCTTTTTTGGATATCCGGCGGAGCAGATGAAGATTATCGGCATTACCGGAACCAAGGGAAAGACCACCACTACTTATCTGGTGAAGTCTATTCTGGAGCAGGCGGGCAGAAAGGTGGGGCTGATCGGCACCATAGAAATTATAATCGGCGAGACACATATTCACGCGGATCATACTACGCCGGAATCCTATCTGATTCAGAAGTATTTTCGGGATATGGCTGCGGCGGGCTGTGATACCGTTGTCATGGAGGTGTCCTCCCAGGGGCTGATGCTGCACAGGACGCAGGGCTTTGTGTTTGATTTCGGTATCTTTACCAATCTGGAGCCGGATCATATCGGCCCTGCCGAGCATAAAGACCTGAATGATTATATGCGTTGTAAGGGACTGCTGTTTCAGCAGTGCCGGGTGGGAATCGTCAATCATGACGACGCCCATTGGGAGACGGTGACCAAAGGGCATACCTGCAGCATAGAAACTTACGGAATCGATACGCCTGCGGATCTGCGGGCGGAGAATATTACATTCTTAAAAGAAGCCGGAACGCTGGGAATGGCATTTGATGTAACAGGCTTGATGAATTTTTCCGTCAAAATCGCCACACCGGGTAAGTTCAGCGTATATAACGCGCTGACGGCGATCGCTATTTGCAGACATTTCGGCGTGAAGGAAGACAATGTAAAGAAGGCGCTTTTAAACGCCAAGGTAAAGGGCAGGATAGAGCCTGTTAAGGTATCGGATGAGTTTACGCTGCTGATCGATTATGCGCATAATGCAATGGCGCTTAAGAGTCTTCTGTCCACGCTCAGGGAATACGACCCCCACCGTCTGGTCTGCCTGTTTGGCTGCGGCGGCAACCGGGCGAAATCCAGAAGATATGAGATGGGCGAAGTAAGCGGACAGATGGCGGATCTGACGATTATTACCTCGGATAACCCACGAACGGAGGAACCGCAGGCAATTATAGAGGATATCAAGCTGGGGATTGGAAAGACGGAGGGGAAGTATGTGGAGATCTGCGACCGCAGGGAAGCCATCGCTTATGCCATAGGGCATGGGGAGCCGGGGGATATTATTGTACTGGCAGGCAAGGGGCACGAGGATTATCAGGAAATCAACGGCGTGAAATATCCTATGGACGAAAGAAACCTGATCCGGGACATTCTTGCGGAAAACAAAAGCCTTGCGGAGCCGGGCAGCGGGCGTGCCTGATGAGCGGAAGCCTGCGAAGCAGATATGAGCGTTTGGTAGAGAGGAGGAGACGGCATGGCGGGACGGTATGCGGATGTCATTATTGAGATTTCCCATGAAAAGGTAGACAGACCTTTTTGCTATAAGATTCCGCAGGAACTGGCCGGAGCCGTCTATCCCGGCGTGCGGGTTCATGTTCCCTTCGGGAAAGGGAACCAGGATAAGACGGGGTACGTGGTGGAGCTTGCTGATGAGACAGATTATCCGGCGGAAAAGCTGAAGACAATCACGTCGGTAGATGAAAAGGGGATTTCCGTGGAAAGCAGCCAGATTCAAATTGCTTACTGGCTGAAGAGACAGTACGGTTCCACGATGATTACGGCGCTGAAAACCGTTCTCCCTGTCAAACAGAAGCTGAAGCGGCTGGAGAAAAAGAAGGTTACCCTGAAGCTTGGCCGGGAACAACTGCCGGAGGTGATCCGGCAGTGTGAAAGCAGGCGCCAGTCGGCCAGGGTCCGAGTGCTGCAGGCGCTTGCGCAGGAAGAGATTCTGCCCTATGACCTGATCAGACAGAAGCTGAATGTGACGGCGGCAGCCTTGCAGTCCATGGAGAAGCAGGGATATTTGAAAATAGAGTCGGAGCCCTATTACCGCAACCCGGTCAGACCTGTGGAGACTGCGGATAAGCGGGTTCCCCTGACAGAAACCCAGCGGCATATTATAGAAGATGTGATGCAGGATTACCGGGCGGGCGTCCCCCGCACCTATCTGGTGCATGGCGTTACCGGAAGCGGTAAGACAGAGGTTTATATAGGGATTATAGAGCAAATGGTTTCTATGGGGAAACAGGCCATCGTGCTGATTCCGGAGATCGCCCTTACCTATCAGACGCTGTTGCGTTTTTACAAGAGATTCGGCGACCGGGTATCGGTGATGAACTCGACCCTTTCCATGGGAGAAAAATATGATCAGACTGAACGGGCCAGGCAGGGACTGATCGACGTCATCATTGGCCCCAGATCGGCTTTGTTTACGCCCTTTCCTGATTTGGGCGTGATTATTGTGGACGAGGAGCATGAGAGCAGTTATAAAAGCGAATCCATGCCGAAATATCATGCAAGGGAGACGGCGGTTCAGATCGCATCTATGCATGGCGCCAGCGTAGTGCTGGGGTCGGCGACTCCCTCTCTGGAAGCTTATTCCAGAGCCAGGCAGGGAGAATATAAGCTCTATCAGATGATGGAACGACAGGGCGCTGGCAGGCTGCCGGAGGTATATACCATAGATTTGCGGGAAGAATTAAAACAGGGCAACCGTTCTGTGTTCAGCCGTAAGCTTCAGGAGCTGATGCGGCAGAGGCTGGAGCGGCAGGAGCAGATCATTCTTTTTCTCAACCGCAGAGGATACGCGGGGTTTGTTTCCTGCAGAGCCTGCGGGCATGTGATGAAATGTCCTCACTGCGACGTTTCCCTTTCTGAACACCGTAATGGTATGTTAGTATGTCATTATTGCGGATATGAGGAACCGAAGAAAAGGAAATGTCCTGTCTGCGGTTCCAACTATCTGATGGGCTTTAAGGCGGGAACCGAACAGATAGAAGAGGCGGTTCACAGGCAATTCCCGGAGGCCAGGGTGCTGCGCATGGACGCGGATACCACCCGCACAAAGGAGAGCTATGAGAAGATTCTGTCGGCCTTTGCGGACAGGAAAGCGGATATTCTGGTGGGAACCCAGATGATTGTAAAAGGACATGACTTTCCCAATGTAACGCTGGTGGGGGTTCTGGCGGCGGATCTTTCCCTGAACCAGAATGATTACCGGGCGGGCGAGAGAACCTTCCAACTGCTGACGCAGGCGGCGGGACGCGCCGGAAGGGGCAGAATACCGGGCGAGGTAGTGATTCAGACCTATCAGCCGGAGCATTATAGTATCGTATATGCGGCGCGGCAGGATTATGAAGGCTTTTACGAGGAAGAAATGGCCTACCGCGATTTGATGCAGTACCCGCCGGCGGCACATTTGTTAGCGGTATTGATCACATCGGGCAGACAGGAGCAGGGAGAGGAATTATGCCGGAAAATGACTGATCTGGTCAAGGAGAAGGCGGACGCCCTGCGCTCCGGCGGCAATACCCTGCGGCCGACGCAGGCAGCCTGTGAGGACGGGCTTCATGTGATCGGGCCTGCGGAAGCCACGATTGGGAAAATCAACGATCTGTACCGGCATGTATTTTATGTAAGACATAAGGATTATCAGGCGCTGGTGGAGGTGAAGGATCAACTGGAGCAATTTTGCAGGGAACAGGAAGGAAAGAATCAGACGGTGCAGTATGATTTTGATCCGATGAATACATATTAACAGAACATCACAATGACTCAATGAAAAGAACAGGAAGAGAGGACAACAAATGGCAATCAGAAAAATCAGAGAGATGGGAGATCCGGTTTTAAATAAGCAATGCAAGGAAGTGACGGAGGTAACGCCCAGGATCCGGGAGCTGATCGACGATATGTTTGAGACCTTGTATGAGGCAAACGGCGTAGGTCTGGCAGCGCCCCAGGTCGGTATCCTGAAAAGAATCGTAGTCATCGATGTGACGGGAGAGGATCCCCTGCTTCTGATCAATCCCAGAATTATCGAGACCAGCGGGGAACAGGAGGGCTATGAGGGCTGCTTAAGTGTGCCGGGCAAAACCGGATATGTGACAAGACCCAATTATGTGAAGGCGGTAGCCTGGAATGAAAATATGGAATCCTTTGAGATCGAGGGAACCGAACTGCTGGCCAGAGCGATCTGCCATGAGTTGGATCATCTGGACGGGCATCTCTATGTGGAGAAGGTGAGCGGCCCGCTGATGAATACGGAGGACGTAGAGGAGCAGGCGGAGGATTAACGGCTGGACGCGCCGGGGAAGGGAGGAGCATATGAAAATTGTATTTATGGGAACGCCTGAGTTTGCAGTAGGGGCGCTGCAGGCGATTATAGAAGCCGGTCATCAGGTGGTGGCGGTGGTGACGCAGCCCGATAAGCCCAGGGGGCGGGGCAAGGAAATGCAGATGACCCCGGTTAAGGTATGCGCGGCGGCTCATAACCTTCCGGTATTCCAGCCTGTCAGGGTGAAAGAAGCGGAGGCGGTCGAAGTATTGCGGGGGTATGGAGCGGAAATTTTTGTGGTAGCCGCTTTTGGCCAGATTCTTTCCGAGGAAATCCTGCGTATCCCCAAGTATGGCTGTGTGAATATCCATGCCTCTCTGCTTCCTAAATACAGAGGGGCGGGACCTATTCAGCAGGCGATTATGGACGGAGAGAGCAAGACTGGTGTGACGATTATGCAGATGGACAAGGGATTGGATACCGGGGATATCCTTTTTCAGAGGGAGGTGGCAATCGATCCCAGGGACACCGGCGACAGCCTGCATGATAAACTGGCGGAAGCGGGAGCCGGGCTGATCGTGGAGGCGCTGCCAAGGATTGAGGCGGGGCAAATTGCGCCTGTCAAGCAGAAGGATGAAGAATCCAGTTATGCCGGAATGTTGCAAAAATCCATGGGCAGAATCGACTGGAACAGGAGCGCCCGGGAACTGGATTGCCTCATTCGGGGGCTGATTTCCTGGCCGGGAGCCTTTACGGTTTATCATAATAAGACGCTGAAAATATGGGAGGAAGAGGCAGTGGGGGAAGAGGCGGCCTGTATCCAGATCGCCAATCCGGAACCGGGAACCGTGGCCGGTGTGGAAAAGGACGCAGTCTATGTACAGACCGGGGAGGGCATACTGAAAATCCTGTCGGTACAATTAGAAGGAAAAAAGCGGATGGCAATCAGAGATTTCCTGTTAGGCTGCCGGATGAAAGCGGGAGAGCGGTTAGGGGACTGAGCGCTCTGTATACCAACTGCTCTGTTATAGAAAGAAAGGATGATAATCATGGGATATTACGGATACTATGGCTTTTATTTTGATCCTACTTACTGGCTGGTGTTAATCGGCGCGGTGTTATGTTTGATCGCTCAGGCAAGGGTAAGTTCCACTTACGGCAAGTACGCTAAGGTAAGAAGCAGAAGCGGCATGACAGGGGCGCAGGCGGCACAGAAGATTCTGAATTTATCGGGGATTTATGATGTGCGGATTGAACGTGTGGGAGGACAACTGACCGATCATTACGACCCTTCCAATAAGGTGCTCCGTCTTTCGGATGCGGTATACGGTTCTTATTCCATCGCCGCCATTGGTGTGGCGGCTCATGAATGTGGGCACGCGGTACAGCATGATAAGGGATACGCTCCGCTGAAGCTGCGGTCAGCTCTGGTTCCGGCGGCTAATATTGGTTCCAGGGCGGGAATCCCCCTTATCATACTGGGCGCCCTGCTTGGTATGAACCAGACGCTGATTCAGATTGGTATCTGGGTCTTTGCCCTGGCGGTTTTGTTCCAGATCATAACGCTTCCCGTGGAATTTAACGCCTCAAGCCGGGCGCTGGCCATGCTGGGCAATTACGGCATGATGGAGCGGGACGAGGTAAGCGGCTGCCGCAGAGTGTTAAGGGCTGCGGCGCTGACCTATGTGGCGGCTGCGGCTTCCGCTGTTTTACAGCTTTTGCGGCTTGTTCTTTTGTTTGGCAAAAGAGACAGGGATTAGACCTTGGCGGTCGATTACTGAGAAATGAGGATGCCCATGAACAGCAGGGAAATCGTTCTGGATATTTTACTGGAACTGTCTAAAGGAAATGAATACAGCAATATTTTAATCGCCTCTGTGTTGGAGAAATATGATTATCTGAATGGCCGGGAGAAAGCTTTTATTAAGAGGCTCAGCGAGGGGACGCTTGAGCGCAGGATTCAGATCGACTATGTACTGAATCAGTATTCCACAGTGCCGGTGGCTAAGATGAAGCCGCTGATCCGGGAATTGCTGCGGATGAGCGTCTATCAAATTCTGTTTATGGAACATGTGCCCGATGGAGCGGCCTGTAACGAAGCGGTGAAATTGGCGAAGAAGAGAAGGTTTGGCTCCCTGCAGGGATATGTCAACGGCGTACTTCGCAGTGTGGCGAGGACAAAGGCTCAGATACAATATCCGGACAGGCGCAGCGCGCGAAGGGAGTATCTGTCCGTCTATTATTCCATGCCGGTGTGGCTGGTGGATCATTATACCGCCGCCTATGGCGAAGAAGCCTGTGAGAAAATTTTGCAGGCATATCTGCAAAGACAACCGGTCAGTATCCGGCTAGATGAAAGGATGAGCTGTCAGGAGCAGGAGGAGCTGCTTGCATTATGGAAGCAAAAGGGCGTGGAAACGGCGCGGCACTCCTACCTGCCCTATGCGGTCACTGTACAGAAAACAGACGGTATCCGCAGTCTGGACGGATATGGAACCGGCAAATTCGCGGTGCAGGATGTGAGCTCCATGCTGGTAGTGGAAGCGGCGGGAATCCGGCCGGGTGATACTGTGATTGATGTTTGCGCCGCCCCCGGCGGCAAGGCTCTGCATGCCGCGGAGAAGCTTCGCGGTACAGGGCAGGTGATCGCCTGCGACGTGACAGAATATAAGACGGCCAGAATAGAGGAAAACAGGGAGCGGCTGGGAGTTGCTAATCTTTCCGTGCGGGTACAGGACGCCCGGGTGCCGGATGAAACCCTGATGGGGAAGGCGGATGTGCTGATCGCCGACGTGCCCTGTTCGGGGCTGGGCGTGATCGGCAGAAAGCAGGATATCAAATATCGGGTTACAGAGGATTCCCTGCGCGAAATCCTGGAGCTGCAGAGGTCGATTATACGGAATGTGGTTTCTTATGTAAAGCCGGGAGGGGTTATGATGTATAGCACCTGTACCATGAATCCTGCGGAAAATGAGGAGATGGCGGACTGGATTTGCAGAGAGTTTGGCTGTGAGATGGAGAGTATGGCGGGGAGTATGCCCGACAGGCTGAAAAAGGAAGCAGATAAGGGCTGGCTTCAGTTACTTCCCGGCGTCCATGAAACGGACGGCTTTTTTCTGGCGAAACTCAGAAAGCGCTAACAAGGCGCGGAAGAGAAGGGAATGGAATGAAACGAAATGAAATCTCAGGAAACGTCTCTTAAACAAACGGAAGCGGGGGCAAAGGAAGCCCGGAAAGCTACATATCATACAGATTTAAAATCCCTGACGCTTGCACAACTACAGGAAGCAATGATTCATATGGGTGAGAAGCCTTTTCGCGGGAAACAGATGTATGGGTGGATGCATCAGAAATTAGCCAGAAACTATGAGGATATGACGAATATTCCCGCCAGCCTGAAGGCCAAGTGTCAGGAACGTTATACCTATACGTCGCTTCATATGCTGCAGATGCAGGAGTCCCAGATAGACGGTACAAAGAAATATTTGTTTGAGCTGGCGGACGGCAATCTGGTGGAGAGCGTCTGGATGAAATATAAACATGGCAATTCTGTCTGTATCTCTTCTCAGGTAGGGTGCCGTATGGGCTGCCGGTTCTGTGCCTCTACGCTGGACGGGCTGGAACGTAATCTGCTGCCCTCGGAGATGCTTGACCAGATCTATGCCATTACCTTAGAAACCGGGGAAAGAGTATCCAATGTGGTGGTCATGGGAACCGGAGAGCCCATGGATAATTATGAGAATCTGCTGCAGTTTATCACCCTTCTCACAGATGAAAACGGACTGCATATCAGCCAGCGCAGTATCACCGTGTCTACCTGCGGTATTGTGCCCCGCATGCGCGAGCTGGCACGGCAGAAACTACAGATTACGCTGGCATTGTCCCTGCACGCCGCTACAGATGAGAAGCGCAAGGAGCTGATGCCTGTTGCCAACCGTTATTCTTTAGAGGAACTGATAGAAGCCTGCGCTTATTATTTTGAACAGACCGGCAGACGGATTACCTTTGAATACAGTCTGGTACGCGGCGTCAATGATTCCGGAAAAGACGCGGAAGAACTGGCCGCGTTGATTGGTTCCCTGAACTGCCATGTGAATCTCATTCCGGTAAATCCTATCAAAGAGCGGAGCTTTGTCCAGTCGGGACGCCGCGAGGTGGAAGCTTTTCAAAGGAAATTACAGCAGCGGGGGATTAACGCTACCGTCAGGCGGGAAATGGGAAGGGACATAGACGGCGCCTGCGGCCAACTGCGCAGGAGATATCTCCAATCTTGAATTTGGCATTTCGCTGTGTTATGATTGAAACTGATGTGGTAAATACTAGAAAATAATCAATACCAGAAGGAAAAGAAAACGCGGGAGGAACTTACAGTGCTTAAGTCCTATGCGATAACGGATATCGGACAAAAAAGACAACTGAATCAGGACTTTATTTATTGCTCGGAGACTCCTGTGGGGAATCTGCCCAATGTATTTATTGTGGCGGACGGTATGGGCGGACACAACGCGGGGGATTATGCCTCCCGCTATGCGGTGGAGACTGTAGTGGAGGAAATCGGCGCTTCCTTTGAAAAAAGTCCCGTTAAGATTGTCGGCAGGGCGATTGAGAGAGCCAACGCCTTGATTCGGGAAAAAGCCCGGACAGACCCGGCGCTGAACGGTATGGGAACCACGATGGTTATCGCCACCTGTATCGGAAAATATCTGGAGGTCGCCAATGTGGGCGACAGCAGGCTTTATGTGGTGAATCAGAAGAAGATAGAGCAGATTACGCAGGATCATTCTCTGGTAGAAGAAATGGTGCGTATGGGCGGCATTGACAAAGAGTCTGCGAGAAATCACCCGGATAAGAATATTATTACCCGCGCCATCGGTGCAAGAGAGTACGTGGAGGCGGACTTTTTTAATCTGGAACTACAGACGGGGGATCTTGTGCTGCTTTGCTCCGACGGTTTGACGAATATGATAGAGGACGAGACGATCCGCCGGATATTGACGGACGGCGGGAGCCTTAAGGACAGGGCGGAAGAATTGATCAGAAGGGCAAACCAAAACGGCGGCAAGGATAATATCTCGGTGATTGTTATTGAGCCTGTGGAAGATTAATCGATAAAAGATAGGGCACGGCTATTTGTTTTTGAGCGAAAGCAGATAGTCTCTGATGGCAGAAGAGAAGCTGCTTTTGCGGATTTCTTCGCCGCTTCTCGATAAATCGCTCAGAAACGAGGATTGACATGATTAAGATAGGAATGATGATCGGGGATCGGTATGAGATTCTGGAAAAAATCGGTACCGGCGGAATGTCAGACGTATATAAGGCAAAAGACCATAAATTGAACCGGTTTGTCGCGGTCAAGGTTCTGAAACAGGAATTTAGCGAGAACGCGAATTTTGTATCGAAGTTCCGGGTGGAAGCCCAGGCGGCAGCGGGTCTGATGCATCCCAATATCGTGAATGTGTATGACGTTGGGGAAGAGGGCGGTATCTACTACATTGTCATGGAGTTAGTAGAAGGTATCACATTAAAAAAATATATCGAGAAGAAAGCAAGGCTCTCCGTTAAAGAAGCAATCAGTATCGCGATTCAGGTATCTATGGGAATCGAGGCGGCGCATAATAATCATATTATCCATCGCGATATCAAGCCGCAGAATATTATTATTTCTAAAGAAGGCAAAGTAAAGGTGACGGATTTCGGCATAGCCAAGGCGGCCACCAGCAATACCATCACCTCAAACGTTATGGGGTCCGTACATTATACCTCTCCGGAACAGGCAAGGGGCGGTTACAGCGATGAGAAGAGCGATATCTATTCGCTGGGTATTACGATGTTTGAAATGCTTACGGGCAGAGTGCCTTTTAACGGGGAAACCACGGTGGCGATCGCCATCAAGCATATTCAGGAAGAACTGCCGTCTCCGAGAGAGTATGTGCCGGAGATTCCCGTCAGCGTGGAGCAGATCGTGTGTAAATGTTGCCAGAAGAGTCCCGACAGAAGATATCAGTCCATGGCGGAGCTTATCGTGGATTTGAAACAGTCGCTGATTAATCCGGACGAGGATTTTGTCAAAGTGATTGACCCGGACGAGGAAGCGTCCACCAGAATGATTACCGATAAGGATATGGCGCAGATTAAACGCCAGTCGGACAAACGGGATTCCATGGAGGAAGCAATGCGCCTAAAGAAGGATAACGGGCGCGCTTATGTGGAAGAGGATGAGGACGAAGAAGAGGACGACTGGGAATCCGATGAGGAGGACGAAGATTACGATCCCAAAATGGAGAGAATCACAACGATTCTGGCCGTGGTCGCGGCGCTGCTGATCGGTTGTATTGTGATATTCCTGATTGGAAAGACCTTCGGCATTTTCGGCTTCGGCTCCTCCACCGTGGATCAGGAGGAAACGGAAGACGCGGAACAGGTAGAAATGATTCGGGTGGTAGGCATGGATGTGGATGAGGCTAAGGCCGCCCTGCTGGAATTAGGCTTAACGCCGGAAATTCAATATGAAGTAAACAGCGCTTATGATGCGGGAACCGTATTGCGCGCCAGCGTGCAGGAAGGGCTGATGGTAGATATAGGAACCAACATTATTCTGACGGTAGCGGAAAGCGAGGAAGGGATTACCGTTCCGGGGGTAACCGGCAAGAGCCAGACGGAAGCGGTTTCTATTCTGGAAAATGCAGGCTTTGTGGTTAATGTGACGCAGAGTTATGATTCCACGGTGGAGAGCGGGTATGTTATTTCGCAATCACCGGAGGAAAACACGACGGCGCCGGAAGGCTCTTCCATTACCATTCGCGTCAGCCAGGGAACGGAAGAAAATAAGGTCAGAGTACCGGATGTGATCGGCTTGACGGAAATGGACGCCGTGGCGAATCTGACGGAAAGCGGCCTGACGGTGGGCACGGTTACACAGGTTACGAATGAAGACGCATCGCTGACGGATCTGGTGTGCTATCAGAGTTATTCAGTTGGCTCTTATGTAGATAAGGGAACAGCCATTGATTTGAGAGTCAGTACCGGGCCTTCCCAGGTGACATATCGCTATTCCGAGGGCATCACAGCCCCTACGGAGGATTCTGATTACCAAAGCGGCATGTCGGTTACGGTTACCGTCACTACCGAGGACGGCACGCAGCTTCTCAGCACCCAGACGTCTTCCTTCCCGGTGGCTGTTAATTATACAGGGATTAAGTCGGCAACGGGAGTGATTACGTATACCTTTACGGTAGAGACGGAAGAGACGACAACAACAGACCCGGATACGGGTGAAACAGTAACCACGCCGGGAACTTCTACGGAGAAGACCGTGACGAGAGAAATAAGCTTCACGCAGGAATAGAATATGCAGGGTAAGATTATCAAAGGAATCGCCGGATTCTATTATGTCTATGTGGAAGGACAAGGCGTGTATGAGTGCAAGGCGAAAGGGATTTTCAGAAAGAACCATGTGAAGCCGTTGGTTGGGGACGACGTGATCGTGGATATATTGGACGCGGCGCAGATGCTTGGCAATATTCGGGAGATTCTGCCGCGCAGGAATATGCTGATCAGACCGGCGGTGGCGAATGTGGATCAGGCTCTTATCATCTTTGCCATCGTCAAGCCGAATCCGAATTTTAATTTGTTGGACAGATTTCTGATCCGTATGGAGCGGCAGAATCTTCCAACAATTATTTGTTTTAATAAACAGGACATTGCTACCCCGCAGGAAAAGGAAGCGCTGCGGACGGCCTATGAGACCTGCGGTTATCAGGTATGCTTTGTAAGCGCGCTGGAAAACGAAGGCTTAGAGCTTGTAAGGAAGCTGCTTGCGGGAAAAACCACTACGGTGGCGGGGCCAAGCGGCGTCGGCAAGTCCTCGCTGATCAACCAGCTTGCCCCCAGGGCGCATATGGAGACGGGCGCTATCAGCGAAAAGATTGAACGGGGCAGACATACGACCAGACATTCAGAGATGATTGCTCTGGGCGAGTCGTCCTATATTGTCGATACGCCCGGCTTTACTTCTTTGGATATCTCGGAGATTACAAAGGAAGAACTGGGAAACTATTACCCGGAATTTACCCAGTACGAACCCTATTGTAAATTCAGCGGCTGCGCCCATATCAGCGAGCCTGCCTGCGGCGTGAAGAACGCTGTGGAGGAGGGCAGAATCAGCCGGGTGCGGTATGAGAATTATAAGATGCTGTATCAGGAGCTGAAGGAGATTAAGCGGTATTAGTTGAGGCATAAAAATAAAGAGAAAGGCGAAAAGTCCGTAAAATCAAGGCTTTTCGGACAGGTATAAAGAAAAATGAAACTAGGCATTGTAGGACTTCCCAATGTGGGAAAGAGTACTCTTTTTAATTCTCTGACGAAGGCGGGAGCGGAATCCGCGAACTACCCCTTCTGCACGATTGATCCCAATATCGGGATTGTGGCAGTACCGGACGAACGCTTAAAGCTTTTGGGGGATATGTATCACTCCAAAAAGGTCACTCCGGCAACTATAGAATTTGTAGATATCGCGGGTCTGGTAAAAGGAGCGTCCAAGGGGGAAGGGCTGGGGAATCAGTTCCTCAGTAATATTCGTGAAGTGGATGCCATTGTGCACGTGGTGCGGTGCTTTGAGGATGCGAACATCGTTCACGTAGATGGTTCCATTGATCCGCTGCGCGATATTGAAACGATTAATCTGGAACTGATTTTTTCCGATATAGAGATTCTGGAGCGCAGAATCGCTAAAACCGCTAAACTGGCGAAGATGGATAAAACAGCGGCAAAGGAATATGCCCTGTTAGAGAAAATTAAAGCTCATCTGGAGGAAGGAAAACTGGCGAGGAGCTTTGAAACGGAGGATGAGGACGAGCTGGCATGGCTGGTTTCTTACAACCTGCTGACCTACAAGCCCGTTATTTTTGCCGCCAACGTGGCGGAAGATGACCTTGGGAATGACGGCGCGGACAACGCGGGCGTCGCCAGAGTAAAGGAATTTGCGGCGGAAAACGGCAGCGAGGTCTTTGTGATCTGTGCGCAGATTGAGCAGGAGATCGCGGAGCTGGATGAGGAAGAAACAGCTATGTTTTTAGAGGATTTGGGACTTTCTGAATCCGGGCTGCAGAAGCTGATCAGGGCCAGCTATTCTTTGCTTGGACTGATGAGCTTCCTGACAGCGGGAGAGGACGAGACCAGGGCGTGGACGATTAAGGTGGGCACAAAAGCGCCGCAGGCAGCCGGCAAGATACATACGGATTTTGAGAGAGGCTTTATCAAGGCGGAGGTCGTCAATTACAAGGATTTGCTGGAACAGGGCTCGCTCGCCGCGGCAAGAGAAAAGGGTCTGGTAGGCATGGAAGGCAAGGATTATGTAGTACAGGACGGCGACGTTATTCTGTTTAGGTTTAATGTGTAGTGTTTTCTTCGGGGCGGTTTCGTCTGCTTTATGGGAAAGAAAGGCTTGGATGTGACGATGCAGGATATTATGGATATTACGGACATAGCGTTTCCCAATCTGGGGATTTACCTTAAAAATGTACCCAAAAGCTTCAGTATTTTCGGCTTTGAGATTGCGCTATATGGAGTGATTATCGGAATCGGCGTGCTTTGCGGCGTGCTGCTGGCGGCGCGGATAGCCAGAAAAGAAAATGTGGATTCGGATCTCATTTGGGATTTCGCGGTCTATGCCATTATTTTTTCGATTATAGGCGCAAGGATTTATTATGTGGTTTTTTCCTGGGATTTGTATCAGGATAATTTGCTGGCAATTTTTAACCTCCGGGGCGGCGGCCTGGCGATTTACGGTGGTGTAATCGCGGCGTTCCTTACGCTGTGGGTTTACTGTAAGGTGAAGAAACAGAGCTTTTTGCAGATTGCCGACATCTGTGTGCCGGGACTGGTATTGGGACAGGTGATTGGCCGCTGGGGGAATTTTACCAACCGGGAGGTGTTCGGCGAATATACGGATTCCCTGCTGGCCATGCGCCTGCCTGTGGACGCGGTCAGAAGCAGCGATATTTCAGAAAAAATTGCCGCCCATATGGTGGAGGGCACAAATTATATCCAGGTACACCCTACGTTTTTGTATGAAAGCCTGTGGAATCTGGTGCTGCTGTTTGTGATGCTGTATTACAGACGGCACAAAAAGTTTGAAGGAGAGCAGTGGCTTTTGTATCTGGGCGGCTATGGCTTGGGGCGCGCATGGATTGAAGGAATCCGCACGGACACCCTGTTGATTCCCAACACAACGATTGCGGTTTCCCAACTGCTGGCTGTGGTGCTTTTTGCGGCGGCGTTAGCGGCGGATATCCTTGTGCGCCTTCATTGGAAAAGGCGGGGTGGCAGGACGCCGGTGGTGACTGTGAAAATAGATCAGAAAACGAAATAGAATAGTATGGCAGAAGTCGGACAATCCCGTGCAGTTATTGCGCGGGATTTTTTGTCGTGGTCGGAAGGCCTGCTTTTTTATTTGGCTTCCTATACATTTTCCTTGCATTATGCTCCGTTTTAGTATAAAATTAGGTTAAAAGTGGTGGAAAGTGGATTGAAGTGGGGCGAAGTGGTGAATTTTAACACCAATCCCATAGCAATTCTTTTCCGTGGCAGACCGCTTATGTGTTTGAAAGCGCACGGACGGCAGGCGAGGACTGCCGGACGGCGGCTGGGCAGGGTGATTGCGTATGTTTATGGGAGAATACAATCACACGATCGATGGAAAAGGCAGGCTGATTATTCCCTCTAAGTTCAGGGAGGCTCTGGGCGACACCTTTGTGGTGACCAAGGGGCTGGATGGCTGTCTGTTCGTATATGATACGGAAGAGTGGAGCGCTTTTGAAGAAAAGCTGAAATCGCTGCCCATTACCAATAAGGAAGCCAGACAGTTTGTGAGGTTCTTTCTGGCGGGAGCAGCGGAAGTAGAAGTAGATAAACAGGGACGGATTCTGGTTCCGAATGTACTGAGAGAGTTTGCGGAGCTGAATAAAGATGTGGTTCTTATCGGCGTAGCCAGCCGAATCGAAATCTGGAGCAAAGAGCGTTTTGAAGGAATGGCGGCCTATGAGGATATGGATGAAATAGCGGAGCATATGGCGGAGCTCGGATTAGGCATCTAGATTTTAAGGACTGGAACAGAGATGGAATTTCAACATATATCGGTTCTTTTAGAAGAAACCATAGATCATCTTCATATTAAACCGGACGGTATCTATGTGGACGGTACTTTAGGCGGAGGCGGCCATTCTTATGAAATCGCTTCCCGGTTAAAGGAAAAGGGGCGGCTGATCGGCATTGACCAGGACGGGGATGCTCTTGAGGCGGCAGGCAGGAGACTGGAACCCTTTGGGGACAGAATTACCTTGATACGCGACAATTACTGCAACGCGAAGGAAGCGCTGGGACAGATTGGAATTGCCAAAGTAGACGGGATTCTTCTTGACTTAGGCGTTTCTTCTTTCCAACTGGATCATAGGGAAAGGGGATTTTCCTATAAATACGATACAGTATTGGATATGCGCATGGATCAGCGGCAGTCCTTAAGCGCCAGAGAGATTGTAAACGGCTATTCAGAGATGGAGCTGTTTCGGGTGATCAGGGATTACGGAGAAGAACAATTCGCTAAAAATATAGCCAAACATATTGTGAACGCCAGAAAGGACAAGCCCATCGAGACGACGGGCGAGCTGAATGAAATCATTAAAGCGGCGATACCTGCCAGGATGCGGGCTGCGGGAGGACACCCTTCTAAGAAAACCTTTCAGGCGATTCGGATTGAGTGCAACAGAGAGCTGGAAGTGTTAAGGGATTCCCTGGATGATTTGATAGAAATGTTAAAGCCGGGAGGCAGAATCTGCATTATTACCTTTCATTCCTTAGAGGACAGGCTTGTGAAAGCGGCCTTTCGCAGGAATGAAAATCCCTGCACGTGTCCGCCGGATTTTCCGGTATGCGTGTGCGGACAGGTATCAAAGGGCAGGGTGGTTACCAGAAAACCGATTTTGCCCTCCCAGGAGGAACTCGCGGCCAACAAGAGATCAAAGAGCGCAAAGCTGCGGGTGTTTGAAAAGGCAGAATAACCGATAGGAAGGTGTTGGAAATGGCAACGACGCAAAAAAGAAGACAGACCGGGAGAACAGCCTCCCAGCCCGCCAGAACGGCCGGACGTGGCTCGTACTATGTGCAGGGGAATGTGGTCAGAAAATTAGACGTCACGAAGGAAATTGAAAGACAACCACAGAAGAAAATAAGCAACGCTGCCCGTAAGAACAGAGAGAAGGCCAACCACATGAATGTGGGGTACGTACTCTTTTTGTGCGCGGCGCTGGTTGCTACCGGCCTGATCCTGATCCGTTATATTGGCCTGCAGTCGGATATTACTAACAGTGTGCAGCATATTTCGGCATTGGAGAGCCAGTTAAATGAATTGAAGCTTGCAAATGATGAGGAATATAGTAGAATAACAAGTAGCATAGATTTGGAGGAAATCAAGAGAATTGCCATTCAGGAGCTGGGGATGCAGTATGCGGAGGAAGGCCAGGTCGTTACCTTTGCCAGTGAAAACAGCGATTATGTGAAACAGATGGCCGATATTCCGCAATAGTTTCCCATGGCGCTGCAGGGAAGGATAAGCGGGTGACTAATTGAGTAATCAGGATAGAAAAAGTACGGTAAGCAGATTTACCATTAAGATGCAGAAAAAGCTGTTATTATTATATTTATTGATATTGGCAGCTTTCATAGGCTTGAGCGCCCGTTTGATCATAATCAACAGGGATAACGGGGAAGAGTATAAAAAGCAGGTATTGTCGCAGCAGGAATATGATTCCACGACAATACCTTTTAAGCGTGGGACGATTGTGGACGCCAACGGGACGATTCTGGCGGTCAGCAATAAGGTTTATAATGTGATTCTGGATACCAAGGTTCTTCTACAGAAGGAGGAGTATTTAGAACCCACCCTGAATGCACTGAAGGAGTGCTTTGATATTGATGTCAATGCGGTCAGGACTTATATCGGGGAGCACCCGACCTCCTCTTATTATGTGATGGCAAAACGCGTGGAATATGATAAGATGAACGCTTTTCAGGAGATGCAGAAGGACGCTGAGACAGGAGCGAATATCAAGGGCGTATGGTTTGAGGACGAGTATAAAAGGGAGTATCCCAACGGTTCGCTTGCCTGTGATGTGATTGGCTTTACTACCAACGACAATGTAGGCACTTATGGCTTAGAGGAATATTATAATGATATCTTAAGCGGCACCAACGGCAGAGAATACGGATATTTGAACGACGATTCCACGCTGGAGAGGACGACGATTGCGGCTGTGGACGGTTATAATATCCAGACCACCATAGATGCCAATATTCAGAGTATTGTGGAGAAATACCTGAAGGAATATAACGAGGAATATCAGGATAATTACCATCCGGGCAACGGCGCGGAGAATATCGGCTGTATCATTATGGAGGTCAATACAGGGAATATTCTGGCTATGGCGAGCTATCCCAATTATGATTTAAACGACACCAGAAATACCGATAATCTGATCGGTATGCCCCTTCTGGATTCCAACGGGGATCAAACGGAAGAATATGTCACGCAGGAAACAATCGACGCCATGGACGATGAGACCATGTACCAGCATTTGAATGCGCTGTGGAAAAACTTCTGTATTGTAGACGCCTATGAGCCGGGGTCGGTGGCGAAGCCCTTTACGGTCGCGGCGGCGATTGAGAGCGGCTCCATTACCGGCAATGAATACTATACCTGTAACGGCTATCTGGACGTGGGGGATTATCCGATTAAATGCCATCAGATCTACGGCGACGGGACGATTTCCGTACAGGAGGCCATCGAGCGTTCCTGCAACGTGGTTTTGATGAACGTGGCTTTTGCCTGCGGCAAAGATACCTTTGTTGATTATCAGCATTTATTTGGATTTGGCCTGAAAACCAACATCGATCTGGCGGGCGAGGCCCGTACCGCCAGTATGGTGTATACCCATGATACCATTGGCATTACGGAGCTGGCCACCAATTCCTTTGGACAGGGCTTTAACGTAACGATGATCCAGATGATTACGGGGTTCTGCTCTTTGATTAACGGCGGCTATTATTACGAGCCCCATGTGGTGGCTAAGATTACGACGGCGGAGGGCGCCACCATAGAAAATATCGAGCCCAGAGTGCTGAAACAGACGGTTTCCCAGTCTACCAGTGAAACCATTAAGGAATTTTGCAATACGGTAGTGACGGGAGAAAACGGTACGGGTAAAACGGCAAGGCCGGCGGGCTATATGATCGGCGGCAAGACCGGTACGGCGGAGACGCTGCCCCGTGGGAACGGAGAATATGTAGTTTCCTTTATGGGATATGCGCCGGCAGACGATCCCCAGATCGCCATTTATGTGGTGGTGGACAGACCCAATGTGCAGTATCAGGATGACGCCAAGCATGCCACCAGAATTGTCAGGAAGGTGCTGACAGAGGTATTGCCTTACCTGAATATCTTTATGACGGAAGAATTAAGCGATGAGGAAAGGGCAGAGCTGGAGGAGTTACAGATTCAGATCAGAACCTCTGTGGGCGATACCCAGGATGAAGAGGAGACGGAGTTAGACGAAGACGGCAACCCTGTGGAATCCGGCGAAAGCGGAGAGGAAAGCGGGGAAGAAACGGAAGAGGGGCAGGAGGAAGACACCGTCGATACGGACGTCTGGAAGGATTTCCCTATCGACCCGGTTACCGGATATGCGCAGGATCCTGCTACCGGTTATCTGATCGACCCTGCTACAGGAAGCGTAGTCAACAGTGGAAGCCTGTTGGGGGACGAGGGGGAAGAGAGCGGCGAATCCCCGGAAGAGGAAACGGAAGAAGCAGAATAAGGGCAATTGAGAATAACCTCATAAAATTGGTAATAAATTATATTAATACCTTTTTATGAGGTTATCTTATATGAATGAAGAGAAGCATTATTCTCATAAAACTTATCACAGAAGCAAGACGGTGGTGATCTTTTTCCTATGCTTTGCGGCCTTTCTGGGATTAATGGGAAGACTGGCGTATCTGATGATTTTTCAGTCGGAATATTATACGCAGAAGGCTAAAGAGCTGCACGAGAGGGAGAGAAGCATCAAGGCGGCAAGAGGGCGTATTGTAGATGCCAACGGAAAGATACTGGCGGATAATAAGACGGTATGCACTATTTCTGTCATTCATAACCAGATCACCGATTCGGAAAGAGTGATTTCGGTTTTGTGCGAGGAACTGGGGCTTTCCGATGAGTATGTGAGAGAACGGGTGGAGAAGTATTCTTCTATTGAAAAGATTAAGAGTAACGTGGACAAAGAGATTGGGGACGCCATCAGAGCCTATGATCTGGACGGAGTGAAGGTGGACGAAGATTATAAAAGGTATTATCCCTATGACTCCTTAGCTTCCAAGGTGCTTGGGTTTACCGGAGGGGACAATCAGGGCATCATAGGCCTGGAGGTAATCTATGAAGAATATTTGCAGGGGGAAGCGGGAACCATTCTGACAGTGACGGACGCTAAGGGCGTGGAAGTGGCGGAGGCCGGAGAAGAGCGAATCGAGCCCGTAAGCGGCCAGGATCTGTATGTCAGCCTGGATATGAATATTCAAAGCTACGCTACCCAGTTGGCTGTGCAGACCATGGAGACAAAAGAAGCGGAAAGCGTTTCTATTCTGGTGATGAATCCTCAGAATGGGGAAATCCTTGCGATGGTGAACGTACCGGAATTTAATTTAAACGATCCCTATACGCTGCCGGAGGGGACGGACAGCGACGGGTTAAGCGATGAGGAGCTGCAGGATCAGTTAAATCAGATGTGGCGCAACGGCTGTATCAATGATACCTACGAGCCCGGCTCCACCTTTAAAATCATTACTGCCGCCGCAGGCCTTGAATCGGGGGCGGTGAAGACGACGGATACCTTTAGCTGTCCGGGTTATATTATGGTGGAGGATCGGAAGATACGATGCCATAAGGTAGGAGGCCATGGCGCGGAGGATTTTGTGCAGGCCACCATGAATTCCTGCAATCCTGTTTTTATTACCGTCGGGCTTCGGATTGGCGTGGAACGGTTTTACGATTACTTCAGGCAGTTCGGGCTGCTGGATAAGACCGGCATCGATTTGCCGGGAGAGGCGGCTACCATTATGCATCAGGAGGAAAATATCGGTCCCGTGGAGCTGGCTACCATATCCTTCGGCCAGTCCTTTCAGATTACGCCGATTCAGTTAGCTACCACAGTTTCTTCGATTATCAATGGCGGAAAACGCGTCACGCCCCATTTCGGGGTGAAGGTGGCGGACAGCGACGGCTCCAACAGTCAGGTTTTTACATATCCGGTGAGAGAGAATGTGGTCTCTGAGGAAACCTCGGAGACAATGCGTTATATTTTGGAGCAGGTAGTAGCGGAGGGCGGCGGCAAAAACGGCGCCGTGGAGGGATATCGGGTCGGGGGCAAGACCGCGACCAGCCAGACCCTGCCCCGCGGCAGCGGGAAATATATCGCTTCCTTCCTTGGGTTTGCCCCGGCGGACGATCCCCAGGTGCTTGCCATTGCTATTATCAATACCCCCCAGGGAACCTATTATGGAGGGCAGATAGCGGCGCCTGTTGTGCGACAGCTTTTTGAGAATATTCTTCCATATTTGGAAAAGATGGATTATAATAGGACATAAATGTGTGGTGATGGAGGAGTTATGAGCGCAACGATTTTATTGTCTGTATTGATATCTTTTGCCCTCAGTGTGGTTCTGGGACCGGTGGTGATTCCGTTTCTGCGGCGGCTGAAGGTAGGGCAGACGGTCAGGGATGAAGGGCCGGAAAGCCACCTGAAGAAGAATGGCACGCCTACGATGGGAGGGATTCTGATTCTTTTCAGCGTGGTGGTGACCTCGCTTCTTTTTGTAAAGGAATATCCGAAGATCATTCCCATTTTGTTCCTGACGCTGGGATTTGGGCTGATTGGTTTTCTGGACGATTATATTAAGGTAGTGCTGAAGCGTTCCATGGGGCTGCGGGCATGGCAGAAGTTCGGGCTGCAGATTCTGGTGACGGGTATTTTTGCGTTTTATCTGCTGCACTATACAGACCTGTCGCTGGCCATGAAGGTTCCCTTTATGGACGGCGTATATCTGGATTTTGGCTGGGCAAATATACCGATTCTGTTCTTTGTGGTGATTGGTACCGTGAACGGGACGAATTTTACAGACGGATTAGACGGACTGGCAAGCTCGGTTACCGTTCTGGTGGCCACCTTTTTTACCGTTGTGGCGATTGGCACGGAAAGCGGAATAGAACCCATTACCTGTGCGGTGGTAGGCGCGCTTCTGGGCTTTCTGCTGTTTAATGTCCATCCGGCCAGCGTATTTATGGGAGATACCGGTTCGCTGGCGTTGGGAGGCTTCGTGGCGGCGGCGGCTTATATGATGCAGATGCCGCTGTATATTGTGATAGTAGGCTTTATCTATCTGATAGAGGTGGTTTCCGTGATTATGCAGGTCGCTTATTTTAAGCTGACCGGAGGAAAGAGAATCTTTAAGATGGCGCCCATCCACCATCATTTTGAATTGTGCGGCTGGTCTGAAACAAGGGTGGTGGCCGTATTTTCCATTGTGACGGCGCTGCTGTGTTTGGTGGCGCTGATGGGCGTTTAGGGTAGGCTGGAAAGGTGAAAGCCTGATGGCGGCGTAACGTTAGAAGACAGGAAGGCATAGGAATATGGATTTACAGGGTAAGAAGGTATTGGTAGTAGGCTCCGGTATCAGCGGCATCGGAGCGGTGCGGGCATTAGAGCATGAGGGTGCGGAACCGATTTTGTTCGATGCGAATGAGAGGCTTAACGTGGAGGAGATAGCGGCGAAGCTTCCCGCAGGCAGTATGACCCGGATTATGACCGGGAAGCTGCCCGTAGAAGAGGAGGCTTCCGTAGAATTGGTGATACTCAGTCCCGGTGTGCCGGCGGATACGGAATTTGTGGAAGCGTTTCGCAGAAGAGGCGTCAAAATCTGGGGGGAAATTGAACTGGCCTATGAGATCGGCCAGGGCAGGGTGATTGGCATTACCGGCACCAATGGCAAAACCACGACGACCACCTTGGTGGGAGAGATTATGGCGGCCTGCGGCGGCGATGTGGAGGTGGTGGGCAATATCGGCAATCCCTATACCTTGACAGCCATGGACGCCACGCAACAGACTGTGACGGTGGCTGAAATCAGCAGCTTTCAACTGGAAACCATAGAACGGTTCTGCCCTGATGTGTCGGCGATTTTAAATATTACGCCGGATCATTTGAACAGACATCATACGATGGAGAATTATGTGGCGGCGAAAGAGGCGATTACCCGTAATCAAACCAAAGAGCAGGTCTGCGTGTTAAATTATGAGAATGTCTATACCCGTGCTTTTGGGGAAAGATGCAATGCCCGCGTGGTATGGTTTTCCTCCGCCAGAGCGCTGGAGGAGGGCTTCTATCAGGAGGGGGAGGAGATCTTTCAGGCTTTAGATGGAAAGAAGACGCGTCTTATGAATATTCATGAGATGAAGCTGGTAGGAACCTGTAATGTGGAAAATGTGATGGCGGCTATTGCGATTACCCGGGCTATGGGGGTTCCCATGGAAACGATACTTTCTGTTGTGCGCCGGTTTAAGGCGGTAGAGCACAGGATAGAGTTCGTGGCCACGAAAAGAGGGGTAGATTACTATAACGATTCCAAAGGAACCAATCCCGACGCGGCGATTCAGGGCATTAAGGCGATGAATAAGCCTACGGTGCTGATTGGCGGCGGTTACGATAAGCAGAGCGAATATGACGAGTGGATAGAGGCCTTTGAGGGCAAGGTCAAATGCTTCGTACTGATTGGCCAGACGCGGGAGAAGATTGCGGAGTGCGCCGCAAAGCATGGAATCGGGAACGTGATTCTGGCGGACTCCTTTGAGGAAGCCCTTGAAATCTGTACCCGGAACGCGGTAAGCGGGGACGCGGTGCTGCTTTCTCCGGCATGCGCAAGCTGGGGAATGTTTCCCAATTATGAAGTAAGAGGTCAACTGTTTAAAGAGTATGTAAATAAGCTGGAGGATTAAGGTAAGTGGCGCAGAGAAATGCTTCCCGCAAAAGACAACAGAATAGCGATAATTTTATGGATTACAGTTTGCTGTTCATTGTGCTGTTCCTGTTGGGGTTCGGGCTGGTTATGGTGTATTCCACCAGCTCTTATGAAGCCAATCTGGATTTCGGCGATTCCGCCTATTATCTGAAAAAGCAGTTGTTTGCCACTATCCTGGGCTTGATCGCAATGATCATTGTGGCCAATATTCCCTATCATTTCTGGGAACGGTTTGCCGTGCTCGGCTATATTGTATCGGTGGTATTGATCCTGCTGATTATCCCCTTCGGACATGAGGCGGGCGGCGCTAAGCGCTGGCTGTACATAGGCCCGATTTCCCTGCAGCCTGCGGAGGTGGCGAAGCTGTGTATGATTTTGTTCCTGGCGAGCATGATTTGTACCATGGGGAAGCGGATACGGGGCAGAAGGGGTTTCTGGATGGTGTTGCTGACGCCGATGCCCATAGCCTTGATGATTTGGCAGATTACCAATAATATGAGTTCGGCGATTATCGTGATGGGGATTGCCGTGCTGATGTTATTCGTTTCCTCTCCGGAGTATAAAAGATTCATTATTCTGGGACTTTTGGCGGTGGCAGGCGCCGCGGCGATTGTATTCGCCATCGTGCAGATGGCGGCCGGAGCCGAGGACAGCCTGAATTTCCGTGGGGCGCGGATTCTGGCGTGGTTAGACCCCTTTGCCTATGCCAGCGGCAAAGGCTTTCAGACAATTCAGGCCCTATATGCCATCGGCTCCGGCGGCATATTGGGGAAGGGGCTGGGGCAGAGTATGCAGAAGCTGGGATTTCTGCCGGAGGCTCAGAATGATATGATTTTTTCCATTATCTGCGAGGAACTGGGGCTGTTCGGCGGCATAGCGGTGATTGTGATGTTTATCCTGCTGATCTGGCGCTTCATGATTATTGCCAATAACGCGCCGGATCTGTTCGGGGCGCTTCTGGTGGTAGGCGTATTGGGGCATATCGCCATTCAGGTGATCCTCAATATTGCGGTGGTTACGAATACTATCCCCAATACCGGAATTTCCCTGCCGTTTATCAGCTACGGCGGTTCCTCTGTTATGTTCCTTTTGATCGAGATCGGGCTTGTCCTAAGCGTGGCGAAGGGGATTCGGTTAAAAGATTTATAAGGACAAGATAACTTTTGTTTGAAAAACCATATAGATAGAATAGGTCATATTTTAAATCTGAGGTAAGTATATGGACGCTATTCGTATCTATGGCGGGAAATGTCTGGAAGGACAGACGAGGATACAAGGGTCAAAAAATGCGTCGCTGCCTGTCCTGGCGGCCACGCTTTTGATAAAAGGTACTTGTGAAATAGAAAATTGCCCGGAAATCTCGGATGTGTACCATATGCTGAGATTGTTGGAAAGCCTGGGCTGTAAAGTCGTAAGAGAGGGAACTCTGGTACGGATTAATACGGAGCAGCTATCGGAATGTGATATGCCCGCGGATTCCGTAGGAGTCATGCGTTCCTCGATTATGCTTCTGGGGGCGCTGCTTGCAAGGCTGGGCGGCGTGAAAATGGAGTATCCGGGCGGCTGTGTGATCGGCGCAAGGCCTATCGACCTGCATCTGCGCTCCCTGCGCAATATGGGCGTGAGGGTGGAGGAGCGGGAAGACGGTTTTTCCGCTTATGCGGGCAGACTGAAAGGGACGCGCCACAGACTGCCCTTTATCAGCGTAGGCGTGACGGAGAACCTGATTCTGGCGGCAGTGCTGGCGGAGGGAACCACGGTGATTGAGCCTGCCGCCAGAGAGCCGGAGATTCAGACCTTATGTGAGTTTCTGGTGCGGGCAGGCGCAAAGATTGAGGGAATCGGGTCTGGCTGCCTGACGATTCAGGGAGTAGACAGACTGTTCCCGGTTCGCTTTGGGGTTCCGGCGGATCGGATTGCGGCGGGTACTTATCTGGCGGCCTGTATGTGCGCCGGCGGACAGGTGTTTCTACAGGGCGCGCCGGTGTCCCATATGGAAAGCGTGCTCTTGCAGGCGCGGCGGATGGGCGCCGGGCTTACTCTGGAGGAAAATGGGATACTCGTGACGTGCAGGAAAAAGCCGGCGGGCTGCGGCCAATTGGTTACCGGCTGCTATCCCGCATTTCCCACCGATATGCAGTCTCTTTTTATGGTGGCTATGGCGGTGTCAGATCAGCCGGGCTGGATTGAGGAAAGAGTGTTTGAGAACCGCTTTCGGATTGTGCCGGAGCTCAGGAAAATGGGCGCGGAGATTACCGTGCGGGAGAACCGGGCGTATATCTGCGGCAGGGGCGGCCTCCACGGCGCGATTGTGCAGGCGGAAGAGCTGCGCGGCGGGGCTGCGCTGGTGGCGGCGGGGCTGGCGGCCCAGGGCACCAGTATTGTGACCAACCGCCATTATATTGACAGAGGCTATGAAGATATTGTGTCAAGCTTCAGGGAGCTGGGCGCAGAGATTGAACCGGCATAGCTCTTAGCCGAGGGAGAAAACAGCGCGGTATCCAACGGGCAAGAGGCGGTAAGAGGTTTCTAAATGAGCGGCAGGAATACAGGGAAGAAAGTCAAGAAGAAAAATCCGAATCTGAGACTGGTGAAAAATGAAACCGGCAGGCCGGAGAAGGGCAGGGCAAAGCGGAAAGAACAGGAGGAGAAGGTGCGGTTTGGGAAATCCAGACGAATCCTGATTTCCCTGCTGGCGCTGATTCTTCTTCTGACTGTTTTGGGCTGCGGATACGCGTATATCATTACCAACTATGCGGTTACCACGGTACATGTGGAGGGAAACGTCCATTATACCGATGAAGAGATCGTGGAAATGGTCATGGGAGGCAGGTATGGGAACAATTCTCTGTTTTTATCTTTAAAATACCGGGATAAGGGAATTGACGATATTCCCTTTATCCAGACCATGGACGTGACGATTGAGGCCAGGGATACCATACGGATTACCGTATATGAAAAAGCGCTGGCAGGATATGTATCTTATCTGGGCCGGTATGTATATTTTGATAAGGACGGCATTGTGGTGGAGACTTCTGAAGAGGAGACGCAGGGAATCCCGCAGGTAACCGGCCTGCAGTTTGACTATGTGATTCTGCATGAGCCGCTTCCGGTGGAAGAGCCGGAGGTGTTTGATGAGATTCTGAATATTACGCAGCAGTTGGATAAATATGATTTATCCGCGGATAAAATTTATTTTGATTCGGATTATCAGGTAACGCTGGTGTTTGGCGACGCCAGAATTGCGCTGGGAGACAGTCAGGATATCGATGAAAAAATCATGAAGCTGCAATATATCCTGCCGGGGCTGGAGGGAAAAAGCGGTACTCTGGATATGCGGGAGTACAGCGAGGACACCAAAACCTATAGCTTTGAGCAGGATTCAACGGGTATGGAAGAATCCATAACGGAATCTCCATAAGGGAATCATATTAATATGGAAAGTTTGACAGATAAAATCCGAAAATCAAAAAAATGGGTTGCGAATTTGAAAAAATAATTATATGATAGTCTATATGAGTTTATGTGGGAATAAAAGGAGGAATTACCTTGCTTGAAATTAAGTCAAATGATGCTGAGTCTGCGGCTAAGATCATCGTAGTCGGTGTGGGCGGGGCAGGCAATAATGCTGTGAATAGAATGATTGATGAAGAGATAGACGGGGTTGAATTTATCGGTATTAATACGGATAAACAGGCATTGCAGTTATGTAAGGCGCCTACCTTGCTGCAGATAGGCGAGAAGCTGACCAAGGGTCTGGGCGCGGGCGCGAAGCCGGAGATCGGTGAGAAAGCGGCGGAGGAGAGCTCGGAAGAGGTGACGGCTGCGCTAAAGGGCGCGGATATGGTATTTGTTACCTGCGGTATGGGCGGCGGCACCGGTACGGGAGCGGCGCCTGTCGTAGCGAAGCTTGCCAAGGATATGGGGATTCTGACGGTGGGCGTTGTGACGAAGCCCTTCCGCTTTGAGGCCAAGACTCGTATGACCAATGCCCTGGCCGGAATTGAGAAGATCAAAGATAATGTCGACACCCTGATTGTGATTCCCAACGATAAATTGTTAGAGATTGTTGACAGGCGGACAACCATGCCGGACGCCTTAAAGAAAGCCGACGAGGTATTACAGCAGGCGGTACAGGGTATTACAGACCTGATTAACGTTCCCTCCGTGATTAATCTGGATTTCGCAGATGTGCAGACTGTTATGAAGGACAAGGGTATCGCGCACATCGGCATCGGTACGGGCAAGGGCGATGATAAAGCCAGCGAAGCGGTTAAGATGGCAGTGGAGAGTCCTCTCCTGGAGACTACGATTTCCGGCGCTACGCATGTGATTATCAATGTATCGGGAGATATTTCCTTAGCGGACGCTTCCGATGCGGCAAGCTATGTTCAGGAGCTGACAGGCGATGATGTGAATATCATTTTTGGCGCAATGTATGACGCCAATATGACGGATACCTGCAATATTACCATTATTGCCACCGGAATTGAGGAGAAAGCGGCCAGACAGGGCGGCCTTGGCTTTAAGAGCGGATACATAACGCCTACCTCTTTGCAGGGCAAATCCACGCTGGGCACTTCCACAGGTACGGGGCTGGGCGGTTTTGCGGCTGGCGGAGCAGGACTCAAGCAGCCGGTTACGGCTATCCCCACCGGCGGGCATGGAGCGGGGCAGACGCCGCTTAAGCCTATCAGCGGCATTAACAAAACCGCGGATATTAAGAGCTCGGTAGAAGAGAAATCCCTGAAAATCCCTGATTTTTTGAGAAGTAAATAACAGATAGTATAGCAGATAGATAAGGAAGAGAAGGCCACAGGAGAAAATCCTGTGGTTTTTTGTTGTTATCTGTCTGTAAAAATAATGGAAAGCCCCCCTGATTACGACAGAATATTTATCCGGCCTTTCCTATAATAGAACAGAAGAACGGGGGTGAATCGTGTATTACAAATTATATATTGACAGTGTTTTTCTCTTGCAGGCGACAAGTAATTTTTATTTGCTGTCGCTGGCGGGCCAGATTCTTAGATGTACTGCCACGCATAAAAGGATCTGGCTGGGAGCGGCTGTGGGAGCGGGAATAAGCTGTATGGCAATGGTAATACCGGCCGGTACGGTAGGAATCCGTCTGCTGATCAGCGCCATACCTGTCAGTATGGGCATGCTGCGTATTGCTTACGGAGAGCATAGCGGAAGGAAGCTGATTCATAGTAGTCTTGTGATGGCTTGCTGTGGATTTTTTTTAGGCGGCGTCATGATATGGCTTCTGAACCGCATCAGAATGATTCTAAAGGGAAGAAGCAGTCTGTTCTTAACGCTTGCGATAGGATATCTGGCATATAAGATTCTTGGCAGGATAATCAAATGGATGCGGAGCAGGAAGGGCGACTGTTTCAGGACGGTACGTATCTATGTGCCGGACATGGGGCAGGAAATCCGGGTGAAAGCCTTAGTGGATACGGGGAATCATCTGGCGGAGCCCATCTGTGGAGAGCCGGTCAGCGTGATCAGTGAAAAACTGGCGCGGAGCATGGCGTCCTGTTTCCGCCCGGATAAATATCATGCCATTCCTTATCAGAGCGTTGGAAAAGACAGAGGGCTGCTGAACGCTTATGAGCTTCCCGGCATGATTATTGAAGAGTGTGGAGAACAGCTTCATAGAGAGCATGTGATTGTTGCGATTTGTAATGCGGGAATCCCAGAAGAAAGTGTCTATCAGATGATACTGCACCCCCGGTTATTAGAAAGCTAGGAGGAAATAAAATGGTTTTAAAAGTGGCAATCCCCGGGAAGGTTCAATTTAAAATGACGCGTAAGGAGACAAGGTTCCTTATGTCCGGCCAGGGGGAGATACATTACATAGGAGGGGCGGAGGTATTGCCGCCGCCGTTAGAGAGTGAAAAGGAAAATGAAATTATCAGCGATCTTGGAACGGAATACGCCGATGAGGCGAAATCCATACTGATAGAACATAACTTACGGCTGGTCGTGTATATTGCAAAGAAATTCGACAATACGGGAGTAGGGGTGGAGGATCTGATATCCATCGGCACCATCGGGCTGATCAAGTCGATTAATACCTTTAACCCGGATAAAAATATTAAGCTGGCGACTTATGCCTCCCGCTGTATTGAGAATGAAATCTTAATGTATTTAAGAAGAAACAGTAAGCATAAGATGGAGGTATCCATCGATGAACCCCTGAATGTGGACTGGGACGGCAACGAGCTGCTGCTGTCGGATATTTTGGGGACGGAAGAGGACATTATTTATAAAGATCTTGAGAATGAAGTGGAACGTAAGCTCCTGATCAAAGCCATAGCCAAGCTCTCGGAACGGGAACAGACGATTATCAGGCTGCGATTCGGGCTGGGAAACGCGGAGGGCAAGGAATTAACCCAGAAGGAGGTGGCTGAAATGCTGGGGATTTCTCAGTCCTATATTTCCCGGTTGGAGAAAAAAATTATGCGGCGGCTGAAAAAGGAGATGAGCAAAGAGAATTGATTTTTGTAGGCTGTTGCCATATAATAGAAATAAATGACAAAGACAATGCTGAGTGCAGAACTGTGAGGGCGAATGAAAAAAATAATTTTAATTGTCGACGACGACCGATTAACATTATCAACAGCACAAAATTTGTTAGCGGATAAGTATAAAGTTGTAGCCGTTAATTCCGCTAAGCAGGCTTATAAGTATTTGGACAGACATGTGCCGGATCTGATTCTTCTGGATATCAATATGCCGGAGATCAGTGGATTTGATTTTATGAAGACGCTGCAGGCGGACATACACTGGCGTAAAATACCGGTTATTTTCCTGACGGCGGATCGCAGCTCGGAGACGGAGGTAGAATGTTTCCGTATGCGGGCGTGTGATTTCATTACCAAGCCCTTTGAGCCGCAGATTATGCTGAGCCGTATCAACAGCACTCTGGAGCTGGACGGATATCGCCGGGATCTACAGCGCAGATTGGACGAGAAGACCAGGGAAATGGAGCGTGTCACGATTCAGGCGATTATGACGGTTGCCAATACGGTGGACGCGAAGGACGATTATACAAAGGGTCATTCCATGCGGGTGGCCGCTTATTCGAAAATATTGGCGCAGAGGCTGGGCTGGTCCGAGGACGAGATTCAGAATATTTATTATGTGGCGATGCTGCATGACGTAGGCAAGATCGGCGTGCCGGACGCGGTGCTGAATAAGCCCTTCCGGCTCACAGATGTGGAATTCAGGCTGATTAAAGGCCATACGATTATGGGCGCGGAAATTCTGAAGGATTTCAAAATGTTCCCCAACGTGAATGTGGGAGCCAAATATCACCATGAGCGCTATGACGGCAAGGGATACCCGGAAGGGCTTAAGGGAGAGTCGATTCCGCTGGTTGCCAGAGTGATAGGCCTGGTGGATTCCTACGACGCCATGACCAGCAACCGTGTGTACCGAAGAAGGCTCAGCGATGAGTTTGTCATGGAGGAGCTGCGGAAGGGCAAAGGAACCCAATGGGATCCTGAACTGGTGGATATTCTGATACAGTTAATAGAAGAGGGCGCGTTGGAACAGGCATGGATGCCGGAGGACGATCTGGCGTCGCCGATTTTTGGAAGCGATAAGATTTTCGGCGCCGTTATGGGCAACGAAAGTATTGCGGACGCCTCGCTGGATTATCTGACGGGCTTACTGAGCAAGCGCAAGGGAGAGCATGATATTTCCACCAGCCTACGCATGAGAGGCGGCTGTCTGCTGCTGATCGATCTGGACGGCTTTAAAGGAATTAATCAGCAGCATGGGCATCTGGCAGGGGATTATGCGCTGAAGCTGACCGCAGATGTCCTGCGGGAGGTATGCGGCAAGGATACGGTATGCAGAACCGGCGGCGACGAATTCCTCTACTACATAGAAGGGCTTAAGAACAGGGACACCGCTGTGGAGAAGGTCAATGAAATATTGGAGACCTTTGCCAGAAAGCAGGAAGAGGCAGATATTTTAAAAGAAACCCAGTTGTCCATCGGCATCAGTATTTCAGGAACGGATGGCAAAACATACGAGGAACTGTATCGGAAGGCGGATAAGGCGCTCTATTATGTCAAACAGAATCAGGAGCTCAGATATGGATTTTATCGGAGCACCGGCGTTGTGCGCACACCGGAGCAGTCTAAAGGCGATCTGGAGAAGGTGCTTGACATTATTAAGAACAGACAGACCTATCAGGGCGCGTTCCAGGTTGATTACGGTGAATTTGAGCATATTTATGAGTTCGTCAGCCATTTTTCCCAGCGGAGCAACCAGAAGACGCAGCTTCTGCTGTTTACCCTGGTTTCCTCGGACGGAAGCGAAATTAAACTGGAGAGAATGGAAACTGCCATGCAGTGCATGGAGCAGGCGATCTGTAAATCCCTGCGGGGCGTAGATGTGGGCACCAGATACAGCAGCTCCCAGTTTCTGGTAGTGCTGGTGGGTACGGAGAAGGAGAATATTCATGTGGTAACGGATCGGATTGTACAGAATTATTTTAAGCTGTTTGGCGGCAAGGATATTACGCTTACCTATGATGTGGCGAATTTTAATGCTAATGAGCAGTGAATATGATTAGAAGCGAAGAACCGGAATGAAGCACACTCCGGTTCTTTCTCTTCCTATGCGGTCAGGTACATACGCATGATTTTGAGCGCATTTTTTTCCAGTCTGGAGACCTGAGCCTGGGAGATGCCGATTTTGTCCGCCACCTCCATCTGGGTTTTTCCCTCGAAAAAGCGCAGGGAAATGATCTCATTTTCACGGTCGCTGAGCTTCTTCATGGCTTCGCTTAGGGAGATGTGTTCTACCCAGATTTCCTCCCGGTTTTTCTTGTCGCTGATCTGATCCATCACATAGAGCGTGTCCCCGCCGTCTGTATAGACCGGCTCGTAAAGGCTCATAGGACTTTGAATGGCGTCCAGCGCATAGACGATGTCCTCCTTGGATATGCCGATTTCCTCGGCGATTTCGGTGACGGTTGGCTCTTTGGAATTTTTGCGGGTAAGCTGTTCCCTGGCGTTGATTGCTTTGTAAGCGGTATCCTTTAAGGAGCGTGAGACGCGGATACTGTTGGCGTCGCGCAGATACCGCCTGATTTCGCCCACGATCATGGGTACGGCATAGGTGGAAAATTTTACGTTTAAGGTTCTGTCAAAATTATCGATTGCCTTGATCAGACCGATACAGCCGATTTGAAAGAGATCGTCTACATTTTCATTACTGGAATGGAACCGTTTGATTACGCTTAAAACGAGGCGGAGATTGCCGTTGATATACTCTTTGCGGGCGTCGTCGTCCCCGTCGCTGATCCGTTCGAACAACGCTTCTTTTTCCGCGTTTTTCAGAAGCGGGAGCTTGGAGGTGTTCACGCCGCATATTTCTACTTTCCCTTGTATCATAGATTTACCAGCCTTTCGTATTTTATAAGAAATAACTTTTTATGATAAATGACCTTTCTATCAAGGATGTACGATTGGGCTGGAATTATTCATTTTGCGCCGCAATATTGGGGAAAGTTTTTGGCGGAAAAGCTTTCCCGAAAAACTTTGGTTAGTATTTTACAAAATGTGAGTTTTTTGATACCATTAGGAAAAGAATCCATGCATAGATAGAATATGAAAACGTAATGAGGTGAGATACGTATGATATGTACAAAATGCGGCGCAAGCCTGTTGGATACAGACCAGTTCTGCCCTGAGTGCGGCGCTAAGGTAATAAGGGAAAGAAGATGCCCGGACTGCGGCGCGGTGCTTCGCGAAGGCACGAAATTCTGCCATAAGTGCGGCAGATTGGTGGAGAAGACGGAGAAGACGCGGCAGGTATCGGAAGAAACGCTGGATATTCCCATTGAGGCGATTGAGAAGAATATTCTTTCTGAGACAGAAGCCAAAATCAAGGCGGAACAGGCCGGCCGGAGCCCGGCGCATAAGACGCAGGCGTCCGGGACGGCGCAGGCTCGGCGTTCAGAGGGCGGCTCGGCATCCGGGACGGCGCAGACTCGTCGTTCAGAGAAAGGCCAGACGGCGGAAACGGGCAAAGCCGCCCGCAAAAAGAAAGCCGCACCGGAGCCTCCGTCCAGAAGCAAACGGGCGGTTTATCAGGAAGAGGATTGGGAAGACGAGGACTGGGAGGACGAGGAAGAGGAGGGCGTAGACGCTATTACGGTTATGACTGCGGTGGCAGGCTGTGTGCTTCTTGTGGTTCTGGCACTTTTGGGATATCATCTGTACCGGCAGTATGTGCCGAAGAATTATACTCAATTGCAGGAAGCGGAGATGCAGGAGGACGGACAGGAAATAGAGGAGTCCGGGACAGAGGAGGAGAGCGCGGCGTATACGCTGACAATCGTGTCCAATGTGAATGTGCGCGATAACCCCAGTACCTCAGGAACCAATATCCTCAAGGTGGCGAAAGCCGGAGAGACTTACGAGTGCTATGGAAGCGCGGGAGACGGAAGCTGGTATGAGATCGGGCTTGAGGACGGTACCAGGGGATATGTTTTTCAGGATTATGTTTCCGTGGAGTAAGGCGCGGTATAGGAACCTTGCGCGGGCTGACGCATATGATAATAAAAAGCCCGGAGAGGTTCCTATGTTATTTTCGGAATTAAAAAAGAAAGAAGTAATCAATCTGAAAAATTGTCAGAAGCTGGGCAAGGTAAGTGATTTTGAATTTGATGAATGCAGCGGACAGATTTTTAAGCTGATCATTCCGGGAGATAATAAATGGTGCGGGTTGTTTGGCAATGATTCAGATTATGTCATCTGCTATAAGGACATTAAACAGATCGGGCCGGATATCATTATTGTCGATATATGCGTGTGAGAGGTATGGGCGCGTCCTTTCAGGAAGCGCCGGAATATCTCATTTTGGCAGAATATAGTTTCCATAAAATAGTTGACATAAAGTTTTTGTTCGCCTATAATGGGTTTATCAGTCAAAAGAACACGATATGTTGAGGAGGATCTTCCAATGAAGTGCCCTTTTTGTGGTCATGAGAATACCAGAGTAATCGACAGCAGGCCCGCCGAGGATAATAATTCTATTCGCCGGAGGCGTGTATGCGACGAGTGCGACAAGCGTTTTACCACTTATGAGAAGGTGGAGACGATACCGCTGATTATTATTAAGAAGGATAACAACAGGGAGACCTACGACAGAGCAAAGATTGAAGCCGGCGTGCTGCGCGCCTGCCATAAAAGACCCATCAGCGCCAACCAGATTAAGCAGTTAGTAGATGAAGTGGAGACGGAAATCTTCAATATGGAGGAGAAAGAAATCCCAAGCCAGGTGGTGGGAGAGCTGGTTATGAATAAGCTGAAGGATTTAGAGGCGGTGGCCTATGTCAGATTTGCTTCAGTGTATCGGGAATTTAAGGATATCAATACTTTTATGGACGAACTGAAAAAGGTACTGGATAAATAGGAAAAGCAGGGATAGGATATGACAGAACAGGAAAAGGAAATTGTAGCAAAAGCGAGCGTGCCGATGACCATAGCCAACGGCTTCCGCTGGTTATTTCTGGCAGCCGCCTTATTATTGGTGCTGTTTCTTTTCTTTGGCAATAAATTGTGGGAGGGAGCGGTCTGGTACGACGCCTTTGTCAGTAAGGCATATACCTTTCTGCTGTGGGATATTTTGCTGATGCTTCTCAGCAATGTGGTACGAATTATTTTTACGGCCAGATATAATAGAATCGTTAAGAAGCTGTAGTGCTGACAGAAACCTCTTGCGCGGGTGCAAGGGGTTTTGTTATGATAGAACGTGGAACAGGGAATGGAGTAGGAACGACATGGCTTTACTGGAGCGTTTTTATCCGGATGTGTATCTGGATTCCGCCTACGAGATTGATTATAAGGCGTTATATGAAAAGGGATACCGGGCGGTTATCTTTGACATCGACAATACGCTGGTGCCCCACGGGGCTCCGGCGGACGTAAGGAGCAGGACGTTGTTTGCAGAGCTACGGCGCATTGGCTATGACACCATGCTTTTGTCCAATAATAAGGAACCGCGGGTCAAGCCCTTTGGCGACGCGGTCTCTTCCCGGTATCTTTGTAAAGCGGGCAAGCCTTCCCCTGAGAATTACCGGAAAGCGATGGCCATCATGGGAACTGCGGAGGATACGACCCTGTTTGTGGGCGATCAGCTTTTTACAGATGTGTGGGGGGCGAAGAAGGCGGGGATTTACTCTATTCTGGTAAAACCGATTCACCCTAAGGAAGAAATTCAGATTGTGCTCAAGAGAAGATTAGAGTGGATTGTGCTGTTTTGTTATAAACATTCCGGAAAGGAACGAAAGGAACTATGACGATAGACGGTAAGACAAGAACCTGCGGCCTGATAGGCAATCCGGTGGAACATACCCTGTCCCCGGTGATACATAATACGCTGGCGGCACGCATGGGACATAATCTGGTGTACGTGCCCTTCCCGGTGGCGGAGGGAAAGGTAGCGGATGCCGTGAAGGGCGCGGCGGCGCTGAATCTGCTGGGGCTGAATGTGACCGTGCCTTATAAAAGCGAGGTAATAGGCAGCCTGCAGGACATAGACCCTTTGGCCGCGCATATTGGCGCGGTCAATACGCTTGTAAGGACTGAGGGCGGTTATAAGGGATACAATACGGATATGGAAGGTCTTTACCGGGCGCTGGAGAGCGAGGGAATCCGTATCGGCGGGGAAGAGATTATTCTGCTGGGAGCCGGAGGGGCGGCCAGGGCTGTGGCTTATCTGTGCGCGTCCAAAGGGGCGGAAAGAGTGTACCTGTTAAACCGGACCCTGGAAAAGGCGCAGACGGTGGCGTCAGAGGTCAACCAGGCCGTCGGCGCCGAGGTCATTGTGCCCATGGCGCTGGGCGATTACGGCAGGCTGCCGGAGAGACGGTTCCTGGCGATACAGGGAACCTCCGTAGGACTTTTTCCCCATGTGGAAGAAGCGGTAATCGAAGAGAAAGAATTTTATCAGAAGATCCATACCGGCTTTGACCTGATTTACAGTCCATGGGAGACCAGATTTATGCGGCTGGTCAGGGAAAATGGCGGCACAGCCTATAACGGACTGAAAATGCTGTTGTATCAGGGAATTATAGCCTATGAATTGTGGAACAACGTCAAGGTGTCCGAGGAGGACGCCATGGCGGTGTATGAGCAGATGAGGGCGTATTTCCAATAGGCGGCTGGAGAGGACAGAGACAGGAACAGGGGTCATGGCGGAAGATGGGAAATGTAATATTGATCGGCTTTATGGGCTGCGGTAAGACTACGGTGGGCTTGAAATTGTCCTACCGCCTCAGGAAAACGGTTACGGATACGGATAAAGAGATTGAAAAGGAAGAGAAAAGAAGCATATCGGATATCTTTGCGCAGGACGGCGAAGCCTATTTCAGAGAGAAGGAAACAGAGTGCCTGCGGCGGCTGACGGAAACAGCCGGCAATCAGATTATATCCGTGGGCGGCGGCCTGCCTATGCGGGAGATCAACAGGGAATTGCTGGGTCAGCTTGGACAGGTGGTCTATCTGCGGGCTAAGGCGGAGACTATTTATGAGAGGCTGAAATATGACGCCACCAGGCCTCTGCTGCAGGGGGAACGTCCCCAGGAGAAGATCAGGATCTTAATGGAGCAGCGGGAGCCAAACTATGAGAAGGCCGCGGATATTATCGTAGATGTGGACGGTAAGGATTTTGAACAGATTGTAAGCGAGATAGAAAGACGATTATAATGCTATAAAAAGGACGCGCGAAGGCGCTGAGAGAAAGGAATGGATATTAATATGAAGCTGTTAGTGATTAACGGGCCTAATCTGAACTTCCTTGGAATCCGGGAAAAAAGCGTGTATGGAACGCAGGATTATGACGCTTTGCTTCAGATGATAGCGGAAAAGGGAGAGAAGGAACACTGTACCATTGAGGTGTTTCAGAGCAATCACGAGGGAGCGATTATCGATCGGATTCAGGACGCTTATTTTGACGGTACGGAAGGGATCGTGATCAATCCGGGGGCGTTTACCCATTACAGCTATGCCATTAGAGACGCCCTGGCGAGTATCACGATGCCTAAGGTAGAGATTCATATTTCCGATATTACCAAGAGAGAAGAGTTCCGTAAGGTGTCGGTGACGGCTCCGGTCTGTGACAAACAGATTTACGGAAGAGGGTTAGACGGATATTTGGACGCTATCGACTATATTCTGGATAAAAAATTTTTAAATTAGTTGAAAAATGATGCTTTTTAGTATAAACTAGAAAAGAATTATATTTGTGAAAACTTAGGAGGATTATTTTATGATTTCAGCAGGTGATTTCAGAAATGGTATTACCATCGAGTTTGAGGGTAATGTTTATCAGATCATTGAGTTCCAGCATGTGAAACCCGGTAAGGGGGCAGCATTTGTCAGAACGAAGTTGAAAAACATCATTAACGGCGGCGTCGTTGAAAAAACCTTCAGACCTACAGAGAAATGCCCGCAGGCACGTATTGATAGAAAAGATATGCAGTATTTATATTCTGATGGTGATTTATATAACTTTATGGATACAGAGACTTATGACCAGATCGCGTTAAACGCGGATACCATAGGCGACGCGTTGAAGTTTGTGAAAGAGAATGAGATGGTTAAGATCTGTTCTTACAATGGTAATGTATTTGCGATTGAGCCGCCTTTGTTCGTAGAGTTAGAGATTACGGAGACTGAGCCGGGCTTCAAGGGCGATACCGCCACAGGCGCTACCAAGCCTGCGATTGTGGAGACAGGCGCTAAGGTTATGGTGCCTTTGTTCGTAGATCAGGGCGAGGTGATCAAAATTGATACCAGAACCGGAGAATATTTATCCAGAGTATAAGAATATTGCGGTCAGAGGACAAGCCTATAAGACAATGGAAGCGTAAGCAGCGCAGCCATTGTCTTTGTTTTTGCAGATTAAGATACAAATGACCCCGCCCGGAGAGAATGGGAAAGAGGGAAAATGGATTTCAATGTATTTACGGAAAATATCGTGGATTTATTACGCAAAAGAATGGGCAGGGATTATGAAGTCAGAATCACTACGGTAACGAAGAACAATGATATCGAGCTGACCGGCGTGATTCTTATGAAAGCGTCAGACAATATCTCTCCGACGATTTATCTGGAAGGACTGTACGCGGAATATCAAAATGGCGCTGCCATAGAGCGGCTGGCGGATCAAATCATGGCGTTTTATAAGGAGCAGATGCCGCAGACAGATTTGAACATGGATTTTTTCCGGGATTTTGAACTGGTAAAGGACAGAATCTTTTATAAGCTTGTCAGCTTTGAGAAAAACAAAAGGCTGCTGAGCAGGCTGCCCTATTACAGATGGCATGATCTGGCTATTATCTTTTATTATGCCATGGAGGAAGAGAAGGTGGGCAGGGCGTCGGTTACGATTCATCACCATCACCTTGCCATGTGGGGACAATCGGCGGATTCCCTGTACCGCGCCGCCAGGGACAATATGAAAAAGAGGATGCCGGAGCTGCTGGTATCCATGAAAGAACTGTTGGCGGAGACGGCGGGGCTTAAGCTGGGCGAGGACGCTTATCTCCCCCTGTATGTGCTGACCAATCAGCAAAAATTATACGGGGCGGCCGCTTTGCTGTACTCAGAGGGGATGAAGAGGCTTGCCGACCAGTGGCAGTCGGATCTGCTCATTCTGCCCAGCTCGGTTCACGAGGTATTGCTGCTGCCGGATGACGGCAGGAATGAATACGCCTTCTACAGACAAATGGTGGAAGACGTCAATACAACGCAGGTGGAACCGGAAGAAATACTGTCGTACAGTCTGTATCGCTACCGGAGAGAAAAAGAGGAAATTGAGGAAATTTTTACTTAAATAATTTGTTGACTGGACAACAGTGCCCACTTATGATATGATAATCAAGATGTAACAAAGTTGTAACATTTGTTACAGATGAGTGGGCACCCGTAGTCTAATGGATAAAACGTAGGCCTCCGACGCCTTTGATGCAGGTTCGAGTCCTGTCGGGTGCATAAGACGTCATTCCCTTAGGGGGATGGCGTCAGCAAATTTTAAGCCTTATGATTGTGTGCGCCGCATACATGAACGGTGGCTGAGTGAAAGGCAAGGGATATAAAGAAAGGTTGTTGTAAATGAATACGTCAAATAACACAATACAGGGTTTCATTAAAGCAAAGCTGGAAATCCTTAAAAACTGGTTGTTCCGATATTCCAAGATCGTGATGCCTGTTGTATTGGTGATCTGTGTATTGATTACAGTTGTGATAGCAATAAATGCCAATCAGAAGAAGGCGGAGCAGGAAGAAACCGTAGAGGCAAGCGAAGAGGTTGATATGTCAGGCAATCTTATCGCCGTGCCGGAGGTACCATTAGAGCAGGATGCAGTACCGGAGATTAACGAGCTGTTTAATAAGTATTATACCGCCATGGTGGAGGGGGACACCGATACGATGTCCGAACTGGTAGACCATCTGGATGAAACGGAAATTCTGAAAGCACAGGAGACCAGCAAATATATAGAGGCATATCCTACGCTGGAGATTTATACAAAGGTAGGCCCCAGGGAAGGAAGTTATATCGCATATGTATATGCGGAACTGAAGTTCTATGATTATGACGAAACCATTCCGGGAATGAGAGTCTATTATGTATGCCAGGATGAGGATGGCAACTATTATATCAATGAAGATGGGGAAGAGGACGAAAATGAATTGAATTATATCCGTGAAGTCAATCTGCAGGATGATGTAGTAGACTTGAATAACAGGGCAGCGGTGGCGTACAACGATATGCTGGCGGAAGATGAAGAACTGGTCGATTTCATATTGGAGCTGAATACTGAGATTGATAAGAATGTGGGAGAAGCCCTGGCCCGTGCTGAAGGAAGCGAAGCAACGGGAGAAGAGTCGGAAGAAGAGGACGCGGAAGAATCTGAGGAAACGGAGTCGGAGGAGACTACAGTGGTGGTGACGAAGGTTAAGGCTACCGACGTGGTGAATATCCGAACCTCTGACAGTGAAACCGCAGATAAGCTCGGCAAGGCGGCGGTGGGCGACGAATTTACGCTGCTGGAGGAAAAGGGCAACGGATGGAGTAAGATCGAATACGAAGGTGAGGCCGCATATATTAAGAGCGAATATTTAGAGCCTTCCGAGACTACCGAGGTATCCGCAGAGGATTCCGATGATGAGGAAGAGGATACGCAGACGGCGTCTGACAGTTCCGCAGAGGTTACAGGCACCGTTACCGTGAAAGAAAATGTCCGTATCCGCGCGTCGGCCAGTGAGAACGGAGAAAAGCTGGGAACCGCTTATGTGGGTGAAAAGCTTGACGTAATCATGAAGCAGGCAGATGGCTGGACTAAGATTAAATATAATGGACAGACCGCTTATGTGAAATCAGAATATGTAGAGTAACAGCTTGAAATTCCCTTGCTTTTGCCCCTTGCGGCACAGGCGGGGGAATTTTTTTTTGCAGGCTGATTAAGCGGTGGAATAATGGTAAAGATAAAGGGTGTGGGAATGTAGGCAAGCGGAAGGTTACGGGAAAGGAGATCAGGGAATGAAGCGCGACGACGCCGTGATTTTAAGAGAAATACAGAAAAACACCCGAATGGGAATGACTGCCATTGATACCATTTTAGATAAAATAGGGGACGACGACTTTTCGCTGGAGCTGTCAAAACAGTCCTTGCGTTATTCTGAGATCCACAATATGGCATTGGATCGGCTATTGGAGCATCAGGGAGAAGCCTATCGGGGCAACCAGATCAGCGATATGATGCTGAAAGGCAGTATTCACATCAATACGGCGCTGAATATCAGCAGAGGACATTTGGCGGAAATGATGATTCAAGGCAGCAGCCGGGGACTTACCGATATGTGGAAAACCATGAGACATCATCAGCCTGCAACCCTGGAAGCCATGGAGCTGGCTCAGGAGTTGGTAGATTTTGAGGAACACAATATAGAAAAATTAAAGGAATATCTGTAAATCAGGCATCTTCATTTGGCAGGTAATCATCGGATATTTTGTATACAATAATGCATGTGCATCGGTATTATTGTACAATATGTATAAAAATGGACGAAAAATTTTTATGCTTACATGGGATAAATCAGGGTTGAGAATTTTGATATCCCATACTATAATGATACATGGACAAGGGAGTCTGTGTAGCCGGAGATCTATGTCTGCGGCTTTTTTTATTGATTGTCATGATTGATAGGGCAGACTGCTGTTATATAAACTAAAGGAGGACATATACATGTCATACGTTGATGAGGTTTACGAGTTAGTAGTAGCGAAGAACCCTGCGCAGCCGGAGTTTCACCAGGCAGTAAAAGAAGTGTTAGAGTCTCTTCGTGTAGTGATCGAGGCAGACGAGGAAGCGTACAGAAAAGATGCCTTGCTGGAGAGATTAACGGTTCCGGAAAGAATCGTACAGTTCCGCGTTCCTTGGGTGGATGACAAAGGACAGGTACAGGTAAACAATGGTTTCCGCGTACAGTTTAACAGCGCCATCGGACCCTATAAGGGCGGTTTGAGATTTCATCCCTCTGTTAACCTGGGCATTATTAAGTTCTTAGGCTTCGAGCAGATCTTTAAAAACTCCTTAACCGGACTTCCCATCGGCGGCGGCAAGGGTGGTTCCGACTTTGATCCTAAGGGCAAATCAGACAGAGAAGTTATGGCGTTCTGCCAGAGCTTTATGACAGAGCTTTGCAAACATATCGGAGCCGATACGGACGTACCTGCGGGCGATATCGGCGTAGGCGGACGGGAGATTGGTTTTATGTTCGGCCAGTATAAGAGAATCCGCAATTTATATGAAGGCGTTCTGACCGGTAAAGGCTTAACCTATGGCGGCTCCCTTGCCAGGACGGAAGCTACAGGCTATGGCCTGTTATACTTAACGGAAGAAATGCTCAAATGCAATGGCAAAGATATCGCAGGCAAGACGATCGCCGTATCAGGCGCAGGCAACGTAGCCATCTATGCAATCCAGAAGGCGCAGCAGTTAGGCGCTAAGCCTGTTACCTGCTCCGATTCTACAGGCTGGATCTATGATCCTGACGGAATCGATGTGGCTACCTTACAGGAGGTTAAGGAAGTAAAACGTGCGCGTCTGACCGAATATGCGGCTGCAAGACCGAACGCTGAATATCATGAGAAGAAGAACGGCGAGCATGGCGTATGGAATGTGAAATGCGATATCGCCCTTCCCTGCGCGACACAGAATGAATTAAATCTTGAGGATGCCAAGGCTCTTGTTGCCAACGGTTGCTTTGCGGTAGCAGAAGGCGCGAATATGCCTACTACGTTAGAGGCTACAGAGTACTTACAGAAGAACGGCGTTCTGTTCTGTCCTGGTAAGGCTTCCAACGCCGGCGGCGTGGCAACTTCCGCACTGGAGATGAGCCAGAACTCCGAGAGACTTTCCTGGACATTTGAGGAGGTTGACTCCAAGTTACAGGGCATTATGGTCAACATTTTCCATAACTTAGACGAAGCTTCTAAGAAATACGGTAAGGAAGGCGATTATGTCGCAGGCGCTAACATCGCAGGCTTCCTGAAGGTTGCAGAAGCCATGAAGGCACAGGGAATTGTATAACTTATAAAGCAAATCCCGGAAACGTAACGTTTCCGGGATTTTTTGTGATAAGAGGCTTATCTCATAGCCTCTTATGTCTCATCAGAAAGTTTGTTTAAGGTGAAGTCGTCCACCGTGCCCCAGCTTGCGGCATTGCATTTTATTCGCACGCCGATGGTAAGAGAACCGTCGGTAATCTTGATTTCCGGGATCGCAGGATTCTGCCAGTCGGCCCAACCGGTTACCATAAAGGAAACGTTTTGTTCTTCTCCATTGGCAATCGCATATAATTCTAATACGGAGTCTTCGGACAAATCGCCGCCTTGAGCGTAAACGGAAAGCTGGTAGGTGCCCGGCTCCAAATCTGTTAATTCCTGCTGGATAGAAAAGTCCATATCAGAATCCCCTGACCAAAAATGAAAAGCCGTCTCGCCAGTATAGGCGTCGTCTGCTTTTACCTGAAAATCTGTGGGATTCGCGTCGCCCGTATAGGAAATGTCCCACATGGAGGTATCGCTGTCCTCAAAGCCTGGATTCTGCACGTAATTCACCATTTCGACCTGAATCCGGCAGGTAACGCCCGTGCCGTCTTCCAGCGCGCCGGTTACCTCGTAGGAACCGCCTGTATTGGTATCGATGGCGGCAGCCTGCGTTTCCTCCCAGACAACGGCCGCCTGTTCCTTGACGGAGCGGTCGTTGTAGATCACTTCTATTGTTTCGGGAAGCTCCAGTTCATCTCCGATATTACAGGTGACGGAAATTTCGGGAATATAATCAACAGATAAGGGCGCGGTGGAGCCATATTTTAGATACTTAAATACATTCAGGGAAGTCAGAGGATAACCGTCAAAATCGAACATTGCCTGATTGTCCCAGGAACAACCGCCGTAATATAGGCCTGCGTCTTCCGGGTCATAGTCGCCGGCATAGCTGCTTGCCCAGCCGCTTCCGCAGGTTTCCCAGACAGCGGAATGATCCTCTGACGCGTCGCCTACCGGAATCCATGTCCCTTCCCAGTAAAATATACCCAGTACGCCTGCTTCGTTTGCGGCTACGCAGATATCACGGATCATGGTCGCTTGGCTTTGTACGGTGGCGGCATAGCCCTCCACTAAATCTTCTGTGCCCTCGAAGCTGTTGGCGTAGCCATCGCCGTCTTCGGAGGTATAGCAATAAGAGGTCTCCGCGATCAGTACCTCCTTGCCATACTTTTCCCGGATCATGGAGGCGACGGCCTGCATATTTTCGATGGTGCCATGCCAGAATGGATAATAGGACAGGCCGAATATATCGTAGTCTACGTCATAGGTTTGCAGATTGGAGGCGATGGTATTGATTTCATCGTTTTGCGTGATATTCGTATAATGCACCGCAATCTGAATATCTTTTCCGTACGCCTCGGAGATTTCCCGAACGGCGCGGCTTCCCGAACACAGGAGGTTCATGACCGTGGGAGTATCTGTTTCGCCGGACATACCATAGTTGATTTCATTGCCAATCTGTACCATTCCTACGTCTACGCCGGCGTCCAGAAGCTCCGTCAGGCTTTCTTTGGTAAATTTATAGAGGGCGTCGCTTTTTTCCTCGCCGTCCATATTTTCCCATGCTTTCGGGGCATGCTGTCTTTTGGGATCAGCCCAGAAGTCGGAATAATGAAAGTCAATAAAGACCTTCATTCCATATTGGGTAGCCCGTTTGCCCAGTTCTACGGCAGTTGCCACATCGTTATTACCGCCGCCATACCCGTTGCCATCTTCGTCATAGGGGTCGTTCCAGACGCGCAGACGTATGTAATTGACGCCAGATTGGGCTAAGGTCATGAACACGTCCTGTTCTTCCCCATCATAGTTATAATAGGTAACGCCGCTGTTTTCTTCCGCAAGGACGGAGGAGGCGTCCATACCGCGGATAAAGTCGTCGGAAAGGTCGGTAATCGGCTCGATATAGATTTCGGATTCCTCCGAGCTCTCCGGCAGCGGAAAGGAGGTTACCTCCATAGAAGCCTCTGTTTCCGTTGTTTCCTGTGCCTCCGCAGAAGTCTGCGCTTCCGAAAGAGAGTCCTGGCCGGCCGCCCCGCAGCCTGTCAAAGCGGCGGAACAAAGACTGGCGCTGATCCAGAATGTTAGTAGTCTTGCGTGGGATCGTATCATAGTGTTTTCCTCCTGTTACGATAAAAAATTTTAGTTACTTGTCAAAACTCATTCATCATGCCAATTGCGCGACTGCACAGCCAAGAACAGATTCGTAACGGCCTGATAAAAGATTTTAAAGAACAAGCGGTTGCGCAAACCTAAAAATAGGAAGGAACATCAGTTACCATGTTCCTTCCTATACTATATTATACGGACGAGGATTTTGCAATGAATTATAACTATGGAATAAGTTTTCAGGGCAGTTTTCTTTGTGCCAGCACTTCTCTGCGCACATAGAGCGTACCGTCCCCCTTGGTATCGTAGGTCCATTTGACCAGCAGCAGAAGCTCTCCCAGAAGCTCCATACAGGTGATGCATCGGGGGTGAACGCAGCTTCCGGTGTTCATGTAGTAAGGGGAATCCTCATGGAGTCGAGGTCTGTGGGTGTGTCCTGTGATCAGGGGGATCTGGTTTTGGGCGGCGTAATCGGAAAGCAACCGTTCTATTCGGTCCTTTTTGGTGTAATTTCTGGCGGCGCTGGTAGGGTCCAGCATGCCGAAGCGCTCCAGCGGACGCCAGAAGTAGCGGACTAAGAACCGTGCCAGCTTCCAGCAGACGCAGTTGAAGAAGTCCGCCTGATGCCCATGGGTCAGATACAGCCGGGCGCCGCTGCAGGTGTTTTCCAGAATGAGACCTTCATGAAAGGTCAGGTCGGGGAATAAGGGTTCGTCGCGCTGGGTATCCGTACAGAAATAGACGCTGCAGGCGCGGGCAGAGTATTGGGGCGCTTTTTTTTCGAAATCGTGATTGCCATAGAGCATATAGAGACGGTTTTGCTGATGGAAAAGGGAGAGCAGCCAGAACACATGGTTATGGATTTCGATAATCTGGCTCATCCTGCGCATTTCCCACAGCTCGTCGCCGTCGCCCAGCTCAATATAGGTAAAGCCCTGGGCATAATAATATTTTAAGGCGGTAAAGTAGAGATTCTGGTTTTTAAAAAAATTGTCGTTGGAGGTGCCGTTTCCCCGATGACAGTCGCTGATTATGCAGAAGCGGCTGTGGGAGGAAAAGGGAATTACGGGCGCGTTCCGGAAGGCTTTGTCCAGACGGGTACGGTAGCTCATGCCGGGCGGGCTCCTTTCAGGCGGCGCAACATTCGGCGAAGAAGGAAGGGCAGAAGCTCATAGAGGAATACAACCCGATCCAGCGTGGTATGAAAAGGACGGGCCATCGTCCGGTAAAGGCCGCAGAATAGTTTGTTGCAGAATTGCGCCCAGATGATTTGGCAGCGCCTGTAAAGACCGATGGTGTCCGGGCAGACGGGAGAGCACGGACAGCCGTTTGCATAATGCAGGGAAACTGTCAGATTGTGGCAATGGTAATCCAGATAGGGATTATCGGACTGCCGCAGCGCTTTTACAAAGCTGTACTGCATGGCAGTATTCGGGAAAGTAATGGAAATATCCATGGAAAGCCGGTCGGGTTCCGTAAATACGCCCACCAAAAAGGCGGTCAGCCACCAGCTTCGGTCGGACATCAGGGCAAGCGTGTCTGTCTGGCGGCAGAGCTTAAAGGAAATGGGGAGCCGGTCTGAATCGGCGACTGCGTTGAAATGGGCGGCGGAACGTTGGGAGGGTTCTATCAGGCCGTCCGCGTAGTAGACGCCCACTTCCGCGCCGGTATTGATGCCGTACTGTCCCTTCCATAGTTCGATCAGCCAGGTTCTGCCCTGATAATCAAAGTAGATAGGAAGCGCGTCAAAAACCATATGCAGATGCAGAGCCGCCCGGTCAAAGAGCGCGGTATAACCGGCCTGACGCTGGGGCGCGTCGTTTCTGGAGGAGACCACGTCCTGCCTGTCGCAATAGTAGTAACCGAAGGGAGTAAGAAGCTCCTGCAAGAGCCCATATTTTTCCGCCAGGGTCATGGAGCGGACTTTTTGGACGGCGCGTTGCCTGCGCACCAGGGTAAACAGCGCGCAAAAGAGTAAAGCAAGGAGTAAAATACTGAGAAAAAGGTACATAAAATGTTACTTTCTGTCAAAGTTCTTACTATATCTTATGATGAAAGTCCCGGCTGGGGATAAAAATCTGTTCCGCCGCGCCTAAATTGCCGGTTGTTGTTTTATTTTTATTCTTATTTCTCATTTTCTTGCAGGAAACCGAGGACAAATCTGTCAAAAAATGTTAAGATAAGGATAGTGTAAAGAAGGGACATATGATCAATGAGCATTATAAGCAGTAAAGACGTCAATGAAATAATCAGGAAGACGCTGGGGATCATCAACCAGAAGATTATGAATCACGGGGAGATTACGGGTTATATTCTCTATAAGATGATGGAGTATGAGAATACCTACACCGAGCAGCATTACACAGAGCAGGAGATGGTGGATTATACCATGCTGGCTATTCTGCACGATATTGGGCTGTATAAGGAGGATAACGTTAAGAATGTGACGGATTTTGAGACAAAAAATCTCTGGCCACATTCTATTTACGGCTTCCTGTTTTTAAAATATCTGTCGCCCATGGGCGATAAGGCGGAGGTGGTCCTGTACCATCATTTGGATTATAACCGATTGGGTATGATCCAGAGCAGATATATGCATATCATCGAGCTGCTCAGTCTGGCCGACAAGATGGATACCTTTTTGCACATGAAAGACGAGAAGCTGGAGCAGGATTATTTCCTGAAATACCGGGATACCAAGTTTTCAGGCGCTGCTCTGGATTTGTTCCATAAAGCGGAAGAGCGGTACGGCATCACGGCGAATCTGGTCAACGGCAAGTATCGTGAGGAGCTGGATGTGCTTCTTGCGAAGAGAGCCTTTTCGGAGCAGTATAAGAGGGGATTCCTGGAAATGCTGGTTTATACCATCGATTTCAGAAGCGAGCATACCGTGATCCATACCCTGGCAACCGTTCATTTTGCGGAGCAGTTGGGGCGGCTGGCCAGACTGTCCGGGAAAGACTTAAGGGATCTGCATTACGGGGCGTTGCTGCATGATCTGGGAAAGATCGCTATTCCGCTTAATATTCTGGAGTCCACGGGTCGTCTGAGCGAAGAAGAAATGAAGATTATGAAAGCCCATGTACGGATTACGGAAATGATTCTTGAGGGCGTTGTAGATGACGCGGTCTTGCAGATTGCGGTGAGGCATCATGAGAAATTAGACGGTACGGGATATCACAGAGGCTTAAAGGCGGAGGATCTGACGCTGCCCCAGCAGATTATAGCGGTTGCGGATATTCTCAGCGCGCTGTACGGCAAGCGAAGCTACAAGGAGCCCTTCAGCAAAGAGAAGATTCTGGATATCATGAAGTCCGATGCGGAGAACGGCAAAATCAACAAGAATGTGGTGGTCAGCCTGGAACGCAATTATGACAAGATTATTCATGAATTTGAGAAGGAAAAGGAAAACACCATCGGCCTGTATTTAAAAATTAAAGAGCAGTACGCGGTCATGATAGAACGTTTTCAGAATATCAACTAAGAGCAGCAGAATAGATGTAAAGATGAGATAACCTGTCAGCCGACGGGTTATTTTATGGCTGCTTATTGGTTGTAAAAGTTCATGACTGCAAGGGGCGGCCTGCAAAGCGGGCTGAAAGAAGAGTCTTGCATCTATAAGTGGCTTCCTTTATAATAAAAGCAATAGTGTAGCGTGTAGTATGATTCTTACAAGGAGGAAAACAGATGAAATCTTTTGTGGGAGTAGGACGGGGAGGGGTATCCGCGGCGATTGCTGAAGCGACGAGAGGATTAAGCGCGCCTCAACTGATTGTATTTATGGCGCCTTATGATGATTTGAGCCAGGTAGCTTCTTATTTGAAAGAGCAATATCCTGATGCGGAATCGATAGGAACGTCGGGGATCAGCCTTGCGAACGGCAGTGTCAGCGATAAACAGGTCGTCGTGACGGCTTTTTTTGACGACACGGTGGTCAGCGCCGGGGTGTTGGAGCAGATCAGCGCCTGCCCGATAGCGGAAATCGGCTGTCTGGAGAAAAAAATATCTCAGGTTCATCCGAATCGAGATGATACGGTGTGTATTGAATTTTGTACAGGCTCGGAGGAAAAGCTGGTCACGACCTTAAACGCCGCGTTTGACCAGAAAGGCGTACAGCTTGCGGGAGGTACGGTGTTTGGCGTGCCGGAGGGCAAAGAAGCGTTTGTGGCGTACAATGGTTTGTTGTATGAGGACGCGTGCGTATATGCTTTAATCCGCAATAAGACTGGTAAAATTAAGGTATATAAGGAAAATATTTATCAAAAACCGGCCGACTCACAGGCGCATTTTGCAACGAAGGTAGATACACAGAAAAGGGTTGTCCTGGAATTTGACGGCAGGCCGGCGGCGGAGGTATACAGCAAGGAGCTGGGGATTAGCAAGGACAAGATTGTCAACAACGTTATGCGTAATCCCATGGGAAGAGCAGTAGGAGATCAGGTTTTTATTGCGTCTATGAAGGAATTGACTCCGGAAGGCGGGCTTTTGAATTTCAAGAGAATTAATAAAAATGACTGTATGTATTTTCTGGAACTGACGGATTATGACAGTGTAGAGCGCAATACGCGTGAAATGATCCGCACGGAAATGAAACGGATCTCCTTCATTTTATCAATTGACTGTGTTTACAGATATCTGCTTTATGACGGAGAAGGTTATTTTGAGAGATACGCCGCGGATATGGCGTCTCTTGGCAACCACGCGGGGCTTGTCGGCGGTGGCGAGCAGTTTAATAATCAGCATGTAAACCAGACGATGGTCTGTGCTGTATTTGAATAGGAGGCAGATTATGTTTGGTAGGAAAAAAATCAAAGATACGATGCAGACAGTGTTTACGGAGCCGGAAAAGAAGGCGGATATCAGGGAATATCTTCATTCGTTATCCTTCCTGAGCCATTTTGTGATGGATAAAAAGGAGGAACTGGTTGCGGAGGAAGGCCGGGTTGTCCGTGAAATCGATACCGTAAGGAAATCGTATGAAGAGGTCATTGAAAATAATGCAAGAATGGGCATGGAAATTGATGCTTTTCAGAATACCTTCCAGATGATTACGTCTGTTTCGGAACAGCTTTCCGGGGTTGTGGGTAATGTCACCGACGTATCCCAGGGAGCGCAGGATAATCTTGACCAATTAAAAGTAAACTCTGCACAGGTGGAAGAGAAATTTGCGGAAATAGGCCGGATATACGAGGAATTTCAACAGGGCTTTGAGGAGATCAAGAAATCGATGCAAAGCATTGTGGCTGTGGCCAATCAGACCAATCTGCTCGCGTTAAACGCTTCCATCGAAGCGGCCAGGGCAGGCGAACAGGGACGGGGGTTTGCGGTTGTGGCAGATGAGGTGACAAAGCTTTCCGTGGATATTAAGGGATTGGTTGGCGACGTCAATAAAAGCATGGGAGAACTGGAGAATAGTTCGGGGCGGCTGACGGATTCTCTGCAAACGGCTAAAGCAGTTTTAGATTCCTCCAGAGAACAGACCGAAAAGACAGAGAGCGTTTTTGCGCAGATACAGGATTCTGTCGTCCAGGTCAAAGATGTCAGGACAAATATTATCAACGCAGTATCTGATTGTTCCGGGCAGATGCAGACACTGCAAAGAGATGTGGCTGCGTATAAAGGCCAATATGAAAGGGTTATGGAAAATATTGACGGATTAAAGGGCCTTATGACGCAGAAGGGATTTCTTTATGAGGATATCTCAAATATGATGGAACAGGCGGATCCGCTTATTCAGAAGATTCAGGAAGCATAATGAGGCGCAGCTTCCCGGCGTCCGTAAATACATAGAAAGGTATGGTTTATCACAGTGGAACAGGCTAAAGTTTATTTTACATCTTTTAAGGCGACGACGCATGAGAATCTCTTGCAGAAGCTGCATCGGCTGATGAAAACGGCAGGGTTTGAAGAGATTGATTTTACGGATAAGTATGCGGCGATTAAGATTCATTTCGGTGAATACGGGAACCTTGCGTTCCTTCGCCCGAACTATGCCAGAGTGGTGGCGGACTATGTGAAGGAGCTTGGCGGCAAGCCCTTTCTGACAGATTGCAATACGTTATATGTGGGCAGCCGTAAGAACGCGCTGGATCATTTGGAAACCGCTTATGTGAACGGCTTTTCTCCCTATCAGACCGGTTGCCATGTAATCATCGGCGACGGCTTGAAGGGCACCGATGAGACGCTGGTTCCTGTCAACGGAGAATATGTGAAGGAAGCGAAGATTGGCCATGCGATTATGGACGCGGATATTTTTATCTCCCTGACTCATTTTAAGGGACATGAAATGGCGGGATTCGGCGGGACGCTGAAAAATATTGGTATGGGCTGCGGTTCCAGAGCCGGTAAAATGGAGCAGCATTGTGAGGGAAAGCCCAGCGTAGATCAATCTGCCTGTGTGGGCTGCGGCGCGTGCAGCAGAATCTGCGCCCATGGAGCGCCGGTTATCGAAAACGGCAAGGCGTCGATCGATCATGATAAATGCGTGGGCTGCGGACGTTGTCTGGCGGTCTGCCCGAAAGATGCCATTGCGGCAGACTTTGCGGATTCTATTGCGATTCTCAATTATAAGATGGCGGAATACAGTCTGGCAGTATGTCAGGGCCGCCCCTGCTTCCATGTGTCGCTGATCTGTGACGTATCGCCGAACTGCGATTGCCATGGGGAGAATGATATTCCGATTATCCCCAATGTAGGAATGCTTGCTTCCTTCGATCCGGTAGCGTTAGACCAGGCCTGCGCGGATCTGTGCAATCAGATGACTCCGGTAGAAAGCAGTATCCTCGGGGAGAATCTTAAGAAGCACGGCAATGAGGAAGGGCACGATCACTTTTATATGACCCATCCCGATACAGAGTGGAAATCCTGTATCGCCCACGCGGTGAAGATTGGCCTTGGAACAGATCAATACGACCTGATTACGATTTGAGAAAGCGAAGATGTAATGAACATAGTGGGAAGCCAGTATTTTGCGGCTTCCCGTTTTATGTGCGGCTTTATTTTTTATAGGTGATTGCGAAGCGCCTATTCATTTTTTGAAAAGGAAAGGGACAACATATGATTATAAACTTTGACAACATGGAAGAACAGGCGATTCCTCATTTTAAGGGTGGGGAAAAGGAATTTAGAACCCGGATGTATACGGATGAATTGTGTAAAATTATGCGTGCTTCACTGGAGCCGGGAGCGACCATAGGCTTCCATACCCATGAGAACAGCAGCGAAATCATCTTTATGCTGAAAGGAACCGGTGTGGTGCTCTATGAAGACGGCAGGGAAATCTTACCGGCGGGCTGCTGTCACTATTGTCCGGAGGGGCATAGCCACAGCTTGCGGAATGAGAGCAGCGAAGTGATAGAGTTCTATGCGGTGGTGCCGGAACAAAAGTCCGGGGCTTTGCAGCAGGCGGATTGCCATGCTGCCAATGACGGGAGTAAGAAATCAAAATGAGCGACAGAATAGAAGCAAGGCTGCAGTCTCTGCGGCAGTTGATGAAGCAGCGTGGGCTGGCGGCGTATCTCATTCCTACCGATGATTTTCACAGCTCCGAATATGTGGGAGAATATTTTAAGGCCAGGGAATATATGTCCGGATTTACGGGTTCTGCGGGAACCCTGGTGGTATTGGAGGAACAGGCGGCATTGTGGACCGATGGACGATATTTTATACAGGCGGAGGAACAGCTTCGGGACAGTTCCATCCGCCTGATGAAAACCGGCCGGCCGGGGGTTCCTTCCATGGCGGAATATCTGCGTGACCAATTGGAGGAGGGGGCGAAAATCGGTTTCGACGGGCGTTGTGTGACGGAACAGCTCATTCAGACCCTTGCCAAAGAGACGGATCGGAAAGAGATCGTCTTTTACGGAGAGGAAGATTTAGTGGATCGGGTGTGGAAGAACCGCCCAAAGCTGTCGGCGGAGCCGGTATGGGAGCTGGATGTGAAATATACCGGGCTTGACCGGGAGGAAAAGCTGCTCCGGGTGCGTGAACAGATGGAGGAACAGGGAGCGGACATCCTGCTGGTGACCGCCTTAGATGAAATTGCGTGGCTTTTGAATCTGCGCGGGAATGATGTGCAAAATACGCCGGTATTTTTGTCGTACCTGTTGATAGAAAGGGAGCGGGCGACCCTGTGTGTGCAGGAGCAGATCCTGCCGGGAGCGGTTCGTGAAAAACTGGAGCGGGCGGGGGTGCGGACAGCGCCTTATGGACAGGTTGAGGCGTTATTAAATAAGCTGCCGGAGGGGCAAACCATCTGGCTGGATGGCAGACGGGTGAATTACCGTCTGCTGCACTGTGTCCCGGAGGGCGTAAGGAAGCTTGACCGCGTAAGCCCCATCGAAGGACTGAAAGCGGTTAAGACGCAGGCGGAAATGAAGCATATCCGCATAGCTCATGTGAGGGACGGCGCGGCGGTAACCCAATTTATGTGGTGGTTAAAAACCCATGTGGCTCGGGAGCGGATTACGGAAATGGAAGCCGCTGAGAAGCTGGAAACCTTTCGCGCGCAAATGGACGGGTATCTGGGTCCAAGCTTTGATCCTATTATTGCCTATGGCGTTCATGGCGCTATTGTGCATTATGAGCCTGTCCCGCAGACCAACGTGAGGATACAGGCGAAGGGATTGTGCCTGGCGGATACGGGCGGGCATTACCGGGAAGGAACTACAGATATCACCCGTACGATTGCCCTTGGGGAAATTACCGCGGAGGAAAAACGTGCCTGTACCCTGGTTCTTCGGGGGCATCTCAATCTGGCGGCGGCCAGATTCCCTTACGGCGTCTGCGGCCAGAATCTGGATATTCTGGCAAGAGAGCCTTTGTGGGAGAGTGGGTTGGATTATAATCACGGCACCGGGCATGGCGTGGGCTATCTTCTGAATGTCCATGAAGGCCCCCAGAGCTTCCGCTGGCGTATACAGGGCGCGGATTATGTGCCTTTAGAAGAGGGCATGGTGATTTCCAATGAGCCGGGGCTTTATCTGCCCGGCAGATTCGGCGTCCGCCATGAGAATCTGATGCTCTGCCGGAAGGGAGAAAAGAATGAATACGGGCAGTTTATGTATCTGGAACCTCTTACGATGGCGCCCTTTGATCTGGACGCCATTGACCCGTCGCTTATGACAGACAGAGAGCGGGAACTTTTAAACGCTTATCATAAGAAGGTGTACGAGAGCCTTTCGCCCTATCTGGAGGGAGAGGTATTGGAATGGCTTGGGAAAGCTACGGCTGCTGTATGATACTTGACATATACCCCGCGGGGGTATATTATCAGACATGGAACATAAAGTAGAAAAGAAAGGGCAAGATAAGACAGGAGAGATTACGATGGAGGAGAATACCGTGGAAGAAAAGGACTGTTGCTGCGGGAAAAAGACAAAGGAACGGTCTGCGGAGGAATATCAGAAGCTGATCCACCGTCTGAACCGGATCGAGGGTCAGGTACGGGGAATCAGGGGAATGGTTGAGAGGAACGCCTACTGTACGGATATTCTGATTCAATCCTCCGCTGTGGCCGCAGCGTTGAACGCATTTAACAAAGAACTTCTGGCCAGCCATATCCGAACCTGTGTGGCGGACGACATACGGGAGGGCAGAGACGAGGTGGTCGACGAACTGGTGGACACTTTACAGAAGCTGATGAAATAAATGGTATCCAGACTGGTAGGGAGGTTTCATCATGGAACAATATACGGTAACAGGCATGAGCTGCGCCGCCTGCTCCGCGAGGGTGGAGAAGGCCGTAGGCAAAGTGCCGGGGGTGACGGCATGCTCCGTCAGCCTGTTGACAAATTCTATGGGAGTGGAGGGCAGCGCTTCGCCGCAGGAAATCATTTCCGCAGTGACGGCGGCGGGATATGGGGCGTCGCTTAAAACAAACGAGGGCACACAAAGGTCGTCCCTGTCCGCAGATGAGGAAGCGCTAAAGGATCATGAGACGCCGGTTTTGCGTCGCCGTCTGCTGGCATCTATCGGTTTTCTGCTGGTGCTGATGTATTTTTCCATGGGGCATATGATGTGGGGCTGGCCGCTTCCTGGCTGGTTTGAGGGCAATCATGTGGCGATGGGGCTGGTTCAGTTATTGCTGGCCACAGTAATCATGATCATTAATCAGAAGTTTTTTATCAGCGGCGCCAGGGGACTGATGCATCGGTCGCCGAACATGGATACGCTGGTGGCGATGGGTTCCTTTGCCTCTTATGCGTGGAGCGTATTTGCCCTGTTTATGATGACGGACGCTGTGGTCAGGGGCAATGACGAGCTGGTCATGACCTATATGGACGAGTTTTATTTTGAGTCCGCCGCCATGATTCTGACGCTGATTACGGTGGGAAAGATGCTGGAAGCCCATTCCAAGGGCAAAACCACAGATGCGCTGAAAGGGCTGATGAGGCTCGCCCCGAAGCAGGCGGTGGTCTGGCGGGACGGGACGGAGACGACGGTTCCCATCGAGCAGGTGCAGAAGGGAGATATCTTTGTAGTCCGTCCGGGAGAGAATATTCCTGTGGACGGCGTTGTCCTGGAGGGAGCCAGCGCAGTCAATGAAGCGGCGCTGACCGGAGAAAGTATCCCGGTGGATAAGGCGGCGGGGGATTCCGTGTCCGCCGCTACGGTCAACCAGTCCGGTTTTATTAAATGCCGGGCTACCCGTGTGGGGGAGGATACCACGCTTTCCCAGATTATCAAGATGGTCAGCGACGCGGCGGCGACGAAGGCTCCGATTGCCAAGATTGCCGACCGGGTTTCGGGCGTCTTTGTTCCCACGGTGATTCTCATAGCCATTATCACTACGATTGTGTGGCTGGCCTGCGGTGAGACCTTCGGCTTTGCCCTCGCAAGGGGAATCTCTGTGCTTGTGATTTCCTGCCCCTGTGCCTTAGGGCTTGCCACGCCGGTGGCAATCATGGTGGGCAACGGGATAGGAGCCAGAAACGGGATTCTCTTTAAGACGGCGGTTTCCCTTGAAGAAACCGGTAAGGTGCAGATCGTGGTTCTGGATAAGACCGGTACGATTACCAGCGGGGAACCCTGTGTGACAGACCTGGTCGCCGCGCCCGGCTTTACGGAACGGGAGCTTCTGGAAACAGCCTATGCGTTGGAGGCAAAAAGCGAACACCCGCTGGCAAAGGCGATTCTGTTAAAGGCTTCCCAGGAAGGGCTGGAAGCCTCCGAGGTTTCTGATTTTCATGCGCTCGCGGGTAACGGCCTCCGGGCGGTGCAGGAGGGCAGGACGCTGCTGGGCGGCAGTATGAAATTTATTGCGGGGCAGGTATCGGTTCCGGCAAAGATGCGCGATAGGGCGGAGAAGCTGGCGGAAAATGGGAAAACGCCCCTGTTATTTGCCAAAGGAGACGTGTTCGTGGGCATGATTGCCGTGGCGGACGCCATCAAAGAGGACAGTCCCCATGCCGTACAGGAATTGCAGCATATGGGGATTCGGGTTGTTATGCTGACCGGCGACAATGAAAAGACCGCCCGCGCTATTGGGCAACAGGCCGGAGTGGATCAGGTGGTGGCGGGCGTACTGCCCGACGGGAAGGAAGCTGTGATACGCAGGCTGAAGGAATACGGTAAGGTGGCTATGGTGGGCGACGGTATCAACGACGCCCCGGCTCTGACGCGTGCCGATATGGGCATTGCGATTGGCGCGGGAGCAGACGTGGCTATCGACGCGGCGGATGTGGTTCTGATGAAAAGCAGGCTTTCCGACGTCCCGGCGGCAATCCGGCTCAGCCGCGCCACCCTTCGGAATATCCACCAGAATCTGTTCTGGGCATTCTTCTATAACTGCATTGGAATCCCGTTGGCCGCAGGGGTCTTTATTCCACTGTTTGGCTGGAAGCTGAACCCTATGTTCGGCGCTGCGGCGATGAGCCTTTCCTCCTTCTGCGTGGTGACCAACGCGCTGCGGCTGAATCTGTTCAAAATCAGGGAAGCGAAGAGAGATCAACGGATTCGGCATGAAGTGGTTCTGCCCACGCTGGCGCAGGAGCCGGAAGCAAGGCCGTCAGGGAATGAAACGGCGGTGATTTCCATTGAGGGAATGATGTGCGGCCACTGTGAGAACGCCGTGCAAAAGGCGCTGGAAGCGCTGCCGGCCGTGGAGAGCGCTGCCGCCAGCCATGAGGAAGGTATCGCAACTGTTGCGCTGAACGGTGAAATAGAAGATAAGGAAATGCGGAAAGCTGTTGAGGACGCCGGTTATAGCGTTTTATCCATTCAGCGTTCCTTTTCTGAGAGAGAAAGGCAGGAGGCATCAAAGTGAACAAGGTTATTTTAAAGATTGACGGTATGATGTGCGGTATGTGTGAGGCTCATGTCGCCGACGCTATCCGTAGAGTCTGCGGCAAAAAGGCGAAGGTTTCCGCTTCCCATACTCAGGGCACGGCTGAGATTCTTCTGGAGGAGCAGCCTGATCTTGCAAGAATCAAGTCTGCTGTGAAGGAAACCGGCTACAAGGTTTTGGACGTTCGGGTGGAGCCCTGTGAAAAGAGGAGGTTTTCCCTGTTTAAGCATTAATTTTCCTTTATCAATGGGACAGAATTTGCAGCCTGCTACTTATTTGGGCAGATTGCAAATTTCTGTCCCATTGCGGATATTTGTACCGCTTATTATAATCAATTCTATTGATATCAATTTGACAAATCCCTTTGCATCTGCTACGCGCCCTCGCAAACTGGAATTATGATAGTGTTTTATACATAACATGGATGTCTTCATAATGCTCGTCTTTCATTTGAAATCCTCTGGGAATGATGCCAACGTCAGCAAAACCCAACCTCTCATATAAATGTTTGGCGTGAATATTACTATCTACGACAGCATTAAACTGCATAATAGTAAAGCCATTGTCCTTTGCCTTTTCAAGGCAGTCAGATACTAGCTTTTCCCCGATATGGAACCCTCGCGCTTCAGAACTTACAGCATAACTGGCATTGGCAATATGTCCACATCTTCCAACATTATTTGGGTGAAGAATATACATTCCCAATACGACATCTCTTTCTGTATCTACTGCAATACCAGTATAAGTCTGTTCATTAAAAAAAATATCTGCCTCTGATTCATTCAGCCTATTCAACTGAGGAAAAGCGACGCCTTCGTCAATCACTTCATTCCAGATATTCATTGTATCCAGTAAATATGAACTTTCAAATTTCTTTATAATAACAGACATGATTGTTCTCCTGATTCTGATTTCTATCACTCCTAGAATACCACAATTCCACTCGTATTTCTATCCAATTCCCATTAAATTGCTTTCGTTTTGGCGTGATGTTTGGCCTGAAAAACGGGCGGGCAAAGGAACTGAAACAGGAGCTGTTTGAGGCAGAGCAGAGTGATTGGTTTGAAGGAAAATCAAAGGTTGCTATGGAACCGCCGATAACAGAGAATGTGGTAGAAGCGGCCATGAATGACCTTTGGGAAATAATCAACCTTTAACCTCAGCATAATCTGCCAACAGTTATGTGGATAAACTTCTTGAAATTTTACTGACGCAAAAGTATTGATGCAAACCTGCCCGAAGTGTAAGCAGAAAACTATGATATTTCCTTATCGCTGTAAAATCAATTTCTTGCAGAAGTTAGAAAAGAACCCTATAATTAGTGAAGGGAACTATCTAATGGAGGCGATGAAATGCTGCGCTATTTAAAAAAATACTGGGTATACTGTCTGCTTGCGCCGTTGTTCATGCTGGGGGAGCTGACGATGGATTTATTGCAGCCGGCTATGATGGCGACAATTGTAGACGAAGGCGTTCTGGGGTCTGATATGCAGATCATTGTGTATGAGGGAATCCGTATGGTCCTTTTGGTGATATTCGGAGGAACCTGCGGTGTGCTGTGCTGTGTTTTTGCCAATATTGCCGCGCAGAGCTTTGGCAACGACGTAAGGAAGGATATGTTCTCCCATATAATGGATTTTTCCTTTGAACAGACGGATTTTTTCACGACCGGTTCTCTGGTGACGCGGATTACCAATGACGTAACGCAGGTTGAGCAGATGGTTATGATGTCGGTGCGGTCTCTGGTACGGTGTGTCGTCATGTTCGTGGGCGGTATTTATATGCTGTACCGCCAAGCGCCGCAGTTTGCCTTTGTGGCGGCTTGGGGTCTGCCTTTTATTACGGCTATCGTAGTCTTTTCCTTGAAAAAAGTTTCTCCCCTCTATACCGTGATTCAGCAGAAACTGGACAGGCTGAATTGTATCATGCAGGAAAATATTGCCGGAACGAGGGTTGTCAAGGCATATGTGAAAGAGGAATACGAGCTGGAGCACTTTTCCGACGCAAATCATTCCCTCTGCGATACGAATCTTCACGCCCAGACCATACTGGCATTTTTAAATCCCAGCGTGAACATTATTCTGAATCTGTGCGTGGTGGGCGTGTTGTATGTGGGCGGTGACATGCTGCGGACAGATGGGAGTGTGACGCCGGGGCAGATTATGGCCGCGATTACATATCTCTCTTTGATTTTGATGCGGATCGTTTTTATGGCGAATATTTTTCAGACCTTTACAAGGGCGTCCGCTTCCTGGAAGCGTATCCGTGAGGTGCTGGATACCGAAAACGCGCAGCAATCAGGGACGCGGTGTCCTGATGAGGACAGAAAAGGAGAAATTGAGTTTCGCCAGGTTTCCTTCGCTTATGCAGACGCGCCGGATCGCCCGGTGCTGAACAATCTCTCATTTTCCGTCAGGCGGGGGGAAACCCTTGCGATTATCGGCTCTACCGGCAGCGGCAAAACCAGTCTGGTGCAGTTGATTCCACGTTTCTATGATGTAACTGCGGGGGCGGTTCTGGTAGACGGGCAGGATGTGCGGGAGTATCCGCTGCAGGTGCTCAGGGATAAAATCGGGATTGTGCAGCAAAAGGCGGAGCTTTTTTCCCGCAGTATTCAGGAAAATATCTGCTGGGGCTGCGAACAGGCCGAAGAAAGTGACGTCAGGCATGCGGCTCGCATCGCGCAGGCGGAAGACTTTATCCGGCGTATGCCCAAGAGTTATGAAACGCCTGTAACGGAGGGAGGCCATTCCCTTTCCGGCGGACAGAAGCAGAGAATATCCATTGCCCGCGCCGTTATCAAAAAGCCGGAGATCCTGATTTTTGACGATTCCGGCAGCGCCTTGGATCTCAAAACCGAGGCAAGGCTTTACGACGCGCTGCATCAGGAATTTGCGGGCACTACAAGAATTATTGTGGCGCAGCGTATTGCTTCAGTCAGACAGGCAGATCGCATCCTTGTGCTGGACAACGGGCAAATCTGTGCCTGCGGCACCCATGAGGAATTACAGGAAAGCTCCGCCGTGTATCGGGAAATCTGCCGTTCCCAGTTAAGGAAGGGGGCGATGGCGTAATGGCTGCAAATACACCGAAGGTAGAGCTGCGGCGAAGCTCTACCATGGGACAGACCGTGGAAAATCCCCAAAACGCCAAGGAAACCCTTGGCAGATTGCTGCGTTACTTCGTGCAGTCCCAAAGACTGCTTATCGGACTGTTGGCCGCTGTTGCAGCCGTGACAGTCACTTCTCTGCTGGCGCCCGCCCTGCAGGGCAGGGTGATCGATGCGATTAAGGACCGTTCCTGGCAGGAATTTCGTGTGCTGCTGGCGGTACTTGCCGTCACCTTTTTGTTAAACGGCATATGCAGCCTGGCACAGTCGCTGCTGTCTGCAAGGCTCAGCCAGAGTATTGTGCGGCAGATGAGGTACGATCTGTTCCGGAAAATCGATCATCTTTCCATTTCCTATCTGGACAGACATTCCAACGGCGACGTTATGAGCCGCATGACGAATGATATTGAAAATATCTCCAATACGGTGTCGCAGAGCCTTGGCTCACTGGTTTCCGGCGTGCTGACCGTTGTGGGAACGATTGCGATCATGTTCTGGTATTGCTGGCAGCTTACGCTGATTACCATGGTAACAGTGTTCCTGACGGTATTTGTGACAAAGAAAATGTCCCAAATGATGGGCGGCGTATATCGTAAGCGCGCACGCGCGCTGGGCAGGCTGAACGGACATTCCGAGGAAATGATTTCCGGCTACCGCACGGTACTTGCCTATAACAGGCAGGAGCGTACCAGGGCAGAATTTATGGAGTTATCCGACCGCCTGACGAGAGAGGGCGTCCACGCGGAAATCCTCGGCGGAACCATGGGGCCTTTGATGAACAGTATTTCCACTCTCGGTTTTGTGATGGTTGCGGCGTTCGGCGGTTATTTTGCCTTGAAGGGACTGATTACGATCGGTATCATTTCCGCTTTTATCATTTATGCCAAACAGTTTTCCAGGCCCATCAATGAGATCGCGCAGCTTTACGGCTCGGTGCAGACTGCTGTCGCCGGGGCTGAGCGGGTCTTTGACCTGATGGATCAGCCGGACGAGGATAACAGCGGCACGGAGGAAATCGAACAGATGCAGGGCAATATTACCTTTCGCCATGTTAATTTTTCCTATCTGCCCGGCAAACAGGTATTATATGATTTCAACCTGGAGATTCACTCCGGCCAGAAAATTGCTTTGGTGGGGGCGACGGGCAGTGGGAAAACGACGGTGGTGAATCTGCTGATGCGTTTTTATCCTGTGGATTCCGGGGAAATTCTGATTGACGGCAAAAATATCATGAGCCTGCGGCGGGACTGGCTGCGGCGTAATACCGCCATCGTCCTACAGGATACGGTGCTCTTTTCCGACACGATTGAACATAATATTAAATACGGCAGTCCGGAGGCGGATGATGCGGCAATGCTCCGGGCGGCGCAAACAAGCAACTGCGCTCCCTTTATTGAACGGCTAAAGGATCGTTATCAGACCTTTCTGAAGCAGTCGGGCGCCAGCCTTTCCCATGGGCAGAGACAACTGTTAAACATCGCGAGAGCGGTGATCGCCGATCCTAAAATCCTGATTCTGGACGAGGCCACATCCTCCGTGGATACGAGGACGGAGCAGGGGATTCAGGACGCGCTTGTAAAGCTCATGAAAAACCGCACCAGCCTGATTATTGCCCACAGACTTTCTACCATTCAGGATGCAGATGTGATTGTGGTAATGGATCAGGGGAAGGTTGTGGAGACGGGCACTCATGAGGAACTGCTGGAAAAGAAAGGAGCCTATTATGCTTTGTATATGGCGCAGTTTTATTCTGCCTGTGAGAAGGAAGGCTAAGCCCTAAGACAGGGCACTGTTTGCTGATTGCAGGTGGGGTGAGACATGAAGGGAAAGGATTAGATGGAAAATGATGCGGCTGTTTGCGGTGTTTGCGGCAGACCGCTTAGAAATGAGGATTGTGATGAAGATTAATTTAAAAATGCAGGATTACAGAGACCCCTGGCTGGCAGAAGGCGTCAATGAAGCGATTGGATTTTTCCCAAGGGAATTTTATTGTCTGGACAATTACAGCGCTTTTAAAATTGAATATGACGGCTGGGTATACCCTACCGTGGAGGAGGCGTATCAGGCAAGCGCCTTCAAAGACGTGGCTGAGGATGTGGTGGCGCAAATCCGACAGGCAAGGTCGCCCTATGAGGCCAAACAAATTTCTCTTGCAAATAAGGAAAGAAAAAGAACAGATTGGGATAGTAAAAAGGTCGAAGTCATGGAAGAGCTGCTGATTGAAAAAGTAAAGCAGCACCCTTATGTACGGGAAATGTTGCTAAAGACGGAGGACTATTTTATTGTGGAGGATTCCCCTAAGGATACCTATTGGGGCTGGGGATTGAACCGTGATGGTGAAAACCGCATGGGGAAGCTGTGGATGAAAATACGGGAACAGATTCGGCGTGGAGAACTGTGATAGAAGATTGCGGAAGAATATCCGAAAGAGGGAGACAGCGTGGTATGAAAACAATCCGTGTAGCTGCGGCGATTATCAGGGCAGTAAATGAAAGAGGAGAGCCTGTTATCTTTGCAACCCAGAGGGGCTATGGAGAGTTTAAAGGCGGATGGGAATTTCCGGGCGGCAAAATTGAAGAAGGCGAAACGCCGCAGGAAGCGCTGAAAAGAGAAATTATGGAAGAACTGGATACAGAGATTGCGGTCGGCGGGTTAGTCGATACCATTGAATATGATTATCCAGACTTTCATTTATCCCTGAAGTGCTTTTGGGCTGAGATTATATCTGGGAATCTGGTGCTTAAAGAGCATCAGGACGCGAGGTGGCTGGGCAGGGAAGAGCTGGATTCTGTGGAATGGCTGCCGGCAGATGTGGAGTTGATTGAGAAATTGAAAGGGATTATCAGTCCTCTTATTGAAAAGAAAATGATATATAGAGACGAAAATGTGAAGTAACCAAAGGCACTTATAAAGTAAAAAATGATGTGATGATTTAAGCAAAGTCATTTAAAAAGTGATGCGATGCATTGTCGGTTTTGAAAGTGTAATATTTCATACTCTATTTATTTTTCCCGGAGGGCTGCCGGCCGGAATTACAGGGGAAGAAGTGAAACAACCGGGATTTGCAGTATCAGAAAATACAATTGAGATTGTACCTCCGGTTTTTGAGAAAGATCTGAATTGACCGAGCAAAGTGAGGGATGTCCCGTTTGGGAAATCAAAGACAACACAGTTGTTGAAAGCTATGGATAAAAAGGTGTTTTGAAGATTGAAGGCAGGGGAATCGGTGGACGGCAAAAATATTCGTAAGCGCAAGAACGCCTGTCAGGGAAATCAATCCCCAGCAGGCATTATGAATGTTATATTTAATCGTTAGCAAGAAGTGTTTCTACTTGGTCTTTTCGCTCAAAGAGAACGCATCCCCCGGCGTGATCCTCCATCAATATATCTCCGTCCTGTAGTGCTGTAAACAGCTTGGAGTGCAACGCTTCTCTGACAGAGGTATCCCTGACATTAATGTCAGAATAAGGAGAGAACGGACATGGTTCTGCGCCGCCGTGAGAATTAATGTGGAAGAACCCTCTTCCCGCAGCAAGGCATCCGCCGGAGCTTTTTTCATCGCCAGGGAAAGAAATAAACAGCATTTCAGGATACTGCTCCCGTAGTTCCATGAGCTTGTTTTTCAAGAAGTCTCTTTCAGCATCCTGCGGCGCCAATTCGGCGCTGTCTTCGGTAACCGGCACGAACTCCACATAAATCACAACCTTGCAGCCCCGTTCCTGAAGAACGGAAATAAAATTGTCAGAAACTACTTCGTTCAGGTTAGAAGTCGTAACTGTAACCGATGCGCCGAAAATCAGATGATTATTTTTAATTTTGTCCATTGCACAAATCAGGCTCTGGTAGATTCCGGCTCCCCGACGTTCATCCGTTTTCTTTTCATCACCTTCAATGCTGAAAACGGGAATCAGATTACGAGACTTGTCAAAAAGCTGTATATAGCTGTCATTCAACAGGGTTCCGTTGGTGAAAACAGGAAAAAGGATTTCAGGAATTTTTGCCGCCTTCTCCAGAATGTCTCTGCGCATCATAGGCTCTCCGCCTGCAAGAAGGATAAAACCTATTCCCAAGTCTTTCGCTTCTCTGAAAATAGCATCCCATTCCTCTGCGGAAAGCTGGTTATATGCTTTTTCATCTGAGCAGATATGGTTCTCCCTTGCATAGCAGCCTGCACAGTGCAGATTACAGCTACTGGTAATGCTGGCAATCAGAAATGGAGGGATATGTTCCCCTTGTTTTTCCAGCTCGGCACGTCTTTTGGAAGACTCTCGGCTTGCCAGTGCATAACGTGCCATAAAAGCGCTTTCCTTTGGATCTTTCAAAGTGGCTCTAAGGGCGCCTTTGACGATGCTTTCTACACCGCCTGTCATGTATTCTCCAAGATTAAATTCCTTCTCAGCCATACCGCCTTACTTCCTTTCCATTATTTTCTTTGCAAACTTCTTTGCAGTTTCCAGGTCATCCTGATTCGGGTGGCCTTTATGGAGTGCTGTGAACTCCCCGCGACAGTAGAAGTTTCTGGTGTCAACCGGGATGCCCTTGTCCTGGAGCTTCTTCTGGATTTGTGGAAACGCACGTTCCGCCAGAGCAGAGGTGGAGAACACAACGACCTTGCCAATGTTGCCCTTGTCCAGCGTCTGGATATAGTCTTTCACTTCGGAACTGATGCCGCCCCAGTATACGGACGCTCCTAAGAACAGAATGTCAACGCTGCCATCTACCGGCGTAGGAATCTGCTCGGCTTTGCAGCCGATTGTTTTTGCAATTACTTCTGCCAGCTTTTTTGTGTTGCCGCCACGGGAATAATACCTAACTTGAATATTCATAATCTTTACTCCTTTATACTTTATTTTGGATTGCCAGTTTTAGCTTTGAAATCGAGTCGTCACTGATGACGTGTTCCATCCGACAGGCTTCCTGATCTGCCAATTCAGAGGCGACTCCTATTTTTTCAAGCATCTCTTTTAGTGTCAGGTGCCTGTCATAAACCTTCTGTGCCGTTTGTTTGCCAAGCCTTGTTAGATGGAGCGTATGGTCATCATCCATATACAAGTAGCCGCCGCTCCGGAGCTTGGACATGGCAACGCTGACGCTTGCCTTTGACACTTCAAGTTCGTTCGCAACATCCACACTGCGGCAACATCCTTTTTTCTGCGTGATCAGGAGAATACTCTCCAAATAATCTTCTTCCGATTCGTTGGTTTTACGGGAATACATAGCTTCTTCCTTCTTGCATTAGGATGAAATAAAATCGGCGTCCATTGCCATGTTGATCTCATAGTCGGGGAATTTTTGCTGTATGGCTGCCTGCACTTCGTCAAAAACCGAACGCCGGTTCCTGGCATCAAAGCTGACCACCAAATCGAGACGGATGGTCTTATGGTCCCTGTCCAGATAAAATCCGTGCATTTGTGTGATGTAATCATAGCTTAGTGCCAGGCTGTTGATTTCCTCTCGGATATGGATTATCTCTTCATCAATTGTATTGATGGAATAAACGCCCACAGCCGTCAAAAGAATATGGTGTTTTTCGTACACGGCAATTGTGATGGAGCGTATGAGATTATCAAGTTCATTTGCCCTGCAGGTATCCGGCACTTCAATATGGACGGAGCCTTGATACGAATCAGGACCGTAGTCGTGAAGCACCAAATCGTAAACGCCGTGTACCATTGGAAATTCCATAATCGTTTTTCCGATGGCTTTTGCCATATCCGTATCCATCCGTTCTCCGAGCAGACGCGACAGTGTTTCACGCATCATATCGCAGCCGGATTTGATAATAATGAGTGAAATAATGGCACCAAGGTAAGCTTCCAAAGAGATGTCGGTGCAGAGGAAAATAACGGCTGCCGCCAATGTACTGAAAGAAATCACCGAGTCCAGTGTGGCCTCCTTCCCTAAATTAACGAGGGAATTGGAGTCTGCACGTTTGCCTGCGGCCACAAAATATTTTCCGAGTGCTATTTTCACTACAACGGCAATTGCAATTATAATCAATGAAATTGTGGTGTAGCTCGGGGTTTCAGGATGAAAAATACCGCTTAATGATTCTTCAAGCGAGGTCGCACCGGCGTATAAAACAATCAGGGATATAATCAAAGCACTGAAATATTCAATCCTTCCGTGACCAAATGGGTGCTTTTTGTCCGGCTCTTTGCCTGCGAGTTTGGCGCCGACCAAAGTAATCACGCTGGAGGCCGCGTCCGACAGGTTGTTGACAGCATCCAGTATAATCGCGATAGAATTGCTCAGTGTGCCCACAATGATTTTCAGCATAAAAAGCAGTACATTCACTGCAACGCCTATCATGCTGGTTTTGGCAATCGTTTTATTTCTACTGTCCGTCATCGTTTCACTTCCCTTTTAGCCCTTTACGATGAGAGTGTTGATTCAACCTTTTTACAGGGAATAAACGGCGAAACGTAAAGGACTACAGATAGAGGACACCTTTTCAAAATCTAATACAAAAAAAGGATTTACTCTTAAATTGCTACCTGATATAATACGATTATAGACATGGGAGATACCCATGTCAACTACGCAGTTTTTAAGGAGCAGGTACTAAAAAACTTATCTAAGGGAGGAAAAACGCAATGGCGAATGAGCATATCTGTCCCTGTACCGTGGGGTGTCCTTTACAGAGAGCGATGAATGCGATAGGTGGAAGATGGAAAATGTCTATTTTATGTTCCCTGTTTAATGACGGCGCAACCAGATACAATGACATCAAACGAAAAATGGGGAGCATTTCTAATACGATGCTTGCCAAGTCTCTAAAAGAACTTGAGGATGATGGTCTTGTAAAAAGAACGGAATACATGGAAGTACCGATTCGTGTGGAATATGAAATCACAGATTCCGTTCGTTCTCTGATTCCGATTCTTACGGAGCTTGCCGTATGGGGAAACAACCTGAAAAATCAGGACATAGCAAGTGAGGGATAGCTGCTGAAACCAGCGCTATGCTGTTTTTCAGACATCTATAGCCATCTGTGGCCAATGCTCGATATGATTTCTCCGTACAGCATGAAATAGATATTTATTCCAATTTTATGTCAATTATGAACCCTGATTCTTGTGCCAATGATTTTCGTCCCCAGGATTTCGCAGCCAGAGATTTACATTCTAATCTCCATTCCGAAGCGTTAGCGACGGGGCGAAGAGAAATCCACGAAAGTGGTTTCTCTTCTGCCATCAGGGGCTATTTGCTTTCGCTCAGAAACAAATAGCCAAATCCACTTTCAGAGGATTGTGAAAAATCAGCACATCAGTGTGATTTTTTATACTATCCTTCGTAACCAACTTATTTCGCAAAGAATTTGAAATCAGAAGATGGCCATGATTTGAAACACAGATTGGATGAATCTTTTCTGCAAATATGGAAGATTCCAAATGCTGAGAAATGGAGACCTGCAATATATAAAATAGTGCATGTGCAAATCTGACCTTAAATAGATACAATGAATAAATATGATAAAATAACATAAATTCTCGCAAAGTAACAGAAGGAAAGTTGTTATGAGGAGAAATATGTTGCAAATGGGAGTGGAGCTGCTGAAAGAGATTTAATTTCGTTAAAATCTTTATGAATGACTAAATTAAGTCGCCTAGATTATACCGATAACGGCAAAATAATGGAAATATAAAAGAAAAACAAATGGATTCTTTGCCGATAATGTGATATAATATCTCATGGAAGATTATAGTTTTTGAGTGCTTATCAGCGGAGGAATCAGATGCGTTATCTATCAGTTGCGGAAATAGCAAAAATATGGAATATATCGGAACGAAGTGTACGCAATTACTGTGCCCAGGGAAGAGTTCAGGGCGCATTTCTTACCGGCAAAACATGGAATATCCCAGAAAATTCAAAAAAACCGGAACGTACGAATAAGAAAAAGGTACAGCCGAGTACTTTGCTGGATATTTTGCGGGAACAGAAAACAAGTAAATATTCTGAGGGAATCTATCACAAGACCCAGATTGAGCTGACCTACAATTCCAATCACATAGAAGGCAGCCGGTTGACCTATGATCAGACCAGGTACATTTTTGAAACGAACACAATTGGTGTGGAGAATGAAGTACTGAATGTAGATGATGTGATTGAGACAGCCAATCATTTTCGCTGCATTGATATGATTATTGATCGTGCAAAAGCAGCCTTGACAGAGAAGCTGATAAAGGAAATCCATCTGATTTTGAAAAATGGAACAAGTGATTCCAGAAAAGACTGGTTTGCAGTAGGAGATTATAAGAGACTACCAAATGAAGTTGGCGGTATGGAGACCGCACTGCCGGAAGAAGTTGCTGGTAAAATGAAAGTGCTGCTGGGGGAATATAATTCAAAAGTAGAAAAAACATTTGAAGATATTCTAGACTTTCATGTAAAGTTTGAGCGAATCCATCCTTTTCAGGATGGTAATGGTCGTGTCGGCAGATTGATCATGTTTAAGGAATGCTTGAAATATGATATAGTTCCGTTCATTATTGATGAAGATTTGAAGCTGTTTTATTACAGGGGATTAAAAGAGTGGAATAATGAGAGGGGCTATTTGAGAGATACCTGTTTGACTGCGCAGGATAAGTACAAAGCGTACATGGATTACTTTAGGATCGAGTATTAGGTAATGAAGAAATAAATTATGGTTTATTTGTAGAGTCTATAATTTGGTATGCTCGATATGATTTCTCCGTACAGCATGAAATAGATATTTATTCCAATCGTATTTCAATTATGAACCCTGGTTCTTGTGCCAATGATTTTCGTCCCAAGGATTTCGCAACCATTGCAGGATTGAAGTTTGATTGGCGAGAACTGCCAGAAAAGAAGGCGAGTCGCATTGTTATAGAAAAATCAGTAAATTTGGATGCTCAGGACGAGTGGAATTTACAGTTTGATTGGGCGATGGATGTTTGTCTTAAAGTAAAGAAAGCATTTAAAAAGTATTTATAGAAGGTTGGACGGAACCTTCTACCAAAGAACTGATGAATTAACCCTGGAGCAGAAAATTGCGCATGGGGGACATCCGGTTCTTCAGTGGATGATGGATAACATTTTTATCCGAACCGACCCTGCAGGAAACATTAAAGCAGATAAGGAAAAATCAACAGAAAAGATAGATGGTGTGGTTGCAACCATTATGGTGCTTGACCGTGCCATCCGGTGTGGGAATGTCAGTGCTGCCAGCGTTTATGATGAACGTGGCATACTTTTCATTTGAATATAACTGTTAGATTCGAACATACTATATCTTGAGTTTATATGATTGGGGAACATTTCTACTTATATATTCACAAAAATGTTCCCCAAAGGAAGAGAAACAATACTGACTTGAGATAAGAAGGTAAAACACTGCAAAAATTGTTTAATATTAAAAGTTTCTGCATTTGAGTGCAAAAACTTTATTTTTATAAAAGTTTGTGCTATATTCCTATTATGAGGAGGAATATCAGATGATTGATACACATGAACTCAAAAAACGAGATTTATATTTGAATAAGATGATAGCATTTCAGGATACTGAGCCTGTCAAGGTTGTTACAGGAATTCGCAGATGCGGGAAATCCAGTCTTTTGAAACTGATGGTTGTCCATCTGAAAGAAGATGGAATTGTAGATGACCAGATTGTGGAGATGAATTTTGAGTCTCACGCATTCAAAAATATGAATAGTGACACGTTCTATGAGTATGTGAAGGAACGGGTTATATCAAATAAAAGAATGTATCTGTTCTTTGATGAAGTGCAGCGTGTACCAAATTGGGAAGATGCAATCAATTCATTCCGTGTTGATTTTAACTGTGATATTTATGTTACGGGTTCTAATGCCTATATGCTTTCTTCTGAATATGCGACTTATCTGTCCGGCAGATGCGTAGAGATAAAGATGTTGCCCTTGTCCTTTGACGAATTTTTGTATTTCCATGACTTTGAAATAAAGGAAACGGAAAGTGCTTTAGGCGGCATGCGTAAACAGGCATTTGATAAAAACGGAGAGCATTATGAAATTCGAGATGTCTTTGAAGCCTATATGCGTTTCGGAGGAATGCCGGGGATTGCCGATGTGGGTTTGAATCAGGAAAAGGCATTGGTATTGCTTGAGGGTATTTATTCAACCGTAATCATGAGAGATATATTGGAACGAGAAAACCGCAGAGGGCAGAAAAGAATTACAGACCCTGTTCTTTTGAAAAAAATAGTTATGTTTCTTGCGGACAATATCGGTAGCAATATTTCAATTTCTTCCATCGGGAACATTCTTGTGAACGAAGGGCTGCTTGAAGATGGGAAACGAAAAGGGGTACCAAGTGCTCATACGGTGCAGGCATATGTTAATGCATTACTTGAAGCATACTTTTTCTATGACATCAAGAGATTTGATATCAAAGGAAAAGAATATTTGCGGACTCTTGGAAAATACTATATTGTTGACATTGGTCTCAGAAATTATCTGCTCGGATTCAGAAACCGTGACAGTGGTCATGCACTGGAAAATGTAGTGTATTTCGAACTGCTTCGAAGAGGCTATGATGTTTCTATTGGTAAGGTTGATCATTTAGAGGTGGACTTTATTGCAACAAAACCGGATGATAAGATATATATTCAAGTAACGGAGTCTATGAACCATGAAGATGTTCGAAAGAGGGAATTAGCACCATTACAAAAAATCAATGATAATTATGAAAAGATAGTCCTTTCCATGAATACAGGAATGGATGTATCTTATGATGGCATCAAATCCATTTGCCTTTACGACTGGCTGCTTGCTTAATAACAGCAAGGACCTTTAATCAATACAATTTTAGTATTAAGCAATTTTCAATACAGAAATTACAGATAAAGCCAATAAGGTAAGGGTTGAACTTTATAAAAATGCTATAAAGTTAGCACTTTCATATCTACATCAATGTTTGCAAAAGATGGATGAGGGTAAAGGGGAAACTACAGGGATATGGTATGACCATAGTTACAATTATACAGAACTGTTTATCGAGGTGCATAGACCCGATAATTTAGATAGCAGAAATTATGATATAAGAGACGGTATAAAGGAACATCTCGATACCTGTTACTCATTTCCATTGATACCGGAAAATAGGATGGAAGCATTAAAAAATGGATAGCAAAATTCGTGAATTTTAAGGGGACAGAAACTGATTCGGAAAAATATGTATTGATTATGACTGCTTTATACCTGGATAGCTTAAAGCGAAATTGCACTCTTAATTAGAGCATACCAAATGAATCAATATATAGAGAAAAAATTATGAATGACGGCTTTAACTTGCTCCGATTTGCCCTGTTTTGCTTATTCTGTGATAAATTTAACAATAACTAGGCAAAATATAAAGTCGGCAAATCGGGGACAAATATAGGTATTTTAGGAGGATTTTCGTTATATTTAAGGATTCGTGCAGTTAAAATCAATCGTAAAAATTTACGATTGATTTTTCGCGCGTTTGCAAGTATAATAGGACTTATCGGAAGGAAAACAAGCGCGAGCAAAGCAGGCATAAAACTGGAAAGGACAAAAAACGTATGCGTGAAACGAGAACAACGGAGTTTAAAGAAACAATTACAAATACATTTCTGAAAACAGTAAGTGCCTTTTCGAACTATGATGGCGGAGAGATATTTTTTGGCATTGATGACGTCGGCAATATTAAAGGACTGCCAGATGCAAAACAAGCATGCCTGGATATTGAAAATAAAATTAATGACAGCATTACTCCGCAGCCTGATTACACACTGGAATTGCAAAACAATGACAGGACGATAAAACTGACCGTAAAAAGCGGGATGCAAAAGCCGTATTTATATAAATCAAAAGCATATAAACGAAATGATACCGCGACAATCGAGGTTGACACGCTGGAATTATCAAGACTGATTTTGGATGGTAAAAATATCAGATTTGAGGAATTGCCGTGTGAAGATCAGAAACTGACTTTTGATGTTTTATATCAGAAATTAAAAGAAAGTATCCAGATTGAGACCTTTAATCAGGATACTTTGAAAACGCTGAATTTATATAACAATACCGGCGGATATAATAATGCGGCCGGTATTCTGGCGGATAGCAATCATTTTCCCGGAATCGATATTGTGAAGTTTGGCGAAAACATCAGCGTGATTCAAAAGAGAGCGACATTTGATCATGTATCCGCTTTGACTGTATATGAAAAAACATTGGAGGTATTCAGGGACTACTATCAGTACGAAGAAATACAGGGTGCTGACAGAAAGAAGATAGAAATAATACCGGAAGCTGCATTCAGAGAGGCAATTGCAAATGCATTGATTCATAGAGCGTGGGATGTGGAATCTCAGATAAGAGTTTCGATGTTCGATGACAGAATCGAAATTATCTCTCCCGGAGGGCTACCGGCCGGGATTAGAGAGGAGGAGTATCTATCCGGAAAACTTTCTGTTTTGAGAAACAGGAATCTTGCAAATGTATTTTATAGACTTGGTTTTGTGGAAATATTCGGCACGGGGATTTTGCGGATAAAACAGCTCTATGAAGAAGGAGTAAAACAACCGAAATTTGAGGTATCAGAAAATACAATTAAGGTTGCACTTCCGTTTTTTGAGAAGGATCTGAATTTATCAGAAGACGAAAGAATGGTATATCAGATTTTAAGTAAGACGGTGTTGAAATCAATCAGTGAGATTGCCCCGTACATCCCGTTTGGAAAGTCAAAGACAACGCAGTTGTTGAAAGATATGGAGAAAAAAGGTGTTGTGAAGATTGAGGGCAGGGGGAGAGGAACGAAGTACGTGATAAAATAGTTTTGACGTTTCTAAAGAAGAAGTGCCAAGGAAAAGCAATTTGTATTTTTTGTACATGACCATTTACTACACCATTTGCCCGGGAAAATGCGTAGATTTATAAAGAGTTACGTGATTTTCGGGCAAATGAGGAAAAATCAAAAAAGTGCCGGAAAGCCCGAAGTGGAAAACGAGGTTTTCCGTTGTCGCGGGCGTCGCCAAATGAAAATGCTTGCATTTTCGCTTGGCTCGTGCCTCGCGCAAATGGGCATTTGTAGGCTTACGAAGGGATATAAAAAGCATGATAAAATACTATTCATCTGCCACGGCAACATCTGCCGTAGCACTTAAAAAGCTAGGAAAATCAAGATTTCCAAAGGATTTTACTTTACTGTTTTACATCACATTTACATCAAAAATGAAAAGGGCATTGCGAATTAGGTTGCGTAAAGTGTGCGTTTAACGTGCGTTTTACGCTTCTTTTTTTATGTAAAAATTTAATCACAGGGAGGTAATTCTTATGTTTTCAGATGAAATTTTAGAAGAGATTTTGAGTGATAGGAAGATTATGAAAATCCCTTGCGAGTACAAATCAGATATGCTTCACACAGTCGAAAAAGTTCTTGAAAATCGAAAAATGCTGAAGGAGGAAGCAAAAAATGCAACCCTATACGAATCCAAACTATTTTAATCAATATCCACAGTACCAGCCTCAGTATGCCGGAATGCAAGGCAATCCATATATGGACAGAATAAATAGCTTGCAGCAGTACCAGCAGAGTCTACAGCCACAACAGATACAGTCACAGAATACCCTTGGTGGGAAAGTAGTTGACAGTTTGGACGCTGTAAAAGCGACGGATATACCGATGGACGGAAATTTATACTATTTCCCGAAAGCAGATGGAACAGAGATATATGCAAAAAGATGGCAGCAGGACGGAACAACTCGAATTTTGACTTTTAAGCCCACTTTAGATAACGATATGAGTATTTCATCGAAAAATGATGAAAACTCGAAATTTGAGCCATTTAACGAGTTTGCAGAGGCATTTATGAAACGTTTTGATGATATAGACAGCCGATTTGACAAACTGGAGAAGTCCATTGGTGGAAAAACAACATCAAGGGCAAAGAAGGAGGTCGACTCAGAATGAATCCAATCCAGATAATACAAATGCTAAAGAGTGGTGGAAATCCACAACAGATGATTCAGCAGATGATGAATAACAGCCAGATTATGCAGAATCCGATGGCAAAGAATGCCATAAATATGTACCAAAAAGGAGATATGGATGGATTACGGACAATGGCAAACAATCTCGCCAAAGAGCGAGGAACAACCGTCGATGATGTTAAAAGTAGCATTATGCAGCAGTTCGGAATGAAATGATACTAATTTCTTGCAAGAGTTAAGTATAAATAAAATTTACAGGAGGTAAAACCATGTTTAATTCAAATTCAATGCCTTTTACAATCCCCCTGACAACAGAAGGAGGGTCAGGCAACGGAAATAACGGTGCTTGGGGCGATGGAGGCTGGTGGGTTTTGATTATTCTGTTTGCTCTCATCTTTGGCTGGGGTGGAAACGGCTGGGGAAATAATGGCGGTGGTGGCACAACCACAAACAGCTATTATACCGATTCCGCAGTACAGAGAGGATTCGATACGCAGAGTATTCAGACAAAACTTGATGGCTTAACCAATGGTTTATGTCAGCAGGGTTACCAGAACCAACAGGGATTCCATGATGTCGATAATGCAGTATGTACGCTTGGTTATCAGGTACAGCAGGGATTTAATGATACCAACACAACCATGTTGCAGGGATTCAATAGCACAAATATGTCACTTATGCAGGGACAAAATGCACTTGCAACACAGTTAGCTAATTGCTGCTGTGAAGAAAGGGAAGCAATTCAGGGCGTAAACTATAACCTTGCTACACAGGCTTGCAATATCCAGAACACGATGAATAATAATACTCGTGATATTTTGGAAGGTCAGAACGCAGGATTCCGCAGTATTCTTGATTACCTGTGCCAGCAGAAGATTGAAGATTTACAGAGCGAAAATCAGTCGCTTAAACTTGCGGCTTCTCAGTCTGCGCAGAACAGTTACATTGCTTCTCTGTCCAATGCACAGACAAACGAGCTGATACAGCGTATCAATCCCATGCCAGTACCGGCGTTTAGCGTACCTGCGCCATATCCTTACGCTACATTGGGCTGTGGTTGCAACAGTTGTGGATGCTAACAACAGAATAATGGAGTATTTTAGATAAAAGCTATCTATATCCGATTGAAAAATATTGGTTTTACTTAAACATCAAAAGGCGGTAGTTTTTGCTATCGCCTTATTTTTTAAGGAGGTAAAAATTTATGGCTGAATATACAAACGTAGATTTACAAGCGGTAGCCACAAATGGGAATGTGATTTTTAGTGAAACGGCGGTGCATGGATCGAACTGCATACAGCATAGAGAGGGAAGCGGGATTATCACACTTAGAGGAATGACAAATCAACGCAGGGCGAGGTTTTTTGTTGATTTTTCTGCAAATATCGGAGTTCCGGACGGTGGAACGGCAGAAGCAATATCCTTATCAATCGCAATCAGCGGAGAGCCTGTACTGTCATCGCAGATGATTAGCACGCCATTTGATACAGCGACTTTTAACAACGTATCGGCAGGAATTTATGTAGACGTGCCAAAAGGTTGTTGCGTAAATATTGCGGTTGAAAATACAAGTTCACAGACGATTGATGTGCAGAACGCAAATATCGTGGTCACAAGAGAAGCGTAAGGAGGCGGTAATATGCACGTTAAAAGAATACATGAAATGATTGAAAAATTGACCGAATGTGCTAAATCCGAGATGGATAGCGGCATGGCAAATGTTGATACCGCAGAAATGGGCGCAGTTGTGGATATGATTAAAGATTTATGCTGTGCCGAAAAAGACGCCAAAATCACGAAAGCCATGGAAGAAACCGAGGAAGAAGAAAAGAAGTCTGATGAATATTTTTTGCATATGCTCAAAGAAGAATACGGGGAAGATGAGGGCAAGCGGTACTACGATAATTACCGATACGCAAACGGAAGATTCGCACCGAAGGGCAGAGGAACATACCATTCAAGAAGTTCAAGGCGGGGCTATGAAGAAATGCCATATTTACATATGATGGAAGAATCCCCAGAATGGTATAGGGATATGGATAGAATGCCTATGGGTAGAATGTATTACAGCGGCGGCGGTACTGGCGGCAATTCGAGTGGCGGTCAGAGTTCTGGCGGTTCATCAAGCGGTGGGGCAACAGGTGTGAGCGCTGGTGGTTCGTCTGGCGGTTCTGGCGGTAGCTCTATGGGGTACAGCGAAAGCATGAGAGGATATAGCGATGGTCAATCAAGAGGTTACGATGAAGGATATTCTCGTGGGTACCGAGAGGGGCGTTCGTCTGGCGGCAGAAATCGCAATGAGAGCCGGTCCGAGCGAGCAAGACGGGGATATGAAGAAAGCAAGAACAATCACAGTTCCAATTCTGCCGAGGATAAGCAATCTAAAATGGCTTCTCTTGAGGAGTACATGAAAGAATTATCTGGAGATTTAACAGACATGGTAAAGGACATGACACCCGAGGAACGCACGTTAATGAAAAATAAAATCAATGTACTTGCTACAAAGATATAAAAAGGTTTAAGGGGCGATTTAAGCCCCTTTTCCACATAAGGGGTATAAATCTATGGAATTTACAATAAATGGGTTAGAATGGCGAATTAAATACGTTGACGGGCAATCTAAATGGCTAAGAAGAAGTGACGGAAGTTTAACTGTTGGAATGACAGACTTACCTACGCAGACAGTTTACTTATCTGAAAATCTGTATGGTGTATTTTTACGTAAGGTCTTGTGCCATGAATTATGCCATGCATTTTGCTTTTCTTTTGACATTCATATGCCAATTGAACAGGAAGAATTTATGGCAGACTGGATAAGTTTATACGGTGCAGATTTAATCTATTTACTAGATGATTTAATGCAGAATATTTCATGGAGGGTAGCATAATGGAAAAGATTGATGAATTATTAAATTATGTACGGAAAACAAACCCTGAAATGACAAAGAATAAATTGCTGGAAGAACTATTCGTTTCCAGATGTTCAAGCATAGGTTTATTTTCCATATTTGAACGGAATAAAATAAAATAAATGGTAAAAAGTTGCGTACTAAATTGTTTTTATAAATCAAATTTTTTTCGGATTTCAAAAATCCCGGAAAAAATCTCCAAAAAAGATTCCACCCCTAAATTTGTGGGGCGGAAAAAAATTAGGTTATCAGATTTTTTAGATTTTAAAACGTTTTTTGGGCAAACAACACAAAAAAATCATTTATGAATAGCAGCAGCAAAAAATCGCATAAATGGCATACACAAATAAAATCGCAAAAACATATACATAACTATTCTATGCTTTTTTGGTCAATGTGTCAATGTATACGGTCAACTATTTCACTTTTCCCGGCTCTGACCCTCCCGGGAGGGTTGTAGATTATTTGTTCTGCCAGATTTCACAAGCCTCGTGATTAATCCACTTGCAGGTCGTGAGCCTATGCCGCCTATAGCGGACAAGTGGAAATACTCAAAAATTGTTTTCTATATATTCGTTTTCGATTTTTCCCAATTCTTCCCATGTAAAGCCGATTTTAACTAAATCTTGTTCAACTTCTGTCAGGGCTTTTGATGATTCGGGAGTTAAATTGTGATAACAAACATCTAAAAACATTTTGTATCTGTCAATAGCCCCTTGCTCAGTAAAAACTGTCCTATGTCCTACTTGTGCGCCGTATGCGCCGCCGTTTTTAAGTAATTCTTTCATCTTTTCCCTTTCTGGTCTGCCATCATCAGAGCCGGGAGACCGTCCCGCGGCTGACGCTCCATGTCGGAGCGTTTCGGTTTATTTTGAAAAGCTCATTCCGTTTTTACAAGTACCGATAATTTTCAGGTATCCAAGGATTTTTGCATCAGCTGGGATTGCGAAAAACATTACTCTATATTCCGCAACATATTTGCACTCGTACTCTTTGCCATTATCGCAAATCGCCAAGAAATCTCCGTCCTCCCCGTTGTCTATTACATCTTTGATACTCCATAAATTCATTTCCTGATATTTCATTTTCATGTCCTCCTGTATTTCTTTCTTTATCTTATGTATGCATTATAGTATATTCATGAATATATTTCAATATACATAATAAACAAATTTCATGAATATATTTTGGCTATTTTGTATATTCATGAAATGAGCTAAAAATGGTATAATCGTTAAGGAGGTGAAAAGATGGGTAGCACATTTACAGAAGCGCAAGCACGCGCACAAAAGAATTATAGAGCTAAAACAAAATGTATACAGATAACACTAAAACCAGAAGAAAAGGAGAAAATAAGGGTTGCCGCCGTTGCCGCCGGGATGAGTTTAAATGGCTTTATTATATCGGCGGTGAACGAGAAGATTGAAAGAGAGGAATCGAGAAATGAGCAATAAAGAGCAAATAATAAATTTACTGGACAACATCCCAGATTATAAAATGGGCTATGTTTTGGCATATGTTCAGGGCGTTGCGGCTGATGAAGAAGCGGATGATATTTTTTGCAATCGTATGATAGAAAACTACCTGAACGACCCAGACCCCGAAAAAGTCAAGGGAATCCCGTTGGAAGAATGCTTGAAAGAATGGGGGCTTGATTGATGTATCAAATTATCATCAAAAAGAAAGCGAAGAAATTTATAGACAAGCTCCCGGCAAACGAGAAAAGAAAAATTGTCGCGGAAATAGAGCGATTACCAAACGGGGAAGATATTAAAAAGCTAAAAGGTCATGGCGATTTGTTCCGGCTGCGTGTTGGTGATTACAGAATAATTTATACTGTCGATGATGGTATTTTGACGGTCTATGTTATTGACGTTGGGAACCGTGGAGATATATATAAAAAATATTGAACACAGAAAAAGCCGGGTTCTATGCCCGGCTTGCTTTTTGGCTTATGCAAAAAGCTCGACAACTTCATCTCTTTTTTCTGTCAAAAGCTTTCTAATCGTTTTTTCATCCAGATTCGAAAGGTCTTTAATCAAGGCAATGACTTTCAGCATCTGGGAAAATTGATTTTTATATGCCGAGTCAAAAGTCCTTTCAAACTCTTCACTTTCTGGTCTGCCATCATCAGAGCCGGGAGACCGTCCCGCGGCTGACGCTCCATGTCGGAGCGTTTCGGTTTATTTTGAAAAGCTCATTCCGTTTTTACAAGTACCGATAATTTTCAGGTATCCAAGGATTTTTACATTGGCTGGGATTGTGAAAAACATTGCTCTGCATTCCGTAACATATTTGCACTCGTACTCTTTGCCATTATCGCAAATCGCTAGGAAATTTCCGTCCTCCCCGTTGTCTATTACATCTTTGATACTCCATAAATCCATGTTCTGATATTTCATTGTCATTTCCTCCTGTTTTTGTTTTTTTTGTTGGTGTTCCCTTGCTATGGTTATACTATATCACATATAAGGCACAAAAACAATAGTCACTATTGCACAAATTATAAGGCACAAAATTGTGCAAAATGTATAAGGCACAAAATGAAGAAATGGAAAATTACCTATTATATAATAAGGAAAATAAAAAATCGCTTGACATATAAGGCACAATAGCATATAATCTTAATAAGCATTTTTACATGCAAAATAATTATAGAGGAGTGGGTATAATATGGCAGAACACAAAACAACTGACGCAATGCGTAAAGCGATTTATAAGTATGATGATAAGTTTGAGCGTGTGAATTGTCGCTTTGATGTTGGCACAAAAAAAAGGATTGATAAACTGGGGTATAAGTGCAATAACTTTATAAAGTTGGCAGTTGCCGAAAAATTGGAGCGTGAGGAAAAAATTTTGAAATAGGCACAAAAAACTGAAAAAAGTGCTTGACATATAAGGCACAAAATGTTAAGATGTATATATCAGATAAAGCAATACCAAATCTGAAATACAGGAAAGGAGAAATATGGAAGTCATGACAGAGAAAGAAGCCGAATATGTGAAAAAGTCTACATTGTATGAATTGCGTTTGATTATCACGCAAGGAGAAAAAGACGAGTACACAAGGCAAGAAATTGTTGAGCTACTGGACAAGATAGCGACAGCGAAAGAACAGGAATGACCAACAGACGCAGAAGAGGGCGCGAAAGCGTCCTTTTTTGTTGCCTTGATATATGATAATTATCATATAAATATTTATATAAATCTTTATATATCACTTTATATATCATTTTATATATCACTTTATATAAATCTTTATATATTTTGATTGACAACGTGGGGGAAACCGTTGTATAAATATTTATATAACACTTTATATGAATCTTTATATAAATATTTATATAAATTTATACACGACAAAGGAGAAAAAACTATGGACACGAAAACGCCGAATTATACCAGAAAAGCAATTGACAGTTATCGCAATAAGTTCGATTTTGTACAAGTCAGATTTCCAAAGGGAACGAAAGAAAGAATTGAAAAATTAGTAGGAGGTGAAAAAAATTTAAATGATTATATAGTACCTCTTATATTGGCAGACCTTGAACGCATGGAAGAAAGCGCGCCAGAAAGCGCACAGGAAGCCGGAACGGTAAACAATGCCATCGAGCCGGAAAAACCCGCAGAAAAGCCAAGAAAAAAGCCAAAAAGGGAAACAAGCGCACCGGAGGAAGGTAAAACCAACGCCGAACGCCTTGCAGAAATTCAGGCACTAATTGACGCGAAAAAGACGGAACAGGACAGGAAAGCCGAGGAACTCAAACAACAGAAAGCGGAAAGGGAAAAACAGGAACGCGCGGAGATGGTAAACCAGTTTTTAGAACATTTGAAAAACGGCGCAGAACCGCAGGAAGACCCCGATAAGGCAGCTGCCAGAGATGAAAGCATTACTCGCGCAAATTTAAATTATTATTGACTTTGAAATAATTGTATTTTATAATCACACCATAAAATAAATATATCAGTTTGTACAGTCTGAAATATAAATTACAAAACTGTATGCGATAAGGACGAGCACAAGCCGTTGTTATTTCCCGGACACCTAAACAGGTACAAGAGCCGAGCAGATAGCAACGGCTTTTTTTATTTTGCCAAAAGTCAGAGCGGGAAGGAGGGCGAACATGGCTACTAAGTGCATAGACAACAAAACAGATTTTGAGTTGATAAATATAAATACATCTGATGCTGCTATAAATGACATAGCTAATAAATATATAAATGACAGGCATCTAAATGCTATTCAGTCAACAGGATTTAATAGCTTATTATTATATATATCTCAAAACTATGTATCTAAGCATATAGATGTTACTAATACAGATGATTTAATATATTACTTTAATATATACGTGGAATTATGTGCTATATGTAATATTATTCCTGATATGAGTAGTTATAGTATATTTATAGATGTTAGTTATCACACTCTGACCGATTGGATAAATGGCGAGTATCGGAGTTCGACACATACAGAAATCGTAAAAAAAATGAGGGAATTTTGTAAAATGACATGCGTCACAGAGGCGAGCCGCGGCAACGTGGGAGCGATTTACGTTAGCAAGGCTATCCACGGACTGTCAGACAACGCACCGGCGGCACAGTACACGCAAAACAATTTATATGTCAATGCACCAGTTACAAGGGAAGCCATAGCCGCAGAATTTGGCGGTATGTTGGAAGATAAAAATACGATTTAATGAAACGTGTTTAAATATTGTGCAATATGAGCAATAGAAAACGGTTATTTTTGTATAAAACACACAACAAACTATTCGCGAAATTATTGTTTCGCGAATAGTTGGGAAATAACCGAAAATTCTACATCATCGGAAACAAAACACGGTGTAGGGGCTTGTTGCAGAACCCGGCAGGCCAGACTCAGTCCTCCGAGTTCCCGAAAAAACAAAAAGGCTTTTATATAATATATATATACTTACTCACATACTTAGTAATAAACTTGGTAAGTTATATCAAAAACAAAAGGAGTTTGTAACATGAAACAAACATGTAGCACATGTAAATATTGCGACGAGAATGAGTTGAAAGATTTGATTTGCGTTAATGCAGATAGCGAATACTGTAGTGATTACGTTGAAGAAAAACATACTTGCGAAAATTGGGAGGGAAAATAAAAACTTTAAATCGGCAGTGTTCCCATAATGGTATTGGAGCGGCTTGCTAAGCCGTCGGGCAGAAATGCCTTGTAGGTTCGAGTCCTGCACACTGCGTTTGGGCTTAAATGCCCATTTGGCATTCTTTCTTCTTTACCTCATAGCGGAAAGCTGATTAAAGGGACAGTCAAACGTCCCGTGAGGTTTAAGTCTCGGGGATCTGTCCCATGTATACGAGCCGCTTATCCGTTTGCAGAGAGGTAACGGTTGTGAGTTGGTGGAACTATCAGTCTTACAGAGGCAAAACCACAAGAGCAGTAAGTCCAGATTGGTTATGGTGCACATGGCTTTTCTGGCAACTCGACGCTTGCCCAAGCGACTAAATGGAGCCTGGTCTTGCATATGCCACGGGATAAGAGCAATCTTATATGCACGCTTGTCGGGCGTATAGTCGGCGTTACCACTTTTGCAAAAGTACCCCATGATAGCTTAACAGGGAGAAGCTCCGGACGCAATCCGGGAATGGCACAGTTCGATTCTGTGACATGGGGAGTGAAATTCAACCCATATTCTTTGCGGAGGATATGACCGTTACAGGCGGCATGCACAGCCCTTGCATACATAAAATGGGCGTGGATATGTGGTGGTTAAAATCCACCTGCTGTTTCAATCCCCTTGGCAGTCTATGAAGTGTTAGCAAAGCGTTGGTGCAATTCCAACCATATCCATTTATTCAGGCTAGGGTAGCACCCGAAAAGCAATATCCGTGAATTGCCTGCCTGAATATAACTAAAATCACGGCAGCGTGAAGAAGACGCACGCAATATATCTACACGGAGGTATGAATTATGACAAATCCAAGTTCAAGAAGATTAGCCACAAAAAAGCAAGTTTTATACGCAAACGCCATAGCTGAAACTGTCGGATATGATTTAACATTTACTGAAAAAGACAGCTATTATGAAGTGAACAAGTTTATAACAGAAAATGAAGAACAGTATAGGAACGCAGGAAACGAGAAAATTGCAAGCGTAAGACAAATTGACTACGCAAATGCTATATCTAATGCTTGCGGATTAAATATTTTTTTCGGCTCAAAAAGCAAATACAAGGAAACAGCAGATTTCATATCACGGCACAAAGGAGAGTACATACAAAAGAAATGGAGGGAATCTATATGCGAATATGATAATGCTGAAAAAAGCATTGAAATTCCAACGGAAAGTATGTTATTTATTTGCGATAATTTGTTTGGGAAGCATGGATTATATGCGTTTATCGGAAAAGACAATGTTGTATTGTATATTGGAAAATCCATTGATTTATCATCAAGGATACCAAAATCATATAGAGAACGAAAAGATTATGCAAAGATAAACAAAGTTATGTACTATGTTGATGATAATATGGCAAATGTAAACATTATGGAAATATTACTGATAGCAGAGTATAACCCAATTTTAAATACAGAGAGCAAAACAGAAGATATTCCGACAAAATTTTATAGTGGAATTGATATATTGAATGATTTTAAAGAAATACCGAAATTTTGCAATAATGCTAGTGAAAGGAGTGTTGCTGTATGTCAGTAATTAGAGTTCATAAGAGCAAAAATTTTACAGTAATGAGCAACACCCATCTTCGTGACAAAGATTTAAGCCTTAAGGCAAAAGGACTATTATCTGTCATGCTTTCCCTTCCAGATGATTGGAACTATTCTATTGCTGGGTTGTGTTCTATTTGCAAAGAGAATGAAACGGCAGTAAAGTCAACAATAAAAGAATTGAAAGAAAAACGTTATGTTATTGTTGATAAAAAGAATCCAAACGAAACAAAAAGCAAGAAATATGAGTATGTTTATAATATTTTTGAAGAGCCGCAAGGTGTGGACAATCAAGAGGTAGAAAACCTACCCCTTGAGAACCTACCACTAGAAAACCGTACTCTAAATAAAAGTACTTATGTATCAAATACTGATAAAATAAATACAGATAAAATAAATACTGATTTACAAAATACAGAAAAGGGAGATACAACAAACAAGTTTGTTGGAGAGGTAGATACTTCTGTTTCTGAACAGAAGCCGACCGCCAAAAGCAAAAAAAGGACATACAGCGAATTAAAAGAACTCGAAACCGATATGCTTAAAAGGGTTGTAAAAATCTGCGATACCAATTTAGGTTTTTCACAGAGTAAAACAAAAGAGGTTTTGGAACTCTTTGAATATTATTTTTACAAGTACACACAAAAGACAGGTAAGATACACCCAATACTTACTGACAGCACGCTAGAGCGAATTATAAACGAGCTGCTTGCAGAAAGAGAAGATGATGAAAATCATAAGTATTTTGGCGGCATACTCGAATATGAGGGTGTAGCAGAAGCGATGATAGACACGTTTTTTGAAAAAGGACTAGGCGATGGAACTGATTACCACCTATCACATTTTGCCACAAACGGAGTTTTGCTTAACTTAGGTTGTAGGGCGAATTTAGGCGAGATTTAGGAGGCTGAGTATGAGCAAGAACAACAAACTAATCAATTCGCTTAACGAAGTTGCAAGAAGAAATCGAAGCAGGAACATCGGATATGCAGCCGATGAAATAACCCCACAAATTTATGCCGCCATAGCACTTGCATTACATCGGAAATATGGTTTTGGTTACAAGCGTATCAATGATGTGTTTGTAGAAAGTCAAAATATCTGGACAGAATTTACAGAAAATGGCGATGACATGATTAAATTGTGCGAGGAAGAGACAGGGATAAATATTTTAAGCACCGGAGCAGACAATAAGGGAGATTAAATGAGCATACAACAGGTACTTGAGCAACAGGGAATTTCAAAAGAGGAATTTGAAACCGTCCTGAAAATTCGTAAAATCACAGATAAGGGAAATTCTTGTGAAATTAAAAGGAAAACAGGCGGCGGATTGACAGTTTACGAAGTAAGAAAGGAAAAAAAGTAAATAACCACTGTTATCAATCGAGATAGCAGAATATCCAATCGAGGATTGCTGAGAGCAGAAATGCCCTTGGCAGTCCTCTTTTTTTTATTTTCTGGAGGTTTGAAAATGAGCATGGTTTGTGATGGGCGTGAATGTGAATATGCTGAATATTGCGGTAATTGCTATGAAACAAGTTCACTTGAAGAGTATAACGCTGGCAAGCGCACATTTACTCAATTTGTTTTCGGTGGGACGAATGGTTGCCAAGATATAGTAAAAAGAGACATTGAACGTCAAAAAACGACTAAGCTCTTAGAACAAATAACGCCTACCATGTTTAAAAATCTGCCTTATGAGCAACAATTCTTTCTTGAATACATAGCAAAGAATAAGCCGGACATAACTCAGTGGGATTTTAGGGAACATTACAACGAGATAAGGGAAGAATGGGAGGAATCGAAATGACCTATCAAGCGATTTACAAATGCCGGTTGTGCGGTGAAATAACATGTGGAGCATGGGAAGGCGAAAGAAGGGAAGCGGCAAATTCGATGAATTGGCTAACAAATGATAGAGACTATAGTAATTGCTACACAGGGAATATAGAAAGAATGATTACTCATTATTGTGATGACGGTTCAATCGGCATAGCAGATTTTCAAGGATTTAAGGTGGTGGAAGAATGAGAGCAGATGAAATCATGATTGAGATGAAAGCCCAACTGACTGTTGATAGAGAGACAGCGGAAACCTGCTTGAAGTTGGTGGAGATGTATACGAATCAAAACCCCGTATTGGTAATGGTGCAAAGAGAAGAAACAGGAAAACTTAAATATACCTTTGAGGAATTTCATTAAAGAGGTGTAACCATTGGCAACACTTGACCAGCACAAGCAGATAATTTCAAAACTGAATAGCAAAGTCAATAAAGTACCGTCCTTTGAACAACTCCAAGTGTACTTTTCCGAAGCGACGTACATTCTTGAGGATTGCCCACAGGAAAATAAATATCCGTATGAAGTCAGCGGATATGCCAAAGCATGGTGCGAAAAACTGTACATGAACACGAAAGACAAACGATTTTGGGACATGTATTGGGATATCATGAAATGGGAAGCACCAAACAGGCTTGACAGCTACTGCATATACGTTGAGCGTAACCGTCCAGCAAAAGAGCGGTTTTATTTGCCACGACGCAAGACCTTAATCAAGGTTGTTAATATGTATCAGCAAATGGAAGATGATGATATTGACGAATGCTTTATACATCAAGCTCCAAGAACGGGCAAAAGTCAAGCTGCCACAATGGCTATGGCGTGGCACGCTTCAAGAAATCCCGAAAGTAATAATCTGTATTGCACATACAAGGAAAGCTTGGGCGGCTCATTCGTTGACGGTGTTATAGAAATCATGACAGACCCAACATATCTACATAAAGAGGTTTTCCCAAACGTAAAGATAAAAGCGACAGACGCAAAAGCACACAAATTGTGGTTAAACAGAAAAAGAAAGTACGCTACGTTGTCGGGAAAAGGACTTGAAAGCGGTTTGAATGGTGAGTATGACGCAAATGGTTGGTTGCTCATAGATGATATCTTAGAGGGAATACAGGATGTATTAAGCCCCGACGTGTTGAAACGTAAGCAAATTATATTTGACAACAATCTAATGTCAAGAAAAAAAGAGAAATGCAAGGTTGTTTATAATGGAACAATTTGGAGTTTGCACGATATATTTTCTGACAGGTTGGATTTTATAAAAAATAGCCCGACAATGAAAGATTTGCGCTATGATGTTTTGAAAATTCCAGCGTTAGACCCTGTTACTGATGAGAGTAACTTTAATTATGACTATGGCGTGGGATTTTCGACGGATTATTTCAGGCAGCAGAGGGCAAAGTTTGAAAGTAATGACGATATGGCGAGTTGGTTTGCACAATATCAGCAAGAACCGATTGAACGTGACGGAGCGGTATTCAATCCGGAACATATGAATTTTTACAACGGAGTGTTGCCGGACGAAGAACCAATAAGAATATGCGCTGCGCTTGACGTTGCGTTAGGTGGGCTGGATTATTTGTCCATGCCGATAGCGTATATTTACGAGGACGGAAGCGTGTATATACATGATGTTGTCTTTAGCAACGAGGAGAAAGACAAAACGCAGCCTGAAATTGTCAGAGCGGTAATAAATAACAATATCGGAAGTATACAAATCGAAAACAACAATGCGGGTTCGTTATATAAAGACGAATTGGACAAGTTATTGAGAGAGAACGGCGAAAGAATAAATCTTGTCGGGAAATGGTCAACAGGCAGAGGTCGAGGAAAAGGCGAAAAAGCAAAGGAACAAAGGATTTGGGATAAAGCACCCGAAATAAGAGAATTTTATTTTCTTGACGAGGGCTACCGAAGTCCTATGTATAGCAAGTTTATGACAAATCTATATACATTTACGGTAACAGGAAAAGCTAAGCACGATGATGCGGCCGATAGCCTAGCCATGTTAGCAGATTTTATAAAAAACACAGGCGTAAGAACAGCAAGAATTATGAAAAGCCCGATTTAAGAAACGAGGTAAAAATGAACACAAAAACATACTTATCACAGATTGAACGATTGGATAGAATGATACAAAACAAGTTGTCAGAAATTTATCAATTAAAGACAATGGCTTGTAGTGTAACCGTCGCTAATGATGGGGAAAGGGTTAAGACATCTTCTGATAAGGACAGGCTAGGAAATACTGTGGCAAAAATAGTTGACCTTGAAAAAGAGACAGATATACTTGTTGACGAATTGATAGCAAAAAAGAAATACATCACGTCACAGATTGAGGGCATAGAAGATGTTACATATTATCATATTTTGTTCAACAAGTACGTGGCACGTAAAGATTTAGTACAGATTGCGAAAGAAATACCGTGTTCATACAGACAGGCAACCAGGTATCATGTGGAAGCGTTAATAGAATTTGAGAAAAAATACGGAAAAGAATACTTGTAGGACAAAACTTGTCCTACTTTGTCCTACATTGTCCTATTCTGTCTTATGGACGGCAAAAAGTTGACGTGATATAGTAATAATCAGAGAAGCAACAGAAAATATTGTTTCTTGCGTTTCATTTTTTAGATCTCTTCTATCAAAGCATTGCCAGAAAAATGGCAGTGCTTTTTTGGCGCAAAGAAAGGATACAATATGGAATTTTACGAGAATAAGGACATTTCAATTATGTGTCCGAATTGTAAGAAATTTTTAGCAAAAGCAGATAAGAGAGACGGGACAATCCATAAGAAAGTGTGTGGATTTTGTCATAAATGGATATGGTTTAAGCCAAACGATAAGGGATACCGAGAAATCAGAGATATACCGGTTAGAATGACAAGTGCAGGAATGACATTTTATTAAAAAGGTAGAGCAAAATGCAGATTGGAAGAAAAGTAATTTATACGGACGCAACAAATGTCACGTCAGAAAATATTATACCGATTTTGCAAAAGGCAGTTACAGAACACGCTGTTAATGCTCAAAGGATAAACTATCTTCTTGAATATGACGCAGGAAATCAGCCGTTGCAGAGAAAAGAGCCAAAGTCTTACAGAAGTGATATCGACTGCCATTATATTGACAATGTGGCAAGTGAAATTTCTACATGGTGGATGGCTTATGGTTGGAGCGACCCAATTACTTTTATCCAGCGTGGCGAAAAAGATTCTGGTAAAGCAGATGAACCACAGGCAATATCACTTTTAAATGAGCAGTATGAAGCAGCAGGAATAGACACAAAGACTTCTGCGTTGAGCCGTTTTGTTGAGATTACGGGAATCGGCTATACATATGTTGATATCAACATGGAGTGGGAAGATGGAGATAGTTTCTTTAACCTTGATGTGTTAGACCCTAGGTTTGCTTTTGTCGTAAGGACAAGCAGTAAAGTAGACCACAGGATTATATTAGGCGTTACTTACAGCGTTGATGAAACGGGAAGTAAATATTTTACTTGTTTTAGCAAGGACAGGAGATGGGAAATCGCTGACGCTGTGAAAATCGTCAATGGAAAAGTTGATGAAGAAAATTGGTATCAGAGGGACAGAAGTGGAGAAGAAAATCCGTTACACAGAATACCGATTATAGAATGGCAAAGGTCTTATGACAGAATGGGTTGCTTTGAACGTCAAATATCTGCCATGGATAACCTAAACCTTATGGAATCCGACTTTATGAATGATGTTGAGCAAAACACAATGGCGATCTGGCATGGGAACGACATAGATTTCCCGAAAGATGAAAGCGGAAACGATATAAGACCAAGCACGAATGAGTGGATTATTACACGGACAACGCAAGACGGAAAGACACCGTTTGTAAAACCGCTGGCGGTTGAATATGAATATTCGGGAATACTTGAAAAAATTAAACATGACAGAGAAACTATTTTGGCAAATGCGTTTGTCCCGACGAGGAATGATAACAGCGGTGGCAGTACAGGAATAGCGATGAACTCCGCTACTGGATATACTTCTGCTGAATTTGTGGCATCAGCACAGGAAAATATAAAAGACTCTTGCAAAATGGAGGAGCTGAAAGTAGTATTAGCCGCAATCAGAGAGTCGCCATATGTTGAGTTGGACAGTGAATTGTTGACACTTAGATATTCTGATGTAAAGCCAAAGATTACGAGGGAACGTAATTTTGAATTGACGACAAAGAGCAATGCTTTGGCAACATTGTTATCTCATGGTATTTATGGACTTCATGCGATTAAAGAAATAAATATGTTTAGCGACCCTAATCAAGTTTGGGAAGATAGCAAAGAGATTATCGAAAAATATCAAGCGTCAATTTTTGAAAAAACGAACACAAGCAATCAAGCTGTCGGAGGAATGGAAGAACAAGCTCCAAATGCTGACAGGGTAATGCAAGATGAAAGTGACCAAGTCATGCAATCTCCTATTTTAAAGGGGTAATGAGATATGGCACAAGGATTTGATGAATTAAATATAGCTATCAGCGCGGAAGCACAAGAGAAAATGCGTAGCTTGCCATATGAGCAGTATTTCGGGGAAATGAATTTGACCGAAGAACAGAAACAACGACGCATAGAAATGGCAGAGAAATTTGAAGACGAGATACTCTTTATTTTGTCCTTAATTGCCGTTTTAAGCGAACATTCGGCGGTGGATTGGAATTATATCCAAGAGCAATTTAAAATGGCTTATTTGACCGTTTTGGGCGGTGAGAGTGCCATTGATGATTATACAAAGAATTATATAACGCAGATAAGTTATGATTTGACGCAGACCACAAAGAGCAACATGGGAAATGAATATAACCTGTCTTATGATAGAGCAAGGTACATATCCGAGAACGAAGCAAATACCATTATAAACCATGATGAGAATGAGGAAGCTATTGCGATAGGATTTACTAAGAAGACATGGCTGACAATGCGTGACAGAAGAGTAAGACATACACACGCAGTATTAGAGGGAAAAACTATACCGATTGGCAATGCTTTTGAAGTGGGGGACAGCTTAATGAATTTTCCTAAAGATGAATCGTTTTACCCATCGGACGAAGAAGTTGTAAATTGCAGATGTTCAATTAAATATTCATAGTTAATCAAGAGCTAGGCAGAAATGCAAGGCTCTTTTTTATGGCACGGAGATGTGCCTTAACAAGCGCAAGCGGCTAGAGAAAGCCCCAAATCACGCAAATTAAAAACCATTGGCAGAGAAGCCAAGTAAAACAAATCGCAGAAAGTAGAGGTAAAAAGTTATGGCAGACGTAGAAACCAAAGCAACGGAAACAGAAATCACAGAAACACAGGCACAGGAAACTGAACAGGAGCAGGGCAATGCGCCTACTGTTGAAAGTCTCATGGCAGAGTTGGCACAGCAGAGAGCCGAAAATGCGAAGTTGAAAAACGCAAGCGATAAGGCAAGCCGAGAAGCGTCAGAGTACAAGAAACAGTTGCGGGCAAAGCAGACCGCTGAGGAACAGGCTGATGAAGCAAAGCGGGAAGCCGAGGAACAGCACAATGAGTATGTGCGAAACCTTGAAAGCTTTCAAAAGCAGGCAATGGCGAAAGACCGTTATCTTGCACAGGGCATGAGTGCGGACATGGCAACCAAGGCAGCAGAAGCAGAAGTAAATGGCGATATGGACGCATTAGCGACTATCCAAAAGCAATATACAGATTCTGTTGTTAAGGAAAAGGAACTTGAATGGAAGAAGTTAAGACCTGAAGTACAGGCCGGTGTCGGCAGCGAAGCCATAACGAAAGAACAGTTTGCATCTATGGGAATTGCAGAAAAATCAAAATTATACAGAGAGAACAAAGCGGAGTATGATCGCTTGATGAAACTTTAATTAAAAAAATCAGGAGGTAATTTATTATGGCAGCAACATCAAACACAACTTTATTGGAAGATTTATTTGACCCACAGGTAGTGGCAGACGTGGTGGACACAAAACTCGTTGACTACATCAGATTTGCACCTTTAGCAAAGATTGACACAACCTTAGTCGGCAGGGACGGAGATGAGATTACGTTACCGAGCTATTCCTATGTGGGTGACGCAGAAGATGTAGAAGAGGGTGCGGATATTCCGATTGCGAAACTCTCGCAGACAACGGAAAAGGTAAAAGTAAGCAAGATTGGTAAAGGTATTCAATTTACCGACGAGGCACTTTTATCAGGCAACGCTAACGACATTGCAGAAGAAGCGGCTACACAGATTGTAACAGCAATCAATTCCAGCCTCGAAAATAAACTGATTACTGCAATGAGTGAGACGTCTACGCTTACAAGCGAGATTGCCATTGACGATGACGGGGCAACAGGCATTGCAACAGCATTGCAGGAATTTGGCGAAGATATTGACGGTGAGAAAATATTAGTTGTGCCGCCGGTATACTACGGAAGACTGCTTAAGTCTAGCGGTTGGATTCCAAACACTGAAATCGGAGCAGACATTATTGTAAAAGGTACTGTCGGCATGGTATATGGTTGTCAGATTGTACTGTCTAACAGACTTACATCTCTCAATGAGGCATATATCATTAAGCCGAACGCACTGGCAATCTACATGAAACGGAACACTCTTGTCGAGTTCGATAGAGACATCGTAGACCAGACTAACTATATTATCGGTTCTAAGATTTTCGCTCCGTATGTATACGATAAGTCAAAGCTTATTAAACTGACGCTTGCCACAGCGTAATCGGAGGTGACCGATATATGAGCATGATACATAGACATAAGGTGCAGAGGGCGGCGAAAAAGCCGCCTACTGTTACAAATGAGAATGTAACTGAACTGGAAGCTAAAAAAACCACGGAAAAAGAAAGCGAAAATATGTCATACACAAAGACAGACATCAATCGCATGAGTAAGGAAGACCTTGTTGTGCTTGCGGTAAAAGTAGGAATCGAAAATGCAGAAGAAATCAGCGGTTCGGATTTAAAGAAAATGCTGATTGATTATTATAATCTCTAAAGTGAGGAAGTGAGCATATGGCAGACGAAATAGACGTAACAGCAGAAGAAACTACGGAAGATGTAACAGAAGATACTTCGGGTAATGAAGAAACAGAGCAGACTATGCAGGAAGAACTCATAGAGGACTTAACCGCAGAACTTGAGTTGTCTGATAAGAATTTCAGTGCCACATTGCTTACAACCAAAGTCAAGGCAGCTATAAGAGATGTTCAGAGAGTAAGGAATTATCCGTCATATTACACAGATGAACAGATTGAAGAAGATTTGTATAACTACTATTCAAACTGTCGGGCGATAGCACTTTACGACTATAACAAAATTGGCATTGACGGAGCGGATTCACATAATGAGAACAGCGTTTCGACAAGCTTCACAGATAGAGATAAGCTTTTTGCGGGGGTTATTCCATTATCGAGATAAGAAGATTGTGCGTGGTCATTTTCGCGAGGATATGAAAATGATTGCAGGGAGCTGACATTAGGCGGTGGAGGGCGGTTGGCAAAAAACTAAGAAAGGCGGTATATGGCGTGGCAGAACAGGTAACATTGGCGGTCATTATAAGTATTATATCAGTTGCTTTCTCCGTCTATTTTGGGTTGAAAAACAGCAGGCGGACAGACAGTAAAGACTTTGAGGAAAACGTCAAGAATAATACAAGGATAAACATGAAGCTTGATGAAATCAGCAGGAATGTGACAGATATGCGGGTGGAAATCACATCAATGAGGGAAGATATGAAGTCACACAATGACAGGATTATCAAAGTCGAGGAAAGTTGCAAGCAAGCCCATCATAGGATTGACGGAATTGAGGACAGGCTTAATCTGGTAAAGGACGAATAATGTATGAGGACAGCAAGAAATCTAAAACAGAATATGTATTATTCTTTACAGGGCGAGGAAACGCCTGTATACGAAACGGACGATGACGGAAACATCAAGTATTATATTGACGATGAGGGAAACGAAATTCCGCTAGAAACAGGTGAAACAAAGATTGCCTACGGCAAACCTGTTGAAATGCAAGCAAGCATATCATTCAGCAGTGGAGAAGTGGAAGCACAGGAGTATGGCTTATCCGTATCTGATTATGACAGCACGCTGATAACGGAAAAAGACGCATACCCACTGACAGAAACAAGCCTTATTTGGTATGGCGAAGAGCCGCAGTACACAGATGATGATGAGGTTAACCCTAAGAGCGCCACATTTCAGATTGTGGCAGTCAAACCTAGTATCGGAATCAGCAAGTACCTGTTAAAGAGGGTTACGAAATAATGGCGAAGAAAAAATACAATGTGGACATCTTGTCTGCTAAAAGCATTGAAAGGCTGAAAAATGACTTACTGAATTATCAAAAATCTTTACAAGATAAGACAGATGAATTTGTCAAGCGTCTTGCCGAAGTAGGAATACCTGTTGTCAATGCAAAAATGGCAGAAGCAAATTTTACGGTTGATGAGAAAGGTATTGTGAGTGGTTCTGATACAAATCACAATGCATATGTGAGACTTCAATCTTTCGGTACATATTCGCAAGCTACATTGATTGTAGAGGGTGCAGAGCTATTATTTATCGAATTTGGAAGCGGCGTGCATTATAACGGTGCCGCAGGCACAAGTCCGAACCCAAAAGGGCAGGAATTCGGCTATACGATTGGTTCATATGGCAAAGGTCATGGAAAGCAAGACACATGGGGATATATTGACGATAGCGGCGCATTAGTACTGACACATGGTACGAAAGCCACAATGCCAGTATATAGCGCAAGTTTGGAAATTATTGATAAGTACAAGAAAGTTGCAAAGGAAGTGTTCAAGTAATGGCGGATTGGACGGCAGACATTGAAACAACGATTTTCAGCGTAATTAAGACAAAAACATACAGTACGCTTGTTTCAAAATATCCGAATATCAATTATACGACAGAAGAAACCACTTCCACCACAGCGAAATTCCCAAATGTCTATGTTCATATGATATCCATGTCAGAGGCTGGGCAAGATTTGCAAGGAGAATCCGTTAATGCGGTGCTTGCGTCAGTGCAAATTGATGTTACGGCGAACACGAAGAAGTCTGACGCAAAGACAGTAATTTACGCAATTATTGATGTTTTGAAAACGCTTCGGTTTGACATTATTTCTTTGCCGATTTACACAAAAGAAGATGACGTCCACAGGGCAGTTGTAAGAGCAAGGCGCATGATTGGAAGCGGAGATACATTCTAAATGAATGTTCCCGACATTTATGTCGTGAACATAAATAGTAACAAGTAAACCAAGCAGGGATAACCCCCCTGCTATTTTTATGCACTTTTTTAAGGAGGTAATTATTATGGCATTAGCAGGTGTATCTACACTTGGTATCCTTTTTGGATACGCAGTAGAAACAACGGCAGGAACTAAGCCGGCAGCGTTTAATTTGCTGACAAGAATTAACAATGTGGCTGGAATTTCGCTTGAGACGGAGCAGATTGACGCAAGTGCTCTGGAAGACCTCGTTACCCGTTACGTTGCGGGCAGGCAAGATACTGGAGGTACATGGTCTGTAACTGTAAATATTACAGATGACACGATTGCAGAATGGACATCTTTGATTTCTGCATCTACCACAGCAGAAGAGGACGGACTTTCGACATGGTTTGAAGTATGGTCTCCGTACCATGAGAAAGCATTTTATGTTGTGGCACAGCCGCCTAAAGAAATTCCCATGCCAGAATTGGCGCAGAACGAACTGGAAACCGTAGAGATGACTTTGACGATTAATGAGTACAAGGGAATGGATACGGCAATTAAGCCGGGAAATTAGTAAGCTCTTATAGCACAACGTCGGCGGCTATTGAGAGCGAATATGATGAAGATGCTGACGAAGAGGAAACTATTGTTGAAGATTTAAGCTAGATTTTTGGCAAACATGGGGCGGTAGAAATACCGTCCCTTTCCCTATACAGGGTAGCCAAAGGGAAAGGAAAAGGTAGAAAAAATGAACACATTCAAAATAAACGAAAAAGAATACAATGCAAGAGCGTTTGACTTCAATATGTTGTGCGATTTGGAAGATATGGGGATTTCTCTTGAACAGGCTCAAAACAAGCCTATGTCTATGGTTAGGGCTTATTTTGGACTTTGCGCGGGAAAAGGGAAAGAATATGCAGGGAATGAGATGGAAGCGCATATTGTTGGGGGCGGTAAGTTTGATGATATCATGAACGCCATGACAAAAGAGATGGGAGAATCTGATTTTTTTCGCAATCTCAGCAAGACAGCGGAAGAGGAAACTGCAACGGACGAGAGAGAAAAGAAACAGGAGAATTAATTTACAAGTCATTGAGGGAGCGGTTCACTAAAGAATTGCTCCCTTTTGCCATTTCAATAGGCATTAAAGAAGCCGAATTTTGGTCAATGACGAAACGAAGCATGGACGCGCATATAGAGGGAAATCGGCTGCAAGAGAAAAAGAAAGACGAAGATAATTGGATATTCGGAATGTATGTATTATCTGCTGTTTCGGTAGCAGTAGAACACAACCTTGCAGGCAAGAAAGCAAAATCGAAGTATATTGAGAAACCGATTATGCAGCAGATGGAAGAACTAAAAGCGAAAGAAAATTTGACAGAAGAAGAAAAGAAGAATCAAATTGAACAATTCTTTTCGCGGTTAATGGTTATGCAGTCAAATTTTGAGTTGGAGAAAAGCAAAAATGAAAAGGGTAAAAAAGAGGGGCAAAATTGAAAAAGCGCTAGATAACAGTTTTATCAATTATTTTTCAGATTTATTTATTGTATTCATGGTTTTGGGTTGGGTGATTGTACTGATTATTATGATTGGAATGGCGATTTATGCGACTATTTCACTTGGTGAGACGTCCATGTGGTCATATGTTGGGGATTTAGTAGCAATTCCACTTTCATGCGGTGGTGCTATATGGATGGTTAAAAACAGCGTCCAACATGCTATCGCCAATCGGAACGGTAAACTGGCGCATATGGATTTCCCTAAAATAGACGTAGGAAATGAAGAAACGGAAAAAGAAATGTTTGCGGAGATGGAGGTAACAGATAATGGAGTGGCTGGTTGAAAATTTGTTTATATTGATTTCGCTATTGGCGGTTCTGTTTGTAGCTATATATGCGGTGTATAAGTTTTGGGCGTTTCCGACGGAAAAACAGATTGAAAAGGTAAGAGAATGGCTGCTTTATGCGGTATCGGTAGCGGAGCAGGAGTTAGGAAGCGGGACGGGGAAGTTAAAGTTAAGGTATGTATACGACTGGTTCCTGAAAGTATTTCCTTGGCTGGCGAAAATAATTAGCTTTGAAACCTTTTCAGGGTTAGTAGACGAATCGCTTGTGGAAATGAAAAAACTGATTGAAACAAATGAAAAAGTAAAAGACATGATAAGCGCATAAAAAGAGGGCAGAGAGATGGCTATTATAATTTTGGCAATTTTTATTGCTTTATGTGGGCTATTTGTCACTTCATTAATAGGAAGTGCTGTAGTGGTAAAAGCGGTTGCATATTTAGATAAAAATCAATGACAAGATAGAAACAGGAGATGGGTATTATGGCAACAACAGCGCAAATAAAGGCTTTTATTGAAGAAATCGCACCTGTAGCACAAAAGGCATATAAAACGCTTGGAAAAGTCTTACCAAGTGTCTGCATTGGCATGGCGTGTGTGGAATGCGCCTATGGAACAGCGGGGAGCGTGAAGCATCATTCTTATTTCGGGCAGAAGGTAGGGACTGGAAAGACTGCCACAAAATACTGGGGTGGAAAATTTTTCACTTCCAAAACCTCAGAGGAATATACGCTGGGGGTACATACAACAATCACAAGCGCTTTCCGGGCATATGACAATATGGAGCAGGGGGTATTTAATTATTATGAACTCCTGAACACAAGCCTTTATTCAGGGGTAAAAATTGGGACTGATTACAAAACGCAGATGCAACAGATTAAGACTTGCGGATATATGACAAGTTCTACGGAAGTTAACAGTGTGATTAGCATTATTGAAAAATATGGATTAACGCAGTATGACGGGCAATCAAGCGTTAGCGCAAGCATTTCCATGACATCAAGTTATACAGTCGGTCAAAATTATACCTTGCAATATAATATGTATGTAAGGGATTCGGCAAACGGAAATAAAAAGAAGTATCTAAACTTAACAGCAAATGCAAAAAGTAATGGATATCAGGACGGACAGGGATACGGTATTTTGAAAAAAGGCACAGCGGTAACTTGCAAGGCAGTAGAACAGATTGGGAGTAATGTTTGGATAAAAATTCCTTCCGGGTGGATAGCGGCTTACTGTAACGGGACTACATACATTAAGTAAACGATAGAGCGGTGACAGTTAAATGTTACCGCATTTTTGCGCAGGAATGTTAAATTTATAACTCGAACGGTGCAGAGGTGACACTTATTAGGTTTTTGACATTCCTGCTTTTTATTAAAATAAAAGGCGGTGGGAACATGGCAGAAATAGATAACCTTTCAATATCCATATCAGCAGATGCAGAAAAGGCAAGTGCGGCGCTTGACGGCTTGGTTTCCAAACTTGGGGAATTATCTAACGCATTATCGGGAATAAAAACAGGGAATTTCCAATCCATGGCTAAAGAACTGCAACAGGTTACAAACGGATTTAAGGCAGTGCCGAAAGATGTAAAAGCATCAATGGATAATGTCGCAAAATCCATGTCTACCGCAACAAAGCCAATGGAAAATGGGCTGAAAGATTCGTCTGACCGATTGCAGGAACTAACACAAAAATATAAGGATTTGGGAAAGAATTTTGAATTTTTCGGGACATTTGAAGCGGCTGAGAATCGAATCAGTTCTCTTAAAAATTCTCTGGTAGAAGCAAAAGAAAAGAAAGAAGAACTTGAAGCCAGTGGAAAAGTAGATTCGAAAGCGTATGATGACGCAATCAGGAAAATTGCTCTTTACACAAATAGAATTGAAGCGTTGGAATCACAATTAAAGAAATTATCAGAGGTTCCTTCCGTACCAGAAATAGGTGATATCCCGACACGTACAAATGATTCGGTAAAGTCATTAAACGAGGAATTTACAGGATTAATGGGAACTTTGAAATTCGTAGACGCGGAGTTAGAAAATATGAATTTCGGAGATGCGTTTTCAGAGGGGGCGCTTTTGAGGGATTTGCAAGATGGATTGGAAAAAGTGCGCGAATTGTTCCCACAAGACATTGAATTGGCTGAAAGGTTCGAGAATGAAATACAGTTGTTTAATGATGCAATGAGTAACATGCCGAAATCCCGAATGCAGGATTATGGAAAAATTGATTTAGGCGAATTGGATAAAGCAGAAGAAAAGGTAAAAAGCTTTGATGAAGTGTTGCAGAGTATACACCCATTAGATTTTAGTGGAAGTGCATACGAATTAGAAAAATTTGTAAGTGATATGCAGTCCAAGATTGAACAGCTTACAAGTAAAGCGGAGAAGCTTGAAAATTTAGGTGTAAATGCAGATAGCCAACGCATGAAAACTATTCAAATGGATATTGAACAAGTGACTAAAACTCTGGATAAATATGAAGGAAAATTGGAAGAAGCAAGAGCGGCAGGGGAACTTGATATAAAAATACCGCCAATAGACAGCCAGATGGGTCAGATTGAAAAGTTGCAGGGCGTTTTGGGGGCTTTAAAGCTTAAAGTCCCGACAGAAGGCTTTCAAGAATTACAGTCAGAAATAGACAAGGTTAAAAAGAAGTATGAGGAAATGGTAAAGTCCATTAACACAAAAGCGCAGTCTGTACAATTCTATGGGGCATCATCGGGCTTCAAGCAGAAGCAAGCAGAGTTAGAAGCACTTCGAAATCAATACCAAGACCTTATCAATAAGCAAAAGGAACTTTCTATGTCCGGCGGTGCTACAAAATGGAATTTCTCTGGCATTACAGACGGTGCAAAGCGCTTTGTGGACGCGTTAAAGCCTATTCAGGGACTTCTGCAGAAGGTAAACAAGGGCATATCAAAATTTATACAATGGATAAAAAAGATAGTTGCTCCTGTCAAAAAGGCAAAAAAATCTGTTGATGGGTTTAATCTTTCTAATATTGGTCTTGCCAAAAGTCTTTTAAGAACAACAAAAATGCTTAAATTGATGGTTGTGAGAATGGCTCTTAGGGGTGTGATAGACGGTGTAAAGACAGGATTTGAAAATCTGGCGCAGTATAGCGATAAAGTAAATAAAAATCTTTCTCTTTTAATGAACTCCATCAATCAATTAAAAAATTCATTCGCTGCTATGGTGGAGCCAATATTAAATGTAATAACACCAGCGCTGAATTATATGATTCAAAAATTTATTGATGCAACAAATGTTGTAAACCAATTTTTATCAGCGCTAACGGGTTCTTCTACATGGACAAAAGCGACTGTTCTTACAGATGATTACGTAGAAAGTCTTTCAAGTGCATCTGACGCTGCTAATAATATGAATACTCTTTCCATAGATGAATTGAACATTGTTTCAGATACTAAAACAGCAGATGATGCAACAGAAATGTTTGAAACAATGGAAAAAATAAATTCTGGAATTGCTAACCTGGCTAACGGAATTAGGGAAGCATTTCTTTCGGGGGATTGGGTAGGGCTTGGAGAAGAAATAGCCGCTTTGTTAAATAAGGGATTGCAAAAATTATATGATTTGTTTAATTGGGAAAATGTTGGCTCTAAAATTACAAAATTTATAAATGCTTTTACAGAAGCATTTAATAGTCTTGTAGATAAGTTGGATTGGGATTTGCTGGGAAGAACCATCGGAACGGGAATTAATACTCTCGTGAACGCGTTTAATCTTCTTGCTGAAGGAATTGATTGGAATAATTTGGGGAAAAAGATTGCCGAGGGAATAAGAGGGCTTTTTGACGAAGTTGATTGGTACAGTCTTGGAAATGCTATCGGAAATGGCTTTATGATTATATGGAATATATTGGAAGGAGCTGTAGATGAATTAGATAGAAAAGTACAAGGGATGTCTGGCTGGGCTACAATAGGGAAATCAATAGGAGAAGCAATAAACGGAATTTTTGATAAAGTTAATTTGACGACCATTACTCATGTTATATCAAGCGGTATCAACGGAATATTTGAAATTATTAATAATATGGACAAAGAAATACGTTGGGATAATATTGCTCAAAATATAACGGATGGATTAAACAATTTATTTCACAGTATAAAATGGGGTGAAAATGGGAAAGCATTAAACGGTCTAATAGAAGATTTTTTGGATATGTTGCTTAGTGTTGCAGAAAATACGGATTGGGAATCATTTGGAAAAGGAATTGGCGAATTTTTAAGCAATATTGATTGGTTATCACATTTAATAAAAGTTGCCAAGATTATTGTAGATGTTTTGGGAGAAATTTTAAAGGGGTTTGCAGAGACCCCGGCTGGTAAATTTGCTATCGCTTTTGGAGTAGCTATAGCTGGCGCCGATTTGACGGTACATTTATTAAAATTCGCAAATAAGATAGCAGAATTTTTTACAGGAGAAACCATAGGTCAACTAATTGGCTCTAAACTTGGAGATACAATAGGAGCAAGTTTGTCGGAAAGTTTAAATTCTGGAATTTTGGGAACAATTGCATCTATTGCTACAACGATTGCTGGAATAGTTGCTGTTATTGCAGGAGCTATTACAGCGGTAAAAAGCTTTTTTGATATGATGGAAAATGGTTTTTCATGGGCTAGCGAGGCGTGGATGTTATTTGGTCTTGCGATAGCTGCTGCAGGGGCAATTCTTTTAGGTGTTCCTGCTTTTGTAGCAGGAGTTGTAGCGGGAGTTGTTGCTATTATTGCGACGGCGGTTGTTTTGATTAAAGAACATTGGGAAGATATAAAGGAATTTTTTAAAAATCTATGGGAATCAATTAAGGAAACAGCGGAAAATGTCTGGGGCGGCATAAAAGACTTTTTTTCTTCTGTATGGGATGGCATAAAAGAAATAGCAGAAACAGTATGGAATGGAATTTCTGGCTTTTTACAGGGAATATGGGGATTTATACAGGATATTGCGATAACGGCATGGAATGCTATAAAAGAATTTTTACTTGCCGTATGGGATGGAATAAAGGATACCGCGATAAATGTATGGACAAATATAAAAGATTTTGTTCAGGGTGCTTGGAATGAGATAAAACAGACTGTAGAAACTGTAGGAAATTGGCTTAAAGACTTTCTTTCTGAATTGTGGGAATCTGTAAAAAATACTTTTACTAATGTTTGGGATGCAATAAAGAATTTCTTAAACGAAACATGGGAAGCAATACAGGAAACAGCAACAAGAATATGGCAGTCTGTAAGAGATTTTATAAGAAATATTTGGGATGACGTTCAGGAAAAATTTGAGAATATTTGGGATTCCATTAAAACATTTTTATCCAATGCTTGGGAGGGAATAAAAGAAAAAGCAAAAGAAATATGGGATACGATCAGAGAATTTTTTATAGCAATATGGGATGGAATATCAGAAATTTTTTCCGAGGTTTGGGAAGGAATAAAATCTTTTTTGTCAAACATATGGGAAAGTATACAGGAGTTAGCTGTTGCTGGTTGGGATAAAGTAACAGATTTTTTCTCAACTCTATGGGATGGAACCAAAGAAGTTTTTGTTGAAACGTGGGAAGGAATAAAAGAGTCATTAAAAACAATATGGGAAGGGATAAAAGGAACAGCTCAAAGTTTATGGGGGGATATATTAAATTCCATAAAAACAGTGTTTGACGGTTTAATTACTTTTATAACTGGTGTTTTTTCTGGCAATTGGCAGCAAGCATGGGAAGGAATTGTTCAAGTATTTAAAGGTATTTTTAATCTTATTCCTTCTATTGCAGAGAGCGTTATAAATTCTGTAATATCATTTATTAATGGAATTATTAGTGGGATAAATTCTATTATAGGGCTTATACCAATAGATGTTATTCCTTCAATACCAGAAATACCTACAGTTACGTTGCCCAGATTTGCGTCTGGCGGTATTGCCTTAGACCATATGATAGCCGAAATCGGAGAAGGTGGCAAAAAGGAAGCGATATTACCTTTGGAAGACAAGCAGGCTATGTCCATGATTGCAAACAGTATTTTAAGCAATTCTGATCAATCTGGAAATGGGAAATTTTCTGACATAACTGCGGCAATTAACGGAAATGGAGAAACGGAAGCTTCTTTATTACAGACTGCAATTTCACTTTTACAAGCCATCTCAGAAAAAGATACAACGGTGAAAATAGGCGAGCGCGAATTTGTTAGCACTTACGATAATAGAAAAGCCAGAAATGGTTATTCTTTTACATAATCAATAGCAACGTCTATCCATATAGGGATGGGCGTTGCCTTTTTTGGGAGGTAAACTTATGGCAGGATTATCATCTTTCCTAAATGTAAATGGATACGATTTCCCGTGTCCTAAATATGGATTTCAATATGTTATAAGTACAGGCGTGGATGCTGGAAGAAATGCTAATAATGCGGTGGTAGGGCAGAAAGTCGGAAGGGATATTTATAAGTTAGATAGTTTGCAATGGGTTGGATTAACGCCAGAAAAAAGGAAAATGATATTAACAGCGTTAGAACCATTTTTTGTCCCTGTAACATTTGAAGATTATAGAACGGGAAATCCCATCACTATTACGATGTATCCGGGTGATAGGACTGGGAAACCTTTATTTGCTGATGCATTAACTCATATTGTTACAAAAGATGAATCTTTAGCTTTTAATCTAATTGATTGCGGTTGGGAGTGATTTTTATGCAGAGCGCTAGTAGAGCATATAGAAAAAGTTTAAAACAGATAGGCAGGAACCGCGGTTATATTAAAATTACTATTGGGATATATAATTCCGAAGCGCAAAAAAATATAAAAATTAACGAAACAACCACCGTAATGACTTATTTTTCAAGCGTACAAAATATCTTTGATGGAACATTACCAGAAAAAATATATGCGACTTGCGAACAAGATTTTTCTAAGATTAACGGAAACATGTATTTTCTTCCAAAAAAATCTTCTGAAAGTTCTTATTATTATAACGGCGTTGTGTTGGAGGATTTTTATAGCGCAATTTATATAGATTTTAATGGATTATCAGGATTTGATATTAAAGGTCTTACAATTAATTTTGGGGAGTATTATCCAGTTGATTTTTCGATAGAAAATGATGAGGGAATCCATTATTATACTGATAATGACCAGAGCGTTTTTATAACGGAAGATACTTTTAATGAAACATCATTTTTTATAATAACTCCTACAAAAATGATAAATGAAAATATGAGATTGCGTCTTTATCAATTCTCTTGCGGCATAACAAATACTTTCACAAATAAAGAAACAATGAATTATTCTTCAACAGAATATGTGTCATCTATTTCAGAGACAGTGCCTAGTCAAGACGTAAGCATAACTATTTATAACGAAAACCAGTATTATAACCCTGATAACCCAGACAGCGCTCTTTCGTATATGGAAATTGGCCAAGAAGTTAATGTTTCGTTTGGTTACGATGCAATAGGAGATGGAAATATAGAATGGTTGCCTGCTCAAACGTCTTATTTGAAAAGTTGGGAAGCAGATCAACTAGAAGCGACTTTTACATCGACTGATAGATTTGATAATATGTCTGGAACTTATTATAAGGGGTTATATCATGCAGAGGGAATCAGTTTGTATGACCTTGCTGTTGATGTTTTCGAAGATGCTGGTATATCAGATTATTATTTAGATGAATATTTAAAAGATGTTTTGGTAAAAAATCCAATTCCAGTCGTAAGTCATTCAGAAGCGTTGCAAATTATAGCCAATGCGGGTCGTTGCTCTTTAAGCGAAGACAGAAATAACAGAGTTCATTTACAAACGTCTTTTATACCAGAAATGACAGTATCAGTTGATGCTCAAACAGAATATAGTCATGCAGAAGATATTTTAAACGGCAAAGAAAAGAGCGCATATGCGGAGATGAGTAATGATTTTTCAAAAGTGGACAATAGTTTATTTTTCATGACAAAAGATCAAGATTATCTTGCTACTGGATATATAAGCGAAGCAATAGCAGACGAAGACGGAACTTTTACGGAAAATCCCAAAATAACGATTAACTTAGAAGCTACATATGTTCCTTATGGAATAACAATAGAATTTCGTAATATTGCACCGCAGGAATTTGAAATTGTAACATATAATGGCGGTATTGGAGTAGGGGAATATTATATCAGTAATCCAGATGTAATTTATACGACAAATGAATCTTTTTCGGCATTTGACGAAATGGAAATAATTTTTACTAAAGGATATCCTAATTCCAGAATATTTGTTGACAATATAATATTTGGTGATGCGACGGACTATACCCTAGAGAAAAATACCGAATTAAAAAGTTTGCCAAAGGCAACTAGACAAACAAAAATAAAAAGTATTAATGTTACAAGAAATATTTATAATCTAGGAGATTCGTTGAAGGTATTGGCGTCAGAAGAGTTAGACATTAGCGAAGATGGGTATGAACATACCGTATATTTTTCAAATCCAACACATGATCTTTCGGTGACATTAGGAGAAGTACAACCTACGGGCTATATATCGGCAACGGATTTGACAGAGATTACACAACAAACAGTCCAAGAATTATATGAAAGTTTAGGAACTGAATCAGTTTCAGAGGTGAGTGAAGTTGAAGAGGAAACAGAAGAAGATTCGGGAACAGAAGTGACAAGTGAATCTGACGTTACGGCAGAAATAATTGAAAGTAGTTGTTATTATGCAGTAATACGCTTTAGTGGAATTAGTGAAGAAACAACAATAAAGTATAGCATAACTGGTTATGAATATTCTATTACGGAGCAGGAATATTCTGTTGAGCATAATACACAAGGAGAAATTAAAAAATGGAATAATCCGCTTGTTAGCGATAATGAACATGCGGCAGATTTGGAAGAATGGTTATCTTCCTATTTTCTTGGAGATGTGGAATATGAAATTGATTGGCGCGGAGACCCTAGGGTAGACGCTAATGATATTTTCATTTTGGAAACATCGGTTGGAATGACAACGGTAAGGGCATATGAAACGACTCTTAATTTTTCTGGTTCGTGGAGCGGTTCTATGAAAGCGAGAAAGGCGGTGTTTTAAGTGGCAGAATGGGAAACTCCGAAGACGGATTGGGTAGAAACGGATAGATTCAACATTTATGATTTTAATAGAATAAAAAATAATATTCTCTATATTTATGAAGAAGCAAAGACTATATGGGGTGATTTTTCTATAGAAGATATGGGCGATGACATTGATTCGTATAGTGCTTATTGGGATGTTGATTGTTTTAATGCTTTTGAAACTAACATTGATACAATTAATGAACATATGTTGTCGCAGGATTATGGTTATAGAAAAACTTTTTATGAAAACGGTGTGTTTATAGATTATTCTGAACTGAATAGAATTGAAAGCGCTATACTCAAAATGAAAAAAATAGTCGATGGAAGAAATGCAAGTTTAAGAAGGCTTGCATTCAGAATTGGGTTGCCAAAGGGAATTTATTTATAACAGGGAGGAAAAGATATGAATATTACAAAATTACCAGTTAATTATGTGCAAGATGTCATTGACACAACAGTAACAGATAAAAGGCGTTATGAATTGATTGAAAACTCAGATGGGACAACGTCTCTTAATGATGTGACAGAATATCTTCTTGTCGGAAGTACATTTGGAGCAGATGACATCAACCAAACCAATCAGGCAGCCAACGATATTATTGATGAATTGGACGGAATTGAAACGGGTGAAATTTCGGTTGCAGTTTCGTCATACGCAGACAGCGCAGGGACGGCAAGTAATGCCACATATGCAGATAGTGCTGGAAGTGCCACAACGGCAAATAGTGCCACAACGGCAAATAGTGCCACATATGCAGATAGTGCTGGAAGTGCCACAACGGCAAATAGTGCAGAAAAACTCACAACGTCTCATACCATTAATGGTGTTCCCTTCGATGGAACTGAGGATATTGAGGTTTATGATAATACAAAAATATCCAATGATGATGATTTTGTTCTTTGTAGCCAAGAGGAACTGACGTTTACAGACAAAGTTTGCAGTTTGTCTGATGAAAGAATTACAGAAAATAGTCTTGCCGATGTTTATTTTACCAGCGATTCTTATGACATTGCGGAGGAAGCAAGTATTTATGTGGAAACAGAATCAGGAGTGGTTACGCTAACAGCGTTAAAAGAACCAGAAGGAACGATAAAAGCATCAATTAGGATAAGGGTGGTGGAATAATATGAGAGGTAGAACAAATATCTTAGGGAATGGCAATATTATTGTAAATGGAAATTTGGAAGAATATGAGGTTGCTGATGGCGAAACAGTTTCCGTTGGAGATTTTGTGCAAGTGACGTATCAAAGTAATGCAGATTATACGCTATTTGATAATGATTTTCAGAAAATAGGGATACAGATTGAAAATACAAATTGTATGCTCATTGTTTATCAAAATGGAACAGATGAGTCAGTGGCGATGAAAGCAGGCGTGTTTGAATACAAAAAGGATTCTCACAATTTGGAGTTGGTAAGCGAAGTAACGGTATTAAGCTGCTTGGCAGATGTGTCATCTATAATAAGATGTTCAGAAAATCTATATCTTATTGGTGGACGTGACGATACTTGTTCGGCATCTGTTGTAGCGATAAAGGCACAACAAGATGAATCGGAAACTTGGTATTTATATAGCAGTTGGGTTAAAGTGTATACGAATACGACAACTGTATGGAAGAATACGATGGAAGTTTTTTCATATGGAAGCAATGATGACCAATTTGGATATGCATATATATACAACTCTGCGGGTAGTAGTACAAGTACAACCGGTTATATTTGGATTGCATATAATACAATTTCTATTACAGATAATGGAGCGGAAGCCCCGACTATTGAAGCATCAAGCCCGTTGACTCATCAATTGAATACTATAACCTATGGTGGAAATAGTTCTTATCCGTACTATAATAGTAAACCTATGTCTTCTACAGGCAGTCTTTTTTGCTTGGAAAATACATCGGATACGTATGTATACTTTATATCAAAACACGATTATACTTATAGTACTGACGGTTTATACTATATAAGTCTAAAGATGACAGCAACTTCCGCCGCCAGTGTGTCTGAAACTAAAATTGCTTCTACTTATTCCACGTACTATCCTCGAAAACTATCTAATGGAATTTGGGTGGGACTTGAAGGAACAACTGTAGGCTATCTTACAAAATATTTATATTCAGGCACAACGCAATTATCAACAATTACATGGGGAACTACCAATGTTCCATTAAATTTAAGACCTAAAGATAATGTGGTGTGTGATATTTATTCTTCTTCTGGCGCAATAAAATTAGATGCGTTTGAATATTATCCAAGCACAACGACATCCACTTACGTTTCAACAGAAGTAGGAGATGTCACAGACACCGTTTTAAGTGGATTTATGGATTTGGGCGATGATATTTATTTGGCATTAGTTTCAACTGGATATTTCTGTTTTTATTATAAGGACGGAGTGATTGCAGAGGGATACCCTGAGTTACCTAATACTGTAAAAACATACGACGGGACAAGTACGGCAATTGGATTTGCAAAGACAGGTGGGGATTCAGGGGAAACAATTAAAGTATATACACCCAAAATATCATAAAAGGAATTGGTAAGAAAGAAGGTAGTTTATGGCAATACAATATTCAGGCGAGGAAACGATTAAGGAAATATTTAATCAGATTAATGAAAATAAGATAGACAAAAACGCCATATTGGATTCACAAGAATCTGTGGAGGAAAATTCTGAATCTGGTTACGTTGTAGATGCACTAGTTATAAAATCGGTTTTTCAATCTGTCAGTGATGGAAAAGAACTTATTGCATCTGCCATCACTGATAAAGGAATTTCAACAGATGCAAGCGATACTTTTTTAACTATGGCAAATAATATCGCGAAAATATCTTCTGGCGGCCAAACAGATATAAATATTATAACAATAAGTCATAGTTATTCAACTGCTGGGGGAACTAAAACATATGATTTGACAAGTTATACTGACCAATGGGAAAATTTGGTTATGGGGACTAATTTGTTTATTGTGCTTACTGCTATGATTATACCCGCAAATAAATCGCTCACAAATTCTAATAGTTACGCCCAATCTTGGACTCTTACACCCACAAGAAATTATAATGCTTCGACAGGCGTTTTGACTATCAAAAACCATGCTAGTTTTGGGACAAGTGGAACTATTTATATTCTTGAAACGTAGAAATAAAGCGAAATAAGAAATATAGATGTTGACAATTTGATTAGGAACATAGTAGACTAAGGATATCATATTAATGGGGGATAAGAGATGGACGCGGATATAGTAGGGAAAGCTTCATTGGCTGTCAGCTTTTTGGGGTTATGCATAGCATTTTTTTTACCTATTCCATCTATAATTCTTTGCGTAGTTGGAGTTATTATGGCGTTAATAGCATTTGCTAACTTTCTATACGAAAAATGGGCACCTGTATTGGCAATTATATGTTCCGTTGTGGGAATGGTTATATTTTGTGTAGTAATTCGAGAATATTATAGCGCAAGAACGGACTATAACGAAAACTTGGCTCAATCATCAGAAACGGTAAGCACCTCTGCCGAAAAGGACACGGAAGATAAAGAATACGAAGAGAAAATAACCGAGCCTGTTAAAAATACGGAAGAATCAGTAAAAGAGAGTAACAAATTGAATGATGATGTCGAGACGAACCAATCAAAAGTTTCGAACGATGGGAAAGAAGATTTAGAAAGTTCGAATGACGATGGCTTACCAACAGAGTACAAATCTGCACTGGCTAAAGCGGAATCATACAATGAATTGATGCATATGTCAAAAGCTGCGTTGTATAATCAGCTAACATCAGAATATGGAGAAAAATTTTCAGAAGATGCCGCGCAGTATGCGATTGACAATTTGGACGCAGACTATAATGCAAATGCTTTATCAAAGGCTGAATCGTATAGTGAAGAAATGCATATGTCCAAGCAGAGGATATATGACCAGCTTGTGTCTGAATATGGAGAACAATTCACAGAAGAAGAGGCGCAATACGCCGTGGATAACTTAGATGCAGATTACAAATATAATGCTTTAGAAACAGCTAGGTCATATCAAGATAACATGGCAATGTCACCAGCCGCTATATATGACCAACTTATATCTGAATATGGTGAGAAGTTTACCGAGGAAGAAGCCCAATACGCGATTGACAATTTGTAGTTAAGTGAAACATAGATTGTTCGGCAAATTTCATAGAAATTTGTTAAATATTAAATTTAAAACAGGAGGATTTGGAATGAAAACATGGAAACTGGTATCTGGTATTTTGTCAATCATCTTATTTGTGTTTGTGTCATTTCAGTCATGTGCGGCGGGGATAGGAAACACGTTGGCAGAAAATGGGGAGTCTAGTGGCTCGGCTGGCATTATTGTCGCAATGATGTTATTGGCAGGGGGGATAGTGTCGGTTGCAACGAGGAAATCAGAAGGAAAGGGCGGAAATATTGCGCTGATTGTCCTTTTTGGTCTTGGGACATTGATTGGATTTTCTATGGCTGGAAGTTATACTGATTTGAATATATGGGCTGGCTGGTGCTTAATAAATGCAGTTTTGGCATTAATTGATATTTTTAAGAATAAGTAATGCGGCTGACGTTTATACACAACAAAAATTACAATATTAAAAATAAATAGCGAGCCTTGTGTCAATCGAGATACAAGAAGTACCAATCGAGGTAGTAGGTTTTATCCATGTGGATAAGGCTTGCTATCTCTTTTTTATTACGCAGGCTTGCCCAAAATATTTCAACGTCAAGCGACTAACAAAAATAAATTATTAGGAGGCATAAATTTATGTTAGTAGAAATTACTGGGAAGAAAAACGAGGAACGATTAACGACAACAAGTGTTAAAGTGGCAGAAGTTTTTCAAAAAGAGCATCGTCATGTGCTGGAAACAATAAGAAATCTCACAGCCGAAAATTCGGCAGCCAAATTTTTCTTAGAAACTACATATCGCGTCAGAGGTAAAGAATACCCACTGTATGAAATGGACAGAGACGGTTTTTCTTTGTTGGCAATGGGCTTTACAGGGGAAAAAGCATTAAAGTGGAAGTTGGAATATATTAACGCTTTTAATGCCATGGAAAACGAGTTAAAGCGCATTTATTCCGAACGGCAACAATGGCAAATTGAGAGGGACAAGGGTGTTGTTATCAGGCACATTCTGACAGATACAATAAAAATGAAAATTACAGAAAGCCCCAATAAAAAGTTTGCATATCCGAACTATACAAATTTGATTTACCGAGCGTTGTTCGGTAAAACGGCGAAAGAGTTGGAAACGGAATATGGCGTAAAGCCAAGAGAAAATCTGCGCGATTACTTCGTGGGAAATGATTTGGAAAAAGTACAGAGTATGGAAATGCTGGTATCGAGTCTTATAAATTGTGGATGGGGATATGAGCAGATTAAAAATTTTATATCTGAACAGGCAAATCCAATGATTATGGGCTAAAACAGGTTTGAATTAACTTTTGCGATTCGAAATCGGAATATAACATAAAGAAAGGGATTACAATATGGAAATGGCAATGGGAAAAGAAAAGCCTTTTAAGCTTAATTTTACGACATACACAGATAATGGGGAGAAGTTCATAGTTATATTCCATGTAGAGGGCGATGAAGTCACATGGAGCAAGCACTACAAGGTAAAAACCGCCGATGAGGATAGGGGAATCCAAAACGGCGGCTTTGATGAAAACAGATTGTTTCCAGAGTTACAGCATGTTTAGATTTTGTACCAATATGTAGGTTGTTTGCAGATATTACAAAGCGGAATCTTTACATTGTCCTGATGTATGCACACATTAGACTGATTTCCGCTTTGGCTGCAAGACACGCAAGTATAAAATCCTGCTTTAACCTTCTCATAAGTCTGGAACATTCCTTCCATCTTTGGAAGTAAAAGTTTTCCATCTTCATTATACATATTCTCACTCTCCTTTCCGCAACATTCTATCATGCAGAAAGAAGCCTGTCGAACATTATCCATATAAAGTTAAAAAATTTCAAAATAACTATTGACTTTTGTGTCACCATATATTATGATTTATGTATCACCAAAAGAAAGGAAGTGATAGATTGTCACCACGAACGGGCAGACCGACCGATAACCCGAAAACACACGAAACAAGGATTAGAATGTCAGATGAAGATGTGAAAATTCTTGAATACTGCTGTAAAGCTACTGGAAGAACGAAAGCAGATATCATTCGTGAGGGAATAAGAGAAGTGTATGCCAAAATAAAAAAATAGAGTGTTGACCGACTACCAATCAATCCAACACTCTAAGTCGCAAGAAGCCGAAGCAACTTGATAGGAAGTATTATATCAAAGACTTTGGCTTCTTTCAAGGGAAAATTTTAAAATTGAAAGGAGCTATTTTTATGCAAAAAGACGAGTACAATGAAATTTTCGAAGAATTAGGCTTTGAGGAAGCCGAAGAAGAAGTAACCGCAACCAAGGAATTTATGGATTTCGAGGAAACGCTTGATAAGCCCGATAAGGACATTCCGATGTACGAATGGATATTAATGTCATGCCACGCAGGAAAAGGGCTTGCAGAAGCCGTCAGAGCCGTAAATGACGCATATAAGTTAGGCTACATGACAGGCAAAGGGGCAACAGCAGACAGAATAATAGCACATTTTGAGAACGGAAAGGCGGTGCGGTAATATGACAAACACAGAGAAGATTATCGGGCAATACGAGGAAACACACAATCAGAAGTACGGGCTATTTACAGAGGAAATGAACGACATAAGGGAAATGTCTGATGGAATGTGCGATATTATCAGCAACGCATTTAAGTATGGCTATATGCAGGGCAGGAAAGCGACCGTTGCAGATGTCAGAAAGGCGGTGCGGGTATGAATGATATTCAGATTTTCAACAATCCGGACTTCGGAGAAATCCGTACTATTATGATTGATGATGAACCATGGTTCGTGGCGAAAGATATTTCTGATAAACTTGGTTATGCGAAACCTGCTAACATGGTAAAACTTGTTGACGGCGATGATAAGTCAACTATCAGCAGCTCCATTTTGGAGCCGGAGGTCAAAAAGCAAGCATACAACATAAGTATAGTAAATGAGAGTGGATTGTATGCGGCGATATTTGGAAGTAAGCAAGAAAACGCAAAGAAATTCAAGAAGTGGGTAACATCGGAAGTATTGCCATCGTTGCGCAAGACAGGCTCGTACAGCACGCAGAAACAACTCCCCATGTCCACCGATGAGAAAATCCAACTCATAGCGCAGGGATATACGGAAGTGCGGGAAGAAATCAAAAGCGTCCGTGACGATTTGGAAGCACTCAAGATGGATTTGCCGATTCTGCCGATAGAAGCAGACCGGATAACCGAGGCGGTCAGAAAGCGTGGCGTTGCGTGCCTTGGCGGGAAGCAGTCGAGCGCATATCAGAATCGCGGATTGCGCCAGAAGCTTTACAATAACCTGTATGCCAATCTGAAATACAATTTCGGGTGCAAAAGCTACAAGAGCATAAAAAGAAGCCAGACGGACAGGGCAATCGAAATTATTCAGAGGTATGAGCCGCCGTTCTTCCTGCAACAGACGATTGAGAACGAGAACGCACAGGAGCGGCTTGATATTTAGGTAGTGATGTGATACATTAGGGATATGGGAAACCAGAGAACAAAAGGCGGCTACCCTCCACAACTGGAGGGGGCTACCCCTCCGGACGAAAGGAAGGAGGGCGATGCCAATGAATGTTACATATTCGGATTTAATCCAGATTGGAATTTTCATTGTAGCCCTTGTCAGCTTGTGTTATCAGCTGTTCAGGGGAAAGAAATAGCCGCCGCTACTGACAATAACGACGGCTGATGCTGTAAAGCATTAAGCATTGTATTATTTTTGAGGGTAGCCGCTTCTCTGGCTTTTCCCTTTTGTATGTATAATATACCACATGCGGGACACAGATTCAAGAAATATTTTGCTAAAATACTTGATTGGTCAACAACAATAGGGTAAAATTAAGACAAATATAAATATTTACCTTGCGGCAATCGAGCCGCAGGAAGTGTCATTTGGGGCAGTAAATCTATCGCATTGGTAGGTATACTGCCTTTTTTGTTTAGATGGAAGGTGGTATATATGGCTTTTAATGGAACCCTGTTTTCTTTCGGGGGCTACAATTTCGCTGGAATGATAAAAGCGGGAAGCTATGAAATAACGCCTAGCGCAAGACAAGATTTGGATAGTTACAGGGACGCAAACGGGGAATTGCATAGAACGGCGCTAGAGCATACGGCAACTTCTATAACATTCACAATAAGATTTCGTACTGAGTCAGAGCATGAAACCATGATGAACGCGATTAGGTCTAATTATATTAACGAATATGAAAGAGATGCGAACTGCACATATTATGACACGGAAACGTGCTCTTATAAAACAGGGCATTTCTATTTAGATGCTAATTGCAGTTTTTCAATTTACGGGACATATGAGGGAACAATAAAATATCAGGAAAGTGAAATGAATTTTGTGGAGTATTAGGATATGGAAGTATCAGATAAGGTAAAGGAAGATTACCATGCATCAAGCGTAAAAAAGTTTTTGGAAATTACCATAGACGGGGTAAGCGATGTAATTGAGAACGACAGGATTTACTCTGAGTCAATGGAATTGGAAGAATCGGTAATTGACGGAAATAGCGTAGAATTTGTAGGGTGCATTTCCAGCATGTTTAAGATACAAATATATGGTCTTACGGAAAATATAAAAGGAAAGTCCATTAAGGCAATTATTTATACGGAAAACACAAAAGACGAACCGATTACTCTTTTTAATGGAATTGTTGATAGCGCGGTGAAGCAGAGCAATAGAAGAATTACGGAAATTACTGCATATGACGAACTATATACAAGTGGAAATACAGATGTTGCGGATTGGTACAATGCGCTTTCATTTCCGGTAACAATTAAAGAACTCAGGGACAGCCTTTTTGAATACATTGGTATGGAACAGGAAGAAGCAACGCTTCCTTCTGATGACATTTCTATATTGAAAGAATATAGTCCTGCTACTTTGCAGGCATTAAGCGTTATTAAATCAATATGTCAGATAAATGGCGCTTGGGGAATTGTTAACAGAAGTGGGAAATTTGAATATAGGATACCGAACGATATTTTATACAATGCATACCCTTCATCTGCTACTTGGCCAGGGGAAAGCATGTTTCCGGGGATACCGCAAGATGGTCAGGGGATAAAAGAAGAATTGGCAGAACTTTTTACATTCTATAGAAATGTAAGCTATGAAGAGTATAGCGTTGTACCAGTGCAGAAAGTAACGATAAGGCAATCAGATGATGAGACTGGATACACATATGGAGGAGTGCTGGGAGATAATAAATATATAGTTCAAAGTAATATGTTTACTTATAACTTATCTGAATCTAATATAAAAAGCGTGGCAAAAGGTATTTACCAAAACCTTGTAGGCTTTTCGTTTCAGCCTTTTACGTCAAGCAACAACGGGCTTCCTTATCTGGAATGTGGTCTTAACGGAGTAGAGTTTTACATGATTGATTATGAAAATTCTACAAGCGGTAACCTTGTTTATGAGACAAAAATATTTTATATCATGAATCGAAAACTGACAGGGATTCAAAGTTTGAAAGATTCATATAGCGCAGAGGGAGATGAATACCAGTCTGAATTTATTACAGACTTGCAGACGCAAATTGATGGAATAAAATCCAGTTCAAGTTCCAGTTCTGGTTCTGGAGATAGTTCAATAAATGTTGTATCAATACCCAATTTTAGCGATATGCCTGATTCACCAGACACGAACACAATTTATCTTATACAAGGAGTAGTGGTGGTTAATTAATGGGGAAGCAAAGTTCGATTATTTCTTATAAAGGTGCGGCTCACAAAGACATTTATTATGATGGGAAATACCATAATAAAATGTACATAGGAGACGAACTCGTATGGGAAAAGCAAATCCCAGACAGCTTTTTCGTGGTAAATAACTGCAATGGGTATGGAAGTTATGGCCTTCCTATTTTTGAAAAAGAGACACCATATGTAGATGTAATACCATTTTCGGATTTTGATTATGTTGAAAACAACGTGGTGTATTTGATACAAGAACATTTTTTCAACTCTTGTATGAACAATATTATATTGCACGACTGCATATATACTACAGACGGGGAAGAATGGAAATCGGTAGAAGGAATTTATTATACAACATATTACACAAGCGTAGTAACTCCCGGTAATTATCAAGCAACGCTTGTAAAAAAGCAAACAGGTAGTTCCATTACCTCTTTTTATGAATATTATGTTGCTTTGTTTGACGTAGATGGGAACCATATCAGCATGAACTCTTTGGGCGTAAACTCTCGTGGAGATACACCAGGCACTGTTAATTCTGATTATCCGTTAATTAACGTTCCGGGGTTTGGAGGGCAGAGTGCTGGAACGCAAACGTATGGCAACTTTGTATTTATTGATACAAGTATTACAACATATGTAAAATTTATTCATTATAGTTGCCTCGATAGTAGTTCTTTCACAGTAACAAGAAATTTCCAGAGACAGGATTTTTATTATGTATGCGGGGAGCGGTTGTATTTCCTTGAGAATGGCACACGCGATTTATATATCAAAATGTTTGACGAGACAAATTCAAACCCTGATTTATGCTATATTGCTATGACAATAGAAAGTTTTTCTTGCGGATTTGCACAAGTTATTTATACGAGCACAAGCAAACTGGTAATAGCCATAGTGGACGAAGGAAACCAAAGTATAGTGATTTGCACTCTTACGGAAGATTCATGCGCCATATCAAACAGATTAGAAGATGGAATAATGTATATAGAAGATTATGAAACAAAAGAGAGTATGCCAGTGACGTTCTATTCCGGCGTTGCTTCAAAAAATGAAAAAAAATTTTCGGCACTTTATCCGACTACACAGAATGGGTCTTGTTCATTTCTTCAAAAAGAAGATGGAAAATTGATAAACAAAGAAAACGGAGACATGGCAGTTCTTATGAGCAAGTGGGGGAGCGGTGGAGAAAAATATATTGTATATTTTGATAATGAAGATTTTACAGAATCAAATGGTAATTTTACAATGCGTTTTGAAAATTTAGGATAAAGGGAGGCATGTGAACATGAGCAGAGTAGACTATATTATAGAAACCGAATGGGTAGATTTGCCAAGTAAGGATACGCCGATTACAGCGGATAGGCTAAACCATATTGAAGAAGGAATTAGTGTCGCTTCTGTTGACAGGGCTTTAAAAGAAATTTATGATGATGAGGCAATTAGCCTTGGCAGAGCGTCCGGTTCAACTTCCGGGACAAATTCTTCGGCGACAGGGAGCGGCGTAGTAGCATCTGGTAATTATTCCCATGCAGAGGGAAGTTCTACCAATGCAACGGGCTATGCATCTCATGCAGAAGGAGGTTCAACAACGGCCGCTGGATATGAGGCACATGCAGAGGGGTACTCCACAAAAGCACTAGGAGAATACTCACACGCGGAAGGATATGGAACAACTGTTAACGGGAATAGAGCGCACGCGGAAGGAGAAAATACAACAGCAACGGGCGCGGCATCTCATGCAGAGGGAGGAAACTCCGGGGCAACTGCGATTTATTCCCACGCAGAGGGAAGCAGTACGCAAGCTTCTGGTGAGTATGCACATTCTGAGGGCACGAACACAGTGGCTTCTGCTCTGGCGTCTCATGCAGAGGGCTACAGTACGACCGCTTCACAGAACGTTACTCATGCGGAAGGATACCAAACAAAAGCCTACGCACCTTATTCTCATGTGGAAGGATATTATACGACTGCAAGCGGACAGTATCAACATGTACAAGGAAAGTATAACGCAACAAATTCAAATGCTGCATTTATTATTGGCGGCGGGGAATCTAGTAGCAATTTGAAAAATATATTTGTCGTGGACTGGGAAGGGAATTTGGTGATAACAGGGGACATAACAAATGGTTCCAATTTAAGTTTAGAAAATATATACGACTTAATAAAAAGCCAGACAACTAGTACCGTTTTAACTGCTGATGATGATTTAGATAATGTAGAAGCAACTGGGATATATGAGATTCAAGATAGCGCAATTCCTTTGAATGTACCATCAAATTATGGGGAATATCCCGGTTCCTTAAAGACAACACTTTTTTCAAACAGTAATTATGTGACACAGGAATTATGGAAGTTTAACGATGGTGTATCTGAAATATATGTGCGTTGTCGAGTTGATGATACATGGTCTGAGTGGAGAGAAATAGCACTTTCCGCCATAAATGAATAAAACGAAATAACCCAACTATACTATATGATTAATTGAACTACAAGTCTGTTTTTGAAAGAAAAATCAAGTTATAATTAATCCAGCAAATAATTTGGAGGGTTGGGGTTATGGATTACAAAAGTGAAATAATTAGAATAGTAAATGGAATTGGAAAGGAGAAAGGAGAACTTCTATGCAAAACAATGCACATACTAGAAGTTCTCCCAACTGCTCAATGTCAACGGATATTTGACTACTTATTAGAGTTGTACTTTTCCTGACATTCTAAAAGATTTTCCATCAAGTGGCGTACAGCTTTCTTATGCCCATGTGTAAGTTGGCTGTACGTTTTTATTATCTTTGCTTCTTCCGCTCCGATAGAAATTTCACGTCGAAAATATTCTTTTTCACTTTCATCTTCCCATCCCATTAAAGAAGCACGAGAACAACCAAATATCTTAGCGAGAAGTTCTATTTTTTCATACGGAACGTTCGGTATTTCTCCACTTTCGTATCTTTGCACAGTCTGCTTTGATACAGAAATTCTGTTTCCAATTTCTTCTTGCGTAAATCCGTTTTCTTTTCTCAACCTTTTGATATTCTCATTTAATTTCAATATACACACCCCCCTTTTCTTGCGTTAATTATATCATAAATCGCACAAAACGCAACAAAAAAAGTTTGAAAAAACACTTGACAAGTGACTTCTCCAATGCTATATTAAAGTCACGTGATAAGTGACAAGGAGGTGATTATAGTGGTAGATACGTTAAAAATTAAAGCCATTGTTGTAGAACGAGGGATGACGCAGACGGAAGTTGCAAAAAAGCTCGGAATGTCAAACAGGGCATGGTTTGATAGGATGAGAAAGAAAAAATTTGATTCAGAAGAAATGTATAATTTAATTCGCATTCTGGATATAAGCAATCCGACAGAAATTTTTTTTGCCGATGAAGTCACGCGTTAAGTGACAAAGATGAGAATGAAATTATACAACAGAAAGGAGGACGAATGAATCTTGAGTTATTGAACAGAATCATAAAAGAGAAAGGTAGGACTTATCGCGAATGTGCAAAGTCTATTGGCAAAAATGTATTTGCCACATAAAGGGCAGAAGGGAGAAAGAGAAAAAGCCACACCGGGTTGCTTTAACCATCTTTCGCAATGGCTCCGACATGACTTTTCTCTGAACATTTTTCACCTACACGCATTGCAACGTACCGGAGTCCGCTTTCGCGTTTTTTAAAGTGCGTCTCTGCACTAGTCCAGCGTTTCCATTGGCGTTTGAATACTTCTCTGTATTTCAACGGAAACTCCGGGGCGTGTCTGAAAGCAACAAAGACTTCTATGGTGCGCCGCTCACTTTAGCAGTATTCCCCTGCTATTTGTGTTACGCCTTACGCATCGCGCTTATGTAGGAACAGGGCAGTTTCAATATTGCTTTCACGGGCAATACCTCCTTCTGCCTTTTATAAGGCAAATACATTATAGGTACAAATCTAAAATATGTCAATAAGAAAGGGGTGAGTGAATGCTTTTGGAGAAAATCGAGTCTTTGTGTGCCGAAAAAGGAATAAGCATTTCGAGGCTTGAGAAGGAATGCGGACTCGGAAATGCAACCGTAAGGGGATGGGATAAATCAATTCCGAGAGCAGATACGATTAAGGCTGTGGCTGATTATTTCGGAGTTTCGCCGGACGAGTTCCTTACTGAGGCCGCAGAGATGGCAAAGAAACGAAGCAAAGAAAAAGCGGGGTGATGTGGGAGAATGACCAGATTAATCTCATTAAGCTCAAAACTCTGTCAGATTATTTCAATGTACCTATCGAGTATTTCGTGGAATAGGAGGTGGTGTGATGTCAAAAATTGAAATCAGACAATGTGACGGCGAAAAGGGAATTTTCACAGAAATCTTGAATGATTGAACAATCTTCTGGTTTGGTACAACAACTTGTAATGCCTGCATATTTACAAGTTAAGCGCCCACCGCCAAGCTTATATTTTTCATCTTCCAACGCGGAAAAAGATAAAGGTTCAATCCTAACAGAGTAATTTGTGTTTTGCTTGTCGCAAAAAGCCTTGATAAACCACGGCGAAACCTCCTTTCCGAAATGATATGGAGATTTTACCACAAATGTAGCAGGAAGGAAATAAATGAATGAACGAGATTATAAAAGTCGATTTTGACAGTCAAACAGTATCAGCAAGAGAACTTCACGAAAAACTGAAAATTGGAACCAAATTTGCAACATGGTTTCCGAGAATGACGGAGTATGGGTTTTCGGAGGGAACAGACTACGAAACTTGCTACCCAAATTTGGGAAGCGAAAATCATGGCGGTCAGAACATGATTGATTATCAGATTTCCGTGGATATGGCAAAACAGATTTTAATAAGGAAGGTGGCGTAACACATGGAAGAAATAAAAATATTTCAAAATTCAGAATTTGGGGAAATTAGAACTGTTGAGATTGGAAATGAGCCATGGTTTGTAGGAAAAGATGTAACTGAAATTCTCGGATATACAAATCCAAGCAAGGCTTTGTCAGACCATGTTGACGAAGATGACAAACTCAATAACGAATCGTTATCGAGTTTAGGACAGCGTGGCGGTTGGCTAATTAATGAGTCTGGACTTTATAGCCTTATTCTTTCAAGTAAACTTCCGACAGCAAAGAAATTTAAGCATTGGGTTACAAGCGATATTCTCCCGTCAATCAGAAAGCATGGAATGTATGCTAAAGAAGAATTGCTCAATAATCCAGACTTACTTATTAGCGTGGCAACGGAGTTGAAAGCGGAAAGAGAACGGAATAAGGCACTTAAAGAGGAAAACACTGTCTTGCTTGAGGATAACCAACGTATGAAGCCCAAAGAGATATTCGCAGATGCAGTTAGCACGAGCAAGACATCAATTCTCATTGGAGATTTAGCAAAACTGATTACACAGAACGGATATCCGATAGGGCAAAAGCGGTTGTTCGAATGGTTGCGACAGAATGGCTACCTTATTAAAAGCGGTTCGTCAAAGAATATGCCTTGTCAGAGATACGTTGAGCAGGGGCTGTTCGAAGTCAAAGAAAGCAGTCTGCAAAATCCTGACGGTTCAGTAAGGATTACAAGGACAACAAAGGTAAGCGGTCGAGGACAGATATACTTTGTCAATAAATTTGTGGGAGGTACGGTGTGGTAAAAAGATTGATGCTAACAATATGCGCTTGCTTACCACTGGTTTTTTCCTCGACTGTTGCAAATGCAAAAAACAGCGATACATACCTAACAGAAGAAATTCAAGATATATGCGTTGATGTTGGGGAAGAGTATGGTATTTGTCCAGAACTACTTATGGCAGTAATCGAAAAGGAATCTGGAGGGCAGGAAGATGCTGAAAATGGTTCTTGCAAGGGATTGATGCAGATTAGATTAGATTACCATAAGGAGCGCATGAAGCAGATGGGAATAACTGACATATGGGACGCCGAAAGCAATATACGCGTCGGAGCAGATTATCTTGTGGAATTGTTCGAAGAATATGGGGAAGCAAGCCTTGTATTGGATATCTATTCTGGGAACAGAAGGGCGTTTTATAACTATGAATATGGGATTATGTCTGGTTACGCGAAAGAGGTTTTAGAAAGGAGCGCAGAATTAGAGCGCGAGCACGAAAAGTAATGGGAGAAACAATGGCAATTTTGGAATTATGGATTAAATCCAGTAAATCAATACAGGAAATGGAGACAAAATTAAATCTGGTACGTGATGGGCTGAATAGAATCCAACATGAATTTTTGAAGGAAAGAGAGGGAAATAAAGATGTACATTAATCCGTTTGTTGCAGGAGTTTTAACAACAATATTAGTCGAACTTCTGCTTGTAGTCGCTTACTCGATTTATATTATGCGCGGAGGGAAGAAATAATGAAACAGCCGAAACGACTAACTAGAAATCAACGGGAAGTTTTGTCGGCGAACAATCTAAATTGGAGAGACTGGGCGCTTGTAGAGGAAACAGAGTTTTATTTGAAGATAATCAACAAATCAACCAGAGCAAGAAAAAATTTGGACAAGTTTTGGAAAGGTGGGAAAAGGAAATGAATTACTTAGAATCAGCGACGATTGAGGATTGTATTGAAATGTATGAGATAAAAGGACAGGCTGCAATTATCAATGACGGAAAGCTATTGGAATTTGTGTATGAAAAATAAAATAGCACCCCAGACCGCTAAATCAGTGGGTGCTATAAAAGAAACTGTAATGTTTACTTTTGCGTTAATTTTAGCAGAAAGAGAGGGAAATGTCAATGAAAACGCCAGAAATTAGAAGAGAATATCCTGTGGCAGATATACGTGAAATCATCATCGACTGGAACGGATTTAGTTATCTTGTTATCTACGGGAGACACATAAATGGTTGGTTTATCGCAATTCCGAATTGGGAAGTTTGTGTAGAAGCAAGTGAGCCGACAGATGTTTTATATAACACGGAGAAGTTAGCAAAGTTTTTGAACAATGCAAATGCCGGTAGAGAACTTGCAGAAGCGATTAAGGAACATTGGGAAAGCAATAATTAGGAAAGGTGATGATTTGAAATGAGTGATTTTGAAAAAATATTTAAGGAAATGCAGAAAGATATTTTAACAGATTTTTTACGGCCGTGTGAAATAGGAATTGAGAGAACAATGGGACAAGCAACGATAACGGTTAAAGGAAGCAGTGTTCAATGTATGGCATTACTTGATGAATTATCAGAAAAAGTAATAAGCATTGTAGGAGAAGGAGATAGAGAGGAAATGTTACATTTGCTTCGTTTTCATACGGATAACATATCCGATAGCATTAAGAGAGGGGATATGGACAAATGCGAACAATAAAACTACTGAAAATAGTATGCGATAACTTCAAGTGTTTCAAGCATAAGGAAGTGGAACTTTCGGATAGGACGATTGTTAAAGGCAAAAATGGCGTAGGAAAATCTACCTTATATAATGCACTTCTCTTTTGCCTGTTTGATAAGGATATGAACGGAAATTCTGCAACGGACATCAGACCGCACGATGAAAACGGAGTTGACATTGATAATATCGACATTTCTGTTTCTTGCACATTTGAAGTTGATGGTCGAGAAATAACCCTGAAAAAGACACAGAAACAGAAGTGGACTAAAAAGCGTGGTTCTGACAGTAAGACATTTGAGGGAAATGTAAATGAGTTTACTGTGAATGATATTCCGAAGTCACAGAAAGACTACAAGGCATACATAGCAGATAACTTCTGCGATGAGGAAACATTCTTGTCATGCACTAATGCACAATCGTTTTTCAGATTAGATACAAAGAAGCGTAGGGCAAAGTTGCTTGACCTTGCAGGCGCGCTAACTGATGAAGATGTGGTTGCGACAGAAGAAACATTTAAACCGCTTGCAGATATGCTGAAAGACGGAACAGTAGATGAGTTAATGACACGCTCAAAAGGCACGATTAAGCGGCTGAACGATACCTTAAAGACACTTCCGGCACGAATTGACGAGCAGGAGAAGTCCAAGGTTGACATTGATGTTGCGGAACTGGAACTTGCCAAGAACGCAATGAAAGAGAAGATTGCCAAGATTGAGTCTGAGGAAGCTGACTTGTCGAAACGGTACGAGGAATACCAGAAAGCCAGTGATGGTGTTCTGGAAATCAAGTTCGAGATGAGCGACTTAGAGCGCAAGGCAAATGAATCTCTTGTGAAACGGAAACAGGAAATAGAGAAACAGATTTGCAGCAAGAACGTTTCGCTGAATAGTTTCAAAAACACGATTTTCAAGACAGAGTTTAACCTTGAAGGATATAAGAACGACATTGCCAGTGGCGAGAAAGAGAAGAACCGCCTTAGTGAGCAGTGGAAATCGGTCAAATTAGAGACTTTTGATGAATTTACGGCTATTTGTCCGACTTGCCACAGAGAATTGCCAGAAGAGGACGTTAAACGGCTTGTGGACGATTTTGAGAAATCCAAGGCTGAACGGCTTGCGAAGATTGAAAAGGAAGGCAATGAAGTTAAGGCGGACATTGACAATGCCAAGGCGAATATACCGAAAGTGGAAGCCGAATTGAAACAGCAGACCGCTGAGAAGAACAGGCTTGAGGAAGATATTACTGCCCTCGAGAAACAACTTTCCGATTTGCCGTCCGAGGGAGACATTTCTGACAACACAGAATATCAACAGTTGGCAAAACAGTTGGAAGAAAAAGAAGCATTTTTGAAAAAAGGTAACTCTGCCGAGGAAACAAGAAATCAGTTGCTGTCCAAAAAATCGGACTTGCAATCGCAGTTAGAGGAAATCAACGGACAGATTGCGAAAGCACAGCGAAATGTTGACATTGATGAACGTATCGGCGAGTTACAACAGGAACAGCGAGATACAGCGCAGAAAATTGCTGATGAGGAACGCACTTTAGACCTTTTGGAGCAGTTCAACAGAGCCAAAATGAATATGCTGACGGACAAGATTAACGGACACTTCAAAATGGTTAAGTGGAAGTTGTTCAAATCCTTGCTTAACGGTGGAACGGAGGATATTTGTAGAGCAACAGTAGGTGGAACTGATGTTGAATCGGGGCTGAATGATTCAGATTGTTTATTAGCATATATTGACATTTTGGAAACGTTTCAGAAGATGAACAATTTGAGCATTCCTCTGTTTTTGGATAGGGGAGAGTCAATTAATTCCGATAGGCTACCAAAAACAGGCTGTCAACTTATAGTTTTGTCCGTATCGGAAGACAAGGGAATGATGGTTGTAAATGAATAAAATTGTAAATCTGATGAAAAGTTACGCAGGACATGAAGTAGGATTTAATGTTATGCCGCGTTCGATAGATAGCATTTATCTGTCTGATGTAAAGGTAGGTGGAGAAAGTGACTAGGGAAGAAGAGTTCTTAAAAATCAAAGAGTTAATAAAGCAAAACTATAAATTGGCTAATTGTGGATTTTTCGGATGTCAGAATCTTCTTGGTGACCCGGTCGAAACAATATATTCCGGCGAATATTTTACTCTTGATATTTGTAAATATTATTTTTATTTTGAACTTTTTGGAGCAACTGATGAAGAGTTCAAAGAGCTGGACAAATACTATGAAAGCTTATCGTAAGAAAGTAGGTAAATAGATGAAAGCATATAAAGGATTTAATAAAGACATGACCTGTAAAGGATTTCAGTATGAAGAAGGAAAGGAATATGAACATGATGGAAAAGTAAAAGTTTGTGAATCAGGATTTCACGCTTGTGAATATCCGTTGGATGTGTTCAGCTATTATGTTCCATGCAAGAGTGTGTATCACGAAGTTGAAGTAGACGGAGATGTGGACAAAAGAAACGATGATACGAAAATTTCTGCAAAGAAAATTAAAATTGGTGCATCTGTAAACATTGCTGGAATGGTAAAAGCTGCTATTGAATACACAACCGCAAGAATTGATAAAACAAAGAAGGCTGACGAGAATTACGGAGCGTCAAGCAGTACAGGCTATAAAGGAGCGTCAAGCAGTACAGGCTATAAA
>JAJQIK010000047.1 GCA_021199255.1 Clostridiales bacterium | reverse complement strand
GATTTGCAAAACATGTTTTTCTGAAATTTATTTTGGAATGAAATTGGATGTTTTTCCATCAAAATCTCACAGGAAATGAAATTTAAAATGGAATTAGTGGTGAACCAATTGTCAATCATAACTCTCATTGTTTTCCATTCTACTATAAATCATTCCTAATTTCAATTCCTGAAAACAAATCCGGATTGAGCGGATTGAGCAGGAAAAAAAACAATTTTATCATGTTAATAACAAATATCTACTTTGCCTGTCTGTTTTTGTTATAAAAGCTCATTTGAAGAGGAAGAATATAATCGCAGGCTGAACGGCACCCGTTATTTTTCTGCCCCGGCTTATGACCGCCGGGGCAAGTTTATGAAAGCAAATGTGGGCTGGAAGTGTCCCGTTCCCGGCTCTCCCGAAAGCTCCGGGACTCTTCCTCTCCTGCATCCACGGTTCCTGTGCAGGGAAACCCCTGTCTTCTCCGTGCCGTATACAGGCTGGGCGGTACCCCCCACCCCGATTATAAATGTAGTCTTTATTGTTTTCCTGTCAATCCTGTGCACCGGGCGGCACGCCTTCCGAAAGACGGCGCATACCTGCCTCCTGGATGGCAACCGCACCCTGCCTTCCGGTACTGTCCGCCGGCAGGTCCTCCGCGTCCACACGGATAAAAAGATGCCCTCTCCGGCGCTGTTTGTATTCCAGCATATCCAGGAGCTGCGTATAGCTCCGGCCCGAAAGGCTGCTTAGCTTCTCCTGTACGGGCGGGCAGCCGGTGTCTGCCGCCTCATACGGGCTTCCGTCCGCCATATGCGGGTTTCCGTCCGCCGCGCAGATGATTTCATAACGGCCTGCCAGGCTGTGCGACAGCCTGTGGAGAGCGTCCCGCAGCATATCATCGGCATGGCGCCGCAGCCCGGCCGCCTTTTTTTCCAGCTTGCGGTAATGGTTCGACGGGGTCTGCCCGTTGCGGCTGCCGCGCTTCCCTTCCATTGCGGCCCGAGCCTTATGGTAACGCTCCACAGCCGCACCGTATCCGTCCGGGAAGGCGTAAACCGTCCCGCCGGAATCCATACAGAGTGCACCGGGACAGGAGCATATCCATATCAGCGACCGTCCGGGTGTAAGCGGCAGCGGGGGCGGCGGGTCAGGGCAGCGGTACAGGACAGAACAGTAATACCGCCCGTCAGGCTCCCGTATCACGGTGGCACTTTTCAGTTCCCACCCGTCAGGGGCATGCCGGTGGACCGCCGCTTTCACATTCCCGCACTTCGGCAGCCAGATGCTTCCCTGCCCGACCCGAATATTTGCATAGTTTTTCCTTCTGATACAGCTGGTAGTATAAGATTTCCTCCCGGAAACGGTCCAGTATTTTTCCCTTGGATACCCCCCCGGATCTGATTTTCCACATTGGAAAAAAAACGGTTATATGCGTTCTGCAGGTTCTGCTGCACGTTACAGAGAGCCATGGAATCCGCCCGGGACAGGACCGGATATTTCTTTTTATACTGTGCAGGTGTCGTCTGCAGGATTTTGCCGCTTTCCAGATAATGCCTGGCCTTATCCTCCCGCATCAGGTTCCAGACCAGGGTGCAGCAGTAGAAATTGAGTTCGAAAAATTCCCGCTGCTCCCGGTTTGGATAGATACGGTATCTGTATGATGTAAATTCCATAGTAGTGTAGACCTTCCGGTATCGTTTTCTCTTTTGTATACATAGTACACTGGGGAGTATGCCATACGGCAAAGCCCCTCCCTGACAGGCAGGCGGCATCCGCTGCCCCGCGTGTCAGGCTGGGCGGGTGTCCCGCCCGGATTTTTGGTATCTCTGTAAACTTCCATGCGCTGCTGACGCAGCGCGCCAACATCTATGAAAGTCGATGACTCCGCGGGGAAGTGCCGCAACCGGCACTTTGTTTCCGCCCCGGCATCATCCTTATGCCGGGGCCGCTAAGAAAGGAGCAACTATATGCTGAATCTTGTGGGAATGGCCATTTCCGTTTTTCACCTGCCACCGCCGGTGCCTGCTCCCTGCCGCTCCAGGAAGTGAAAACGGCCTCTCCTGCATCCACGGTGCCGGACTGGCTGTTCTGTGCTGTACACAGCCGGCGCCCGCGTCCTGTCATCTGCAGGCCGGGCGGTTCCCCCCGCCCGCTGTCTGTCCTGTCCTGCGCAGGATACGCATGCCCTGCTCCAGGATGGCCGCGGCTGTTCCTGCCTCCGCTGCCTGTTCCGTTGTTTTTGCCGCTGCATCCCTGCTGTCCGGCCGCGGCCGCGCACTTCCCTTCGGGATGCGAATCCGGATGAAATAATGCCCTTTCTGCCGCTGCTTATAAGCGATCAGTGACAGCAGCTGTGTATAGCCATGGTCCATGCCTGCCGCCAGGCGGGCACGGTCCGGTTCCGCGGCACAGATGACCTCATAACGGTCTGTCAGGCGGCCGGATATGTTATGCAGGCAGTCTGTCAGCTGGCGGTCAGCCCGGCGGCGCGCCAGGCGGATCTTCTCCATCTGCTCCCGGTAATTTTTCGACGGCGGGCCTCCTCTGCCGTTATGCGGCCCCTGCTTACGGGACAGCTCCCGGTACAGTTCCTTCACCTCCGTCATGGTGCGGACATAACCGGGCGGCAGTTCTGCCATACCTCCGTCCGAATCCATAAAGATCCTGTCACTGCGGTCCGTGCGCGGCGGGCATATGATCCCCAGTGTCTCCGTGCATTTTTCCAGCGGTACCGGGGCCGGCGATCCATGCCTGTACAGGACGGAGCAGTAATAGTTCCCGTCCGGGGCACAACTCACGGTCGCGCTGTGCAGCACCCAGTCTTCCGGGGCGCGGCGGTGGATCCGCGCGGATATGCTGCCGCAGGCCGGGAGGGTGATATGCCGCTCCCCGACCCGGATCTCCCCAAACGGGGACGGAGCCGTGGTGTAGGACTTCCTTTCTGCCGCTTTCGATTTGAATTTCGGTTCGCCGGGGACGGCGCCGGAACGGTTTGGACGGGTCCTGCGGGGACCGGCCTGCCCTGTATCCCTGCCGCGGGCCAGATAACGCTGATAAGCACCCAGCAGGTCTTCCCGGATCAGTTCCAGTGCCCGGCGGTCCGCATCCTGAAGCCCCGCGTACTTTTCCAGATAGGGCGTTACGGATATCTCCGGCACCCGGTGTGTCTTGCCATACGTTTTTTTGATGTCCCCAAGCATCTTATTCCAAATGGTCCGGCACGCCAGAAACTGGCGCGCAATCGCTTCCTCCTGTGTCCGGTTCGGGTATAGCCGGTATTTGTATGCTGTATATGCCACGGTATAGCTCCTTCCCCTGCGTGTTTTATCCGCAGTTTTCTTTATTCCGGCAGTGAGCCCTGCCCTTCCTCCATGGTCTGCCGGGTTCCTTTCCTGCGCTGTTTCCTGTGACCTGGTGATCCGTATGCCTGTCCTGTTCCGGACAAGGTCTTCATATTCCGGGAACCACACAGAAATCTGTTCAGTAAAGCCGATCTATTAAAAGAAGTATCCCTGCCTGAGTATAGGGACTTACGATTACCTCATAAATCACAACCCAGCGGATGATCTGTCCCAGTTTCCTCTTCCCGATCATCTGCTTCCGCATCAGACAGAACAGCAACACCTGTAAAAAAGGACTCCAGAAGATCAGAAGCATCACATACAGGAATTT
>JAJQIK010000076.1 GCA_021199255.1 Clostridiales bacterium | reverse complement strand
ATTTCCGCACTTTTTCAGCCAACATCTCCCTTGTTGCTGCCTCATCATCACAAATGGCTATGTACATCCGAAATCCTCCCTTCTTATAAAGTATTCTCTGCAAAACATTCTTTTTATCATATCGTCATTTTTATGATTTTTCTGACCAAATAGTGTGAAACGACTTATTTATGTTGTGAAATGTTCATTGTATTATGTCCTGTGACTGCTCTCTTAGAGCAGTTTTTCTTCCCTTTATCTGTCTTTCCATTTTTTCATCTGCCATAAAACAATCTCCCTTCACAAAAAATACCGCCTTGTATTTCTACAAAACGGTATCTGCCAAAATTAAAAAATGCATGGTCTGTAATTTACACTTTCCATGCACCTCCAGTTACTATTCAATTTTGTCTTAAAGTAGCCTTAAAAGTTGTATCAGCTCATGCGGCTCGGATTTGCCTGATGCGGTCTGTCTGGTGTCAAACTGTCGGAATTTATTATCCTGATAGAATGACAGCAGCTTTTCCTCATTGTTTGCTTCAAGAAATACCACCATTCCACCACCCATGTACTGCATATCCTCAATCATACTCCATGCCAATTCAAGAAGTTCCGCGCCTGTGATTTCCTTATTTCTGCCATCTGCATAATTTTTTCCAAGCTGTGCAATCAAATATGCCGACATCGTATATGTCTGTGTCTGACCATCAAATTCACTGACACGCATAATTTCCCTTTTTATTGTGTTGCTCACATTTTCACCACGAACAGTCAGCGGCTTTAATGCAATTGTAAAATATCCAACCAATGCCATGCTTGCCAGAGAAAAAACAAGATATGTAACAGATTGATTTTTTAGTAAATTCTATTGCGTTTTTCTTTAAAAAATGTTCAATATCCGAATTTTGCGGACAGGAAAACTCGGAGAGTTCCCGAACCAATTTATCCTCTCCGAGCTTTGGACTATCGCTATCAAGGTATTGGCGGATATTGGTAACTAAAAATTTATCAGTTTCCACCATTCGCTTTCTCCTTTTTCTCCATAAATTCTATCAGTTCTGCTTCTCCCTTTACAAACCTTGCTGCAACAGGAATACGAACAGGGCGATCATTAGCAGACGCTTCAATCGCATCAGCAAACATCTCCACCTGTTCCTGACCAGATATGATAAAATTTTTCGTGATGCTTGAAGTTGCCATAAAAACACCTCCCTTTTTAGTATGGCTTGCTTTCAAAAATACATACTGTTCTAACTATGTTCTATTATCCTACACGGATTTTTGCAACAGGAATTTTTATATTTTTTCGGCGCTTTGGGTTTATATGACCGCCTCTTTCTTTTTGGCTAGTCATAATAACACTTTTTATTTGTTGCAGTACTGTTGCACTTTTAGGGTTTTGTTGCAGTAAAATCACTGTAACATTTCCCTAAATAACACTCTTTTTATTAGCTAATCTTCCGCCAAAAGCGCCTTCTTGCGTTCAATCATTTCCTCAATTCTCCCGATATACTGGGAAACATCCTTCACATTCTCGCACCGCTTAATCGTTCCGTCCGGGTATACGCGCTTAGATATGCTGCCCGCGCCAAGCGCCACGATGGTCTGAACCTCCTCCATAATCATACACATAGTACTTACTATCCCTCATTGTCAGGTATTATCGAGTATTTCGTATTTCTCTAATTACCCGATTAAGGTATTATTCAGTACCATATCAACGAAATTTGTTGTACATTTGATGTACTTTCACTAAATTTGTTGTACTCTATATACAATAAAATATGAATGCCCTAAAGGACTTCTTCAATAACTTATTCTTTCAAAATAAAACCATCTTTTCTGCTAATGCTTCCATTGAAGCCTTTTTCTTTGCCTCTGAAACCTCAGCATAAATATTCATCGTAGTTGCAATATCAACATGCCCCATAACCGATTGTATTACTTTCAGATTGCTCTCGTTTTCACAAAACCTTGCACAAAATGTATGTCGTAAACTATGACAAGTAAAGTGTGGCAAAATGAAAGGCTCTCTGTGCTTTTGTTTAGCTTCGTGAATTTCAGCATCATTATACGCATCAATAATTCTTTCTAATGCTCTATCCAAATCCTGCTGTAAAAACATTCGCCCAAAACGGTTTAAAAACACAAAATCGGTATATCCATCAACTTCTACGGTACATAAAATACCATTATCATGCTGATACTTCTTAATCTCATCCAGAGCCTGACGCACTTCCTTCACCATTGGAATCTTACGGATACCAGCTTCTGTTTTTGGTGTTGAAATATATATCTTATTCTTGGACTTATTCATCTTTCCTGCAAAATAAACTGCTGCATGGTCAACTGTAATAATTCCATTTTCAACATCAATATCTTTCCATGTCAAACCACTCAATTCTCCAACCCTTAAACCCGTTCCTATTAAAAACGTGTAGATTGGTTTCCAGTGATCATACACAGGATGCCCTTCCATAAAGTCCAGAAAAGCTGATTGCTGCTCTGGTGTCAAAGCGTTTCGTACCCCTCTCTTAGCACCCGTCTGTTTCTTTAGCTTTCCCAACACATTATGTGTCGGATTCGTTCTGATAATACAATCCCTAAGTGCCATTTCAAATGCAGGGTGCAACTCCCTTTGAAGATGTTCAATCGTTCCATAGCTAAGATTTAATTCTTCCATTAACTTTTTGTAGAATAACAACACATCCGAATACTTTATATCTTTGACCTTACGATTTCCTATCCCTTTCCTGACATACGCATTATATTGATACATATATCCTGCAAAAGTCCGTTCAGCCAAATCTTTCCGTGTTGCCATATACTTATCAAAAATATCATTTAAAGTCTGATTCTTAGCCTGTTCGCTATCAATTCCGTCAAGATGATCTCTCAACAACTGTTCTTCTCTCTGACGAAGCGTAGTTAGATTTTTAGAATAAATATATCGCCGCTTTCCTGATTCATCAGTATAAGCATATTGATACTTTCCATCTGAACGACGATAGCTTTCCCCCTTCCGCAATACTCGTCCCTTATTGTCTTTTCGTGATTTAGCCATAACTGTTCTCCTTTCTTGTTAGGAAAGAAGAAATCCTGTGCCTCACTTATGAGTTTTATACAATAAATCAACTCCTGTTTTAATAGTTTCTGTTATAGTCTGTTGATGTTTGTCAGAGTATTCCTTTAGAGTATGGTATTCTGCATCAGACATCCTTATGGTTACAATACGTTCTTTTATGACATCCGATTTTGGACGTCCCCTTTTTCCCATAGGCACACTCCTCTCTACATCTGCATACCATTATATTTTCCGTAATACAAAATGTCAAGTATTTTTCGTAATACGAATAAAAACTATTCGACACACACTCAACTTTCCTTTTTTTCATACCAACTCATTCTGCTGGTATGCGAAAACTTTCCAGATACTTTTCAAAAATTTCGCAATCTACAATTACAGCTTTTCCAACTTTATAAGTTGCTCCCGCCTCTTTTGCTCGTTTTTCAAAAGTGCTTTGGCATAAGCCATATAGCTTAGCCCCTTCCTTATATCTTACAAACCTCTTTTTCTCGTGAAATTTTTCAAACATATTTTCCTCCTATCGGTGTATTTTAGCATCACAAATTTATCTGCTAATGACAATAGAAGTTATTTTCTCCTACTCTCATTAGTAGATAACAATCCGCTTCAAAAACAGCATACAGGTAGCAGCTCAGTATACTGCCCACATCGGTATCGCACCGTCATCTTATATTGACCGGAAATTCCGGAAGTATCATT
>JAJQIK010000046.1 GCA_021199255.1 Clostridiales bacterium | reverse complement strand
TTATAATTTCAAGCGATAATCATTGGGGCGGTTGGGGTGGTTTGATTATTGCAAAAAAGGGGGTGTAAAAATGGCTATATTTGATTTTTTCCGCAACAGTAAGGCTAAGAAAATTGATATATCGAGCTTTGACGCGACAATGGACACCGAGGAGGATGAAACCGCCGAGGAGATTGCTTTATACGCTATTTTTGTCGTAGCGGAGCAGATTGCTTCCATTATTTCCAAATGCGAGTTTAAGACCTTCAATAAGGGGCAGGAGGTTCGGGGGGCGGAATGGGTTAATCTCAATTACAAGCCCAATAAAAACCAATCGTCAACGGAGTTTTGGAAAGAGGTCGTTTTCAAGCTGTTGGTTAATCAGGAGGTGCTTATTGTACCGTACAACGACCAGCGCATTATTGCGGACGCATTTTGCAAGGACGATAAGGCGATAGCTGAGAGCGTTTTCACAAGTGTTAGCCGTGGGTCGTTTAATTTCGCAAAGACGTATTATTCAAGCGAGGTTTTTTATCTCAAATACTCTAATGTTAATTTAACCGCGCTTCTGCGGTCGATTAACACCAAATACGCTTCATTGTTTTCGGAAGCGTACGAAAAATACATACGTTCGGGCGGTCAAAAGGGTGTGCTTGATATTCCGACATTGGCGGCGAGCGACCCTAAATTCGAGGAGCGGTTTGACGCGCTCAAAAACAAGCAAATGCGCCCGTTTTTCCAAAGCAAAAATGCCGTGCTGCCGTTATTCGGGGGGATTAAGTACACCGACTTATCTTCCGAGGGTGCTAAAAAATCGTCAAGCGAGATAACGGACATTAGGGGCATAATTGACGAGGCAATCACACGGGCGGCACAGACCTACAAATATCCGCCGCAGCTTGTGCGGGGTGAGGTATCGGGCATTAACGACGCGATTGGCTACGCGTTAACCGTATGCATTGACCCATTGCTTAACGTTATAAGCGAGGAGCTGACCGCCAAGGAGTTTTCAGAAAGAGAAATCATTGACGGCAGCTACATTGAGGCTGACGCAAGCTGTATCAAGCATATTGACCTTATGGACATTGCGGCGAGCGCGGACAAGCTCATAAGCTCGGGAATTTGCTGCGTTGATGAGATTAGACCGAGGATAGGCTTAACGCCGCTTAACACGGAGGAATCAAGGCGGTTTTACATCACGAAAAATTATGAGCGGGTTGAGAAGGCAGAGGAAACAAAAGAAGAGGGAGGCAATGAAGGTGATGAAGAAGAACAATGGAATGTTTGAATTTAAGCAATCCGCAAAAAATCCGAACACGTTGGAGCTATATATCTACTCGGACGTGCAGGGGGATTATTTTGATTATGAAACATGGCAGACTGTAACAAGCGAGACGAGCGCGGAATATTTTAGGGCGCAGCTTGCGGAATTCCCGAACGCTGAGGAAATCGAGGTATACATTAACAGCTTAGGCGGCTCCTGCTTTGAGGGCAATGCTATATACAGTCAGCTCAAGAGGCACTCCGCGCATAAGACGATATACATTGACGGTTATGCGTGCAGTATTGCTTCCGTGATTGCTATGGCGGGCGACCGTGTTATAATGTCACCCAATGCGGTTATGATGATACACGATGCATGGTCGGCATTATCGGGCAACGCCGCACAGCTTAGGGCGGCGGCTGACAGGCTGGACAAGGTTAGCGAGGCAAGCAGGCAGGCATATGTGGAAAAATGTGGTGGAAAACTCACGGAACAACAGATAGCGGAGTACATGGACAGGGAGACATATTTCACGGCTAAGGAGTGCGTAGAGCTTGGGCTTGCGGACGAGATTTCAAGCGGTAAGGCTGATTCTTCCGACCTCAAGGACATCAAGCAGGAGATGTCGGCAATGGCGGCGGCTAACGCCGACAAAATGCTATGCGCCCGAATTGCGGAGGTTATCACCACAGCAGAGAGGGGCAAGGCGGTCAACAATGACGATAGCAGCGACACCAACGGCGCGGAAAATGAGGGGACGGAAAGCGAAAGCGACACCGCCGCCGATTTTAACGCCAAGGTGGACGAGGTTATAAACAAATATTTCAAAATGTGAGGAGAATGAAAAATGTTAAATCTTGACAAAGCAAAACAGGAAAAGGCAAAAATTATCGGGGATATTTCCGCCGCTATCAAGGGCGGAGATGAAAAGGCGTTGGACAGCGCATTTGAGGACTGGACTAATCTTGTGGCACAGACGGTTACAGCGGAGGCTATGCAGTCCGCTGACATTATCGACAACGCTATATTGTCCGCCAGGGGCATTAGGCAGCTTACAAGCAAGGAGCGCGCATATTACACCAAGCTCATTGAGGCAAGCAAGGGCGCAGACCCCAAAATGGCGGTATCGGGCATTACAGACGCTTTCCCACTTACTATCATTGACACGGTACTCAACGACATCACAAAAACACACGAGCTGCTTAATTACATTGACATGAGGACAACAAGCGCGGCGATTAAATTTGTGAAAAACAAGACGGGTCAGCAGACGGGCGTATGGGGCGAGCTTACGGCGGCTATTGAGGGAGAGATTAATGCGGCTATTGAGGTTGTAGACGCTACACTTCTCAAGCTCACTGCTTTTATTTACGTTCCCAAAGACTTACTTGACTATGGTCCGGAATGGGTTGATAAGCTGGTGCGTGATACATTGTCGGAGGTTATTGCGGTATCGTCAGAAATTGCGATTGTTGACGGCGACGGAAACAAATGCCCCATTGGAATGACCAGAGATATTTCGGACGGGGTTGCGGTCACTAACGGCGCATACCCCCGAAAGACTGAGGTTGCGATTACAGACCTCTCCCCCACCACCTATGGCGAGCTGCTTGCAAGTCTTGCGGTGGACGGCAATGATTTGCCCCGTAAGGTTGACAACGTTATACTTGTTGTTAACCCCTACGACTATTTCAGCAAGATTATGCCCGCGACTACAATTCAGGCTCTTGACGGCACTTACAAGGGTGACGTTCTCCCCTTCCCTACTAAGATTATCCAGTCGGTTGCGCTTGAGAGCGGCAAGGCTGTTTTGGGGCTTGGCAAGCAGTACACCTACTGCATAGGCGCAGGCAAGAGCGGCAAGCTCGAATATGACGACAGCTACAAATTTATCGAGGATATGAGGACATACATCAGCAAGCTGACCGCATACGGCAAGGCTAATGATGATAACGCATTTATTTACCTCGACATTTCCGAGCTTGAGGCTGCTAACCTTAAGGTATCTGTTGTTAACACTGTAGCGACACAGGAAACCGCATCGGGGGAATAAGTACTGCTAGCTTAACGTCCGCCGCCGTGACATACACCGAGGAGGAGCTTAACGCTATGACCAAGGCGGAGCTTCTTGAGCTTGCCGCCTCCCTTGGTGTAGACGGCGTATCTAGCAGTAACCTTAAGGCGGATATTATAGCGGCAATAATGGAGGTGCTGTAGCATGGAGTTGTCGGACGTTAAAAATTACCTTAACATCACATGGGACGATGACGACACGGACGGCAGAGTAAGCGGAGTTATGACAAGGGCGCAGGGCGTGCTTGAGCTATATGTCGGGGGCAGTATCGATTTGGAGAGCGCGGACGGGTTTGTCCGCCAGCTCTTCCTTGACTGCTGTCGGTATATCTATAACAACTCCTACGAGGATTTTAAGGTCAATTTTGCCGCCGAGCTTACGGCATTGAGATTGATTGTACAGGTACAGACGGCGGAGGCTGAGGAAACGGAAACAGAAACTGAAACAGAAACGGAAACAGAAACGGAAACAGAAACGGAAACAGAAACGGAAACAG
>JAJQIK010000015.1 GCA_021199255.1 Clostridiales bacterium | reverse complement strand
GGATGATGTTCATCAGGGTCAATCCGTCCCCAATATCATATAAATCAACCCTGCGCTCTGAAGCTTTATATTTTACCATTTCATAAATTCCTCTCTTTGCAGCAACTGTGATTTTCACAAAAATAAGATTTCGCGTTAATCTACCGATGCCAGTTTCTCAATCATCGTCCTGAAAAACTCCATTGAGAAATCGAATCCTTTTGTCCACCTGTTTTCGCACATAGGGTGATTTCTCAACAATATCATATCCGTGCATGGTGCGTTTTGTATCATTCCAGATAACCGGCACCCCATCCTTGCGGTAACGCTCCGCAATCTGAACTCCTGCATCATGGAGACAGTCAAACTCTGCCGTTTCAATATACGCCTTCGGGAATCCGGAAAAGTCGTCAGCAAGAATTGGCCTGAACAGTGGATTCTGATAATCCTTTTCGTCCCCATAAAGTGCGAGAGCCTTTCGGTTCAATTCCGAGTTCCACAATGGAGTATCCGTATATCTGCGCATGGATTATGTGACCGGATCACCAGCACACCCCGGATAAATCAACATCTGTCCATCCGGCATCCGCATTTGTTTTTTCTTCGCCAGGAGCATAACTGACATCGCCAGGTCGGCCCCGGCACTGTCTCCGCTAATTACCACCCTGTCAAATGATAAATTTTTCAATGCCCACGAATACGCCCGAAAGCAATCTTTTACCGGAATTGGAAATTTATATTCCGGAGCCAGCCGATAATCGACGAACAGTACCGCACAGTTTGCGCTCAAGGCATACGTCTGCGCCAGGTTCTTATGGTAGGCGGCCGCTTTGATCAGGAATGCTCCGCCGTGATAATAAATCAGCAGCGCATTCGTTCTGCCAGATTTTGGCTGAATCAGGTCAGCACTGCATTCTCCGATTTTAATTTTTCTTGATTGCAGACAGGAATCCAGTTTTCTGCCACGCTGTATCACAGACATCAGTGCATTTGCCGTTTTTAGCATCCATGGCTGTGTCGGCAGGTGAATCCAACTGTATTTTTGAAACTCCGGGCGCAGGTCGTATTTCATTGTCTTCTCACTCATTCTTTTTCCGTTTTTTCATCGTGTTCATAAAGCTCATATCGAGCATATCCAAAATTTTATCATCCGAAACTGTGCCATCCAGCAGAATACTGATCCAGTATTTTTTATTCATATGATAGCCGGGAAAGAATCCAGGAGACTTCCGCAGCAGGTCAGCCATCACTGGCTCACACTTCACATTCAGAATATCAACCATTGCCACATCAGTGCCTGTCAGCCCCAGTTTGCTTTTTGGAACATCTATCACAATGCCATACCATTTCTGATTATCAGAATGGCGCAAAACAGCATAGGACGGATAGCTCGTCCATAAATACTCCGGTTTCGTGCCATATCGTTTTTCTGCATAATCGAAAATGTCCTGTCTGTTCATTCAGACCTCCCAACAATTCTGCAAATTGTTTTCGCCGTTCGATGGCTCTATTATTCTATAGGCCCGTTCCCGCAAATGCATAAATACCTTCCCCTTATCCAACATCTCTGAGCCTGAAGATGCTATCTCTCACTGCTGCCCTTAAAAAAATCCAAAACCTGATTCACAGAGACCGGGCAGAACTGGTTTGCATCCACCCCAACGTCATATCGGAAAATATGCTCGTCCCGGTTCTGCAGATTATAATTCCCGTCCGTATGGATATGTCCATGCAAGTGGATGCTCCCGCTGTTCTTCTTTGGCCACGACATCATCGGGTAATGCATGAGCGCAAAATAAGTCCCATTCAGCGATACCGTTTTAAAATCAGCGATTTCTTCAAACAGACCCTCATCATATTTTTTGTCATGGTTCCCACGGATCAAGATCTTCTTCCCATTCATCCTGCCGATCAGGTCATTCGCCCGGTCCATCGGCAAGTGATGGCAGATATCCCCCAGAATATAAACAGTATCATTCTTGTGGACATACGAGTTGTAATTACGCAAAAGAACCCGGTTCATTTCTTCCACATCAGAAAACGGACGGTTCTGCATCGCAATGATCCCGCTGTGTCCAAAATGCAAATCACTTGTAAAATACACCATCCCTCTCACCTCCGTATGTCTGATTCCGGCATTTTCGCATTCTGCCAGTGAAGACATTATAGCAATCCTCTCCACAGCAAACAAGCCGAAAAACCATTTTCTGAATAATCCGAAAAACGAATTTTTGAAAAAAGCAAAAATAATTATTTGATGACGTGACAATTTGCCCTCTCCCGCCTGTGATAGGTAGAGGGAAAATTACTGCAATGCAGGAATAAAAGTCGACAGGGCAAGATTCGCCCTGCATGTCAATAACCCGATTTCGGATTATTTCGATGCGCGCGAACTTGATGGGGATTCCGCTCCCCATTCCCTCGGAAATGCGAAAATCCGTTTTTTTAAAAAATGGGATTTTCGCGATTCCGCACAATTTGGATTTGTGCGGTTTTGGCTCCTGTTGAAAACAGTCGCAGCGGGAAATTTCATCTCCCGGAAATGCTGGCGCATTTTTACCGATGGAATAATGCCGAAAGCCAAAAACGTTCCCAGCCATTCCATGCGGCTGCCACTGATTTTGAAAAATCATTCTGTGGCGAAAATCAAAAAAAGAGAGGATGATGAATTATGGCAAGACCAAAGAAAGACAAAGACCTGGTATTTTCCCATCAGATCACAGTGAGACTGTCAGATGTGGAATATGACCTGATCTCCACTTCCGCTAAAGACGCGGGAATGACCGTTTCCGAATACGTCCGCAGGGCAACCATTGACGCGAAAGTCGTTTACAACATTGAAATCGTCGCAGATATGCCGAAGCTTATGGCGCTCACAACGGAGTATAGCAGGATTGGAAATAACTTAAATCAGATTGCTGCTTTTTTCAACATGGGCGGCGTCCGTTCAAAAGCTATGCAGGATGAAATTTCAAAACGTCTCCTGGAACTTGATGACCTCAAAGATAAAACATTAGAACTGGCAGGTGATTATCGTGGCAATCTTGAAACATACCGCAAGCAAAAACGCAAATTACAATGATGCCGTCAATTATATGAAGTACCAGTATAATGAACAGACGATGGAACCCATCAGAGACAAGGACGGGTACCGTATATTTCGAGACTGGTACAAAATGGACGTGCTGAACTGCCGCTGTCCGGAGACATTTTATCTGGAATGCAAACAGCTCAATGATCGCTATCACAAAAATCAGACGCGGGGTGAAATCAAAAGTCATCATTATATTATCAGCTTTGACCCAAAGGATCAGGCAGAGCGCGGTCTTACGGGTGATCGGGCGCAGGCACTTGCCCTTGAATATGCCCGGAAGAATTTTCCCGGACATCAGGCTCTGGTCTGCACCCATCTGGACGGAAATAACGGCAGCGGCAATATCCACTCACACATTATCATCAACAGTGTAAGGAAGCTGGACGTCGAGCCGCAGGTATTTACAGAACGTGCCTGTGACAGCCGCGCCGGTTACAAGCACCATCTAACGAAGGATTACCTCCGATATCTCCGCAAGGATCTGATGAAACTTTGCGAACGTGAAAATCTCCATCAGGTAGATTTGCTTTCCCACGCGGAGCAAAAAATTACTGACAGAGAATACCGTGCCGCACAGCGTGGGCAGATAAAGCTTGATAAATTGAACGAGCAAATCATCGAATATGGGCTGACACCCAGACGGACGAAGTTCCAGACACAGAAGCAGTTCCTCCGCGATGCAATCGAGGATATAGCTGCTACTACTGAAAGCTTCGAAACGTTCCAGACAGCCTTATATAAAAAGTACAAGATCAAGGT
>JAJQIK010000025.1:3495-3873 GCA_021199255.1 Clostridiales bacterium | reverse complement strand
GTCTCCTCTGTCCAGTGATTTGATCAAAAGCTCCGCCGTCGCCAGATTCGTCGCTATCGGTATATTGTGCAGATCACACTGTTTTAAAATATTCGCGATCGAGATATCCTTTGCGTTTGTTGACATCGGATCACTCAGGAAAATCATCAGATCAATCTGATTACTCTCCACGTCAGCACTGATCTGCTGCACGCCTCCAAGATGCCCCGGCAGATATTTCTTCACCGATAGATTCGTAACCTCCTCAATCAATCTCCCCGTGGTACCTGTCGCATACAAAGCATTCTTGCCGAGAATGCCGCGGTACGCGATGCAAAAATTCTGCATAAGCTTTTTCTTTGACTCATGCGCAATCAATCCAATGTTCATTCTCTGCCC
>JAJQIK010000025.1:0-3485 GCA_021199255.1 Clostridiales bacterium | reverse complement strand
TACCCTCACTTCTGAACCCCATTCTAAAACATTTCGACAGATAAAGCAAGAAAAACATATGTAAAATTGGTGATTTTTTACCAATGTTTTTAATTTTCACCTGATTTCAGGTAACTATTATCTGTCCCATTTATCGCAGAGCGCATTGATCTGATCCGCAAATTTCGCGAGATCTTTGTTTGCCCCCTCTTTATTTTTCTGAATCACAGCCGCCAGCCGCTGCCCCGCCGCAAGCAGACGCTCAAATACCGAGGAACCGCCGCGCTTCGTTTTCACTCTCTTCTCCGCGCGCTTTCTGCTTCCGAGTACGACACAGGCATTCTGCGCAAGATCATAAATATCTCCGCTGTACGGCGCAGTCGCCTCCACACCGGTCGCTCCGGTCAGATGCGCGGCAAACTCATCGGTCACCGCATCCTCGCCGTGAACGACAAAAATACGCTTCGGCATCTCCTTCATTCCCTGTACCCAGGCAGTCAGATGATCCCGATCCGCGTGGCCGCTGATGCCTGGCAGATTTAAGATCTGCGCCCGCACCTGAATCGTCTCACCAAACAGCTTCACCTCACCTGCTCCGTTTAACAGACTGTGCCCCAGCGTACCGGGCACCTGATAGCCTACAAACACAATCGTACATTCCGGACGCCAGAGATTGTGCTTCAGATGATGGCGAATCCGTCCCGCCTCACACATACCGGACGCGGAGATGATCACCTTCGGCTTTTTATCGAAATTAATTGCCTGAGAATCCGCGCTGGTAACGGATTTCCTCAAACCCGGAAACTGGATGGGATTTACTCCCGCCCGTATCATCTCCAGGTCTTTCTCCCGGAAACATTCACTCACATTTTCATTAAATATTCCGGTCGCCTCCACCGAGAGCGGGCTGTCCACATATACTTCAAAATCCGGGAAAGTCGGCAGCATGTTCTCCTGTTTGATCTGCCTCAGATAATAAAGCATCTCCTGCGTGCGCCCCACGGAAAAAGCAGGGATCACCACATTACCGCCTCTGGAGAATGTAGCTGAGAGAACCCTTCCAAGCTCCGTGGCATAATCCGGCGGCACCTCATGGAGACGATCCCCATAGGTGGATTCAATAATCAGATAGTCCGCCGACTCCGGAATTTCCGGGTCCCGGATCAGCGCACGATTTCCGTTTCCGAGATCTCCGGAAAAAATCAGCTTGCAGCTATCCTCTCCCTCCGTAATCCACATCTCAATAAAGGAAGAGCCGAGCAGATGTCCGGCATCCCGGAATGAAACCGTCAGCCCGTCACAGACCTCCACCTTTGAATCATAAGGACACGGCACAAAATGAGTCAGCACACTCTCCGCATCCTCAATCGAATACATGGGAACAACCTCCGGATGTCCGGCACGCCGTGCCTTGCGGTTCTTCCACTCAGCCTCTGACTCCTGAATATGCGCACTGTCCTTCAGCATAATGCCGCAGAGCTGTGTCGTCGCGTTTGTCGCGTAAATCCTGCCACGGAACCCCCGTGCGTACAACAGCGGCAGCAGACCTGAATGATCAATATGCGCGTGAGTCACAAATACATAGTCAATCGCTGCCGCATTGACCGGAATCTCCTGATTCTCATAGATGTCCGCCCCCTGTTCCATGCCGCAGTCCACCAGAATATGTTTCCCTCCAAACTCCAGATAATGACAGCTTCCGGTTACTTCATGAGCCGCTCCGATAAACTCTATTCGCATAGTTCCTCCTCCTCAAAAACCTTCACAGTAAGCTTCCATACGCTGCTGATGCAGCGCGCCAACTTCCATGAAAGTCGATTGCTCCGCTCTTCAAGCTCCCGCAATCGCCGCTGGTATTCGCAATCCGGGCTAATCGCCCTACTCGCTCATACCGGCTTGGTCGTCGAATATCCAGTCATCTGTGCAAGCAAGCTTGCCCATCTGTCTGTCTATTCACGACACTTTCACAGTAAGTCCCCTCCAGATAATTAACAAACTGCTGCGCCGTGCGCCCGGAAATACCGCCGTGAGCCAGCTCCCATTTATTGGCCTCTGCTTTCAGCTCCTCATCCGACAGCGTGATGCCCGCACGCCGCGCCAGCTCAATCACAATCTCAAAATATTCCTTCTGACTCGGTCTGGAATAATTGATCGTGACACCGAAACGATTGACCAGAGACAGCTTTTCCTGCATCGTATCTGAGCGATGCAGACCATTCTCCTGTTCCATATCGCTTCGGTCATTCCATGTCTCTTTGATCAGATGACGGCGGTTTGATGTCGCGTAAATCAGAATATTATCCGGCTTCGTCTCAACGCCTCCCTCAATGACCGCTTTGAGGAATTTATACTCAATCTCAAACTCCTCAAAAGAAAGATCATCCATATAAATGATAAACCGGTAATTCCTGTTTTTTACCGCTGCGATCACATTGGAGAGTTCCTGAAACTGATGCTTATAAATCTCAATCATCCGCAGTCCGTCCGCATAAAACTCATTCACAATCGCCTTGATACTGGTAGATTTGCCGGTGCCGCTGTCGCCGAAAAGTAATACATTATTCGCCTTCCTGCCCTCCACAAAGGCCCGGGTATTATCCACCAGCTTTTTCTTCTGAATCTCATAACCGACCAGATCGGAAAGCATAACCATCTCCATATTATTGATCGGCAGAAACTGTAAGCCGGCCGCGCTGTCTCCGGCAATGCGGAAGGCTTTATTCAAGCCGAACATACCGACACCGTAATCCCGGTAAAAACCGGTCACCGCATCAAAAAACCCCTGCGCATCCAAAGCTTTTTCAAGCTTACGGCTCAGCTCCCGCACCTTTTCACTGACATTTTTATTGTACATCAGTTCTTTTTTCTCAATCGCCTGATAATGGGAAATGCGGGTAAAGCAGTCAATGCCCAACGCATCCTCGATCTCTGAAAAATCATAATCGAACAGCGCTTTCACCGCCTGAAAATCATTAAGAGCGAAATGATTGACACTTCCCTCATTCGCCCCCACCTTTTCACAGGTGATGCTGAACGGGTTCTCATTTGTGATCAGGAAATATGCCAGATAATTGTGCCACAGATTCTCATCAAATCCGTAATCTGTCGCGACGGTCAGCAGCCGCTTAATCTGCGTATACACGCGTCGTGTCAGGGTGGCCTTGCTCTCCGTCCCCGATTCAAAATCACGGAAAATCTCACCGAACTGATACAGCAGGCAATCCTCCTCCATATCTCCGTACATAATCAATTTTGCTATTTCCCGGTACATAGATACACTTCCTCTCTTTCATCCGGAAGATTTTTCTGTTAGTAAAACAAAGGCCGGATCTTTACAATATCACTTAGTTATTTTTTCGTTCTAAATCACTGGTAATTACACCAAACGACTCCAGTTTGGCCTTGATAAGCTGAAGTTGATATTCTGCCTCTTGCTTTGCATTATCAGACTGAATAATGCGCTGTAAATTCGCATAATTGTCAATCAAATTACTTAACATTTCTTT
>JAJQIK010000072.1 GCA_021199255.1 Clostridiales bacterium | reverse complement strand
GGGGTATCCGTGTTCATCGTTATATTGTATCAATGTTCGTGTTCAGATAGATATTATTGTAGCGGAGCAGCAGAAGAAATTAAACGAGACGAAAGAGAAATTCAACGACGTAAGCACTGGCATTGAAAATTCCATGAAGGAGACGCAGGTGATCAATGACCAGGCCGTAGAGTGCGACAGCGACAGAGGCCGCGTCGTAGACGTGTTCTCAAGCCTTTCCGCCGTATCGCAGGAAAACGCCGCTTCCACAGAAGAAACAACGGCTTCCATGGAAGAATTGAACGCTACCATTAATTTGCTTGCACAGCAGGCGAGGGATTTGAAGGAGATTGCGGAATCCTTGGAAAAGGGAGTCGCTTTCTTCAGAATCTGACCAAACGAATAGTATTCAGAAAGATAAGAAAGATAAGAAAGAGATGCCGTATCCTGCGGCGTCTCTTTTTTCGTGTATTCTTGGATTTTTTTCTGCCGGAAGTTATTGACAAACAGCTCTTATTATAATAATATACATATGAACAAATAAACATATGTTTAAAATTAGAAAAGCAGGAAGGCGGGTGGAACCATGGGGGAAACAGAAGGAAAGGATTTTTTGGCGGCAAGGGAAAATGTGGTCAAAAAGGTTCTGGAGCAGCAGCCGGATGATGAAATTCTATATGAGCTGGCGGAATTATTCCGGGTGTTTGGCGACTCTACCAGAATTAAAATATTATATTCCATGTTTGAGACGGAGCTGTGCGTCAATGATATCGCCAGACTGTTAAATTTAAGCCAATCCTCTGTGAGCCATCAGCTACGGATTTTAAAATCCGCCAAACTGGTCAAGTTCAGGAGAGAGGGCAAGTCCGTATTTTATTCTCTGGACGACGAGCATGTGCGGGCTATAATCAGCATGGGAATGGAGCATGTAGAAGAATAGAAAGAACTATCAATAGCAGGAGGAGAACAAACATGAGTAAAACTTACAAAATCGAGGTAGATTGTGCGAATTGTGCAGAGAAAATGCAGGAGGCCGCCAGAAAGACGGAGGGCGTTGCAGATGCGACGGTCAGCTTTATGACCCAGAAGATGAAGGTAGAATTTACAGAAGGAACAGATGAAAAGACGGTTATGAAGGCTGTGCTGAAAGCATGCAGACGGGTAGAGCCGGATTGCGAGATCGCCTTTTAACATGTCAGACCCAGGGACAAATCCATATAAATATAAAAATAAAAGCCGCTGTAGGGGCATATCAACCCGTCAAAACAGCGGCCTTTAGATTCTTTCTTTATTCCGCAGCTTTCTTTTTTTCCTTGTGCTGAGGATTAAAGCTGACTCCTCTGTTGATGTCGCCGTCCGGATTATCGCCGAATACATAGTCGTTGCCGGGCAGGAACGCATTTAAGAGAATCCCTGCAAGAGCCGCGATGGCGAGAGAGGTCAGGGTAATCGAGGTAGCGCCGATGGTAAAGGTGAGCCCATCGGAGAAGCCGAGTCCGCACACCAAAATGACGGCGGCAATAATCAGATTCCTTGATTTCGTAAAGTCTACCTTATTTTCCACAATATTCCTGACGCCGATGGCGGAAATCATTCCATAGAGGATAAAGCTGATACCGCCGATAATCGCCGTCGGAAGAGAACCGATGATCGAGGACATCTTGGGAATAAAGCTTAATAAGATGGCATATACCGCGGCGATACGGATGACCTTGGGATCATATACGCGGCTCAGTTCCAGCACGCCGGTATTTTCGCCGTAGGTGGTGTTGGCGGGACCGCCGAACAGGGCGGAAAGAGCGGTAGCCAGTCCGTCTCCGACCAGCGTACGGTGCAGACCGGGCTTCTCGATAAAATTCTCCCCAACGGTTGCCGAGATTGCGGAGATATCTCCGATATGCTCCATCATGGTGGCCAGCGCAATGGGCGCCATAACCAGAATTGCGGTCAGATCAAACTTGCATAACTGAAAGGGCGGCAGTCCTATGACGGCGGAAGACGCTACGCCGGAGAAGTCCAGAATGGCGCTTCCGTCAGCGTTCGTAAAGCCCAGGGCGTTCATAACCAGCGCCACCGCGTAGGAAATGACTACGCCCAGCAGAATAGGGATAATTTTCCACATTCCCCTGCCCCAGATATTGAAAATGATGATGACTGCCAGCGCGACGATGGCCAGGAACCAGTTGGCGGAGGCGTTGCTGACCGCGGAGGGAGCCAGGCTTAACCCGATACAGATAATGATCGGCCCGGTTACTACCGGCGGCAGAAACCGCATAACCCTTTTAACGCCTGCCACTTTAATAATCAGCGCCAATATCAGATACAGCAGCCCTGCCACGACGATGCCGCCGCAGGCATAGGGAAGCTTTTCCCCATAGGTCATATCCGCAAAAATACCGGTATCCAGGTTCGCCACTGTGGCGAAGCCTCCCAGAAAGGCGAAAGAAGAGCCCAGAAAAGCGGGCACCTGCATTTTAGAGCATACATGGAAAAACAGGGTGCCGATTCCGGCAAAGAACAGGGTAACCTGAATAGATAACCCTTCTCCGTTGAAGTAGCTGTTGACCAGAATGGGGACCAGAATCGTCGCTCCGAACATGGCAAACATATGCTGTAGGCCGAGCAGCAGCATCTTGGGCATTCCTAAGCTTCTGGCGTCACGAATTGCGTCAAATTTTTCGTTCATAAAACGTCTCCTTTTTCTTATGAATCTTGTCGGTAAAAAATCAATGAATCTAAAAAAATTATAAAGAGTCCGGCTGCTTTTTGCAATATGATTTCGGCTTTGAGCTTCAGGAAATCAGGAAAAGCCTCCGAGAAAGTTGAACGGCTGAGGGGAAAAGCTATTGACTTGAGGGCGCGAAGTCATTAGTATTGTAGATATCTGATGAAAAGTCTGCCCTGGGAAGGGGACAGGCTCGGCAAACCATAGAAAAGGGAGGAAAAGATGGATAACGTATTTATCATGGATCATCCGCTGATTCAGCATAAGATTTCCCAGATCCGGGATGTGAATACAGGCACCAACGAATTTAGAAAATGCATTGAGGAAATTGCCACCTTGATGGGGTATGAGGCGCTGCGCGACCTGCCGCTTGAGGAGGTAGAGGTGGAAACGCCGATTGAGTCCTGTATGTCGCCGAAAATCGCCGGCAAGAAGCTGGCGGTGGTGCCTATCCTGAGAGCCGGGCTTGGCATGGTAAACGGGATTCTTGCCCTGGTACCCAGCGCGAAGGTAGGGCATATCGGTCTTTACAGAGATCCGGAAACTCATGAGCCCCATGAATATTATTGCAAGCTCCCGGAGCCAATTGACCAGAGAACAATTGTCGTGGTAGATCCCATGCTGGCTACGGGAGGCTCAGGCACTGAGGCAGTCGATTTTATTAAACAGCACGGTGGAAAAACGATTAAATTCATGTGTATTATCGCCGCGCCGGAAGGATTGGAAAGGCTGCACAAGGCGCATCCTGACATTCAGATCTATGTGGGGCATCTGGATCGCTGCCTGAATGAGAATGCGTATATTTGTCCCGGACTTGGCGACGCGGGGGATCGTATCTTCGGGACCCGGTAGGCTTCATGCTCCGATGAGACGCTTAATATTAGGAAAGAAATGGTGACGGATTTGAAAAGGATAAAGGTGACAGGGGCGGGAGTGTTCTGTGCGTTAGCGCTGACAGCCTGCGGCAATGACGAAGCTCTGACGGCTTATCAGGAAGATATGACGACCTTTTTTGAACAGGTAGCTGCCTGTAATGACGGAATGAACGCGATTGACGTCTCTTCCGGGGACGCCGCTTCAGAGCTTCTGGATTATCTGGATCAGCTGCGCGATGAGATTGCATGGATGGCGCAGTTGGAAGTGCCGGAACAGTTTTCCGCGGTGGAGAGCCTTGCAGATGAAGCAGATGAGAATATGCAGCAGGCGGTTGAACTGTATCATCAGGTATATGAAAGCGAAACCTATGACGAGGCGTCGGCGGAGGCGGCCAGAGAATATTATGACCGGGCGAATATTCGGCTTCAGTACATTATTACGATTCTCCATGGAGAAATTCCTGAGGGCGAGGGCGTCACCTATACAGAAGAGAACAGTATTCTGGGCGGCGGTTATCTGAACCAGACAGAAGAAGAGGATACCGAAGGAACCTCAGAGGATAACTTTGATACGGATGATACGGTCTTCTATGAGGAGCCGGAGGAGGACGCATCACAAGAGAGCGAAGAATAAAAGCGTAAGCGAAAGGGATATGTGTTGGCATGAACAAAGAGGAATTTCAGTCGCTGCTTCGGGAGCATCCCCTGTTTCTGGACGGAGCCACAGGCTCGAACCTGCAGAAACGGGGGATGCCTGCTGGCGTGTGCCCGGAGAAATGGATTCTGGAGCACAGGGAGGTCTTAATCGATCTACAGCGGGAATTTGTAAAAGCGGGAAGCAATATCGTCTACGCGCCGACTTTTACGGCAAATCGGATTAAATTAAAGGAATACGGACTGGAAAAGCAGATTCGGCAAATGAATCTCGATCTGGTAGGGATTTCAAAAGAGGCGGTCGGCGGCCGGGCTTATGTGGCGGGCGATATCACCATGACCGGAGAACAACTGGCGCCGATGGGAACGCTGGATTTTGAGGAACTGATAGAGATCTATAAGGAGCAAATCAGCTTTCTGGTGGAAGCGGGCGTCGATCTGCTGGCAGTGGAAACCATGATGAGCCTGCAGGAAACCAGGGCGGCGGTCATTGCCGCCAAGGAGGTCTGCGATCTGGCCGTCATGACGACCCTTACTTTCGAGTCTGACGGCAGAACGTTGTTCGGTACAGATGCGGAGACCGCGGCCGTTGTCCTGGAGAGTCTGGGAGCGGCGGCAGTCGGAACCAACTGTTCCACCGGGCCGGATAAAATGACGGAAGTGGTGCGTAAGATGGCGGCGGTAACCACAGTCCCTATTATCGCCAAGCCCAATGCGGGTATGCCCTCCTTAGACCCGGAAGGCAACACCATTTATGATATGGACGCGGAAACCTTCGGCGGATATATGAAGGATTTGGTGCAGGCGGGCGCTTCCCTTATCGGCGGCTGCTGCGGAACTACCCCGGCTTATATCAAAGCCGCCAGGGACAATGTGGGCGGAATGAAGCTTCAGCACAGGGAACCGTCTCATTTGCGCTATCTGGCCAGCGAACGCCGGACCATTTCCTTTGGGCTGGAGGATAATTTTATTATCGTAGGAGAGCGTATTAATCCCACAGGCAAGAAAAAGCTGCAGGCACAGCTCCGGGAAGGGAAGCTGGATATGGTTTCCGATTTTGCGGAAGAGCAGGAGGCCTGCGGAGCCGGTATCCTGGATATCAACATGGGAATGAGCGGTATCGATGAAAAGGAAATGATGCTGAAGGCCCTGGATACGGTCGCCGGTGTGACCCAGCTTCCGCTTTCCATCGACTCCAGCCATGTGGAGGTGCTGGAGGCCGCTTTGCGTCGGTATCCGGGCAGGGCGCTGATCAATTCTATATCCTATGAAAAGGTAAAATTTGAGTCTCTGCTGCCGATAGCGAAAAAATACGGCGCTATGTTTATCCTTCTTCCCTTATCGGACAAGGGACTGCCTGAGAATCTGGAAGAAAAAATAGAGATTATCGAAAAAATACAGACCCGCGCCTATGAGCTGGGAATGTGCAGGGAGGATATCGTGGTGGACGGCCTGGTGGCCACGGTGGGCGCCAATAAGGCGGCGGCGCTGGACACTCTGGAAACCATACGCTATTGCAAGAAGAACGGATTGGCCACTATCTGCGGGCTGTCTAATATTTCCTTCGGGCTGCCGGAGCGCAGCTTTGTTAATAGCGCGTTTCTGACCATGGCGATTCAGGCGGGACTGACGATGGCCATCGCCAACCCCTCTCAGGAGCTGCTGGTAAGCTGCGCTTTTGCCTCAGACCTTCTCTTAAACAAGGAGGGTGCGGATATCCGGTATATTGAACTGATGGACGCGGTTAAGGCCAAACGGGAGGCTCTGGGCGGGCATCCGGCTCCCAGCACGGGGATTCCGATTCACAGGCCGGCGTCTCCGGCGGCAGCGCCGATAACCGTCAAGGACAAGCTCTATGCAGATGTGTTGAAGGGCAATGGCGGCGGTATTGTTGAGGATACGAAGAAAGCGCTGGAAGAGGGGCATGAGGCGAAGGAACTTTTGGATGAGGTGCTGCTTGCCGCGATTAACGAGGTGGGGGAGCTTTTTGACAAGGGCAAATATTTTCTGCCCCAGTTGATTGCAAGCGCGGAGGCCATGAAGACGTCCATTGAATATTTAGAGCCTCTGCTGGCGCAGAATCACTCCGGCCAGGATATGCCTACGGTAGTCATCGCTACGGTAGAGGGGGATATCCACGATATCGGCAAGAATCTGGTGGCGTTGATGCTGAAAAATTATGGATTTAAGGTCATCGATCTGGGCAAGGATGTGCCCAAGGAGAAAATCATTGCGGCGGCAAAGGAACATAATGCCCAGGTGATCGCCTTATCGGCGCTGATGACTACAACCATGCAGCAGATGAAGCATGTGATTCGTTACGCCAGGGAAAAAGAGGTTGACGCGAAGATTATTATCGGCGGTGCGGTTATTACCCAGGATTATGCGGACGAAATCGGCGCGGACGGTTATTCCAAAGATGCCGCGGACGCGGTAAAGCTGACGAAAAGAATCCTGCATCTGGAGGAATAAGGCTGCGGGAAGCGAAAGATCAAAGACGGAAAGAAGAAGGGAGCAGATAAGAGAGATGTTAGGTGCTGATGCTATGGTAAAATGCCTGGAGGAAGAGGGCGTTGAATACGTGTTTGGATATCCGGGGGTGGCAATATGCCCTTTTTATAACAGTATTCTGGAGTCTGATATTCAGACCATATTGATACGTACGGAGCAAAACGCCGCCCATGCGGCAAGCGGACTGGCAAGGGTATCCGGTAAGGTGGGCGTATGCGCGGTGACCTCCGGCCCCGGCGCAACCAATCTGATTACCGGTATTGCGACGGCTTTTGCGGACAGTATTCCGCTGGTATGCATTACGGGACAGGTGAACAGCGAGCTGCTCGGTTCCGATGTTTTTCAGGAGGCGGATATTACGGGCGCGGTGGAGTCCTTTGTAAAATACAGTTATTTAATCAAAGATGTAAATGAGATTCCGCGCGTCTTTAAGGAAGCCTTTCATGTTGCCTCCACCGGCAGAAAGGGTCCTGTTTTAATCGATGTGCCTATTGATATTCAGAATGGAACCATCGCGAAATTCAAATATCCGGAAGAAGTCTGTATGCGTACCTACAAGCCTACGGTTAAAGGGAACGCGGTGCAGATCAGAAAAGTCGTCAAGGAGCTGGAGAAATCCAAACGGCCAATTATCTGTGCCGGGGGCGGCGTACTGCTAAGCGGCGCGGAGGGAGAACTCAGGGCGTTTGCCGAAAAGTACAGTATCCCGGTGGTCTCTACGATGATGGGAATCGGCGTTATGCCTACCCGGCATTCTATGTATTACGGAATGGTGGGCAATAACGGCAAACCCTATGCTAACCGGGCCATGAACGAATCGGATCTGCTGATTATGGTAGGCGCCAGAGTGGCGGACCGGGCGGTCAACCAGCCGGATCTGATCACGGAGAATAAGGTGCTTGTCCATATCGACGTAGACCCCGCGGAAATCGGTAAAAACGTAGGACCCGCGATCCCGTTAGTAGGAGACGCCAGACATATTTTTGAGGATATCGCGAAGGAGGAAATCGCCTGCCATCACGAGGAATGGATTGAAACCCTAAACGGATACCGCGATTCGATGGAGCCTGTCAGGAAGCCCAATCCGGCCTATGTGGATCCCGCGGAATTGATTCGGCTGCTGTCAGATCAGATGGAGGAGGATGCGGTTTATGTGGCCGATGTGGGGCAGAACCAAATCTGGTCCTGCGGATACCATATCGTCAAGAAGGGGCGTTTCCTCACCACCGGCGGTATGGGAACCATGGGTTATTCCATTCCCGCCGCTATGGGCGCCAAGCTGGCGGACAGGTCGAAGCAGGTGGTGGCGGTCTGCGGCGACGGCTCCTTCCAGATGTCCATGATGGAGCTTGCCACCATGCGCCAGTTCCATGTCCCTGTGAAGATTATCGTACTGAAAAATAATTATCTGGGCATGGTTCGCGAATATCAGCATTACACCTATAAGGACCATTATTCAGTCGTGGATCTTTCCGGCAGCCCTGATTTAGAGAAATTGGCCGCCGCCTATGACATGAAATTTATGCGTCAGAAGGATATGTCGGGCGTACAGGATACGGTCAGGGAATTTTTGGCGGCAGACGAGTCCGTTCTGCTGGAATGTCTGATTGATCCGATGGATCTGGTAAAATAGAGAAAGGATTATGGAAGATGAAAAAGATATATTCTGTGCTGGTAGAAAATCGATCCGGCGTGCTGTGCAAGGTGGCCGGGCTTTTCTCTAGAAGATGCTTTAATATTGACAGTCTGGCGGTGGGAGAGACCGACGATCCGAAAACCTCCTGCATGACGATTGTGAGCAGCGGGGATCAGCGGACCGTCGAACAGATTGAAAAGCAGTTGAATAAAAAGCTGGATGTGATTAAAGTCAAAACCTTTGACGAAGCTTCCAGCATCAGCAGGGAGCTTATGCTGATCAAGGTAAAGTATAACAAGAACAACCGGCGGGATATCATGGAGACCTGCGAGATTATGAAGGCCGACATCGTGGACATGTCTAAAAGCATGATGATGATACAGATCTGCGACGTGCCGGAGAAAATCAAATTGTTTATCAGTATGATGCAGACTATCAGCATTGTGGAAGTGGCGAGAACCGGAACCCTGGCGCTCCCGAAATGTATGGAGACCGAGTAACCGGACCAGTTGACTTTTTGTATTTGAATTGATACAATAATTGACAGTGCGTGACAAATACATGCCGCGTGCGGAAAGGCTTGTTTTATGCAGAAGAAAGTATTTCAACTGTTAGTAGATAATACCTCCGGCGTGCTGAGCCGTATAGCGGGGCTTTTTTCCAGGCGCGGGTACAATATTGACAGTATTACGGCCGGCGTGACGGCAGATCCGCGCTATACCCGCATCACGATAGTGACCTCCGGCGACGATGAAATTTTAGACCAGATTGAAAAGCAGGTTGCTAAATTAGTAGATGTCAGGGATATCAAGGAATTGAAGCCGGAAGAGAGTGTCTATCGTGAGCTTGCCATGATTAAGGTGAAGGCTTCCGCCGCCGAGAGGCAGGGCGTTATCGCTGTGGCGGATATTTTCCGCGCGAAGATTATCGACGTGTCTTCCGAGAGCCTGATTATCGAGCTGACCGGCAATCAGGACAAGATTCAGGCTTTTATCGGCCTTCTGGACGGTTACGAGATACTGGAGCTGGCCAGGACGGGAATTGCGGGGCTTGGACGGGGCACCGAAAATGTCACCTACCTGTAACGGCTCGTTGAAAGCGTTTACTAAAAGGGGAAAGGCTTCCCTTTCAGTTATATTACAAACTATGAATATGGAGGAAAAGTAAAATGGCAAAAATTTTTTACCAGGAAGATTGCAACTTATCCTTATTGGATGGTAAGACAATCGCAGTAATCGGTTACGGCAGCCAGGGACACGCGCATGCCTTAAATGCGAAAGAGTCGGGTTGCCACGTTATTATTGGTCTGTATGAAGGCTCTAAATCCTGGGCGAAGGCGGAAGCCCAGGGATTCGAAGTATACACAGCGGCGGAAGCTGCGAAAAAGGCTGATATTATCATGATTCTTATCAATGATGAGCTGCAGGCGGCAATGTACAAAAAGGACATTGAGCCTAACTTAGAGGCCGGCAATATGTTAATGTTTGCCCATGGCTTCAATATCCATTTCGGCTGTATCGTACCTCCCAAGGATGTGGACGTAACCATGATCGCCCCCAAGGGACCCGGGCATACTGTCAGAAGCGAATATCAGGCTGGTAAGGGCGTTCCCTGTCTGGTAGCCGTACATCAGGACGCTACCGGTAAAGCGCAGGATATGGCGCTTGCATATGCCTTAGCCATCGGCGGCGCAAGAGCGGGCGTGCTGGAGACGACCTTCCGGACGGAAACAGAGACAGACCTCTTCGGCGAGCAGGCTGTTCTTTGCGGCGGCGTATGCGCTCTGATGCAGGCCGGTTTTGAGACGCTGGTTGAGGCGGGATACGACCCCAGAAACGCTTACTTCGAGTGTATCCATGAGATGAAGCTGATCGTAGATCTGATTTATCAGTCTGGCTTCGCCGGCATGAGATATTCCATCTCCAATACGGCGGAGTACGGCGATTATATTACCGGGCCTAAGATTATTACGGAAGAGACGAAGAAAACGATGAAGAAGATTCTGTCTGATATTCAGGACGGCACCTTCGCAAAGGATTTCTTATTGGATATGTCCTCCGCAGGCGGACAGGTACACTTTAAGGCTATGAGAAAGCTGGCTTCCGAGCATCCCTCTGAGGTGGTTGGCGAGGAAATCAGAAAGCTTTACAGTTGGAATGGCGAGGATAAGCTGATCAATAACTAATGATATTTCGGTGTCTATGTCTGTAACGATAACAGCATCACTCGTACCTTTCGGGTGATGCTGATTTTCATCATAATAGAAAACCGGAATTACAGATGGGAGGCAAGAATGGAGCCAAAAACCAACGTAGAGCAGAGATTGGCGGAAAGCTTTAAGAAGCTGGCGGCAAAAACATCGATTGAGAAGATTACGATTAAGGAAATCACAGATGGAGCGGGCGTAATCAGACCTACCTTCTATAATCATTTCCAGGATAAATATGAATTGCTGGAATGGCTGATCAGAACGGAAATCCTGGCTCCGGTTATCCCGTTGATGAAGCAGGGAAATCTACAGGAAAGCCTGATACAGATCTTTACCAACCTGATGAATGACAAGGACTTCTATCTGAAGGTAGGACGGCTGGAGGGACAGAATTCCTGTGAGACTATTATCCGGAAATTTGTAAAGGAAGTGCTCCTGATCTTTATCAACGAGCAGGTGGGAGATCAGAAAGCGGCGGCAAAGGGACTGACCTCCGACCTGGTTACGGAATATTACGCCCAGTCCATGGCGTTTGTTATTATCCAGTGGATTAAGTTAAATATGAGCCTGTCGCCGGAGCAGATGGCGGATATTTTCCAGTTTATCACCAGCCATTCCATAGAGGACGTGATTGCGAAAATGAACTGAGCGGGCGGCCAGTCAAAGAAAAGGCCTAAGTAAGATGAAATAGGTAATTGCGAAACTCATGATGGGCTGTGAAATTGCACAAATTGTATCACCAACACAGTCACGCTTGCGCTCCGTTTCCGACGTAACGGTACTAGGCTCGAAAATACCTCGCCAAGTGCCGACGTCTTCAAAGGGCCTGTTTATGGTTATGCAATTTGTACAATGAATATAGCATTATGAGTGAGTTTCGCAAAGGCCTAAGTAAGATGAAATAACAGGAGGAAATAATGATGGGAATGACAATGACCCAGAAGATATTGGCGGCTCATGCCGGGCTGGATCAGGTAGAGGCGGGGCAGTTAATCGAAGCGGATTTGGATTTAGTATTGGGAAATGATATTACAAGCCCGGTGGCGATTAAGGAAATGGAAAAAATGAATGTGGACGGCGTGTTCCATAAGGATAAAATCGCGTTGGTGCCGGATCATTTCGTCCCCAATAAGGATATTAAGTCGGCGGAGCACTGTAAATGCGTAAGGGAATTTGCCCGCCGCAATGAGATTACAAACTATTTTGAAGTGGGGCAGATGGGAATTGAGCACGCGCTGCTGCCGGAAAAAGGACTGACTGTGGCGGGAGATGTGATTATCGGCGCGGATTCCCATACCTGCACCTACGGCGCTCTCGGCGCTTTTTCAACCGGCGTGGGAAGCACGGATATGGCCGCCGGTATGGCCACGGGCAAAGCATGGTTTAAGGTGCCCTCCGCAATTCGGTTTAACCTGATCGGCAAGCCTTCCCAATGGGTCAGCGGTAAGGACGTGATCTTACATATCATCGGCATGATCGGTGTGGACGGCGCTCTATACAAGTCTATGGAATTTGTAGGCGAGGGGATTCAGAACCTGACCATGGACGATCGGTTCACGATTGCCAACATGGCGATTGAGGCGGGCGGTAAGAATGGAATCTTCCCGGTAGACGATCTGGCGATTTCTTATATGAAAGAACACTCCGTCAGAGAGTTCCGTATCTATGAGGCGGACGAGGACGCGGTCTATGATGAGGAATATACCATTGATTTAAGCGCCCTGCGCCCTACGGTGGCGTTTCCCCACCTTCCGGAGAATACCAGAACCATCGATGAGATTACGGAAGACATTCAGATTGACCAGGTTGTGATCGGCTCCTGTACCAACGGCAGACTGGAGGATTTGAGAATCGCCGCCAGGGTATTAGACGGCAGGCATGTTGCGGAAGGAATACGCTGCATTGTGATTCCCGCTACCCAGGCTGTTTATTTACAGGCCATGGAAGAAGGGCTTCTGAAAACCTTTATCGAGGCAGGCGCAGTTGTCAGCACGCCCACCTGCGGCCCGTGTCTGGGCGGTTATATGGGGATTCTGGCCGAGGGAGAACGCTGCGTATCTACCACCAACCGTAATTTTGTGGGACGTATGGGACATGTAAATTCGGAAGTTTATCTGGCCAGCCCCGCCGTTGCCGCGGCCAGCGCGGTAGCCGGCAAGATCGCCTGTCCCTGCCAGTTGTAAGCGATTATCAGGAAAGAAAGGAATGGAGAAATGAAAGCAGCAAAAGGACTTGTTTTTAAATATGGCGATAACGTGGATACTGACGTGATTATTCCGGCGCGTTATTTGAATTCCTCTGATCCAGCGGAATTAGCGACCCACTGCATGGAGGATATTGACCGGGAGTTTGTGCATAAAGTAAAGAAGGGGGATATCATCGTAGCCACGAAAAATTTTGGCTGCGGTTCCTCCAGGGAGCACGCGCCGCTCGCGATCAAGGCGGCGGGGGTAAGCTGCGTGATTGCACAGACCTTTGCCAGAATCTTTTACCGCAACGCGATTAATATCGGCCTGCCGATTATTGAATGTCCGGAAGCCGCCGCGGGGATTGACGCGGGAGATGAGGTGGAAGTCAATTTTGACACAGGCGTCATTACGGATGTGACGAAGCAAACCTCCTATCAGGGTCAGGCGTTTCCTGAGTTTATGCAGAAAATCATCGCGGCGGAGGGTCTTGTGAACTATATCAATCAGAAGTAGAAGAGGATAAGTCAAACCGAATGGTCAACAAAATCGATGGCAATCATTATCAGGAGTACGGCTCCCCCAAAACGGTTAACAATATACAGGACAACGGCGAGAAGTTCAGTTTAAATTATCATCGGGAACAGCTGCAGCCGGAAGCGGAAAAGGAAAAGGAAAAAAACGGCGCCGCCTCCTCCACAGAGCGCAGCGGCGTCCGCCTGGAGCTTTCCCGGGACGCCCTACAGACCGGCGCGGCGCGAAAGCTGGACGGACAGCCGCCGGAAGAAGAACCATCCTTAGCGGACGGGCGTTCTTTTACGGACAGGATACAGAAGCTTTTCACCGGCCTGATAGAGACGGTCAAAACGGTTTTGAACCGAATCTGGAACGATCCGCAGCCGGAAGGAAACGAAGAAGCCCTGTCTTATGAAACGTCGGACAGAAACGCCGCGCAGGAGTATGGGGACGCGAAAGCTTTAGCCGAACAGGAAAAGACCCAGGAGGCCGAGGAACTGACCGATGCGGATAAGGACGCCAGAATACAGAAGTATCTGCACAACGGGAATCTGGAGCAGGTCATCACCCTCCTGACGGACAACGGACGTAAGACCATCGCGAAAAACTCTACTTTACTGACTTACTATGACCGTAGCGGAAAGCTGACTCAGATCAATCCTTCCGACAGGGAGCGTATCCTGCACGGAGACAGAAATACAAGGAAATTATAGCAAGGCAAACGTTAAGCCCGGTCAGAGTGCCGGGCTTTCCTGCTTATTTAATGAACGACTACGTTTTTGCCGTTGCGTTTGCCGACATAGAGATTATAATCGGCTTTGGTAATCGTTTCCTCCACCGTCTCATGGGAAGCGTGGGAGGCTACGCCGAGAGTCAGCGTGCAGCGTATCCATTTGGACTCGAAGGGAAAGACGTGGTTGGCCACGTTGCGGCGGATATCCTCCGCAATACGGGATACCTTTTCCATGGTTGGGCTGGCGACCAGGATTAGAATCTCCTCGCCGCCCCAGCGGCACACATAGCCGCTGTCCTTCACCTGATTGAGGATAATCTGCGCGATTTCTTTTAAGACGATATCGCCGAAGTCATGTCCATAGCTGTCGTTGATTTTCTTAAAATCATCGATATCGCACATGATAATGGAAAAATCGGACTGGGATTCCAATGCCTGCGTAAGAAAGACGTTCATGCTTCTGCGGTTATATAAGCCCGTCAGCGGATCCGTGCTCGCCAGCTTGTCCAAAATGGCGTTTTGATGGCGCAGCTTGATGTTGGACTGCCTGATCTCAAAGACGAAAATCAGGGAAAATAAAATCAGGAACAAAAAGGTACAGACAGAATTAAAGATATACATGGCAAGCTCCAGAGTATCCCGCTGCAAATCATAAACCGGTTCCAGATAAAAGGATAAAAGCTTACAGGACAAAAAGGCAAGCACGGCGAAAAGCGCCGAGCCGATCGCGATCATCATTTTCCGGCGCTGCGTATTCATGGTATAGCACATATAAAAGCCTATGGGGATCATGGCGATCAGATACTGGGCAAAGCCGTACTGCCAGCCCACGCAGATCGTAGCCACAAAGGAATGAATCACGATTTCCGAATAGGTAATATAATAGACCTGGAGGAACTTTTCCCTGCGGATCAGTATGGTGGAAGCCAGGTAAATCAATACGCTGAAAATATTGAAAATAAAAAGAGGGCGTACATGAAGGTAACCAAACTGGCAGACCAGGAAGAAATGCACCAGCGCCACAGAATAGATCATCAGGCTGTATTTCTGTCGGTCGGTAATACCGTTTAATATTTTTCTGGTTGATGCGGTTACATGAATCATGGCGGCTGCCTTTCCTGTTTGATAGCGGATCGTTCCCCTGTTTTCCGAAAGACAAGGCTTCTCGGAAATCCGATTTTATTAGTGATATTTTATTAATAATATTGTAGTATAAAAATGGAATGATGTAAATCATTTTCAGAGAAAACAATTGTTCGTCCCATAGATGTTTGGTATAATAAAACAGATATTTGAGGATTGGATAAACAGGACGTTCCTGGGGATTGGATTGTGAATACGGACAGATTTGAACAGGCAAAGCTGAAGGTGCTGTTAAAGCAGCATGATCCGCACGGCTTCGGGACTTTGCAGGAGAAGTCGGTTCATGCGGTAATGAAATTGTACTATGAACCAAATATGGATTATCATGAGGTGCCGATAGAGGGATATATTGCGGATATCTATACCGGGGAACGGATTATCGAAATACAAAACGGCAATTTTAACAGGCTGAGGGACAAGCTGCAGGCGTTTCTGCCGCTCTATCCGGTTACGGTGGTGCTGCCCATTCCCCATTACAAATGGCTCGTCTGGATAGACGAAGAGAGCGGCGCCCTTTCCGGCAGGCGGAAATCCCCGGTGACAGGGACGGTTTATCACGCTTTCCCGGAGTTATACAAGATCAAAGCGTTTCTGGCCCACCCTAATCTTTCCTTTGCCTTTCCGCTGATTGATATCGATGAGTACCGACTGCTAAACGGTTGGAGCAGGGACAGAAAGAAGGGCTCTCAGCGTTATGACAGGCTTCCCCTTGCCCTGTATGACGAGGTGTGCTTTGAACGGAAAGAGGATTTTATCCAGGTGATTCCTTATGAGCTGGAGGAGGCCTTTACCGTGAAGGAATTTGCCAGGGCTGCCGGAATAAGCCGGGATCTGGCGCAGGTTACCCTACATATTTTACACCATATGCAGTTGGTGGAAAGAAATGGCAAGCGGGGAAGGGAGTATCTGTATGGAGTGGCGGAAGGAAGCTCCAAATTGCCTGATGAGATCAATTGATGAATGGGGATTATTATGAGTATCATGATTGGGGTACATGCGTTCTGTATTTTTCTGTGTTTTATATTAATGGTTCTGGTCTTGGGGGCGAAGCCTTCCATTGCCCAGAAGTGGCTTCTGGCGGGGACGATCTTTGTCTTAATCGACGTGCTGGGCTATTTCTTTGAACTGTGCAGCACCAATGTGGAAAGTATGCGGATGGCGGTAAAGCTGCAATACGTCGGTTCCTGCTTCTGCCTGCTTTGCTTTTTGCAGTTTGTATGCCAGTACAACAATCATTTAAAGGCCGGATTGATTCATATGATCCAGAGATTTTACGCCGTAAATAATTCTGTGATCCTGCTGCTGGTCTTTACCTTTGAGTATCATACCCTTTACTACAAAGAGGTCGATTATATTGTGGAGAACGGACATTATCTGTGGATTTATACGCCCGGCTTTTTCCATTACTGGTGGACTGCCACTACCAATCTGATGGGCGTACTGATCGCGCTGATCGCCGTGTCCTCCGCCATGGAGCACCGGGGAGAAAAGCGGCATGAATACACGCTGATCCTATGCGCCGCGCTGCTTCCGATTTGCTTCCTGATTCTGAAAGCCTCCGGTATTACGGGATATTATGACGGATTTCCCCTGTCCATAACGATCACGGAAACCTTTCTGATCATTATTATTTTCCGGTACCGTCTCTTTGATACAGTCACCACGGCCAAGGATCTGGTGCTGGAAGAAATTCAGGAGGGCATTTTTGTCCTGAATCATCTGGGGAAGCTGGTATATTCCAACCGGGAATCCCATCTGGTGTTTCCTGAAATTGACCGGGCAAATGAGGAGAAGCCGCGGCAGGTGGTGCAGTTTATGGAAAGCCATCCCGACGGTTTCCTGCTGCAGGAGCATTACTATAAGTGGCAGCGCACGGATATCCGGGATAATAACGGCAGCGCCGCGGGCACGCTCTATCGTATTTTTGATATGACGGACAATTATCGCTATACTCAGAAATTAATCGAGCTGAAAGAGGAAGCGGAGCATGCCAACGAGGCGAAAAGCTCCTTTCTTGCCAATATGTCCCATGAAATCAGAACGCCGATTAACGCGGTGCTTGGCATGAATGAAATGATTCTGCGGGAAAGCGATTCCGAAGCCATTCGGGAATACGCGCTTAATATCAATAACGCGGGCAAAACCCTGCTTTCCATTATCAATGATATTCTGGACTTATCCAAAATCGAATCCGGTAAGATGGAAATCGTGGAGGCGGATTATGACGTCAGATGGCTGCTGAAGGACGTCGAAAATATGATATCCATGCGGGCGGAGGCCAAGAATCTTATTTTCACCGTGGAGGCTGACCAACATATTCCGACGGTACTGCATGGAGACGAGATGCGGATTAAGCAGTGCATGATCAATTTATTGACTAATGCGGTCAAATACACGGATCAGGGCAGCGTATTATTAAAGCTTGATAAAACAGACAATCAGGATGGCAGCATCAACCTCTGGATCAGCGTGACGGATACCGGCGCGGGGATTCGGGAGGAAGGATTGAATAAGCTGTTTGAGTCCTTCACCCGGCTGGATCTGATTAAGAACCGAAACGTGGAGGGAACAGGGCTTGGGCTGAATATCACGAAAAAGCTGGTGGATATGATGGGCGGCAATCTGACGGTAGACAGTATTTATGGCAAAGGCAGCACCTTCTCTTTCGTCATTCCCCAGCAGGTGGTAAATCCGCAGGAAATCGGCAACGATCCGGGCGAATTTAAGAAGCTTCTGGAAGAAGAAGCGAAACCGGCCAAAAGCTTTACGGCGCCTGAAGCAAGGATTCTTTCGGTGGATGATAACAAGGTTAATCTGGCTGTTGTCAGGGGGCTGCTCAAGAAGCTGAAGATTCAGTGTGATTCCGCCCTGAGCGGGGCGGAGTGCCTGCAAAAGGCGGAAGAAACAGAATATGATATGATTCTGTTGGATCATATGATGCCGGAAATGGACGGAATCGAGACCCTGCGCAGGCTGCAGCAGACCGGGCAGTGGCAGCGTCATCAGCCTACGGTCATCGCGCTGACGGCCAATGCCGTTGCGGGCGCCAGGGAGGAGTATCTGCGCGCGGGCTTTACGGATTATCTCTCCAAGCCCATCGACCCCCTTAAGCTGGAAGATTTATTAGCCAAATATCTGCCGCCGGAAAAGCTGATAGAAGAGGAGACAGCGCTTTCCAAATGAGCGGATTTGTGATAGAATAAGGGACGCAAGCGAGCAAAGGCGAACGGCGGAGGTAACTGATTTATGGCGAAAAGTAATCAATATGACGCTTCCAGTATTAAAGTGCTGGAGGGACTGGAAGCAGTCAGGGTCAGACCGGGTATGTATATTGGCAGCGTTTCCACCAAGGGTCTGAATCATCTGATCTATGAGATTGTGGACAATGCCGTGGACGAACATCTGGCCGGCTACTGCAATACCATACGGGTCACCCTGGAGGCGGACGGCTCCGCCACTATAGCGGACGACGGACGGGGAATCCCGGTAGGGCTGCATGAGAAAGGCGTCAGCGCGGAGAGGCTGGTATTTACGACTCTTCATGCAGGCGGTAAATTTGACCAGGAGGCATATAAAACAAGCGGCGGCCTGCACGGGGTAGGCTCGTCGGTTGTCAACGCCCTGTCCGCCTGGCTGCGCGTACAAGTCAAAAACGGCGGCTTGATCTATGAGGATCAGTATGAGCGCGGAATCCCCGTGCTGGAATTAAAGGACGGGCTGCTCCCCGTAATCGGCAAAACCAAAGAGACCGGGACTACCGTCTCCTTTATGCCGGACGACACGATTTTTGATAAGACCCGGTTTAAAGAAGATGAGGTGAAGAGCCGCCTGCATGAAACGGCATACTTAAATCCCCAGCTGACGATTATCTATGAAGACAAAAGAAAAGAAGCCTTAGAGCATATCGAATATCACGAGCCGGAGGGAATCGTAGGCTTTATTAAGGATATGAATAAATCCAGGGAAACCATTCACGACGTGATCTATTTCCAGGGGGAACAGGAGGGAATCACCGTCGAAGTGGCGTTCCAGTATGTGAACGAATTTCATGAGAATGTCTTAGGCTTTTGCAATAATATCTATAACGCCGAGGGCGGTATGCATTTAACGGGCTTTAAGACCATGTTTACCAATGTGATCAATACTTATGCCAGGGAATTGAACATCCTTAAGGAGAAGGATGTGAATTTTACCGGCGCAGATGTGCGCAACGGTATGACCGCCGTGGTATCCATCAAGCACCCCGACCCCAGGTTCGAAGGGCAGACTAAGACGAAGCTGGATAATCAGGACGCGGCGAAGGCGGTCAGCAAGGTAACCGGCGATGAAATCGTCCGGTACTTTGACCGAAATCTGGAAACCCTAAAGAGCATCATCGGCTGCGCGGAAAAAGCCGCCAAAATCCGCAAAACAGAGGAAAAGGCAAAGACCAATCTGCTGACCAAACAGAAATTTTCCTTTGATTCCAACGGTAAGCTGGCCAACTGTGAATCCAAGGACGCCTCCCTGTGTGAAATCTTTATTGTGGAGGGAGATTCTGCGGGCGGCAGCGCCAAGACTGCGCGGAACCGTATGTATCAGGCGATTCTTCCTATCCGCGGCAAGATTCTCAACGTAGAGAAAGCAAGTATCGACAAGATTCTGGCCAATGCGGAGATCAAGACCATGATCAACGCTTTTGGCTGCGGCTTCTCGGAAGGATATGGCAACGATTTTGACATCAGCAGGCTCCGCTATGACAAAATCATTATCATGGCGGATGCCGATGTGGACGGAGCGCATATTTCCACATTGCTGCTTACGCTGTTCTACCGTTTTATGCCGGAGCTGATCTATGAGGGACATGTTTATATCGCCATGCCGCCTCTTTATAAAGCCATGCCCTCTAAGGGGGAGGAAGAATATCTTTATGACGACAAAGCGCTGGAGCAGTACCGCAAGAGGCACAAAGGCCCCTTTACGCTGCAACGGTATAAGGGTCTGGGCGAAATGGACGCCCAGCAGCTCTGGGAAACCACGCTGGACCCTGAGACAAGGATGATGAAGCAGGTGGAAATCGAGGATGCGCGTATGGCTTCCGAGGTGACGGAAATGCTGATGGGAACCGAGGTTCCTCCGAGAAAGGAATTTATTTATCATCATGCCAGGGACGCGGAGCTTGATATTTAAGAAATTGATTCACGGTGATTTACAGACCCGGCCTGTTGTGGATTGAACCGAAACAGGTTAGTCCTGGGAAAAGGATAGAGAGAATATTATGTCAAGAATAAACGACAGAATTATTAAAACGGAATATTCTGAGGTTATGCAGAAGTCCTATATCGATTATGCCATGAGCGTTATTATCGCCAGAGCCCTGCCGGACGCCAGAGACGGACTCAAGCCGGTACAGCGGAGAACCCTATACGATATGTATGAGCTGGGAATACGCTATGACAGGCCCTATCGTAAATCCGCCCGTATCGTGGGCGATACCATGGGTAAATATCACCCCCATGGAGACAGTTCTATCTATGAGGCGCTGGTGGTGATGTCTCAGGATTTTAAGAAGGGGCTGCCTTTAGTGGACGGGCACGGCAATTTCGGCAACATCGAGGGAGACGGCGCGGCGGCCATGCGTTATACGGAGGCAAGGCTGCAAAAGATCACCCAGGAGGCATTTTTAGCCGATTTAGATAAAGATGTGGTGGATTTTATCCCGAATTTTGACGAGACGGAGAAGGAGCCTTCGGTGCTTCCCGTTAAGATTCCCAATCTGCTGGTCAACGGCTCGGAAGGAATTGCGGTGGGAATGGCGACCAATATTCCGCCCCACAATCTGGCGGAAGTAATCGACGCCATGAAGGCCTATATGCTGGATAGCAATATCACCACAAGAGAGCTGATGCGTTATGTCAAGGGGCCGGATTTCCCAACCGGCGGCATTGTAATCAATGAGGACGACTTATTGGAAATCTATGAAACCGGAGTCGGGAAGATTAAGCTCCGGGGCAAGGTGGAAGTGGAAAAGGCCAAGGGCGGCAGAACCAATCTGGTCATTACGGAGATTCCTTATACGATGATTGGCGCCAATATCGGCAAATTCCTGATGGATGTGGCTTCCCTTGCGGAAACCAGAAAAACTCAGGATATCGTGGATATTACCAACCAGTCCTCCAAAGAAGGGATTCGGATCGTAATCGAACTGCGCAGGGACGCGGATGTCGAGAACTTTAAAAATCTACTATATAAAAAGACCCGGCTGGAGGATACCTTCGGCGTCAATATGCTGGCCATTTCCGAGGGCAGGCCGGAGACAATGGGGCTCAAGCAGATTCTCAAAGCAAACGTGGACTTCCAGTTTGAGGTGGCCACCAGAAAATATAAGAATCTGCTGGCCAGGGAATTGGAGCGCCGGGAAATTCAGGAGGGGTTGATCAAGGCCTGCAACGTTATCGACCTGATTATCGAAATCCTGCGCGGCTCCAAGGATCGAGCCATGGCCAAAAGCTGCCTTGTGGAAGGCAAGGTAGAGGGTATCCGGTTTAAATCCAGGGAATCCAAAATCATGGCGGCGCAGTTAATGTTTACTGAGAAGCAGGCAAACGCTATTTTGGATATGCGTCTCTATAAGCTGATCGGGCTGGAAATCGAAGCGCTGATCAATGAGCATGAGGAGACCATGGCCAATATTTACCGCTATGAGGATATTTTGGACAGGCGGGACTCTATGGCGCAGGTTATTATGAATGAGCTGGACGAGATCAAGGAAGAGTATCAGCGCGCCAGAAGAACCCGGATTACCACGGCGGGAGAAGCTGTCTATGTGGAAAAGAAAGCGGAAGAGATGGACGTCGTGTTCCTGATGGACCGCTTCGGCTACGCCAGAACCATTGACATGGCCGCCTATGAACGGAACCGGGAAGCGGCGGAGATGGAAAGCAAATATTTATTTGTGTGTAAAAATACAGGTAAGGTGTGTCTCTTTACCAATACCGGGCAGCTGCATACCTTCAAGGTGACGGATCTGCCCTTCGGCAAATTCCGGGATAAGGGCGTGCCCGTGGATAATGTCAGCAACTATGATTCCGCAAAAGAATCTATTGTTTACGCGGCCAGCCAGAGCGACCTGAACCTCTATCGCATGATTTTCGTCACGAAGCAGGCGATGCTCAAGATGGTAGACGGCGGGGAGTTTGACGTGGCCAAGCGCACCGTGGCCGCCACAAAATTACAGGAAAATGACGAGGTATTAAGCGTCGCAGCCTATAAAGAGCAGCGGAATATCGTATTACAGTCCAGAGAAGGCTATTTCCTGCGGTTTGCCATAGAGGAAATCCCCGAAAAGAAAAAGGGCGCTATCGGCGTCAGGGGCATGAAATTAGGCGCTAAGGACGAGCTGGAGGCTGTGTATTACACCAGAAACGCGGTGGAGCAGTCTATTGAATACGGGAAAAAGCCCTTGGAGTTAAATAAAATTAAAGCGGGTAAACGCGACGGTAAAGGAGTCAAAATCAGAGTATGAGAGTAATCGCCGGAAAGGCCAGAAGTTTGCAGCTGAAAACACCAGAAGGAACGGATACAAGACCTACCACGGACAGAATCAAGGAAACGCTGTTTAATATGCTGATGCCTTATCTGCCCGACGGCGTGTTCGTAGATCTGTTCAGCGGAAGCGGCGGTATCGGTATTGAGGCGCTCAGCCGCGGCGCCAGACATGCTTACTTTGTGGAGAACCAGAAGTCCGCCCTTGCCTGTATTACGGATAATTTGAATTTTACGCATTTTATGGAGCAGGCTACGATTCTGAAACAGGACGTGTTCAGCGCGCTTGGCAGTATTCACGAAAAGGAAGCGGACGTCATATTCATGGATCCGCCTTACGGCCATGAATATGAGAAACAGGCGCTGCTTATGCTGAAAACAATGCCCTATGTGACGGAAAATACGCTGATCGTGATAGAGGCCTCGCGGGATACGGATTTTTCTTACCTGCCGTCCATAGGCTATGAGCTAAACAAGGAGAAATGCTATAAGACCAACAAGCATGTATTCTGCCGTATCATGCCTGCCGCAGAATAGAAATATTTTATAAAAAATGAAAAATAACTAAAGACATTTTGCCAAAAGTGATTTATTATGGTAGAAATGGTTATAAAAACGAACCGAGAGGGAGTCTTATGAAAGCAGCGATTTATCCGGGCAGTTTTGACCCCGTGACCTATGGGCATCTTGATATTATCAGGCGTGCCGCTGAAATTTTTGATGAATTAACCGTCAGCGTATTGAATAATCAGACAAAGACTCCATTGTTTTCTGTGGAAGAACGTGTTAAGATGTTAAAAGAGGCGACGAAGGATATTCCCAATGTAACGATAGACTCTTTCAGCGGCCTGTTAATCGATTATGCCAGAGAAAAGGATATCCATGTGGCGATCAGAGGACTTCGCGCCATTACGGATTTCGAGTATGAACTACAGATAGCGCAGACGAACAGAAAGTTTTCCGGCGAGGCGCTGGATACCATGTTTCTTACAACCAGTCTGGAATATGCGTATTTAAGTTCCTCCACAGTGAAAGAAATCGCCAGCTTTAACGGAGATATTTCGGAGTGCGTGCCGGAGTTTGTCAGTAAATTAATCTATCAAAAATATGGATTTAACAGATAGGAGTTATCATGAGCAGTAGAATTGAACAACTGATCGATGAAATCGAGGATTACATTGACGGCTGCAAGTACCAGCCTCTGTCCAAGACGAATATTGTCGTCAATAAAGAAGAAATAGACGAGCTTCTCAGAGAGCTTCGCATGAAGACGCCGGATGAAATCAAGCGCTATCAGAAGATTATCACCAATAAGGAAGCCATTTTAAACGACGCCAGAGCCAAGGCGGAGGCATTGATCAAGGACGCTACGGTACAGACCACCGAACTGATTAACGAGCATGAGATTATGCAGCAGGCTTACGCGCAGGCGAATGAAGTCGTGAGAATGGCTACCATGCAGGCGCAGGAAATTTTGAATAACGCCACGATAGAGGCCAATGGAGTCAAGACCTCCGCCATGCAGTATTTGGACGATATGCTCGCTAATTTAGAGAATGCCATGACGGCTACGCTGGCCACCACTACCGAGCATTATGAGAGCTTTTATAATACCATCAGCAGCTATAACGAGACCGTCAAAGCCAATCGCGCGGAGCTGCGCCCCGTGGAAGTCGAACAGATGTTAAAGGAAGCGGAAGGCGACGGGGAACCGGCAGAACTGGATCTGATGTAGAGGGCGGCTGGCCGCTTTTCCCATAGCAGAGCGATGGCTGAAATCAAATAGTAAATATTGGGAGCCGGTTTCCTCAAGAAGCCGGCTTAACTATTGCAGAATGGATGATTCGTTTGAAACAAGGAACGTCAAAACTGAATAAAATCGGTTCGAAGCGAATCTCTCCCATGGCATGGGGAATAACGGTTCTGCTTTTCGTCCTTGTGTGGTGTGAAAACGGGAGCACGGTTCAGGCCGGGGAGCCTGTGACTGTGGTAATCGACCCCGGACATGGCGGAGAGAATCTGGGCGCGGAATATGGGCAGTATGTAGAAAAGGAAATGACCATGGCCGTCGCTGAGGCCATGAAGGAGGAACTGGAAAAATATGACGATATTCAGGTCTATCTGACCAGATACGGCGATCTTGAAACCGATATGACGCTGGAAGAGCGCAGCGAGTTCGCCAAAAGCGTGGATGCGGACTTTATGTTCTGCCTGCATTTTAATATGTCCGAGAACCATACCCTGTTCGGAGCGGAGTGCTGGGTATCCGCCTTTGGCGAAGCCTATAGCAGGGGCTATAGCTTTGCCAGTGTGGAAATGGAGCTGCTGCAGGAACTGGGCTTGTATTCCCGCGGGATCAAAACCAGGCTGAACCAAAAAGGAACCGACTATTATGGGATTATCAGAACCGCCACAGAACGGGACATTCCCTGCGTCCTGATCGAACACTGCCATCTGGATCAGGAAAATGACCAGCCCTTTTATGATGAGGACGAAAAATTAAAAGCCTTTGGCAGGCTGGACGCCACCGCGGCAGCCAAGTATTTTCAACTGCGTTCCGAGGAACTGGGCGTAGATTACAGCGACTACCAGAATCTGGAAGTGGCGGCGCCTGCAAGCGCCGTTAAGCCCGACAGTACGGAAACAGACGTGTGTGTGATTGAGGTATTGGGGCAGGACATGGAGACCGGAAAAGTGACGGTACAGGTCACCGCTATGGATTATGACAGCGGAATGTTGTATTATGCTTATAGCTATGATAATGGGGAGACCTTTTCCCCCTTACAGGAATGGGGGGATCGGAAACAGGATACGATTACCTTCACGATGCAGGTCCCGCCCCATATCGTTCCTCAAATTGTAGTAAACGGTTATAACGGATATGATTTATATAAAACCAGCAATATGATTTCCCTGCCCTCCATGGATTATCAGACGGAGGAAGAGCAGGCCGCCGAACTGGCCGCCCAGGAAGCGCTGGAGAGCGCCGCAATGACAGAAATGCCTGACGCCTATACGGAAATCACCTACGATACGGTTTCGGAGGAGACGGAGCAGGCCGAACCCGTTTCCCTGCGCTATTTCCTGACGGTATGCGCCGTATGCGCGCTGCTGGTTCTGGGGCTGGTGTTTTCCCTGCTTCTCCTGCTGCGCAGCCGGAAATCCAGACGCAGGAGAAGGAAGCGGTATTCCGCTTACGACCGGAGACTATAGCTGTACAGCAGATAGCCCAGCGCGGTGATCAGGGTTTGTATGATTTTGTGAAAAACATAGGAGCGCATAGAAAGCCCCGTGTGCTGTATCATACTGTAGGTCTGCGCAATACAGGATAAACCGCCGAAAGGAAGCAGCACCAGTATCGGATAAAAAAGTGACTGACCGCCTCGGTCAATCCCGCTGGTGATTTCCAGCAGACAGTTATAAAGGCTTAAGAGGGTCTGGCTCACATGGCGGAAGGGTACAAAAGCAATGTTTAACAGGTTAAAAAAGACCATATAACCACCCAGTCTGGCAATTCCTGTCAGCCCTGAAGCAATGGAATGGTCAACGGCCTCCAGCAAGCCCATGGGCGCGGCGCTTTGTCGGCTTTCCAGGGCGGTTTCCGGCAGGGAGAGCGGTTTTGGGCCTCTTTTTCTAAGGAACGGAAGAAGCCGCATCAGGAACAGGCCGTAAAGCAGTGGAATCCCATACATCATGCAGAAGGGAACCAAAGGTTTCTCAATGGACAGGGTGGGAACCACAAAGCTCAGGAAATAAACAGGGCCTATGTTATTGCAGAAAAGCAGCAGACGGCCGCCTTCCTTACGGCTCAGCTTTCCCGCCTGACACAATTCGCCGATAATCCGCGCGCCCATGGGAAAGCCGCAGAGAAATCCCATCAGTATGGTGTAGGAGCCGTTGGGGCTCGTTTTGTAGAGACGATGCAGGAACGGGTGAAAAACGCCCACAAAGCGTTCCGTCAGATTCATACGGATCATAATGCCGGAGAGAATCATAAAGGGAAGCAGCGTGGGAATCATTTTCTGGAACCACAGCATGAGTCCGGTGGAAGCATACGCTAAGGAAAGCGCAGGGTAACGCAGCAGCAGGAAGATCAGATAAAGCGCCAGCGCGGTAAAGACAAACTGATAAAGAATATCCAGCCATTGATAGAATACTTTCATGGGATTCTCCAAAAGGGATTTATTATATATATGTTGAAATTTCCGGGAAATGAATCAGGAATGGAAGGGCAAACATTGCTTTATGTGCAAAAAACAGCGCGGAGATGAGGAAAAGCATGATGCGTTTAGATAAATTATTATGTGAGATGAATAAGGGCGCCAGAAGCCAGGTGAAAAAGGCAGTCAGAGCCGGTCTGGTCACCGTAAACGGCCTGCAAATAACCCGGCCGGAATATCAGGTTGATGAGAAAGAGGATCAGATTTGTTATCAGGGTCAGCCCTGTGTATATGAGAAATATGTTTATTATATGCTCCATAAGCCCTCCGGCGTAGTATCCGCCAGAGAGGACGGGCGGGAAAGGACGGTTATCGACCTGCTTTCCGGCGAAGGCAGAAACGATCTTTTCCCGGTGGGACGGCTGGACAAGGATACGGAGGGGCTCCTTGTGATCACCAACGACGGTCAGCTGGCGCATGAATTGCTGTCGCCCAGAAAGCATGTGGAGAAGGAATATGAGTGCAGTCTGGCACGGGCGTTGACAGCGCAGCAGATCGAACGGCTGGAGCAGGGCGTCGATATCGGCGAGAAGCGCTGCACCAAACCCGCAAAGGTTCAAATCGTCCCCGGCAAAGAGGCGGCGCTCATTCGCCTGACCATCACGGAGGGGAAATTTCATCAGGTCAAGAGAATGTTGCAGGCGGTAGATAACGAGGTGCTCTCTTTAAAAAGAATCCGTATGGGGAATCTGGTGTTGGACGGCAGCTTAGAGAGGGGCTGCTATCGCAGATTGGAGCCATGGGAAGTGGAAAGTCTTAAGAAATTGGGAGGTGAGGCAGGCTGTGGTCAAAGCGGTCATATTTGATTTGGACGGTTCTCTGGTGGACTCTATGTGGATATGGCATGCCATAGATATCGAATATCTTGGGAAATTCGGTATTGCCATGCCGAAAATGCTGCAAAAGGAAATCGGCGGTAAAAGCTTCAGTGAAACCGCCGTATACTTTAAGGAACGATTTCAACTGCCGGATACCCTGCAGCAGATTAAGGACGACTGGAATCGTATGGCATGGGATAAATACACCCATCAGGCGCCCATCAAGAACGGCGTCCGGGAAGTGCTCGAATATTGTCATGCGCACCATATCCTGATGGGAATCGCCACCAGCAATTCCAGAGAATTGGTCGATAATATTGTCTCTGTACATCGGCTGGAGCAATATATCAGTTGTATTGTTACAGGCTGTGAGGTGCCAAAGGGCAAGCCGGCTCCTGATGTGTATCTTGCGGTAGCTCAGAAGCTGGGCGTTTTGCCGGAAGAATGTCTGGTGTTCGAAGATATTGTGGACGGTATTATCGCCGGAAAATCTGCTGGTATGAAGGTGTGCGCGGTCTATGATAAACATTCTGAAGATCAGGACGAGGAGAAACGGCGGCTGGCGGATTACTATACCTATGAATTTAAGGAATTAATTGCGGAGAACGGAATTTTCGCCGCTTCTTAACCGGTATGGATTCCATCGCCTGAGAAACCCTGGCAACAGAGAGGAGAACCAGATCATGAATATTGCAATCATAACAGGCGCGTCTTCCGGTATGGGGCGGGAATTTGCGTGGCAGTTAGACGCCCGGCTTGGCAAAACAGACGAAATATGGCTGCTCGCCCGCAGGAAAGAACCCATGGAAGAGCTTGCCCGGGCCATGCGCAGCAAAACCAGAACCATCGCCATTGATCTCACCAGAGAACAGGAAATCAGGCAGTTTGCAGAGGTGCTGGCTATCCAAAATCCGAACATTACCGTATTGGTAAACTGCGCGGGGATTGGAACCCACGGCGTATTTCAAAAGCAGAGCCTGCAGGAAATCGAGGAGATGATCGATTTGAATATTATGGCGCTGACGCGAATGACGAAGCTCTGTCTGCCCTATATGCACAAAGGCAGTAAACTGATTCAGTTCGCCTCTGGGGCGGCCTTTGTCCCCCAGGCGGCTTTCGCGGTGTATGCGGCCTCCAAATCCTATGTATATTCCTTCAGCCGGGCGCTTTCCCAGGAATTAAAGGGAACAGGCATCTGTGTGATCGCCGTCTGTCCGGGGCCTGTCAACACGCCGTTTCTGAAACACGCTTACGGTGACGGGGAGAAGCTGAATCCCTGCAAGAAGCTCATCATGGCGAAAACAGAATGTGTAGTGGCCAAAGCCATTGCGGATTGTAAACAGAACAAAACCGTTTCCGTCTGCGGGCTGCCTATGAAAGCGTTATACCTGACCACCCAGGGAATCCAGAATATGATGCAGAAGGCGCAAGCTTGTGGCTGCGCATTGCCTGTACGGACATTGCTTTATGCGCAAAAAGCAGCGCAGAAATGAGGATAAGAATGAAAAAATGGATTTTGCCAAAAGGCTCCTACGGTTACATTGAGAACAGGAAGGTATTTACCGCCCTGAGAACTTTGTTTTACTTCGTGATTTGTATCGGATTATACCTCATGGGGTATATAACCACCGGCAGCAATAAGAATCTTCTGACCGTGGTAGCCGTATTAGGAGCGCTTCCGTCCTGTAAGAGCGCCGTCAATATGATTGTTTTTCTCCGCGCCAGGGGTTGCAGCCTAAAGCTGAGAGAAAAGGTTTGCGGTTATGACGGGGCTTTTACGACCTTCTATGATATGTATTTTACCTCCTATCAGAAAAACTTCCCCATCAGCCATATGGCGCTCAAGGGAAATATTCTGTGCGGCGTCACGGAGGAGTCCCAATGCGATCCCCGTGAGGCGGAAAAGCATTTGGAACAGATGTTGCAGCAGGAGGGCATTAAGAATATTACCGTTAAAATCTTTACCAATGCCGAAAAATATATTGACCGATTAAGTCAACTTAAAAATCTGGAAACGGAAGGGCATAAGAAACAGGAAGAACTGGCCAGGCTGTTATATTCGATCTCCCTGTAAAAGGTTTTTCCTGTTTCTTTACAAGAATCCATTCCGGAATGAGGGCGCTTATGTATCAAAAACAAATTACAGACAGGGAAGCGGGACAACGCTTCGACAAGTATCTCCATAAGCTGCTTCCGGAAGCAGGCTCCAGCTTCCTCTATAAGATGCTGCGCAAGAAAAATATTATCTTAAACGGCAGGAAAGCGGACGGCAGCGAAAAGATTGCGGCGGGAGACCAGGTGGCGATTTTCTTCTCCGAGGAAACTCTGCGCAAGTTTATGGGAAGGGATTCCGGGGGAAGCGGAGATCGCTGTGAGGAATTTTATCAGGCCTATCAGAAGTATTCTTCCGTTCCTGTTATTTATGAAAATGAACATATCCTTCTGGCAAATAAACCGGCCGGGCTTTTATCCCAGAAAGCAAAACCGGAGGATTTATCTTTAAATGAATGGCTGATCGGTTATCTTCTGCGAAAGGACTGTATAAAGGAGGAGGATATCGCCGCTTTTAAGCCCTCTGTCTGCAATCGCTTAGACCGCAATACCAGCGGGATCGTACTTTGCGCCAAATCGCTGAAGGGCGCCAGGCTGCTGGGCGCATTATTGCAGAATCGAAGCCTTCATAAGTATTATCAGCTTTACGTGAAGGGGAGAGTTACCCGGGAGCAGTTGATCGAAGGGTATCTGCGCAAAGATGAGAAGCATAATAAGGTGTCCGTAACGCCCCTTGCGCAGAGCGCAGGGGAACCTGAGGAAGCGTATATTCAGACCCGTTATAAACCTCTTAAGGTTTATGCGGACATGACCCTGCTGGAGGCAGAGCTGCTGACCGGAAAGCCCCATCAGATCAGAGCCCATCTGGCAGGCGTTGGACATCCGCTGCTGGGGGACTATAAATATGGCAATCGGGCGTGGAATGACCGGTATCAGAAGGAATATCACATCAAATCCCAGTTATTGCACGCCTATAAGGTAACGTTTCCCACACTGGGCGCTCCCTTTGAGGATATCAGCGGCCAAACCTTTTACGCGCAGCCGCCTGAAATATTTGAAACGATAGCGCGGCATCAGGAAGCATACCGGATTGCTTCAGGAAGGAAATAAGGAAGCTTATGGCGACATGGAATTCCCGCGGGCTCCGCGGTTCGACGCTGGAGGATTTGATTAACAGGACAAATGAAAAATATTTGGAAAACGGGCTTGCGTTGATTCAGAAGGTACCTACGCCCATTACGCCTATTACCATTGATAAAGAAAGCAGGCATATTACCCTGGCGTACTTCGACCAGAAAAGCACGGTGGATTATATCGGCGCGGTGCAGGGAATCCCGGTCTGCTTTGACGCTAAGGAATGTGCGACGGATACCTTTTCCCTACAGAATATCCACGAGCATCAGGTAAAGTTTATGGAGCAGTTTGAAAAACAGAAGGGAATCGCCTTTTTCCTGATCTACTACACCCATAAGGACCTGATGTATTATCTGCCTTATGAAATGCTCCGTTTCTTTTGGGATCGGGCGAAGGAAGGAGGGCGCAAAAGCTTCCGGTATGACGAGCTGAACCCGGAATATGTCCTGCCCAAAAAGCACGGTATCCTTGTCCCTTATCTGGATATGCTGCAAAAGGATTTAGAGGACAGGGGGTAGCGGGCTTGACAAAACAGGGAAACTTCGATATATTATAACAAGTTTAGTATGATAGCAAAGTAGTGTATTAGCACTTTAAAGCATTAAAGTAACCGGTTATGGAAAGGCATGGATATCGGCATGAATAAGAAATTGGTACATACGCCGGAGGGCGTAAGAGACATTTACGGCGATGAAAAGGAAAGAAAGACCATTGTAGAGCGGCTGCTGCGGGAGAAGATCAAGGGCTACGGATACCGCGACATTCAGACGCCCACTTTTGAATATTTTGACGTGTTTTCCAAGGAGGTGGGAACCACGCCTTCAAAGGAGCTGTATAAGTTCTTTGACAAGGAAGGGAATACTCTGGTGCTTCGTCCTGATTTTACCCCCTCGATTGCCAGATGCGCGGCGAAATATTTCCTCGATGAAAACGTTCCCATCCGCTTCTGTTATCAGGGCAATACCTTTACCAATCTCTCCAGCCTGCAGGGTAAATTAAAGGAAGTGACCCAGATGGGGGCGGAGCTGATCGGAGACGGCTCCGTACAGGCGGACGCAGAGATGATCGCCATGACCATTGAGGCATTGTATCACGCGGGCTTATCCGATTTCCAGATCAGCATCGGCAATCTGGAATATTTCAAGGGGATTTGCGCGGAAGCAGGACTGGATGAGGAGACGGAGCTTTCGCTGCGGGAGTATATCTCCGGCAAAAATTTCTTCGGGGCGGAAGAGCTTTTAGAAAGCATTTCGGTTGCGCCTGAGGACAGAGAGGCGCTTTTGAAGGTAAGCGAGCTGTTTGGCCCGGCGGATATTTTACAGACGGCGAAGGCCGCGGTATCTAACAGCCGTTCTCAGGGTGCGGTGGAGCGTCTTGAGAAGGTTTATCAGGTCCTGTGCGAATACGGCGTAGAGAAATATATTTCCTTTGACCTTGGTATGCTCAGTAAGTATAATTATTATACCGGTATTATTTTCAAGGGCTATACCTACGGCGTGGGAGACGCCATCGTGAAGGGCGGCCGTTATGACAATTTATTAAGCCGTTTCGGCAAGGACGCGCCGGCCATCGGATTTATGATCGTGGTAGATGACCTGCTGGCCGCTATGAACCGTCAGGGCGTCATCATTTCCAGCATGGAGCCGTGTGTCAGAATCTATTATACGGAAAGTAATTTTAAGGAACAACTGAAACAGGCTAAGATCATGCGCGGAGAGGGCAGGCACGTGGAGCTTCTGCCGCAGATACGCTGACGCTTCCGGACAAGAAAACGTTATCAAACAGAAAGTGTGAAATCGATGAGCGACGATAGATATTTGACCTTTGCCCTTGGGAAAGGGCGTCTTGCCAGCAAGACCATGGAATTATTGGAAAAAATCGGCATTACCTGCGAAGAAATGAAGGATAAGGATTCCCGAAGGCTGATCTTTGTGAATGAGGAACTGAAATTTAAATTTTTCCTCGCCAAAGGCCCGGACGTGCCTACCTATGTAGAATACGGAGCCGCCGACATCGGCGTGGTGGGCAAGGATACGATTATGGAGGAAAACCGGCGGGTCTACGAGGTGCTGGATTTGGGCTACGGCAAATGCCGTATGTGCGTCTGCGGCCCGGAAAGCGCCAGAGAGCTGCTGCAGCACCACGAGATGATCCGCGTAGCCAGTAAATATCCCAATATTGCCAAGGATTATTTCTACAATAAAAAGCATCAGACCGTGGATATCATTAAATTAAACGGTTCCGTGGAGTTAGGCCCTATCGTAAAGCTGTCCGATGTGATTGTGGATATTGTGGAAACTGGCTCTACGCTGAAGGAAAACGGTCTGGGCGTGCTGGAAGAAATCTGTCCCCTTTCCGCAAGAATGATTGTAAATCAGGTCAGTATGCAGATGGAGCCGGAGCGGATTAAGAAGCTGATCCACGATCTGCGGAAGCAGTTAACGGTGCAGGAGACGGCGGCTTGCAAATAATCCAAAATGGAGGAAAAGATGAAAACAATTCAGTTGACGGCAAAGACACAGAAGGATTTATTGGACAGCCTGTTAAAGAGAAGCCCTAATCATTACGGACAATATGAATCGGTTGTGTCCGAAATGATTGCCCGCGTAAGGGAAGAGGGCGACCAGGCGGTCTTTGATTATACGAAACAGTTTGATCGGTGGGAGATTACAGCGGACAATATTCGCGTGACGCAGGCCGAAATACAGGAAGCGTTCGACGCGGCAGATGCGGAATTTATAGAGGTGATGCGGCGTTCCGCGGCAAATATCACCGCCTTTCACCAGAAGCAGCTCCGCAGCAGTTGGATTGACACCAGAGAGGACGGCTCTCTTCTCGGACAGCGGATTCTCCCCATCGCCGTTTCCGGCGTTTATGTTCCCGGCGGAAAGGCCGCCTATCCGAGCAGCGTGCTGATGAATGTGATTCCCGCTAAGGTGGCGGGAGTTGGAAGAATTATTATGACGACTCCGGCGGGGGCGGACGGAAAGGTGAATCCGGGCACTTTGGCGGCGGCTAAGATCGCCGGTGTGGACGAGATCTATAAGGTCGGCGGCGCCCAGGCGATTGCAGCGATGGCGTACGGTACGGAAAGCATACCGAAGGTCGATAAGATTACAGGGCCTGGCAATATTTTTGTGGCGCTGGCGAAGAAAGCCTGCTTCGGCTATGTCAGCATTGATTCTATTGCCGGCCCCAGCGAGATATTAGTGCTTGCGGACGAAACTGCGAATCCGCGGTATGTGGCTGCTGATCTGCTTTCCCAGGCGGAGCACGACGAGCTGGCAAGCGCGATCCTGATTACCACCAGCAGGGAGCTTGCCGCCGCAGTAGAACAGCAGATTGAAGGCTTTTTGCAGGAATTATCCAGAGCCGATATCATTCGCAAATCTCTGGAGCATTACGGCTATATCCTGATAGCGGAATCTATGGACGCGGCGGTTGAGGCGGCCAACGCCATCGCTTCGGAGCATTTGGAGATTCTGACCCAGAATCCCTATGAGGTGATGACCAAGATCAAAAACGCCGGCGCTATTTTCCTTGGCGAGTATTCCTCCGAACCTCTGGGGGATTACTATGCGGGGCCTAACCATATTCTGCCCACCAACGGGACGGCGAAATTTTTCTCTCCCCTTAATGTGGACGATTTCATGAAAAAAACCAGTATTATTTCTTATTCCAGAGAAGCGTTGGAGCGGGCGCACCACGACATTGAGCTGTTTGCTGGGAAGGAAGGGCTGACCGCCCACGCCAATTCTATTCATGTAAGGTTCGAGGAGACAGATTGAACCTGAAAACTATTTTTACCTGGCGGCAAGTTTGTGGCTGCGCGTTGCTTGCACAAACATTGCTTTATGCGCAAAGAGCAGCGCAGAAATGAGGAGAGCTATGAAACGAGAAGCAGTAATCCGGCGGAAAACCAGGGAAACGGAGATTTCCCTGAGCCTGAACCTGGACGGCGCAGGCCGCAGCGAGATTAATACCGGCATCGGTTTTTTTAACCATATGCTGGAAGGGTTTTCCAAACACGGTTTTTTTGATTTGACTTTATCAGTCAACGGAGACCTTGCCGTGGACGGCCATCATACGGTGGAGGATACGGGTATCGTACTGGGGCAGGCGTTAAAGGAGGCTGTGGGAGATAAAGCGGGCGTCAAACGCTACGGTTCTTTTATCCTGCCTATGGACGACGCCCTGTGCTTATGCGCGGTGGATTTGTGCGGCAGGCCTTATTTTCATTTTGAATGTGCGTTCCCGACAGAGCGCGTAGGAGAACTGGACACGGAGCTTGTAAAAGAATTTTTCTATGCCGTTTCCTACAGCGCAGGCATGAATCTGCACCTGAAAATGCTCCACGGGGAAAACGCGCACCATATGATCGAAGCCATGTTTAAGGCGTTTGCCAAGGCGTTGGACGAGGCGGTATCCTTTGACGAAAGAATCACAGGCGTTTTGAGCACCAAGGGAAGCTTATAAGAACAAGCCGGATAAGAACAGGAAGGAATTGACAAAACCATGTCCTATAAAAAATTAATACCATGTATTTATTTATATAAAGGAAACGCTGTAAAGGGCTTTTCCGACAGCACCATCATCGACACGAACCCGGTGGCTCTCGCAAGGTTTTACAGCGATAATAACGCCGATGAATTGATCGTCTACGATATGTCGGAGGGCGATGGGGAGCATGAGGAGGCGTTGGATCTTATCAAGGCCATCTGCAATGAAGCGGAGGTTCCCGTAATCGGCGCCGGCAATGTAAAGCGTATGGAGGATATCAAGAAGCTTCTGTACGCGGGCTGCAAAAAGGCGGCTTTAAATTATTCCAAGCCCGGCAATGTGGAGCTGACCGAGGAAGTATCCAGGAAGTTCGGAAAAGAAAAAATCGTGGTCTGCGTGACGGAGGCGGATACCATTATCCGCAACGAAGCGCTGCTTGAGCGCTATGTGGAGGAAATTATTCTGGTAAAGGAAAACGGTTTAAAGGAAGCGATTTCCGTTTCGAAGTTTCCCCTCATCGCGTCCCTGCCGGACATCTCGCTGGATAAGATTTTGGAATTGCTTTCCCTGGACAATATCCGCGGAATCTCCGGATACGCGATCAATGAGAATGCCAAGGAGCTTCTGGCCATCAAATCCCTGTGCCAGAATAATAATATCCCGGTCAATACCTTTGAGCCTGCCATCAGATGGGAAGAATTTAAATTAAATTCAGACGGCCATGTGACCGTAGTGGTGCAGGATTACAAAACCGACGAGGTGCTGATGGTAGCCTACATGAATGAGGAAGCCTATAACATGACCTTAAAAACCGGTAAGATGACCTACTACAGCAGAAGCCGTCAGGAGCTTTGGGTCAAGGGCGAGACCAGCGGACATTATCAGTATGTGAAATCCTTAACAGCCGACTGCGATAAGGATACCATTCTGGCCAGAGTTTCCCAGATAGGCGCCGCCTGCCATACCGGAGCCCATTCCTGTTTCTTTCATGAGATTATGGCCAGGGAATATGAGGAAACCAACCCGCTTAAGGTGTTTGAACAGGTATTTGACGTGATTAAGGACAGGAAAATCCATCCCAAGGAGGGCTCCTATACCAATTATCTGTTTGATAAGGGACTCGATAAGATTTTGAAAAAGCTGGGCGAGGAGGCGACGGAGATTGTCATCGCCGCTAAGAATCCCAATGCCAATGAGGTCAAATACGAAATTTCCGATTTCCTGTATCATATGATGGTGCTGATGGCGGAAAAAAATGTGACATGGGAGGAAATCACCACGGAGCTGGCGCAGAGATAAACCTGTGGTTTTGTAAATACCGGCTGTTCCAAGCCTTGGTTTGGGCGGCCGGTATTTTGCGTCTTCTGGCTGCTTCCAAAAGCGCCGGGAAAGTTCTTTTTTGCTGCGGGCGCTCATAAAATGAAGCAACAGGCAACAGACAGGAACGGTACGGAAATGGAGCATAGAATCCCTTTGGACAAAAAGCTGGAACTGGCGCAGTATATCAGGGAGGAAAATATGGGAAACCGTATGAAGATCCGGCAGAGAGAAAAAATTCTGTATGGCGTGGACACCCAGCCTCCCTTGTATGACAAAAACGCGCTGCCCACTCAGGCGATGCAGCAGCGCTATGCCCCGGACGGCTTTGAAGGAGAGAAAATACCGCAGGGCTTTCTGGGAACCTTTAAATACCGTATGATCATAGCGGTATTTCTATTTGCGGGCTTTCTGGTCTGCGATACCAACGGCGGCACAATCGGCAGCTATACCATGAACGACCTGCACGATATGATCGTGGCGGATTCCTTTCATCTCTATGAGGGCGACGGCATAAAGCCCATGGAAGGATTCGCCGCTTTGCTTGATTTTGGCGAGTAAATCCGATATACTAAGACGAAACGGGCTGTGCGGGTCAGCGCGGGCAGCAAAAGAAACGCGGAAGCGAGGATTGACATGAGAAAGCTGGCGTTAAGCGACGAAATTTTAATGCAGGTGGAAAAGCCGGCACGCTATATCGGCAATGAAGTAAATTCCGTCGTTAAGGATAAAGAGGAAATTGCCGTCCGGTTTGTGATGTGTTTCCCGGACGTATATGAAATCGGAATGTCCCATTTGGGAATCCAGATTTTATACAGTATGTTTAACGCATGGGACGACGTGTGGTGTGAACGGGTGTATTCCCCTTGGACAGATTTGGACGGGCTGATGCGCAGAGATCATATCCCTCTTTTCGGGCTGGAATCCCAGGAGCCCGTGAAAGACGCGGATTTTCTGGGCATTACCCTGCAATACGAAATGTGCTACACCAATATTTTACAGGTGCTGGATCTGGCGCAGATTCCGCTGCTTGCCACAGAACGGGGAGAAGATATGCCCATCGTGATTGGCGGCGGCCCCTGCAGCTATAATCCGGAGCCCATCGCGGATTTCTTTGACCTGTTCTATATTGGGGAGGGGGAGACGCAGTATCGGCCGCTTCTGGACTGGTATCTGGAGAATCAGGAGCAGGGCGGCTCCCGTCTGGATTTCCTAAAGGGGGCGGCGAAGCTTCCGGGCATCTATGTCCCCCAATTTTATGAGGAGCTCTACAACGAAGACGGAACCATTCGGGGACGGAAGAAATTATATGAGGAAGCGCCTGACAGGATTTTGAAAGAAATTGTCATGAATGTGACAGATGCCCATTATCCCACCAAGCCGGTTGTGCCCTTTATCAAAGTAACCCAGGATCGCGTCGTGCTGGAGATTCAGCGGGGCTGTATCCGCGGCTGCCGGTTCTGTCAGGCGGGACAGCTTTACCGTCCGGTCAGGGAGCGCGACGTGGACAAGCTGAAGGAATATGCCGTGGAAACGCTTCAGAATACGGGCCATGAGGAAATTTCCCTCAGTTCCCTGAGCTCCAGCGACTATTCCAGATTAAACGAGCTGTTGGATTTCTTAATCGAGGACTGTGGCCGCAGGCATATTAATATTTCCCTGCCCTCCCTTAGAATCGACGCTTTTTCTCTGGACGTAATGAGTAAGGTGCAAGATGTGAAAAAGAGCAGCCTTACCTTTGCCCCCGAAGCGGGAAGCCAGCGGCTCCGCGACGTAATCAATAAAGGATTGACCGAAGAAGTCATTTTAAAAGGCGCGGCGCTTGCCTTTGAAGGAGGCTGGACAAGGGTCAAGCTGTATTTTATGCTGGGGCTGCCTACCGAGACAGAGGAGGATATTCTTGGGATCGGCGACCTGTCTAATAAGATCGCGGCCGTCTTTTTCGACACGGTACCTAAGGACAAGCGCACCAACGGCAGGGTGCAGATCGTGGCAAGCACCTCCTTTTTCATTCCGAAGCCCTTTACCCCCTTCCAGTGGGCGCCCATGTGCACCAGGGAGCAGTTTCTGGAAAAGGCGTATCTGACCAGAAAAGGGATTCGGGAACAGCTCAACCAAAAGAGTATTAAATATAATTGGCATGAAGCAGACGTAAGCGTTCTGGAAGGCGTTTTCGCCAGAGGCGACCGCAGGGTGGCGGCCGTGATTCTGGAAGCCTACAGGCGGGGCTGTATGTTTGATTCCTGGAGCGAATATTTCCAAAACGATGTGTGGCTTTCCTGCTTCCGGGACTGTGGTCTGGATATCGGCTTTTATACCACAAGGGAGCGTTCCGATGACGAGATATTCCCCTGGGATTTCTTAGACTGCGGCGTGACGAGGGAATTTCTGCTGCGGGAATGGAAGAAAGCTCAGGAAGGAACGGTGTCACCTAACTGCAGGAGCCAGTGTCAGGGCTGCGGCGCCAGCAGATTCGGAGGTGGAATATGCTTCAACAGGGAATAAAAATCAGAATAAAATTTGCCAAATACGGCGTTATGAAATTCATCGGCCATCTGGATATTATGCGTTTTTTCCAGAAAGCTATCCGGCGGGCGGGCATAGACATTAAATATTCCGAGGGATTCAGCCCCCATCAGATTATGTCCTTTGCGGCTCCTCTGGGCGTGGGGCTGGAAAGCACGGGAGAATATCTGGATATTGAGGTGCGTTCCATCACTACAACGGAGGCAATGAAGGACGCGCTGAACCGGGTGATGGTAGAAGGGATGGAAATCCTCTCCGTCGGTATCCTTCCCGCCACCGCCGGGAACGCCATGGCAAGCGTGGCGGCCGCCTCCTATCGTCTCCACAGTCTCACAGGAGATTTCGGTATACAGAATCTGGAGGAGGTACTGAAGGCTTTCTATGCGCAGGAAGCGATTCCCTATACCAAGGAGACCAAAAAAAGTGTCCTGGAGCTGGATTTAAAACAGGGAATCTATGAAATTTCAGCGGAAGGGACGGCGGCAGTCCGTATGACAGTAAACGCCAGCAGCAGCGGCAATATCAAGCCCTCCATGGTGTTTGAGAAGCTCTGTGCGTTTGCCCGTGTGGAGATTCCCCCATCGTCATACCAGATCACCAGACTGGAAACCTATACGGATTTGGCAAAGGAGGGGCAGCCGCATGAATTTGTGCCGTTATCGGCCTGCGCCGTCAGCTCTGCGGGGTAATGACGGAACTGTTTTTTTTAAACACAAAACTATGGAAGCATCAAATCATGACAAATACAGGTAAGATTTTAATCGTAAAAGGATATAATAGGCTGCTTTCCCTTTTGATACGGGACAATCAGATTCTGGCAGCCCAGGCGCAGAAGGAAGAGCTTGGCGGGGCGAAAGACGCATATGAAATCGGCAATATCTATATCGGAAGAGTCCAGAAGCTGGCCGCCAACATCGGAGCTGCCTTTGTGGATCTGGGAGGGGGGTATCTGACCTTTCTGCCCCTCTCGGAGGCCGCAGATGCATATGTCGCCAATCGGGAAGCCGACGGAACGTTAAGGGTCGGCGACGAAGTGCTGGTTCAAATCGTCAAGGAACCCATGAAAACGAAGCTGGCTGGCGTGACCGCGCGTATCTCCCGTGCGGGAAGCTATGCGGTGGTCGGCCTGCCCGGGGCAGTTCGCAAAGCAGGGAAGCAGGGAGCGGCTCCTGGCAAAGCGGAAATGGTACAGGTTTCCTCCAAGCTTGGTTCCAAACAGCAGAAGAGCTTCCGCAGCATAGAAGCATTACAGCAGATAGCTGCCGTATGTCCGCTGATTGTCAGAACCAACGCCGGGGAGCTGGAGACGGAGGAACCTTTGATTGCAGAGGCTCAAAGGCTTTATGAGGAATTGCAGCATATAACCGCCATTGCCAGGAACCGTACCTGTTATAGCTGCCTGTACCGGAGCAAGCCCGATTATGTGGAATTTGTACAGAATATGTACCGGACGGAATATGACGAGGTCATCACCGATCTGCCGGAGGTATATGAGACGCTGAAAGCCGAAGTGGCAGACCGCCTGCCCAACCCTATCCCCGTTCGTCTCTACGAAGACCCCATGCTTCCCCTCTATAAACTATACGCGGTAGAAATCCGCGTAAAAGAGCTTCTGGATCAAAAGGTATGGCTGAAATCCGGCGGCTATCTGGTTATCGAGCCCACGGAAGCCCTGATTTCCATCGACGTCAATAGCGGAAAATATATAAAAGGAAAAGACAAGGAAGAAACCTTCCTGCGGATTAACCTGGAGGCGGCGGAAATGATTGCGCTGCAGCTTCGAGCCAGAAACTTATCGGGAATGATTCTGGTAGACTTTATTAATATGGAGCGCAGGGAGCATGAAGCGCAGTTGGTTGAGTATATGCGGAGCCTCTTAAAAAAGGACGCGGTGAAGGCTCATGTAGTGGATATGACAGGCCTGGGGCTGCTGGAGCTGACCAGAAAAAAGATCAGTCCCAGCTTTGCGGAGCAAATACGGAGGAGCGGCTCATGAAATTTCTTGGGATGGAAAAGGTAAGGGATGGAAAATATTTGAAGAATTATGAGCTGACTTATCTGAATAAGGCAGGCCGGGAAAAGCGATATGAGATTGTCAGCCGCAATGAAATAGCAGGTCCCGAAGCCCTGGGACAGTGCGTCAGCGGCGTGTCCATTGTGGCATATTATCAGGACAGGCTTTTGCTGCTCCGGGAGTTCCGTATGGGAGTCAACCGTTATATTTATAATCTGTGCGCCGGAATGATCGAAGAGGGCGAGTCCATGGAGGAATGTATCTCGCGGGAATTATATGAAGAAACCGGGTTATCAGTCAAAAAGCTCCGCGCCCTTCTGCCTCCGTCCTTTGCCGCAGTCGCCTTTTCCGACGTCAAAACCCAGATCGCCTTTGTGGAGGCGGAGGGCGATTTCGCAGATCATACTTCCGACAATGAACAGATCAACGCCCGGTTCTATACCAGGGAAGAGGTACTGGAATTGCTGGAGACAGAGGAATTTAGCTCCCGTGCGCAGATGGCGGCCTATTTCTTTACGATTCAGAAGCCGCAGGCAGGTTCCGAAAGGAGAACATATGAATAACAGGAAAACCTATTATATTGTAAGTGTGCTCTTGGCCGCCGCGCTGTTGTTTCTCGACCAATATACCAAGCTGTTGGCGGTCAGGAGGCTGAAAGGCCGGGAGAGCTTTGTCGTTATCGATCGGATACTGGAATTTAGTTATCTGGAAAATACCGGAGCCGCCTTCAGTTCCTTTTCCGGCAGACAGGTATTTCTCATTATGCTGACGTCCCTTGTCATTCTCTTTATTATTTGGAAATACTGCCGGCTGCCCCTGGGGAAACGTTTCTTCTGGATGAAAGGCTGCCTTTTGCTTATCATAAGCGGAGCTTTGGGTAATCTGATCGACCGCGTCCGCTATCGGTACGTGGTGGATTTTATTTATTTTGTCCCCATCGATTTCCCTAAATTTAATGTGGCGGATATGTATATTACGGTGGGCGTGGCGGCGCTGGCGCTCCTGATGTTCTTTTTTTATCAGGAAGAGGAGCTGGAAGCCCTTTTATAATCCGCCTTTATGGCATGATGATATTTTCTGGCGATATTCCTGGCGATATTTTCTCATAAGCCATTGACAAATAAACCCAAAACAGTTATGATACTTAAGTATGCCGCATGGCGTGGTACAAGTATGCCCTTTGGGCGTCACCGAAGCCAGCGAGTAAATGAACTTAGGGTTCATGAATAGGAGGTGCCATATGTACGCAATTATTGCAACAGGTGGGAAGCAGTACAAAGTATCTGAAGGAGACGTTATCAAGGTTGAAAAGCTGGACGTTGAAGTAGGTGCTTCTGTAACATTTGATCAGGTTATAGCTGTTAGCGATAAGGAGCTTAAGGTTGCTGCTGATGTGGAGAACGCGACCGTAACAGGAACCGTTATGGATCAGGGCAAGGCTCGTAAGGTTATCGTTTATAAGTATAAGAGAAAAACAGGCTATCACAAGAAAAATGGTCATAGGCAAGCATACACACAGATTAAGATCGATAAAATCAACGCTTAGTATTCGCAGGATTTTATGATTCGTGTATCGCGAAGAGGTGTGAGATGACCAAGATCACATTTCATAAAACCAGGGCAGGAGAGTATCGGGGATTTATATGCAGCGGGCACGCAGGATATGCCGATTATGGAAGCGATATTGTATGCGCGTCCATCTCCGCGTTAGTCATCAATACCATTAATTCCCTTCAGGAAATAACCGGGGAGGAGATGGCGGTTGAGTCAGATGAGGAAACGGGAACCATTCGCTGCTTTTTTGTAAATCCGCCCTTGAAGGAGACTTCCAGAGCGCTTATGGATTCTCTTGTGCTTGGACTTTCCCAGATTGAAAAGCAATATGGGAAGAAACATTGTAAATTGACATTTGAGGAGGTGTAATACCATGTTAAATATGAACCTTCAATTTTTTGCACATAAGAAGGGTGTTGGTTCTACTAAGAACGGCAGAGATTCCGAGTCCAAGAGATTAGGTGCAAAGAGAGCTGACGGACAATTCGTTAAGGCAGGAAACATTTTATACAGACAGCGGGGAACTAAGATTCATCCGGGCGTCAATGTAGGAATTGGCGGCGATGATACGCTGTTCGCTTTGGTTGACGGTGTTCTTCGTTTTGAGAGAAAAGGAAGAGACAAGAAACAGGCTTCCGTATATCCTGTAGAGAAATAAGGAATGAATCGGGCTTCGAACATCAAAATGTTTGAAGCCTTTTTTCAAATTGGCCCATTCCTGGGAAGCAGGCAGGTTCGGGATACAGGCCGATGCGATGAGAATAAGCTATCAGGCTGTCTGTCACAGGCAGCGTCAGGAGACATTATGTTTGCAGATCGTGCGAAAATCTATGTAAGAAGCGGCAAGGGCGGAGACGGCCATGTATCCTTCCGCAGAGAAAAATATGTGCCGAACGGCGGGCCGGACGGCGGAGACGGCGGAAACGGCGGCAGCGTTTATTTTGTGGTGGACGAGGGATTAAATACCCTCACAGATTTCAGACATATCCGCAAATACTGCGCCGAAAACGGACAAGAGGGCGGTAAACGTAACTGCGCCGGTAAAAACGGCGGGGATATTATCATTAAGGTGCCCGCAGGCACGGTTATCAAAGAAGCCGAAAGCGGAAAGGTAATTACGGATATGTCCGGCGAGAACCGTAAGTATCTTCTCTTAAAGGGCGGCAAAGGCGGTAACGGCAACCAGCATTACGCCACCAGCACCATGCAGGCGCCGAAATATGCGCAGCCGGGACAGCCGGCGCAGGAGTTAGAGCTGCTGCTGGAGCTGAAGGTCATTGCGGACGTAGGGCTTGTGGGATTTCCCAACGTGGGAAAATCCACCTTTCTTTCCAAAGTGACCAATGCAAGGCCGAAAATTGCCAATTATCATTTTACAACGCTGAACCCCAATCTGGGGGTGGTAGATCTGGAGGACGCCAAGGGATTTGTCATCGCGGACATTCCGGGACTGATCGAAGGCGCCGCCGAGGGTATCGGGCTCGGACATGAATTTCTGCGTCACATTGAACGCACCAAACTGATTGTGCATATTGTGGACGCGGCTTCCACGGAGGGCAGAGATCCGATTGAGGATATTTACGCCATTAACAGGGAACTGGAGGCTTATAATCCTGAAATTGCGAGACGGCCTCAGATTATAGCCGCCAACAAGACAGACATGATCTATTCTGAGAATGATCCTGTGGCCTTGATTAAGGCCGAATTTGAACCCCAGGGGATTCCGGTATATGCCATTTCAGCAATCAGCGGCAAGGGGCTTAGAGAGCTTTTGTATGCCATTAACAATAAGCTCGCCCAGTTGGATACGGCGCCTACTATTTTTGAGCAGGAATTTTTCCCGGAATTTCATTTTGACGTGTCCAACGAACCCTTTACGGTTATTTATGATGAGAAAGCAGAAGAATATGTAGTGGAAGGACCCCGGATCGAGAAAATGCTGTCCTACACCAATCTGGAATCTGAGAAGGGCTTCAAGTTCTTTCAGAATTTCTTAAAGGAAAACGGCATTTTAAAGCAGCTGGAAGAATTAGGCATAGAGGAAGGCAATACGGTAAGAATGTATGGTCTTACCTTTGATTATTATCGATAATTTTATGAGAAACTGGGCAGAAAAGCCTTTGCGGCCAACGGTTCTGTCAGGGCAGGGAAAGGATATGATATTTTTATGACAAGTAAGCAAAGAGCGTATCTCAAGGGGCTGGCAATGAATATAGATCCCATCTGCAACGTGGGCAAGTCCAGTCTGACGCCGGAGCTGGTGTCGGCGATTGACGAAGCGTTTAACACCAGAGAGCTTATTAAAATCACGGTGCTTAAGAATTGTTTTGACGATCCTAAGGAACTGGCGCAGATGATCGCGGAGAGAACCCGTTCTCAGGTAGTGCAGGTCATCGGCAAGAAAATCGTGTTATATAAACCGGATAAGAAAAATCCTAAGATTGAATTTCCAAAGGCATAGATAAAAAGATATGAGTATGAGAAAAGTCGGTATTATGGGCGGGACATTTAACCCTATTCATAACGGACATTTGATGATAGCCGAGAAAGCGAGAGAACAGTTCGCCCTTGACGAAGTGCTTTTCATGCCCTGCGGCGTTCCCTATATGAAAGATGCCAGAGATATAGAAGCAGGAGAGATACGCGCGGAAATGACCGCGCTGGCCATTCAGGGCAATCCCGCTTTTACGTTATCCAGAATGGAGATCGAACAGGGCGGCAATACTTATACTTATGAGACTTTGGAAACTTTGAAGCAAAAGAATCCCGACGTGGTATATTATTTTATCCTGGGGGCGGACAGCCTCTTCCATCTGGAGCATTGGGCGTCTCCGGAACGCCTCTTTGCCGCCTGCCATATTCTGGCGGCGGTGCGGGATGGCAGGACAACGGCGCAAATGGAAGAGAAAATCCGGAGCCTGCGGAAGCATTATGGGGCAAGCATCTTTCTCTTAGAGACGGAAACGCTGGATATTTCCTCTTCCGATATCCGCCGCAAAATATCCGCGGGGGAATCCATAGCGGAGGACGTCCCCGGGGAAGTGGCGGAATATATTGCGGCGCATCAGCTTTATAGAAACCGGACGTAACAGGAAAGAAACTGCAAACGGCTTGCTTATGGACAGGACAGACGAAACCATGAAAACATCGGAACTAAACAGACTCAGGAAAACAATGGAAAAGAAACTGGAGCCCAAGCGTTATGAACATACCCTTGGCGTTGCCTATACCGCGGCAAATCTGGCCATGATATACGGAGAGGATATCGATAAGGCGTTGACGGCAGGAATGTTGCACGATTGCGCCAAATGCATGAGCCATTCCAGGCAGGCTGCAGTTTGCACCCAAAACCATGTAGCGTTGTCGGAAGCGGAAGCAATGGAAAACTCGCCGCTGCTTCACGCAAAGGCGGGAAGCGTCCTGGCCAGGACGAAATATCAGATCCGTGACGAGGATATTCTAAACGCTATCCGTTACCATACCACCGGCAGGCCGAATATGAGCCTGCTGGAAAAGATCGTATATATTGCGGATTACATTGAGCCGGGACGGAAGCACGCGCAGAATCTGCCTCAGGTACGCAGGCTGGCCTATCAGGATCTGGACGCTGCCCTGCGTAAGATTTTGGAGGATACGTTAGCCTACCTGTCTCAAAAAGGCGGGCAGGTGGATTCTATGACACAACAGACATTTCAGTTTTATGACCATCAGCAGAGAGAGCAAAATTCTCAAGGCGCAAGCGCAATCTATTAAGAGCAGGGAGAGAAAAACCTATGGAAAATACCAAATCCAGAGAAATGGCAAAATTAGTAATTCAGGCCCTGGAGGACAAAAAGGCCGAGGATATCAAGATTATCGATATCAGCGGGGTATCCGTTATCGCGGATTATTTTATTATCGCTAACGGAAATAACAGAAGTCAGATTCAGGCCCTATCGGACAATGTAGAAGAGCTTCTTGGCAAAGCGGGATACCCCCTGAAGCAGGTTGAGGGCTATCAGAATGCGAACTGGGTTCTTCTGGACTATCATGATGTGATTATCCATATCTTTGACAAAGAAAACCGTCTGTTCTATGATTTGGAGCGTATCTGGCGGGACGGCAAGCTGGTGGAAGCGGACAGCCTGTAAAAGTGCTTGTAAAAAAGTACGCCGGATAACGCGCGGAAAAGGAGCCGGAATTATGAGATGAACTTCATAAATCCGGCTCCTTTTTCCTGAGAAATCTTTTCATTCTTATTTCAACATTTCAAAGCGGGCTGCCCGCATTTGTTCCTATGAGTCGATTTCTCTGGCCTCACCGCCCGCATACATATAAAATGTAATGATATAAAGACCGGCGATACCAACCAAAGCATAAATAATTCTGGAAAGCCATGACATATTACCAAAAATAAACGCCACAAGGTCAAAACTGAAAAGACCGATCAGACCCCAGTTAATAGCGCCTATAATGGCAATCGTCAGGGCAAGACAATCTAAACCTTTATTTTTCATGTTTTCCTCCATTCCAAAGCATATTTCTTCGGGTTTACAAAAATAGTAACCGTTTAGCAAACCGACACATCCCAACAGGAATGATTCGATGTACCGGACCGTTACTATTATTTAGTATGCCGAATGAAATTTCTGCTATACTGGAAAATGGCGGTATAATCGGAACACGCCAAATACCTTTCCTAAAATCTTACAGTCATCCACAATGATAGGCTCCATAGAATCATTTTCAGGCTGCAGGCGGATATGTCCCTTCTCCTTATAAAATGTCTTAACGGTAGCGGAATCCTCAATCAAGGCAACCACCGTATCGCCGTTATTGGCAGTATCGCAGCTTTTTACAAAAATCTGGTCGCCATTGTAAATGCCCACGTTAATCATAGAATCTCCCTTAACCTTCAATACAAAAGATTCCCCGCTGGGAACCATATCGGCGGGAACCGGAAAATAACTCTCGATATTCTGCTCCGCCAGAATCGGCTGTCCGGCCGCCACCTGACCGATTACCGGGAGAGATACCACTTCCGTGCGGACCATTTGAAAATGATCGTCACATATTTCGATGGCGCGGGGCTTCGTAGGGTCGCGCCTGATATACCCGTTCTTCTCCAGCGTTTCCAAATGGGAATGAACGGAAGAGGTGGATTTCAAATGTACGGCCTCGCAGATCTCACGGACGGCGGGCGGATACCCGCGATTTAAAATTTCAGCCTTAATATAATCAAGAATCTCCTGCTGTTTGGCAGTAATCTTACCATATCCCATATAATATACCTTTATCCTTTCTCCAAATACATATTTTATTCGTTTTTATCATAACATAGCAAAAAACAAAAAGCAAACATATATTCAGAATATTTGTTCGAAAATTTTATGAAAAAGTATTGACACAAGAAAATATGTTCGATATAATTCAAACATAAAGAACATTTGTTTGCAACATTTGTTCGAATAAACCGAAGAACCACAACGACTGTCTGAAATAAATCATTAAGCGGCATGTGTTTGCAGGCAAAATCAATACAAAAGAGAAAGGACAGGTGAAGGCCGTGAATAGAAATAGTATGATACCTTATGCTGCTGATCATACCAGAAGCGAAAGAAGAATTCGGAATAATAGAATCAGAAGACAGCGGGAAATGAGAAAAAATTTTATCCTGTTTGTTATGACTGTGGCGCTGATTATCACCTGTTCCGTCTCCTTAAATGGATTCCGTTCCAATGCCAAAGATGATTCTGTTCATACCTCTTATAAATACTATAAGAGCATTACAATCGGCCAGGACGATACCTTATGGTCTATTGCAGAGCAATATATGGACGACAGTCACTATGATTCCATATATGACTATATTAAAGAAGTCAAAACCACAAATTCACTGACAGATGATAACATTTTTTATGGAGAACACCTGGTGATTCCTTATTATGACGATACGTTTATCGGTTAAACCGCGATAGGGCAGTAGCGCCAGAAAGACCGGAGAGATTTGATTTGGTTTATTATGACTTTTCTGACTACGCCCAATGTCCCTGTGCCGGAGAGAATTTTATATATATATGAAAAGGCTCCTGACTGTGTGCCATAGCTGTCTGACAGTATTCATTCAGCGGTCACAGGGCAGGAGTTTTTTCTAATTTTTTTTCTTTTCCCGCAGTCTGACCTTATCCGCAGCATATCTGCGGCGTTCGTCCTCTAATGCGGCATAGTGCTTTTTGGTGGTATTAACGTCTTTATGCCCCAGCACATCTGCAACCAGATAAATATCGCCGGTTTCCCGATAGAGGGAGGTGCCGTAGGTACTTCTCAGCTTATGGGGGGTAATCTTCTTCAGGCTCGTAACGGTGGAAGAGTATTTCTTAACCATATTTTCTACCGCACGGACAGATATTCTGCGGTTCTGCATGGACAGAAACAACGCGTTCTCATGCCCCGACTGCGGAATAATATGGCGCCTTTGCTCCAGATAATCCTGCAGCGCGCTTTCCACCTCTTCCCCAAAATAAATAACCGCTTCATAACCGCCTTTACGTCGTATCTTAATGCCGTTATTCTTAAAGTCTACATCTCCGATATCCAGTCCGACACATTCGGAAACACGGATTCCGGTGCCCAGCAGAAGCGTCAGAATCGCCACGTCCCTTGTTTTAGTCACCTGATGAAAGCGCTTCTGTGTCTGGGAGAGCCCGGTACCGTCCTCTACCTGATCCAGTAACACGGCAACCTCATCCGGATCCAGACGAATAATTTCTTTTTCGTGCAGCTTAGGCATCGGTACCAGCACGGCAGGATTTTTCTGAATCAGCTCCGCCTGATAATAATAATTGTAAAAGCTTCTCAAAGCGGCTAATTTACGCTTCTTGCCTCGTTCGTCATTGGTATATATTTTACCGTCTTTTTCATAATAAGAAAGATATTCCATGTATTCCTCAATATCTTCCCGCGTAAATTGCTCCAGCAGAGAAAGAGGGAAGTCCTTAATATCCATTTTGGCGCAATAGCTGTTATTGTCGTGCAGATATTCAAAAAAAACTCGGATATCGTAGGCGTAGGCCAGCCGCGTGCGGGCGGATGTGTATTCGGCAATTCCCCGGAAAAACTGTTTGCAGAAGGAAGGAAGCGTCTCCAGGACATCACGCATTTTCTGTATGTTTTCTATATTTTGCTGATCATGGTAATTATTATTGCTTTTGGCTTCCATCCAATTCCCATCCTTCCAATTTACCGCTCTGAATGGCGGTAAACATTCGCTCCTTAACGCCGGGCGTTTCTGCGTTAATCGCACGCACCAGGTTTTTGATATATTCGCGCTTGGTATGCCCGTCTGCGGGGCAGGGACTTTTCACCACAGGAACATCATATTTGCGGACAAATCCAATCACATCCGCTTCGTTCATATAAATCAACGGACGAATCACAGTAATTCCCGTGCGATCCAGATAGGTGACCGGGCGGAATGTGTGAAATCTGCCCTCGTAGATCAGGGACATCATCATGGTTTCCACCACATCATCCTTGTGATGGGCATAGGCGACTTTATTGCAGCCTGTAGCCTTCATGGCGTCATTTAAAGCGCCCTTACGCATCTTGGCGCAGAGAGAGCAGGGATTTGTTTCCTGCCGGTCCTGAAATACAATTTTACTGATATCTGTAGTAACAATATGGTATTCCACTTGCATCGAACTGCACAATTCCCTGATTTGATCCAGATTCAGGTTGTCAAATCCAAGATCTACGGTTACCGCGCATAACTCAAAAGGAATGGGGTAAAAGCGCTGCAGCCCGTGAAGGGCATAGAGCAGCGTCAGACTATCCTTGCCGCCGGAAATCCCTATCGCTATTTTGTCTCCGGGCATAATCATATGATAATCGTCGATTGCCTTTCGGGTACGACTCAGCACCTGCTGCAATTTCATAATTCAGTAAACCATACCTTTCCTGTCCATATCCAAGAGCTTAAACAATTCTATTATACAGAATCTTGATTCAGATGGCATTAAATTTTTATAAAAAATAATACAGATCATGAAAAAAATGGTATACTGAAATTATCATTATTTGCAGTGAGGTTTTGCCAATGAAATTTAAGTTCGATAAAAAATATTTGTATTTGGGAATCACGATATTTTTAGCGATTGCCGCAAGTATTCTTTTCTATTATATTCTGTTTCACGGTTCCACGCTTTCTCAGGGTATCCACACACTGATCAAGATTGCCATGCCGATCATAGACGGCTTCGTTCTGGCTTATCTGATCACGCCTGTTTTAAATGGGATCGAACGCAAAATCATTGAGCCTCTGTACATAAAGACAAAGGTTCCCATGACCCCGAAAACCAAACGCAGAATACGCGGATTTTCCATTTTGGTAACGATCGTCTTAATCCTGGTGGCGCTATATGGTTTTTTCAGTCTGGTTATTCCCGAAATCATCCGCAGCATCCAGAGCATTATTTTCCAGTTCCCGGTATATTTTAATAATCTTACCAGTTGGGCATTAGGGCTGATGAAAAATAATCCTGAGCTTGAGACGCTGGTGGATGGGCTTCTGGATCGGTATTCCACCAGGATTTTGGAGTATTTCAATACGAATCTGCTTCCCTATATCAATAACCTGATTAAGACTTTATCCTTAAGTGTTCTGGGCGTTTTTAAAGGAATGTGGAACTTTATTATAGGATTTATCATTTCTATTTATTTATTGGGCAGTAAGGAAAAATTTGCCGGACAGGCCAAGAAGATTGCTTACGCATTTTTTGACCGTAAATCCGGAAATGAAATCATCGCCAACTTCCGCTTTATTCACAGTACCTTTATTGGTTTTATCGGCGGCAAAATTATCGATTCGATTATTATCGGTATTATCTGCTTTATTTGTACCAGCATTATTAATACGCCCTATGCGCTTCTGGTCAGCGTGATTGTAGGCGTAACCAATATTATTCCCTTTTTCGGACCCTATATTGGAGCCATTCCGAGCACGCTTTTAGTCCTGATGGTCGATCCCAAGCAGGCCTTATATTTTCTGATTATGATTATTATTATTCAGCAATTTGACGGTAATATTCTGGGGCCTAAGATTCTGGGCGAATCTACCGGCCTGTCCGGCTTTTGGGTAATTTTCGCAATCACCGTCTTCGGCGGCCTGTTTGGTATTCCGGGAATGATTGTCGGAGTACCAATTTTTGCCGTGTTCTATGCAGGCGTTAAATCCATTGTGAACAGGCTTTTAGCCAAGAAGGAGCTGCCTACCCAGATACAACCCTATATGACGGTAGGCGAGATCAATGAAGAAATGGAATTTACAGAATACGTCCCTCCGGTTAAAAAGCGGAGAAAGCACCACGAAGCCGCCCAATCTGACAAGACAGACGGAAATGGAGATTAGTGTGAAAAAATCATGCTGATGCACTGATTTTTTCACACACAAATTTGTGCCGGAGCGTCACAAAATTGTCTGATGGCAGACGAGAAACTGCCTTCGCGGATTTCTCGTCGCCCCGTCGCTAACGCTCCGGAATGGAGATTAATATGAAGTTTTTGATACAACGCGTGCAGCATGCCGCCGTGCAAGTAGAAGACCAGGTGATCGGAGAAATCGGATATGGTTTTCTGGTATTCGTAGGCATCTCTAATACGGATACCAGGGAAATAGCAGATAAAATGATACACAAACTGCTGAATCTTCGTATTTTCAGTGATGAAAACGGTAAGACTAATCGAAACCTTTCTTCTATAGGCGGTGAATTGTTAATAATTTCACAATTCACTCTTTATGCAGATTGCAGACATGGAAACCGTCCTTCCTTTACGGACGCAGGAAAGCCCGAATTGGCGAAGGAATTATATGAATATATCATTCAAAAATGCCAGGAAGCCGTACCAAAGGCTGCCCATGGAGAATTTGGCGCCGATATGAAGATTTCCTTACTCAATGACGGGCCTTTTACCATTATGCTGGATTCTGATGTGATCTGTTCATGAAAGACTGCGGTTTGAGCGCATGACATGAGGTGAAAAATGATTGGAGCTATCATATTAACGGTGATCCTTGTGGTCATCATATATTTTTATATGCGTCATAAATCCAAAAACAGTTCGTCTGATGAACTTAACACGGTACAGGAATATCATCAGTCTTATGACAGGATTCGAACAAGAAAAGAAATTCGGGATAAGCAAAACACTTATCGGTCGTACATTACAAAATACAATAGCTCTGAAGATTATCGGGATAAGAATTAAAAACAAAGTGTTCCAAAACGAGTCTAACTATTCGTTAAACTATGCTTTCGCGAATAGATGCAAGGATAGTTGCAGATACTAATATCTTCGCACAATCCTTTACATGACCGGGGCTTACAAGGCATCAATAGGATTGATTCCCAAAATAAAAGCCCAGAGAAAAACGATGTTGAAATTTTTCTCCAGGCTTTCAATTAACGATGTTCAAAATCCTCAACAAACTGTGTGATTAACTTGACGGAACCGTCAATCCCCAATACGCTGCTGTTAATGGATAAATCATAGTTATCAGCGCGTCCCCATTTCTGGGAGGAATAATAGTTATAGTAGCTCTGGCGCTGCTTATCCTTCTTGTTCATCATGTCAATGGCCTTTTGCTCGGATTTAACGTCGTCAAACCGTTCCATAATACGTTTTACCTTATATTTTTCATCCGCATGGACAAAAACGCTGATGCAGTTCTGATAATCATGCAGCGCGTAATCCGCGCATCTTCCCACAATAACGCAGGGGCCTTCCCCGGCAATCTTCTTAATCGTATCAAACTGTGCCAGGAAGATTTTATGGCTGATGGGCATATCCACAAACGAGGAAGAATTATAGCCGAAAGAATACGTGTCCATCACCAGATTATAAAGGAAAGAATTAGTGGGACGCTCGTCATGATTCTGAAGCATCTCCTCACAGAAACCACTCTCCTGTGCAGCTCTGGATAACAGTTCTTTATCATAACATTTGATACCGAAATAATCTGCAAGCTTTTGTCCAATTTCACGTCCGCCGGAACCAAACTGACGACCTATCGTAATAATTGTATTCATACTAACTGCCCCTTTCTATTTTTGATGCTTTCCGGTTTCTATCTTCAGGTATTAAAAAAAATTCATGAGGTAAAACCGTTGTATTGATACATATATTTATTATATATAATTTGCACAAAATAATCAATAAATTTGCCAATTTATATGTGAATTTCCATATTTAAAAAGAGCGCGCCATATTCCCGGTTATCCGCAGAATATGACGCGCTCTTCTATCGTCTCTTCTAAACGCTTTTGTTTTACTTTTCTATCTCAGAAAAACTTCACAGAAAGATGTCTTGTTCTTATTTCTCTTTGCCCCAGAGCACTTTGCCGCCGTCAATAATTAAGATGACAGCCAGTATTACGATGGGAACGATGATCACATCCTGTAAAACGTCTGTAAACATCGTTGTTCCGTCCAGTCCGCCGCCGATGATAGCCATCAGATTATTCTTAAAGGTTAAGAACAGAGAAACTAAGGTAGCAACAGACATGAATACAATGGGGATATATAACATTTTATTATTCTTATGCTGCTTCTTTAAGTAAGTACCGATTGCCAAGAAAGCAGGTACCGCTACCAACTGGTTGCAGGCGCCGAACAGAGGCCATACCTTAGCGTATCCTGCCAAGCAGAGTACAAAGCCTAATACGGCTGTAATCACAGTAGCAACATACATATTGTTTAATTTCAGCTTCTTACCGATCTCGCTGTCAGCGAATAATTCCTGGAACATGAAACGTCCAAGTCTTGTAGCTGTATCCAGAGAGGTCAGGCAGAAACAGGATACGGCAAGGGCGATAATGGTAAAGGTTGCGTTTACCGCCGCTTCAGAGAAGCCGATTGTGGCAAAGAAGCCAGAAATAGCCGTCGCGAATACAATCGTCGGAGAAGCGTATCCGGCTGCCGCATACTGGCCGTCCGTGGTTAAGGTAGCTACCGCAATCAAGGAAATAACCGCAAGGATACACTCGATTAACATGGAGCCATACCCCACCAGCAAAGCGTCCTTTTCATTATCCAACTGTTTGGAGGTGGTACCGGAACCGATCAGCGAATGGAAACCGGAGATGGCGCCGCAGGCGATCGTAATAAACAATACCGGGAACAAATAACTGCTTCCTACATGGAAACCGATAAAAGCAGGTATCGTTACCGCCGGATGCGCTGCAAAGATACCAACAATAGCCGCAATGATCATAAAGTAAAGCAAAAATGAGCTTAAGTAATCTCTCGGCTGCAGCAGAATCCATACAGGAGTCACAGAAGCAATCATAACATAAATAAATACAAAACCGATCCAGAAATTCTTGGATAAAACGATCGGAAATGCAAGGCCGATTGCCACACAGGCTGCCAGCAACAATATTCCCACAACGGATGCGACAACCATCGGCGCGTTCTTTCTGTATACGCAGAAGCCGAATGCAATCGCCAACGGGATAAACAACAGGGAAGCCGTAGCTACCGAGCCGTTTGCCTCGCTGCCTGTAAAGGAGTTTGCTACGATATCAGCAAACGCGGCGATAACCAGAAGCAATACCAGCCATGCGAATACGGTAAACAGCACTCTGCTCTTGCGGCCGATATTCTCTTCAATTACTTCGCCAAGGGATTTCCCTTCATGTCTGATGGATACGAAAATAGAACCGAAGTCCTGTACGGCGCCAAAAAAGATACCGCCGATGACAATCCATAAGAAACAGGGAAGCCAGCCAAAGAATGCTGCCTGAATAGGTCCGTTAACAGGGCCGGCGCCGGCAATAGATGAAAAATGATGTCCCATAAGAACCGGCGTCTTAGCAGGACAATAATCAACACCATCCTCTAATTCATGGGCTGGTGTTTTGCGGCTTGGGTCGATCCCCCAAGTCTTGGCCAGGTATCTACCGTATGTAAGATATGCTACTACGAAGATCACAATAGCCAGTAAGATTAATACGACTGAGTTCACACTAATTCCCTCCTATTTTGTATATTCTTTAGTGTAACTGAAATTCTTATATGAAATAGATTGCTCTATTCTATAAGCGTGTCATTGCCGGAAGGCTTCTGTATTCTGCTCTTCCAATATCTGACGGAACCCGGGCTTCCCATCCTTTACGTCCTGATAATTATTGCGATAAAGCTTTGCCTGTTTCCGTCCCGCATAATTGGTATAGACTTTTTCGTCCTCTAAAGCAGCGCATACGATGTGCGCCTGGGAAAACCCCCGCATATTAAAACGATAGCCTTTTTCGTACTTAAAACGCTTTATGGCCTTAATCATTTCCTTAGACAAGGCTTGCTGCGCTATGATGCTGATGGTCAGATAACTATACATATGCTCCGGCGGCGGAAGCTCCTCTCCCTTACGGACAAGCACCGGTTCCATATAATCCTTAACCAGTCCATAGGCCTCATCGATCAGCGTCTGGCTCACTTCCTCCGTTTCTATGAAAAGGATATGTTCATAGCTGTCAGAAGACCACATATTAGCCTCCCTGACCAGGACATATTTCTCAACATGCGAAAAAAAGTACCCATAGGCAGGGTACTCTTTACCATGAATGACGTATGGCTGATAAATATCAAAAGTCCCTGAGTATTTCCGCAACAGTTGATCCAGATAATCAGCAGTCTTCATTCCAATACCCCTTCGTATCGTTTCTCTCTATCTTATTGACCCGCACATGGACAGGCAGGCACTGATTTTCGTAAAATGAATTAATATAATCAAACACCTCTATCACTTTAACACAATAAAGTATATAATTCAATATTTAATTTATAATTTCTTTACACACTTTTTATATTTTTATCAGGAATATATAACCCATAATCCCACACTCTATTCCAGAATCTGAAGCAAATGTTCAAAATATTCGGGCAGGGGCGACGTGATTTCCATATATTGACCCGTGGCGGGGTGCCGAAAGCCGATTATCATGGCGTGGAGCGTCTGCCCGCATAAACGATAAGGGGATTTTCGCGAACCATAGACCTCATCTCCCAGCAGGGGATGCCCGATGCTGTCCATATGCACTCTGATCTGGTGGGTGCGCCCGGTTTCCAGACGACATTCCACATACGTAAAGTCCTTAAAACGCTTTAACACCTGATAATGGGTCACCGCGGTTTTGCCGTTTTGCTCGTTTAAGGCCATTTTTTTGCGGTTTTTGGGATCTCTTCCGATAGGGGCGTTGACAACTCCCTCATCTTGCAGGATTACGCCATGGACAATCGCCCTGTATCTGCGGTTGATCGTATGCTCCTTTAACTGCTCCGCAATACTGTTATGGGCCAGATCATTTTTGCAGACAATGACAGAGCCTGTGGTATCCCGGTCAATCCGGTGTACAATGCCGGGGCGAAGAACTCCGTTGATGCCGGAAAGCTGATCCTTACAATGGTACATCACCGCATTCACCAGCGTACCGCTGTAATGGCCGGGCGCCGGGTGAACCACCATTCCCTTGGGCTTATCTACCACCAGCAGATCCTGATCTTCATAGAGAATAGAAAGCGGAATGTTTTCCGCCTCAATGGCGGGCTGTACCGCCTCCGGAATCTGAAAAATGATTTCATCGTCTACCTTCAGCCGATAACTGGCTTTCCGGGGAATGTGATTGACAAAAACCTGATGATCTTTGATACATTTCTGAATATAAGAACGGGATAAGTCTGAAAGAGTCAGGCTCATCCATTTATCAAGCCGTTCCTCATCTTCTTCCAGTCCGATCTGATACCTAAACTGCTCCATAACGTAGGGCGCTCCTTTTTTGTCCTGAAACCGGGCGCATGCGCGGGACGCTCCCCTCTGACGCCGGAATTATTTGATCTCGCGGTAATGCTCCTGCTTAAAGCTGATAAAGTTGAGATCCTTTTCCTTATAATAGAACAATAAGAGAAAAACCAGCACCACAGCGGATACCGATATATAGATGTCCGCCACATTAAAAATAGGGAAATTAATCCATACAAAATAAATAAAATCAACCACATAATCATAGCGGATACGGTCGATCATATTGCCGATGGCGCCCGCCGCAATCAGGCCAAGCAGGACATGAAGAATCGTATACTTCCTCCCATCCGGCGTTTTAAACAGGACGTAGGCGATAACGCCCAGAATCACGACGACCACAAAGATAAAGAATACCTTCTGGTTCTGCAACATTCCGAAAGCGGCTCCGGTATTTTCCAGATAATTTAGTTCCAAAACGCCGTTGATAATATTCCATGCGGCCTGATCCTTTAGATGGATTACCGCAAGGCGCTTGGTATATTGATCTATAAAAATCAGGACAACCATGCCAAGCAGATCTGAAAATAACAATAATTTCTTTTTCCGGCTCATATTTCCCGCCTCTTTCTATGCCTTACAGTCCTCGTCGCTAAAATAAATCTCCCGGATCGCCTCCAGAATTTCTTCATCTGTGACTGTCTTATCGATAAGGGCTTTGCCGACCTTCTTTAACAGAATAAATTTAATCTGTCCCGCTTCCATTTTTTTATCAGATTTAATCAGCTTCAAAATCTCTTCCGGCTCAATCTGGTCAATGCTGATGGGAAGATGAAAGGGTACAAACATATCCCGCACCTCATAATACTCTTCCATGGACAGCCAATTGCGCTTCCAGGAAATATAGGCGGCCGCTGTCATTCCCAATGCGATACATTCTCCATGCAACATTTCGAAATTCCGGTACTTCTCAATAGCGTGCCCGATGGTATGGCCGAAATTGAGAAGCGCCCGCTCTCCCTTTTCTCCCGGGTCCTTCTCTACCACCAGCTTCTTAACCGTGCAGCTTCGTATTACCATTTCTTCTAAGGTCTCCAAGTCCCGGTCATGAATTTCATACATATGATCCAAAAGCCATTCGTAAAAAACGGCGTCCTTAATCAGCCCATGCTTCATTACCTCTGCAAATCCCGCGTAAAACTGCCTGTCATCCAGTTCCTTTAAGGCTGAGATATTCATATAAACCAATTTGGGCATATAAAAAGCGCCCACCATGTTTTTATATCCGTCGAAATCAACCCCCGTCTTACCGCCGATACTGCTGTCAGACTGGGCGATCAGGGTGGTTGGAATCTGGACAAAATCCACGCCGCGCAGATAAGTGGCCGCCGCGAAGCCGGTCACATCGCCCACAACGCCGCCTCCCAGGGCAAGCAGCAAATCCTTGCGGTCAAACTTTTCTTCAATTAGCCTTTGATAGATATCCTGAACCGTACTTAAGGTCTTATGGCTTTCTCCGGCGGGAAAGGCATGAAGAATCACCTTTTTACAGTTTCCTTCTAAAATTTGCAGAATGGCCTCTCCAAACAGCTTCTCCGTATTGGTATCGGCGATAACCGCCACTCTTCTCTCCGCCAGTTCAAACGCCTGCAGCTCCTCTAAGAGTAAGTCAAAATCCTTAGCATATACAATGTCATAGCAGGGCTTCTTCTCATAATTGATCGTCATTCTGTTGGCCATAGTCGTTTCTCCTCGTTTTCAATTGTTCCATAGGATTTCTTCCTGTCCTGCCAGCCCGACTGCGTCATATCCAAACAGCGGCTGCCTTGATTCAATAAGAAACTTCCTGACACAAATGTCAGGAAGTCGCAGTCCAAAATAAATGTTAGAAACAGGCATATCCCGTAAGCGTCAGGCTTACATTCCATTATTGATGGGTACATCAAAAGAGCCTGTTAAGATTTCCTGAAAATCACCGGAAATATCTACGCTGGCAGGCGTAATAATAAAAATATAGTGGGATATTTTCTGTAAATTACCGGAAATAGCGAAGCAGGAGCCGGAAGTAAAATCTATAATCCGCTGCGCGATATCGACGTCAAGCCCTTCCAGGTTCAAAACGACGGTTCTGTTGGCAAGCAGCGTTTCCGTGATCTCTCTGGCGTCCTCTACCGTGGTAGGCTTTATCACACACACTTCCATGCCCGTTCCGGGCATTTTCTTCATCTGTCTCATAGGCGTTACTTTGGGGGACGCTTTTTTGATCGGCCTCTCGTCGTCGGAAATCTCCTCTTTTACCGGAGACTGCTTCTTAACCGGTTCCGGGTCGTCGTCATAAAAATCGTCGTCATAGTACTCGTCTTCTTCATCGTTTAATTTCATGGCATTCAAAAACTTGTCCATTACGCTCATTACCAAAACCTCCGTTAACTAAACTGTATGGTCGCCTTCGGCCATATGAGAACTGCTTCGCATCTATCGCTTATGTATCCTGATAACTTATGTATACTAAAGGGTTGTATATTGCCTTTCTCCAAAGATACCGGTTCCCACTCTGACGCAGGTTGCGCCTTCTGTTATCGCAACCTCATAGTCCCCGGTCATTCCCATTGAAAGTTCTTCCATAGAAACATTATCAATGTTTTTACGTGTTATGTCAACAGATATTTGCTTTAATTTTGCAAAGTACGGCCTGTTCTCCTCCGGCACATCAGTATATGGCGCTATCGTCATGAGCCCTTTAATCGCAAGGTTCGGCAGCTTGGAAATTTCTTCCACCAGCGCCGCCGCTTCCTCTGATGTTGTTCCGAATTTACTCTCTTCCCCTGCCACATTCACCTCTACCAGAATGGAAACAGCAATGTTTTTCTTCACAGCTTCCTTACTGATCTCCTCTGCCAGCCGCAGGGAATCCACGCTGTGAATCAGATAAACTTTATCAACGATGTATTTCACCTTGTTGCGCTGTAAATGCCCGATCATATGCCAGCGGATATCCTTCGGCATTTGCTCATATTTATCGACCAATTCCTGTACTTTATTTTCCCCAAAATCACGGCAGCCATAATCGTATGCCTCCTGCAGCATTTCCACAGGCTTGGTTTTACTGACGGCGATCAGGCGCACATCCTTTGGTTCGCGTCCGCTGCCGGCGCATGCCGCCTGTATTTTGGCTTCTACCTTTTTGATATTTTCCTGAACCATACGAATCTCCATTTCTGAGCAGTAAACTGCTATTCATATATAAATTCATTGTCATCTACTGTAGATGCGTCCAAGGCAATATAATCATACACGCTCAAACCGTACATGGTATTGGACTTGACGATTGCGTATTCCTCATTCTGGTATAAAATGCTGATCTGTTTAAAGTCAGCGTAACCCTTGTTGATATTATACACCCCAATCAGGGAGCCGGTTTTACTGATCGCATACTTTTCCGTGGACTCCGGCTTGATGATATAGTTGCCGGCGCGCAGCACCGTATCGTCCAGATAATATTCCGTCTCTGTCTCCTGATAGATGGTCGTTTCCACAAACTCGGTTACCGCGTTGCCCTCTTCATCATAGCTTTCCAGCAAAACGCCATAACTGCCGCTGTTGCCGCCCTGCGTCACATATTCCTTGGGCACAATATAAAATTCCTTCTCCACAATGGAGGAATTGGGAATCTTAAGTCCTTTTTCCTCTTCCAGAAGAAGCTCGATATCAATAAAGCGCTCCGTACAGTAGGTAATCATGGAATTGGTAAAGGAAAGGGATACGAAGGTTTCTCCCTCCTCGTTGGTATAGGAGTCTACCCCGCCCCATGCCGTATACTGGTTCTTTAAAAAGCGAACCTCGATATATTCTTCCTCTACCAACTGCGCCGCCGTTTCTGCATCTGTCTGAATCACAATAGACCAGTCCTCGTCCGTAGACAGCTTATAAACCGGATCTCCCGTGGCAATCAACTCATTATTAACAAGATAATTCTTCTCGTAATTGTCCTGATTAAAGTATTCCGACGTCATATCCTGCAGGGTAAGATCCTCATATCCGTCTACCGAATACACGACAATCCCGCTGTTCTGCGCATAGCCAGAGGTAATCAACGAGGTGGCGGAGGCGTCGTTTACCGCATCCACATTTTGCAGCAGATTGTAGTTGGCAAGCTTGAGCACCGTACCTTCCACGCTGTATTTGAAGCTATAGACGTCGGAAAATTCCGTTCGGTCAAAGCCGTTCTTAAAGGCTGTGATTTCTGTCTTTAATTCTGACAAATCTGCGTCGGATAAGGAATTTTCCCCGCTTTCATTGGCCTGGATATAATCGGACAGGCGTCCGGTCTCATCAATGGTATAGATCAGATTCCCTACCGCAGCCCGCTCGCCCTCTCTGGCATAATAATTCACATAGCCCGCGTTGCTGCTGGTGACAATCTCCTCCTGCCGCAGGGCGATGCCCTTATAGACGCTGTTGGAGGAAAGGGAACCCTCCTTCACACTGTATCCCACCACATGATCCGTCCTGAAATACATAATGACGCAGATAACAACATAGACAAAAATGGCCGCAAAAATCAGCATGCCAATATTTAAATTCAGCGGCCGCCTGTATTTAGTTATCTTATTCGGGTTACCAGCCAAAACAGATTCTCCCTTATGCTGCGTTCAACAAAAATATACAAAACAACGAGCAGCCGCGCCGCGAACTGCTCTTATGTTAGAATCCCCGGAGATTCCAAGGGTTTTATGAAATTACGGATCATCAACTATGTAGCTTCAGGTTCTATAAGGAAATAATCACCTTTGATCTTATCGCTTCAGGTAATTCACTCTCATCCAGGGAAACGCTCAACACAAAATCTACATGGAATTTCTCGCTGATCTCGTCAAGCTTGGCAATCGTTGCGCTAATATCGGCGTCCTCCAGACAGGCGATCTTTAAAAAGCTGTCGAAATACATTTGCTGCAAATCGTGATCCTGTGAGATAATACCGCAGATAAAACCAACAAATTCATCGCTGTTCGTTATCAGATAATCGGAAACGTTGATCAGTCTGATCTTATTATTCAACTCGAACATATGCTTGGTGCTTTTATCTAAATATACGACGTTACCCTGTAAATCTTTTATCTCCGCATTTACCTTATCCAACAACTGTTTGGTCTTTCCTTTTCCCTTTTTACCTGCAATTAATTGAACCATGGTGAAACCCTCCTAAAGTAGAATAATAATATTAGTCAAAGCAATACTTCATTTAAAAACATTATAAGGGAATTTTCCTAAAAAAACAACTATAAAAGTTTATTTGATCAACCCCAGCAGTTCCGTCATATCCGCATATAACTGTTCCCTCGAAGTATCCTTCATAATGACCGAGATATAAGGCGTTCCGCTGCTGCTGCGGGAAAGCAGGATAAGACAGTGCCCCGCAGCGTTTGTGGTGCCGGTTTTGCCGCCTATCACGGTAATGTTGGCCGGCATATCATAGACTCCTTTTAAATACAGATTGGTCGTTTCCATCTCTATGGATTTATCATTCCCGCTGCTGTCCGTATACACGGTGTTGTAAGAGGTCATCTGAATGATCTCGTTAAACAGGTCGTACTGCAAAGCCTCCTGAAAGATCAGATACAGGTCGTAGGCGGTCACATAATGCCCTTCCTCCGTCAATCCGTTGGGATTGACAAAGTTGCAGTTGGTGGCACCGATAGCCCTGGCCTCCTCGTTCATAAGAGCTACAAATTCCTCCACAGACCCTGATATGCCCTCCGCGATCAGAACCGCCGCGTCGTTGGCGGAATAGAGAAGCAGGATATGCAGCGCCTGGTCCAGCGTCATCTGGTCGCCGGGTTCCAGCCCGCACAACTGAGCCCCCGACTCTGTAATGACCACGTTTTCAGAGGCAGTCAGCACCTGATCCGTGGAACCGTATTTTAAAGCCACCAGCGCAGTCATAATCTTGGTCAGGCTGGCGGGATGAATCTGCTCGTTGACATGATAGGCATACAGGGTTTCCAGATTCTTGGTGTCAAACAGGGCAGCCGCGCCGATATCCGTCAGGTTAACGCCGGACGCCGAAACATCCTCCGCCGCCACGCACAGATCGGCAGCAAAGGGCTCCACCGTCTCCTGATTTGAGATACTGACTAATTGAAAACTGCTCACATCGCTATTCAATTGGTATGCCATATCATATTTGGTACTGCCGCAGCCTGCCAGAGACAGGCTTATCATCATAAGTATGGCGCTTCTTTTCCATTTCGGCTTATTATTTGTACATTTCACGCCACTCAAGGTCTCCTCTGTCCAGCGATTTAATCAAAAGCTCCGCAGACGCCAGATTAGTCGCCAAAGGAATATTATGTCTGTCGCATAACATGACGACATTATTGACGTCCGGTTCATGTGATTTCGGATACAACGGATCACGCAGGAAAATAACAAGGTCAATCTGATTATGCTCGATCTGCGCGCCGATTTGCTGCGCGCCGCCCAAATGCCCGGCGAGATATTTGTGGATATTCAGATTGGTCACTTCCTCAATCAGTCTTCCGGTGGTTCCGGTTGCATACAGTTCATTCTTGCTTAAAATCCCCCGATAAGCAATACAGAAATTCTGCATCAGTTTTTTCTTCGCATCATGCGCAATTAATGCAATGTTCATCCTAACACCCTTCTTTACTTTCTATCATTTTTTGCATTGCAAGCGTACATTCAGTACAAACCCCACTCCCACATACAGGCTTACCAGCGACGTCAGGCCGTAACTCACAAAGGGCAACGGTATCCCTGTATTGGGAATTACGCCGGTGGCCACGGAAATATTGATCATGCCCTGAAAACCGATCAATGCCGCGACCCCGGCGGATATGATCGTCCCTGCAAGATCCTTGGCCCTCCTAGCTACCATAATACATTCAAATGAGATTAAAATCAATAAGACAATTACCGAGCAGCCTCCCACAAACCCAAATTCCTCGCCAATTACCGCAAAAATAAAGTCTGTCTGGGGCTCCGAAATGAAGTTGCCGTTTTTAACCGAACTGATCTCGTTGGTTTTGTAGCCCTTGCCGTACAGCATGCCCGAACCAATCGCGGTAATGGAGTTCGTCTGCTGATAGGCCTCCGTCTGGGCATATTCCTCCGGATAAAGCCACGCCAGAATACGGTTCTGCTGATACTCGTCGATCAGCGTCTGATCCGGCTGCAAAACCAGGGTGAGGGCAATCACAAACGCCGGAACCGCCACCGCGAAGGCTAAGATAATGTATTTCCAACTGATGCCTCCTACAAATAGAATCACACAAAACAGCAGCACCACCATAATACTGGTAGACATATCCGGCTGGATATAAATCAGGAAAATAGGCGGCAGGAAAAGAAGAATACACGCCCCGATCATGCGCAGGGAACCCATTTCCTCCTGATGCTTCATGATAAACTGAGCAAAAAACAGGATCATAAAAATCTTGGCTGTTTCCGAAGGCTGGAACTGAATCCCGAAAAGATTCAGCCATCTCTGGGCGCCGCCGGCTTCCACGCCGCCTATCTTAACAAGGGTAAGAAGAACGATATTCGCCGCGTAAATCACCCAGTAAAACCGCAGGATAACAGAATAGTCAAACAAGGAGATGACCAGCATCAGGAACGCTCCGAAAACAAATCCGGCAAGCTGTCTGGACTGTACGGATTCCTTAGCGCTGCCAATGGCCAAAATCCCGATTACGGTCAGCGCCACTACAAGAATAATCAATTTAAAATCATAATCCCTGATGCGATACTGCCGCAGCATATTCTGTCATCTCCTCTCTTACGCAAGTGTTTTTAAGTATCCTTTGGCCAGGAGCAAAGCGCCGGTTTCGCTATTGCTTTAGGTCTAAAATCGGTATATTCGCATAGAGCGTCGGATTTTTCAGGCTTCTTCCCTTACTGCCCGTTTTGGTAATCTGTATCTCCATGGTCTGGGTATCGATTTTCATGTATTTTGATATTACCTTTGCTATGTCGTTTTTAATCATTTCCATCATTTCCGGCGAACAGTTCACACGGTCGGAAATGAGTAAAATCTTCAGACGGTCTTTTGCTATTTCTCTGGAGCTTTTCCTCTTTAATAGATGTTTAAACACTCTGATCCCCCCTAACCTTTATGAAAAATACCCGATACCTTAGCCCAAAAGGAAATACCTCTCTCAAAATCCAGGAAAGGAACCTCCTTGCCGAGCACTCTGTAACAAATATTCTGATAGGCTTTGCCGGCAAGCGTATTGCTTCCCACCAGCGGTTCTCCCTGATTGGTGGCAATCACCACATTCTCATCATCGGGAACCATGCCGATCAACTGCAGGGACAGAATATCTACCACATCCTCCGAGGACATCATATCGCCTCGTTTAATCATATCATGCCGGATTCGGTTGATAATCAGATCGATCTTATGTATTTCGTTCGCCTCCAGCAGACCGATAATCCGATCCGCGTCACGGATAGCGGAAACCTCCGGCGTAGTGACGACCAGCGCCCTGTCCGCACCGGCAATCGCATTCTGAAAGCCCTGTTCGATTCCCGCCGGGCAATCCAGTATAATATAGTCAAACTGATCCTTCAAATGGCTGATCATCTTGACCATCTGAGCCGGGTTGACCGCGCTCTTATCTCTGGTCTGCGCCGAGGGAAGCAGAAAGAGCGTAGGATACCGCTTGTCCCGTATCAGCGCCTGCTTGATGCGGCAGTTGCCTTCTACCACGTCTACCAGGTTATAGACAATCCGGTTTTCCAATCCCATAACCACATCCAGATTCCTTAACCCGATATCGGTATCGATCAGGAGCACCTTTTTCCCCATCGCCGCAAGACCTGTGCCAACGTTTGCAGAAGTAGTGGTCTTGCCTACTCCGCCTTTCCCTGATGTGACGACAATTACTTCACTCATATGAAACCTCCAAAATGAAAAATGAATCGTTATCGTCCCCTAAGCGATGGCGCTATACTGGCAGATCGCTTAGTAATTCTTTGGTAATAGGCTCAATTATTACTCTTCCGTCTTCCACATAAGCAAGTTTTGGCTGAATCTTGGGTTTAATCGACCATTTGCTTTGTTTTTCTGATGTTTTATATTTGAAGTCGCCGATTTTTAATTTCTCAGGCGACATTTCAAGCGCCACAACAAAATGCCCTTCCCCGCCGTCTCCACCGGCGTAGGCCTGTCCATAAAGGCCGCCGAGGACGACAATATCTCTGGCTGACGCAATGCAGGCGCCGGGATATACGTCGCCCAGCACAATAATACTGTTCTCCGTCTCCAGCATCTGTCCGTCCTTGAGGGTTCCCTTGTAAAACTGCCCGGCATTCTCCAGCGCTTGCTGATGCTGGGAAAGCTTCTGCAGGGCTTTCACATAGTTTTTGTTTGTTTCCTCATTTTTGCCCATAATGCAGACCACGTTCAACGCCGAATTGGCTGTGATGGTATTAATAATCCTGCGCTCCTCCTGATCAGTGAGCCTGCGTCCCTCAAAGGAAAGAACCATACTCGCATCTTTAAAAAAATGAGCGGATTCTTTAAATTTCAGCCCGATTTCCGCAAGCAGCTGCTCAAAGGGAATCTCATCATCCAGAAAGATAGATAGTCCATTTTGAAAACTTTTAATGACGACCGGATTTTTCATAGTAATATAGCCATGCCTTTCTCTTGTTTAATCTGCATTAATCGTCCCGCCGGTCAGCGTGCCTGCGGTTCCGGTAATGATTTCGCTTTCATCTTTCAGCCCATAATAATATTCATAGACGTCTTTGGCAATCTGCGCCGCATAATCGGAAGTATACCCGTTCGCCACGCGGACCGTAACGGAGATCTCCGGCGATTCGTAAGGCGCGTAGCTGATAAATAAGGCGTGATTGGGACGATTCTTATTTTCCTGGGCGGTACCGGTTTTGCCGGCCACATTGACGTCCAGATCCGCATAATAAGATTTCCCCTCCACAACCCTGCGCATGCCGGTATGGATCGCGTCCCAATATGACGAATCCATATCGATCTGGTTACGGACTTCTGCTTCATTCTCTGTCACAAGGCCGTTGGTGTGATCGTCTATTCGGTCTACTAAGGTTAAATTATAACATGTTCCGCTGTTTGCGATCGTTGTAACATATCGCGCAAGCCCTACCGTGGTATAGTTATTGGTGCCGTGGCCAATGGCGGAACGGACGGCGTCCGTATCGGATACCTCCGGGCTGTATTCCTCAATCTCTACGCCGGAGGTCTCTGTCAGCCCGTATAAATCCGCGTATTTAGCGAGCTTATTAAGACCCACCTCGCTATTGTAGGTATCTCCCACGATTCCCAGGCGGTATCCCACCTCGTAGAAAAACCAGTTACAGGAATGCTGCAGCGCGCCGGATACATTCAATGCGCCGTGGGCGCTGGGATAAATCCAGCACTTGGCCGACGGAGAGATTTTTTCAAACAGGCCGGTACAGGAAATCGTATCGGTACAGGATAAGATACCCTCCATCAATGCCGCCGTGGAAGACACGATTTTAAAAGTAGAGCCCGGCGCCGTCTTCTGCTGCGTCGCATAATTGAGCAGCGGATAGGACAAATCGCTGCGGAGGCTTGCGTAGTAAGTCGCGTCTACGCCGTTGGCCATTTTATTGTTGTCGTAACTGGGATAGGATACCAGAGCCAGCACGTCGCCCGTATTCACATCTGTAATGACCACGGAACCGGAATAAGGATCCAGCGCCAACTGTGCCGGCGTAATATCCAACTGCTCTATCCGGTTCAGCATAAAGGTGTAGGCGGTTTCCCCACCGGCCTCAAACAACGCTGTCTCCTCCTCCGGCGGCTCCACAATATTCTGCTCCAACAGAAGCTGACAGATCTGGCGTCCCGTCACCTCGTCATTATTGATCATATAGCGGTAAAGCTTTTTATCAAAATCACTGTCCGCGTCGATCTGTTCAAAAATATAATCAATAATCTTATTATAAATTTCAACCGAATCAGAGTATTGGGAGTTGATGTCCAGCTTAGATACGTCGATCCAGTTCTGGGCGATGGCATAATTGAGATATTCATTCAGGCTGATGGTCTCTGCCTTCGTCCATGCGATATAAGTCTCGTCCTCCCGATCCACCGCCGAATCCATAATAATATTATCTTCATACAACATGGACGCCAGAAAACTTTCGTAGGTCTGGTATTCCTCTGTTAGATTCTCATAGGGCGTACAGGTTTCCGTCAGTTCTTCCCGCAGGACGCCAAAAACGCTTTCCTTTTTCGCCACATAGGTTTCGTACACCTGCCGTTCTGTCTCGCCGGCAGACTGTTTGGTAAAGTGTGACAAATCAATCACATTATTGTTGATGCAGGCATAATAAACGTCATAAATAGGAATCGGAATATTTCCGCTGCTTCCTCCCTCCGGCACCTGATATTCCTTGATATTCTCTATCTTAGTCAGCAGAATCCCAGCAATCTTGGTTTCCAGAATCTGATAACAGGCCTTTTGCAGATCGGCGTCGATCGTCAGATAAATATCATTCCCCGCGGTTGCTTCAACGCGGTCGCTGGTCTGGATCACCTTCCCCAGATTGTCCACGTAAACCGTTTCGGAGCCCTTGGAACCCTGTAATTCCGTTTCCATGGAAGCCTCGATGCCGGACTTGCCGACGGTATCGTTCAGGTCATAGGTTGGGTCTTCTTCCTGTAAGGTTTTCAATTCCTCCTGATCGATTTTACCGGTATATCCAATAATCTGCGCAAAATAGATACTGTCATTATACTTGCGGATTGTGCCCTCTGCAATCGATACGCCGTCCAGCACATCTGCGTTTTCCATAATGACCGCCACTGTCTCCTCGGACACGTTACTCGCCACTGTAGTGGAAATATATTTCTGATAACTGTTTGCGCTCATGGCATAACGGATGGTAACAATCTTAAGAATCTTTTCCTTGGTGTAGCCCAGGCCTTCCACGAAGCTGGAGGAATCGTCCTCATCTGTATACTCCCCGATTCCATATCGCGAGGCGCCGCACAGATAGGTAATCAGCTCTTCCGCCGTAGCCGTTTTTTCCTTTTCTTTTAAATCGTCGATGGCGGCATAGCCGTATACGTCCGCCAGAAAACGCAGAAGCTGGGTTCCCTCCACATCATATTCATAATCGCCGTTTTTGTTTAAAACGACATGGAAATCGCTGACCACGCTGTCGCCGTTTTGTTCGATCATGCCGATCAGCTTATCAATCGTAGCGTTCAGGCTGGCGTTCTTTCCTTTTCCGGATTCATACACATCTTCTATGGTGACGGAATAGGCCAATTCGTTGTAGGCCAGCAGATTGCCGTTGCGGTCCAGTATATTGCCTCTGGTGGGCGTAATCGTACGCTCCTTGGTAATCATCAGTTGAAAGTTATTATAATATTCCTCGCCATTTACAATCTGTAGCTGAAAAATGGTATAAATCAGGTATCCGCCCATACCAAAAAGCACCAGAACCAACACGATGAGCCTGGAGGTAATCATATTCATGAAGTTTTCTTTGATATGTGCCGCTAACTCACTAAACAAACTTCTTTCCACTCCTTTGTTCGCCGCGCTCCAGCCGGGTATTGATCCACAGGATCAGCGGGTACAGAAGTAACGTTACAACAATGGTGTACACAATTTCCGGCAGGATAATGTGTAAAAGATAATATCCCAATTCAAATCTGCCGCGCAGCAAAAACAGAATCACATAGCATACGATTCCATAGAAAAAGTCGCTTCCGAGAATCAGCGCAATGGGCAGCTTAATGTCCTGAGGATAGAAAATCGTACAGAACTTCCCGTTCATATAACCGATATACATATACAGCAGGGCGTAAAATCCGATCACGCTGGCGAAGAAAATATCCACCAGCAGGCCGCAGAAAAATCCGATCAGCAGGCCTGTCTTTTCCCCCCGCATAAACCCGAAGGACGCCGTCAGCACAATCAGCAGATTGGGAACGATGCCGCCGAAAGCCAGGGCGCGAAATACGGTGCACTGTAATAAAAAGCATATGAAAATCAAAAGGGCTGTGATCACTCCGCGTTTCATGTTTTCCTCCGCGTCAGGGGCGCTTGCCTGTCTCTACTCTTCTATGGTCTGTTTCAGTTCCATCACCACCAGCACTTCCTCCAAATGCTCAAAGTCCACAGCCGGCGTGATATAACCGGATTTGGTCAGGTTATTGGCGTCCTGGTTAATGGTGCTGATATATCCGATCAGAATCCCCGGCAGATATTTATCGCTGATATTGGAGGTGACGATCTTATCGCCCTCCACCACCACATTATCGCTGTCTACCAACTGTCCAAATTCAATCACGCCGGAAGCGTAAAGCTTCAGGTTGCCGGACACAATCATATTGTCGGAGCTGGACAATACCATGGCGCTGACGTTCGAATCGTCTGCGATAATGGATTTGACCTTTGCCCAGTTAGGCCCCACGTCTACAATACGCCCTACCAGGCCGCTTCCCGCCATCACGTTCATATCCACCTCGATGCCGTCGTCGCTTCCCTTATTGATAACAAAGGAATAAAACCAGTTGCCGGTGTCCCTGGCGATAATCCGGGCGCCGGTCTTCTCATACTCGTCATACTGGGCGTCCAGATGATACAGCTCCCTGAGATTGGTCAGCTCGTAACGATCCTGCTGGAGACGGGTATTCTCAATAGTCAGTTCATCTACCTGCTGTTTTAAAGTCTCATTTTCCGCAATCAGATCCCTGATCTGTCCCAGTTCCTCGGAACGGCTCGCCAGCCAACTGCCGATCACGCTGATCCCTTCCTCAAAGGGGACTACCGTATATCCCGCCACCGTGCTCAGCGGACCGCTGAATATGGTAGTATGAAAGGAAAGCAGCACCATTCCGGTACATAAGATTGTTAAAATAAAAAGGAGATATTTACTTGGCAAGGTAAATTTCTCTCCTTTTTTCCTGACGATTGGACTCATTTACTCATTCCTTCTATGGCATAGGCTACAGATTTATAATTATCGTCGTTGATAATCTTGGCCAATCCCAGCGCAACGCTGGTAATCGGGTTCTCGGACACATTGACTTTCAGCCCGGTTCCCTTGCTTACAAGCTGCGCCAGCCTGCTCACCTGGGAAGCCCCGCCGGTCAGATAAACGCCGTGCCGGTAAATATCCGCCGCAAGCTCCGGCGGCGTGCGCTCTAAAATCACTTTAATATTATCTATAATCGTGTTAAAATGCTCCGTCAGACATTCGTCCACCAGCGACGTGGGAATCTCGCGCTCTACGGGCAGTCCGGTTACAATATCCCGTCCATATACGACAGCCCCCATTCCCTGTTCTTCCAGTTCCATGAGGGAGGTTTTCACAATCTCGGCTGTTTTGCCCCCGATTATCAGGCTGTATTCCCGGCGTACGGCCGCTTTGACCGCGTCGTCGAACTTCCGTCCCCCTACTTTAATCAGCTTACTCAAAACGATGCCTCCCAAAGAGAGAATCGAAATTTCGGTAGTGTCAAAGCCCACGTTGACCACCAAAACCCCCTGGGAATTTTTTACATCGATGCCAAGCCCCAGGCCGTCGGCTACCGCTTTGTCTACGATCATGACCCGTTTGGCTTTTACGTTAGATTCCTTGATCAGATCCTTAAAGGCGCGCTTCTCTACCTCCGTCACGTCCCATGGCACGGCGATATAATAATCGGCGGGCTTCACATTGTTCTTCATCAGATCGCTCATAAAATATTTTATGAGCGTTTCCATGTTCTGTATGTCTGCAATAACGCCGTTGCTTAAAGGATAGGTGATATTGATATTGCCGGGGGCTTTTTCATACATCTCAAAGGCGGAATTGCCGTAAGCGAACAGCGTCTTTTTGTTTTCAATGGCGATCATGTTTTTCTCCACAAAAACTTCATCGTCCGAACGATTATATATTTTAATATTACTGGTTCCTAAATCAATTCCAAATGCATTGTTTGCCAAGGTCGTTACCCCTTTCTTTCATTCCTGTATTACTTCCTTAAAAAGGCATATCGGTAAACATATATGCCTACATATTTTGCATGAGATCGCTCTCTTTAAAACTGAAATACATATTATCCCCGATAATAATATGATCCAGAAGCGGAATATCCGTCAGTGCGCCGGTTTGGGAAATACGCTTCGTAACCGCTATATCATTCTCGCTGGGAGCGGGATCGCCGCCCGGATGATTATGCAGCAGCATAATCCCCGCCGCCTGTGCCTGAAAGGCCTGAATATATACTTCTCTCGGAGATAAAAGGGAAGCGTTCACCGTCCCCTTGGATAAAATAGTTTCTTCTATCAGATGCAGAGCGGAATCAAACGTCAGAAGCATAATATATTCCACCTTCTCATGTCGAAACCGTTCCATATAATAATCCGCTATACTGTAAGGATCGTGGAAGGAAAGCCTGCTTTTGGCCTTCGCCTGCGCAATCCGTTTGCTCAGTTCTGCAATTGCCTTAAGCTGTATCGCCTTTACCTTTCCGATGCCGCCAAGCTTCATCAGCTCCTGCAAAGGGATATGGTACAATCCCATCAGGCCGTTGCCGTAACGGGCTGTCTCAGATAGAACCATCTCTCCCAGCTCCCTGGCATTGACGCCACGGGTGCCCGTCCGAAGCAAGATGGCAAGTAGTTCTGAATCCGTAAGCGATTGGCTCCCATAGGTAATAAATTTCTCATATGGAAGATTCTGCTGTCTGTAATATTCATTGTTCTCATACTTGACCGATTTCATTCAACCTCTTTCCCGACAGCTTTTCTCTCCTATAGACAGCGGGCATATACGCAGTTAAATAAAACGATAGATAATGATTGCCGCAGCAATCCCCAGAATACTTGCAATGGTGATTTTAATGGATAATCCAAAGGTAACGCTCATAATCCCCAAATCCAGAATCAGCGGCGACGACAGGCCGAAGGATTGTCCGTAATTCAGCCACGTACTGGGGAACAGGCTTCCAATAAAACCTCCGATTACAATACCTGCCAGGATCAGCAGGAAACAAGCCCAATTATTTTTACGCATAAAAATAATGCTCTCCTTTCTCCAACGCTCATTTTATCACAACAGGATTTTGATGTATACAAAAAATGCCAATTTTTCTCAGATAAAATTTTATGCCGCGCTCTTTGAGCCGGAGGTCTTTTACGCCAGTCTGCAAAAATCCGGCGACACAATCCGCCGGTCGATCAGGTTCTGCAAGGTCTTTAAAATCCCCAGCTTCGCATGGGGGAAGGTCAGTCCGCCCTGAAAATAAACCGCGTATGGCGGCGCAATCGGCCCGTCCGCGGAAAGCTCTATGGAAGAGCCCGATACAAAGGCTCCGGCAGCCATAATCACCTGAGAATCATACCCCGGCATATCCCAGGGCTCCGGCGTTACAAAGCTGTCCACAGCGGAGGCCGCCTGAATCCCCTGGCAGAAAGCGATCACGCCCTCCGGGGAACCGAAGGTCACCGCCTGAATAATGTCATGACGGCTCTCAGTGCCGTTTGGAATAACGGGGAAGCCGATTTTCTCATAAATATTAGCGGCAAAAACAGCCCCTTTTAAAGCGTTTGCCGTCACCACGGGCGCCAAAAAGAGCCCTTGATAGAACGAGGGCAGCACCCCCAGGGAAGCGCCCACCTCCTTGCCCAGCCCGGGGGAGGTCAGGCGGTAAGCCGCGTTCTCCACGCAATCCTGTCTGCCCGCTATATAACCGCCGATGGGCGCCAGGCCGCCGCCGGGATTTTTGATCAGGGAGCCCACCGCCATATCCGCGCCCACATTCGTAGGCTCGATGGTTTCCACAAATTCGCCGTAGCAGTTATCTACCATACAGATCACGTCCGGCTTGATTTCCTTGATAAAATGAATCAATTCCCCAATACGCGCCACGGACAGCGTAGGTCTGGTCTGATAGCCCTTGGAGCGCTGAATGGTCACCAGTCTGGTCCGATCGTGAATGGCCGCTTTGATCCCCTCATAATCAAAAGCTCCGTTCTCCAACAGGTCAACCTGCCTGTAGGAAATTCCATATTCCTTTAAGGAGCCTTTAGACGGGCGGATACCGATCACTTCCTCCAGCGTGTCATAGGGCTTTCCCACCGGAGACAGCAATTCATCTCCCGGACGAAGATTACTCATCAGCGCCAGCGCCAGCGCATGGGTTCCGCAGGTAATCTGGGGACGAACCAACGCGGCCTGGGTGTGAAAAATATGGGCGTATACCTTTTCCAGCGTATCTCTTCCCAGATCGTTATAGCCGTATCCCGTAGTACCCAGCAGGCAGGCTTCGCTGACGCCACATTCCTGCATGGCACGGATCACCTTAAGCTGGTTATATTCCGCCGTTTCGTCTATCTCCCGGAAACGTTCCCGCAGGGAAGCGGAAACCTCCTCCCCATAGGCCAGCACTTCTTCCGAAATCCCGAACAGGCCATACTGTTTTGATAATTCTGTATTCATTCCTCTTAACCTCTTCTCTGTTCTTTTTCAGGCAGGATTTTCCTGTTGTCCAATTCCTCCGTCATATAATCCAGAATTTGTTGACTATTATAGTCAAAATCCTGTTTATCAATCCACAGAACCTCTTTCTCCCGCCGAAACCAGGTAAGCTGTCTCTTGGCAAAATGTCTGGTATCCCGTTTTATCAGTTCTACGGCCTCCGGCAGCGAACGCTCTCCGCTTAAATAATCCAGAATTTCCTTGTAGCCCAGCCCCTGCATGGAAACCATGTCTCTGGTGCAGCCCATGGCCTTTAAGCCCTCTACCTCTGCGACCAGCCCCTGTTCCAGCATATGATCCACGCGGCGGTCGATCTGCTGATAGAGCTTTGCCCTGTCGTCATTCAGGACAAAATACGCAAAACGGTAGGGAGACGCCTTTTGCTGCTGTTCCTGATTATGTCTGGAAATCTTTTTGCCTGTCTTCTGATAAAACTCGATGGCGCGGATCACCCTTTTCACATTGTTGGTATGAATGACTTCACAGGATTCCGGGTCCACGCTTCTTAACCGCTCATAGAGCGCCGCTTTGCCCTCCGCGGTTTGGGCCGTCTCTTCTAACCGCGCCCGGAAGGAAGCGTCCCCGTCGTTATCGGTGAAATCAATATCGTATAATACCGCCTGAATATAAAAGCCGGTGCCGCCTGTCAGGACAGGAATATGCCCCCTGTTCAGAACCTCATCGATGGCTTTTTTGGCCATCTGCTGAAAAAGAACCACATGAAACTCTTCCGTAGGCTCTAATACATCGATCAGATGATGGGGTACGCCGCCCATCTCCTCCGGACGAATCTTAGCGGAGCCGATGTCCATATGCCGGTACACCTGCATGGAATCGGCGGAAATAATCTCCCCGTTGATTCTCCGGGCAAGCGCGACAGCAAGCGCGGATTTGCCCACCGCCGTGGGGCCGGTCAGAATCACCAGCTTCTTGTCTGCTGCTTCCTTCATCAAGTCACAATCCTTTTAAATTTCTTCTCGATTTCATATTTGCTCATGGAAATAATCGTTGGGCGGCCATGGGGGCAATGATAGGGATTCTCCAGCGTGAGCAGCTCGTCGATCAGCTTCTGTACTTCCTCCCGGCTCAGCCGGGTATTTCCCTTGACCGCCGCCTTACATGCCATTGTGGCGATCCGGATCCGGATACTCTCCGGCGTGCCCGTCACGGACTCTTCCGCCAGTTCGTCCAGAATTTCATAGAAAAACTGCTCTTCCTCATAACCGTACAGATCCATGGGGACTCCGCGGATAGCGTAATCGCTTCCGCCAAATTCCTCGATCACAAAGCCTAAGGCCGCAAAATCCTGCGCATGATGCAGATAACATTCCCTCTCCTTGCCGTTCAATGTCACCACCATAGGCGGATTAACAGCCTGTGAAACAATATCGTGTTCATAAAAGCGCTTCATGAACCGTTCGTACTTTACTTTTTCATGCGCCGCGTGCTGGTCTATAATCAGGAGCTTATCCTGATAGGCGATCAGCCAGTAGGTTTCAAAAAGCTGCCCTAAAATTTCATACTGCTCCCTGGCCTTCACCGACAATAGCCGATCGTCAAAAAGCTCCATCTGGACGCCGGCGGGTTCCCCCTCTGAAGGGGAAAAGTTCTGCCTTTCCACGGACGTTTCCACAGGCTCTGCCGCCGGCTTCTCCGCCGGTTCCGCCGTCCGCCTGCTTTTCTGGTAAATTTCTTCTATGGCAGGCGCGCGGACGGACAACGCCTCCTGTATCCTCCTGTGCTCAAAGGGCTCCGGCACAGACTGCCGAACGGTTTGCTTCTCCCCCGGCTCCTCTGACAGCAGCGCCTGAGGAATCATTTCCTGACGATGCAGCGTGTCATAGACTGCCTGTTTCACCGCCTCGTAGAAGGAAGAGCCATCCGCAATGCGCACTTCCATCTTAGTGGGGTGTACGTTAACGTCCAGCCGGTCTGTATCGATCTGAAAGTGCAGCACGCAGAAGGGGAATTTATGCTGCATCAGATATTCCCGATAGCCCTCTTCCACCGCCCGGCTTAGCAGCGTACTGCGGATATATCTTCCGTTAATATAGAATATCTCATAGTTGCGGTTGGAACGGTTGATCACCGGCTTTCCCAACAACCCGGCAACCCTTACGCCGTCCGCCTCCTTCTCAAAGGGAATTAGCTCCTTTGCGATTTCTCTGCCGTAAATGCGATAGATAATCTCTTTCAGGTCGTTATTGCCTGTGGTATAGAATCTGGTCTGCCCATGGAATACAAATTTAAAAGCGACCCGCGGGTTCGACATGGCAAGATGCTCCATCAGATCCGCCACGTAAGAGCCCTCCGTCTGGGGCTGCTTTAGAAATTTCTTTCTGGGAGGCGTATTATAGAAAAGATTGCGGACAATCATGGTGGTGCCCGTAGGCGCGCCGATCTCTTCTTTTTCCTTTGGCACGCCGCCCTCGATGACATAGCGGATACCGGTAAGGTCTTCCGGGGTCTTGGAAATCATTTCCACCATGGATACGGCGGCAATGCTTGCCAGTGCCTCTCCCCGGAATCCCAGGCTGACCAGACTGGTCAAATCCTGTACCGATGAAATTTTGCTGGTAGCATGACGCAAAAAAGCATTTCCGACCTGGCTTTTCTCAATACCGCCCCCATTATCCGTAACGCGGATCAAAGAAATACCGCCGTCCTTAATCTCCACGGTAATCGCGTCGGCGCCCGCGTCAATCGCGTTCTCAACCAGCTCCTTGACCACGCTGGCAGGACGCTCCACCACCTCTCCGGCGGCAATCTTATCAATCGTCTGATGATCCAGTATATTTATTTCGGCCATCTTCGGTATCCTTTCTCGCCGATAAACGGTATCGCCCCGCCTACCAACGGTTCTTCAATTTATTCTGTAACCGGTACAGGGTATTGAGCGCGTCGACAGGCGTCAGGTTGCTCACGTCGATCTCCTTCAGCTCCTGCAGCACATCTTCGTCCTTTACGGTGTCAAAAAGCGAAATCTGCTCCAAATCTACCTCATCATATTGAACGGGCTTATGCCTGTCATTCTTAATCTTAACTTCAATACTCTGTACCTTTTCGGTAATATCGTTATCGCTAAGCTGCTCCACAATCTCTTTTGCACGGTCGATTACCATATCCGGCACACCGGCAAGCTTTGCAACCTGAATCCCGTAGCTTTTATCCGCGCCGCCCTTGATGATTTTCCTGAGGAACACAATGTCGTCGCCCTTTTCCTTAACGGCGATACAGTAATTATTGACATTGTCTATTTTCCCCTCCAATTCCGTTAATTCATGATAATGGGTGGCGAATAACGTCTTGGCTCCCAATATTTTACGGTTACTGATATGCTCGATCACCGCCCAGGCAATACTCAGGCCGTCAAAGGTGGAAGTGCCGCGTCCGATCTCATCTAATACCAGCAGGCTGTTGGGCGTGGCATTGCGGAGAATATTCGCCACCTCGTTCATTTCTACCATAAAGGTAGACTGGCCGCTGGCCAGGTCGTCAGAGGCTCCGACCCTGGTAAAAATACGGTCTACCACGGAAATATTTGCCTTTTTTGCCGGGACAAAGGAACCGATCTGAGCCATCAGGACAATCAGGGCAGTCTGGCGCATATAAGTAGATTTCCCCGCCATATTCGGACCTGTAATAATGGAAATACAATGCTTCTGGTTGTCCAGATAGGTATCGTTGGCTATAAACAGTTCGTTTTGAATCATTTGCTCCACCACCGGGTGTCTGCCGTCCTTAATATCGATGATTCCCTTGTCGTTAAGGGCAGGGCGCACATACTGGTTCCGTTCCGCCACATAGGACAGGGAGGCGAAAACATCCAGCCTGGCGATAGCCTTCGCCGTCTTCTGAATCCGTTCTATCTCGGCAAAGACCGCGTCCCTGATCTCGCAAAACAGGTCATATTCCAGAGCGTAGAGCTTATCCTCAGCGTTTAATATGGAATCCTCTAATTCCTTTAACCGCGGCGTGGTATAGCGCTCCGCGTTGGTCAGCGTCTGCTTGCGGATATAATCCTCCGGCACCATCGCCTTGTAGGAATTAGTCACTTCAAAATAATAGCCGAATACTTTATTGTACTTAATGCGCAGGTTCTTAATGCCCGTGCGCTCCCTGTCTTCCTCCTCCAGCGCCGCCAGCCACTTTTTGCCGTCCGTCTTTGCGTTTCTGAGGGTATCGATGGTTTCGTGGAACCCTTCTTTGATCATGCCGCCCTCTTTGACCACAACAGGGGGATCCTCCACAATCGCGTCGTCGATCAAATGGTAAACGTCCTCCAGCGTATCTAGCTGGTCTCTGATCTCGTTCAGCAGCGAAACGTCAAAATCCCCCAGAACGGTTTTGATGGAGGGCAGCATGGATAAGGAATTGCGAAAGGCAATCATATCCCTCGGATTGGCTGTTTTATAGCTGATCTTACCGAGCAGGCGCTCCAGATCATAGATCGTGTTTAAGTACTCCCGCAGCTCGTCCCTGTCAACGCTCTGCTTCCCCAGAGCCTCCACCGCGTCCAGACGCTTTTCTATTTTGTCCTGATCGATCAGCGGCTGTTCGATCGATTTGCGAAGCAGCCTGCCGCCCATGGCCGTCTTAGTGCGATCCAGCACCCCCAGCAGAGAACCCTTTTTCTGTTTCTCCCGCAGCGTCTCCGTCAGCTCCAGATTCCGTCTGGTGGAACTGTCAAGGAGCATATATTTGCTGGTCAGATAAGGGTATAAATGGGTAAAATGCGCCAAAGAGTTCTTCTGCGTCTCATAAAGATATTGCAGCAGGGCTCCGGCGGCAATCAGACCCGTAGGAAAATCTTCAATGCCCAGCCCCGCCAGCGTGGTAACATGAAAATGCTTTAAAAGACTCTGGCGGCAGGTATCCTCGTCAAAATAATGAGAGGAGAGAGAATAAACCGACACGTTCAGGCGGCTCTTCAGGTCTTCAATCTCATAGCCGCTGACAAAGAACTGTTCGTTGCAAATCAGCTCGGAGGGCGCGTACTTATTGATTTCATCTTGCAGCCTGCGGATATCCTCTACCTCTGTCAGATAATAGTCTCCGGTGGTAACGTCCGCCGCCGAGATGCCAATTTTGCCCGGAAAATAACAGACGCATAAAAGGTAGTTATTCTTCCGGTCATCCATGGCCTGAATATTCAGATTCGTGCCGGGGGTCACAATACGCACCACTTCCCGTTTCACAAGCCCCTTGGCCAGCTTCGGATCCTCCATCTGCTCGCAGATAGCCACCTTATAGCCTTTGGATACCAGCTTGTTTAAATAGCCGTCCACGGCGTGATAGGGAATCCCGCACATGGGCGCGCGCTCCTCCTGCCCGCAGCTTTTACCGGTGAGTGTGATTTCCAGCTCTTTAGATGCAGTCAGGGCGTCGTCAAAGAACATTTCATAGAAATCTCCCAGACGATAAAATAAAATACAGTCCGGGTATTCCTGCTTCGTCTCCAAATATTTTTGCATCATTGGTGTAAGTTCTGACATTTGTATTAACCATCTTTCTGAAAACTATACGATATGTCCCGTATAATAAAACCCATGACATTCATCCAGGGAAACCTTCACAAACTGTCCCATCTGGGACTGTCTGGCCGGAAAATGTACCAGCATGTTATTGGACAAACGTCCGGTCATCAGGGCAGGATCCTGCTCGTTGACCTCTTCCACCAGAGCCTCCATCACACAGCCCTGCAGTCTGGCGGCCCGCTCCTTTGCGGTATCCTGTACGACCCTTAAAAGCTTATTGAAGCCTGCCTTGGCCGTCTCCTCCGGCACCTGATTGTCCATGGCGGCCGCCGGCGTCCCTGTCCTTTTGGAATACAGGAAGGTAAACGCGTTATCATATTGCACCCGCTTCACCACGTCTATGGTTTCCTCCACATCTTCCGGCGTCTCGCCCGGAAACCCCACAATCAGATCGGTGGTAAGGGAAATATCCGGCATGGCTGTTTTAATTTTCTCCACCAATGCCAGATACTGCGCCTTCGTGTATCTTCTGTTCATCGCGGCTAAGATTCTGTCGGAGCCTGCCTGTACCGGCAAATGCAGATGACGGCAAATCTTCGTTGAGTTCTGCATCACCTCGATCAGTTCGTCGGACAAATCCTTGGGGTGGGAGGTCATAAAGCGGATTCTCCGAATCCCGTCAACCTTTTCCGCTTCCCGCAGCAGCTGCGCGAAGGAGACGGGCTGTTCCAGCGTTTTGCCATAGGAATTTACATTTTGCCCCAATAGCATAATCTCCACCACGCCGTCCGCCGCCAGACGTTCAATTTCCCCGATAATTTCCCGGGGCTCCCGGCTCCGCTCCCTGCCGCGCACATAGGGAACGATGCAGTAGCTGCAAAAGTTATTGCAGCCATACATAATATTAATCCCCGATTTATATGGGTATTTACGGTTAACCGGCAGTTCCTCCACGATTTGGTCAGTTCCCTGCCAGATATCGATAATCATTTCCCGATTCTCAAACATCGTGGCCAGAAGCTCCGCGAATTTAAAAAGATTGTGCGTGCCGAAAATCAAATCCACAAACCGATAGCTCTTTTTTATTTTTTCGATGACGGAGGGTTCCTGCATCATACAGCCGCACAAAGCGATTTTAAGATGCGGCTTGTGGCGCTTCATGCTGTTTAAAAAACCAAGCCTGCCGTAAACACGCTGGTTGGCGTTATCCCTTACGGTACAGGTATTATAGATTACAAAGTCCGCGTCCTCTTCCGATTGGGTCAACACATAGCCTACTTTTGTTAAAATGCCGGACAGCTTTTCCGAATCCCTGGCGTTCATCTGACACCCCATATTGACCGTACAGGCATATAAAGGACGTCCCAGCTCCTCGGACTTTTTTCGCACGATTTCCTGACATTTCTTCATAAAATAATACTGCCGCTGGGGTTCCCGCTCCGGCGGCGTCATCGTCAGATCCTGCGCGTCGATTCTCTTGTCTATTTCATCTTTCCTGTATTCCATGTTCCTCTCCATTCCGGAGCGTTAACGGCGGGCGAAGAGCCATCCACGAAAGTGGTTTCTCTTCTGCCATCAGACTAATTTGTGACGCTCCGGCACAAATATAAAGTGTGAAAGGTTCTCTCCCACACTTGTCATGACCGCCGTGCCTTATACAGATTTTCAATCGGTTTCCATTCCGCCCTCTGGTCTATGGAATCTTTACGCAGCATGCCAGCGCAAGGGAGCCCGGCCCGATATGGCACGCGACGCTTAAGGACAGAGGATCCATGTGAATATCGAACCCCGGAAACGCCTGCATCACCTCTGCCCTGAACTGATTGGCCGCTTCCAGATCGTAGGTATAGGCTATCTGCAGCCAGATACGGTCGGGGTTCACGCCGCCGAAGCGCTTCTCCATATCATTACGGATCGCATTGATCATAATAGATTTGCCCTGGGATACGGTTCTCGCTTTTGCAAAGGCATCCAGCTTTTCCCCCTGAATCTGTAAAACCGGCTTCAATCTGAGAATGGTTCCAAGGGCTGCCGCCGCAGGAGTAATTCTGCCGCCCTTTTTCAAATAGTATAAGGTATCTAATAAAATATAAATACTGGAATTAAATTTATCCGCTTCGAGGAACTCCTTAATCTGAGCCGCGTCCATACCACGCTCCGCCAGCGTTAGCGCGTCCAGGGCGGACTGTCTCTGGGTTACGGAAATACGCTGGTTGTTGACTACCTGCACCTTACCCCCATAATCCCCGGCAAGCATCAGCGCGCTCTGGCAGGAACCGCTTAACCCGCTGGACATGGGAATGTGTACGATTTCGTCATATTCCTGCAGCAGCCCGTCCCATAGCTGCAGCACGGAATCCGGCGCAGGCTGGCTGGTAATGACATCGGCTCCCTTTGCCAGATGTTCATAGAACTGCTCCTGGGTCAGGGAAATATCCTCATAAAAGGTTTCCTCATCAATCATAAAGGGCATCGGCAGCACATAAAGGCCGCGCCCTTCTCCCTGCGCCTCCCGTGCCTGTTGCTGCGTAATGCCGCTGTTACTGTCGGTAACGATTGCGATCTTCTTTGCCATATACGTTCTGCTTCTCCATTTTTGCAACGATTCAGCGCCTGATACCCTGAGCCGTTATCCTTTTTCTTTTATAAACATATTACTTTTAGATACTTCTAAAGTCAACCTCATTTCGCCCGGACTGTTCCAGAAATTCTCTTAATCCGGCATACTCGGCGCTCTGCAGGCCGCTGTCTTTGGCAAGAATCTGATCGGCCCATTCGCAGGCGCATTGTAAGAGCGCGGCGTCCTGAAAAATATCTCCCAGTACAAACCGCAGATCGCCGCTTTGGCGGATACCGAACAGATCCCCCGGCCCCCGCAGCTTCAGATCCTGCCCCGCGATATAAAAGCCGTCGTTGGACTGGTTCAGAATCCGCAATCTCTTCATGGTTTCCGGTTTGTCGGATTTGCTGACAAAAATACAGTAGGACTGCTCCTTCCCGCGCCCCACGCGCCCCCGCAGCTGATGAAGCTGTGCCAGCCCGAAGCGCTCGGCATTCTCTACCATCATCACAGTGGCATTGGGCACGTTAATCCCCACTTCTATTACAGTGGTGGATACCAGCACATCGATACGGTGGGCTGCAAAATCCTCCATAATCCGGTTTTTCTCAGCGGCCTTCATCTTGCCATGAAGAAAGGCGATCTGAATCTCCGGCGGAAGCGCCTGCTTTAATTTGGCCGTATAAGACACCACATCTTCCAAATCCTCCATCTCTCCCTCTTCCACCATAGGACAGATGACGTAAATCTGTCTTCCCGCCTCCGCTTCCTTTTGGATAAAACGATAAGCCTTGTCCCGATAAGAGGCGTTCACTACACAGTTCTTCACAGGAAGCCGGTTGGCAGGCAGCTCGTCCAGCACCGAAATATGCAGATCTCCATATAAGATAATCGCCAGCGTTCTCGGAATCGGAGTAGCGCTCATAACAAGCACATGAACCGTATTACCCTTCCGGGCAAGGCTTTCTCTCTGCCGCACCCCGAAACGATGCTGTTCATCCGTAATAACCAGAGCCAGATTGTGGTAACATACCTTGTCCTGAATCAAAGCATGGGTACCGAAAATAATATTGGCCGTACCGTTTTCGATCTGTTCATAGATTTTGAGGCGGCTTGCGGCAGTAACGGAGCCTGTCAGCAGTATCGCACGAACCGGCAGGCTATATTGCCTGGCAAGCTTCACAAAGGTTTCATAATGCTGTCTGGCAAGCACTTCCGTAGGCGCCATCATAGCTCCCTGATAGCCGTTAGCCGCGCACATGAGCAGGGCGAGAAAGGCCAGGATCGTTTTGCCGGAGCCCACATCGCCCTGAATCAGCCGGTTCATCGTGTGCGCAGAGGTCAAATCCGCCTGGATTTCCCCCCATACCTTCTGCTGTGCGGCGGTCAGCCGATAAGGCAGGCTCTCTATCAGCCGTCCGGTATCCGCCACCTCTATCATGGGGAAACGGTTCGGCATAGCCTGATTGGTATCGCGCATTTTACGAATCATGAGAATAAACAGGAAAAATTCATCAAAGACAAGGCGTTGTCTCGCCTGGATCAACTGCTGTTTCCCGGAAGGAAAATGCATCTGCCTCACCGCCTCCTCCAGCGAATAAAAGCCTTGTTTCTCCTTGATTTCAGCGGGCAGATAATCGGCAGATAAATCTACTCTCTCGATGGCCTGCTCCATCGCCCTGGTAATGGCATGGCTGCTGAGCCCTTTGGTGGTGGAATAAACGGGCAACATTCGATCCAGCATCTTGGCATATTCCTCAGGCTTATAGACCTTAGCCTGTTCCATCACAAAACGCGTCCCCTTTTTGTGCAGGACGCCGCGGAAGATATAAGGCGTATTGGGTTTGAGGCTGTTTTTCAGATAAGGCATATTGAAATAAGTCATCTGAAGCTCATCGTCCCCGCACCGGACGCGAAAGGTGGTAACGCTCATTCCGCGCACATGTCTGGTAGCGATATTGCCGTATATCTGCCCGGCTACCGCCACCAGCGCTTCTTCCCCGGCCTCCTTTGGCGCTACCGGCGCCGAAAACTGTTCATAATCTCTGGGATAGTACCGCACCAACTGCTCCAGGGTGGTAATATTTAATTTTTCGAAAAGCCCGGCTGTTTTCTCCCCAACGCCTTTGAGAGCGGTCAGTTTCATCAGGCAATCCCTTTCCGCGCCGCTTTAAGCGCATTGACCAATCGAAAATCCCCCGATGCTGGATCGGGGGGGGGTGAGGAAATCGTCCTGCAAAATTTATTCCGCAGATACAATATAGTAATAAATCGGCTGGCCGCCATACTGTAATTCAATATCACAATCCGGATGCTCCGCCTCCAGTCTGGCCTGCAGGCTTTCCGCGCTTTCCCTGCTGATCTCTTCCCCGTAATAAATGCTGAGCAGTTCAAACTCATCGCCCGTTTCCCTGCTGTCAAGCATCATTTCGGCAATCATACCGACAGTAACGTCCGACACATCCGTACCGACAGCCAGAATACCGGAATCGCCAATTCCCATAAAATCTCCCTGCTTAATTTCCCTGCCGTCAATATTCGTGTCTCTTACCGCATAAGTGACCTGGCCGGTGGATACCTTCTTCATTTCCTCCAGCATTGTTTCGGTGTTATCCTCCACCGATAAATCCGGCACATAGTTAATCACAGCCGTAATGCCCTGAGGAACCGTTCGGGTCGGAATGACCACAATCTTCTTATCCTTCACAAGGGACTGCGCCTGATTGGCCGCCAGGATAATATTCTTGTTATTCGGAAGAATATAGATGACATCCGCGTTCACCTTATTGATGGCATTGAGCATATCCTCCGTGCTGGGATTCATCGTCTGGCCGCCCTCAATAATATAGTCCACGCCCAATCCCTTAAAAATTTCACGGATTCCTTCCCCCACGGACACGGCGATAAAGCCCACGTCCTTTTTAGGCATTGGCAGTTCCTCCTCCTGAGGGGAATCCTTTTCCTTCTGAGAAAGCTTAAAAAGCTTCTCCTGATGCTCCAGACGCATATTATCAATTTTCATATTAGATAACGCGCCGTATTTCAGCGCCCTCTGGATCGCAAGACCGGGGTCATTGGTATGTACATGTACCTTGACCACGTCCTCATCTGCAACTACCACGATGGAATCACCGATAGACTCCAGATATGCCTTAAAGTCCATCTCCGCTTTAATATTAAAAACCTTGTTTAGCATAATAATAAATTCAGTGCAATATCCGAACTTAATCTCAGCCTCCGCCTGGGCTTCCAGATTCCCACCGGCGGATTTCACACCCGAAGATGCGGCGGGCTCTACGGCGATGGTAAAATCCGTTTCTTTGCCAAGATAGGCGTCATAAGCGCCCTTCAATACCTGCATCAGCCCTTGACCGCCAGAGTCAACCACTCCCGCCTGTTTTAAAACCGGGAGCATTTCCGGGGTCTGTTCCAGTACCTCATCTGCATAAGCAATCACAGCGGATAAAAACTCCGACAGGTCTTCCACACCCGCTTCCGCCAGCTCCTTAGCTTTTTGCGCGCCGCCCTTGGCCACCGTCAAAATCGTGCCCTCCTTCGGCTTCATAACCGCTTTATAAGCCGTTTCCACCGCCTTATCAAAAGCGGAGGCCAGCACGGGAATCGTAATTTCATCGCAGGCCTTCACGCCCTTGGTAAATCCCCGGAAAAGCTGGGACAAAATAACGCCGGAATTTCCTCTCGCGCCCCGCAGGGAGCCGGAAGAGATCGCTTTGCACAAAGAGGCCATATCCAGTTCGCCCATATCATAAAGAGCCAAAACTTCTTTCGCCGCCGACATAATTGTCATCGTCATATTGGTTCCGGTATCGCCGTCCGGCACCGGAAAAACGTTTAATTCATTAATCCATTCTCTCTTACTTTCAAGATTCTTAGCTCCTGCCAAGAACATTTTAGCCATCATCTCGGCGTCTATCATATTTGAAGCCACTCTGTTGTTCCTCCCTCAGTCTATCACTTTCACACCTTCAACGAAGATATTGATTTTTTCTATTTCAATCCCGGTAAATTCCTCTACTTTATACTTCACGCTGTCAATCAGATTATCCGACACCGCCAGAATACTGACTCCGTAGGAAACAATAATATGAAAATTCAAGGTCAGCTTATTGTTATGCAAAAGAACCTGAATACCGCGCGTCATACTGTCCATCTTGAGCAGCTTGACAAGCCCGTCCTTCACGCTCATGCCCGCCATGCCCACCACGCCGAAACATTCCATGGCTACCGTACCGGCATACTGCGCGATCACTTCCTGATCGATAGAAATATTCCCCATATGCGTATCCATTGAAGAGACCTTCATAATTTACCTCCTTAAATATTTTAGACATATATTGCTATTATAACCCGATATACCGAAAAATGAAACACAAAAGATACTATATTTTCCCTACATTTAGTTTTGAAAAGGATTTTTACACCCAAAAAATGTAATTTATGCTTGCAATCCAATCTGCTTTCTGCTATTATACAAATGTTGCGTAAGCGATAAATAAGAATCGATTGTATCGTTAGGAGGTGCAAAGATGGCTAAATGTGATATTTGTGGTAAGGGCGCTCATTTCGGTAATAACGTAAGCCATTCTCATAGAAGATCTAACAGAATTTGGAATTCCAACATTCAGAACGTTAAGTGCAAGGTGAATGGCACAGCTAAGAAATTACACGTTTGTACGCGTTGCTTAAGATCCGGAAAAGTAGAAAGAGCTTAGCTTTTACGGCGCGCTTTTCTTTGAGGAGTGCAGGACGGTAAAAAAGAAGAAAGAGGCAGGTAAAACGAAATGATGATACCTGTCTCTTTTTGTTGTCTGTTCAGGCCTGCCTATAGCCCTCGTACTCGCCCTTAAGCTCTTCGTATTCCCTGTTGATCCGCTGGATCATATCCTTATCTCCCGCCAGATTATCGGGATGAAATATTTTAATCAGATCCTTATACCGTTTCTTCAATGCCAGCGGATTCTTAACGCCCCGGAAGAAAGCGGACACCTCCAGCCCCTTGTCATAGGAGCGCTCACTCATCAGTTCCTTTTCCGCCGCCAGCTTAACCCACTCTTTATCCAGCCGTCTGCGGTCAAGGTCAAGCTGTTGGAAGCCGCTCTTTAAAATCTCCATCTTTTTGTCAAAAAACTGATTATCCTCTTTGAGCCTTTGCCGTTCGTTTGAAATCTTGTGGTTTAAAAGCTTCATTTCATCCTGAAACTGTATTCTTTCCCGGTCAAACTGCTCCTGCCTTTGCTCCAGCTCTTTGGCGGCTGTCGCAAGCCTGATATTCTCCTGAAACAGCCATGATTTCAATTCCTGCAGCTCCTCTTCGGAGCCGTTCGCCAACGTTTCTTCAAAATTATCCATATAAACCATATCTTTCTAATCACACATAAAGAAATTATATCCAATTAACAATAATAGGACGATCAGAACCAGACCGATAAAACGATTCGTAAGAAAAAGCATAAACAGCATGCCGCAGGCGACGCAAAACGCTACAAAACCAATTAATTTCTTCAAAACAACATCCCTGCCTATGCTTTTACTATACTATATGAATCTGCGCTGAAAATGATTCTGTCCGTGCCTTAATCTTTCTCTTCCGGGAACGCGATATCCACCGCGTCGTCATCGGCAATCATTTCCTCCTTGGGCGCGGTAAATTTATCCACAATATCCGGTATCATATCCAGTACCTTGGTAACCGTATCCTGATTCTTCACATTGACAAGCTTGGTGGAGCCGTTCTTGATCACCAGCACCGCGCTGGGAGACATCTTGGCGCTGAAGCCACCGCCGCCGCCGTTTTTCTTATCCGCAGCGCTCGCCCCGGCGCCCACGCCGAAGCTCACGTCCACAAGAGGCAGGATAATCGTATCGCCTACCTGTGTGGCGTCCCCCACGACCGTCTTGGTTCCGATTACGGCATTCATGCCTTTCATTAATGCTTCGATTACTCCGGTAAAATTATTCTCTGCCATTTACGCAGCCTCCTTTTTGAATAGCTGAATCAATTTCCTGATATTCTGATTAAAGTAAATCCGTACCGCCGCCCGTATAAAGGCAATGCCCCTGATTCTGCCCTTTACCGTTATATAACCCTCGACGCGGTTCTGTTCAAAATCCCCGGTCACGCGCACATGTTCCCCGACCAGCGGATATAACATGCCGTAAACCGCTAAAATCTCGGCCGTCACAGCCGGGTCATCCATTCCCACGACCAGATCCGCCTCCAGCTTCCGGGGCTTTAAGCCTTTGCCAATCAAACCAAGCTCGCCCCTGCAAAGCTGCAGGGACTGCCGAAAGGCGTCGCTGGCGATGATTTCCCGATAATAGCTGATTTGATCGGATATAGACCTTATTTTATCACAGAAATTTCTAATTGTGTACTGTATCTTTTGAATCCACTCTTTTATTTTCCCAAAAATATTTTTCCGCCCCTCCGGCTTCTTGTGAAGCTTCTGCTTCTTTGACTGCTTCTTTGACTGCTTCTTTGGCTTCTTGTGAAGCTCCTGCTTCTTTGACTGCTTCTTTGGCTTCTTGTGAAGCTCCTGCTTCTTTGACTGCTTCTTTGGCTTCTTCTCCTGCGCCCGGTTCTCCTGCGGCTTCTGTTTAGCCCTCTCCTGCTCTCCGGCTTCGCTCTTTTCCGTATCCGGGGAAACGGGAGGAGCCTGCTTCTTGCCCTGCTCTCTGCTTTCGGCCCTGGGGGAACGCCGGGTTTTTTTCCCGGGGAGCCGCAGCAGCGTGAATACAAACAACCTGACCCGCACGCAGGTTTCTTCTGCCGGATAGCGAACCCGGACGTTCACCATATGCAGAAGCCATGTAATCTTCACCTTCGCCATAAAGGGCGGCTTTCCTTCTCCCTCCTCCCGGCTCACCTGGATCCGATACCGCACCGGAACCAATAGAACGCACAGAATGGCAAGAAGCAGGATTCCTAGAATACATAACAGTATGATTCCTATAATTTTTAAAATCAATAATATGATATGTAACATACGGTTTACTTCCGTTCCTTTTTCATTACTGTTTCTGATGTTCTTCCATCAATTCTTCCTGCAGGCCTTTCTGAAATAAATAGGAAATCAGATCAGCTTGTCCTGTCTGGGAAACCGCGTCCTCCGTCATCTGCGCAATCAGCCCGACGGCCTCCTCCTGGCTGCCTGCAATCCCGATAATATAAGGAGAATGTTCCTTATAATACCACTGCTGCAGCATCAGGCTATGATAAATTTCCAGCCGGTTATGCTCCTGTGCATAGGCTATTACATGAATATTTGGCAGCTTTGCGTATTTCTTCAGCTTTTTGATGACCTTATCCGGTTTTTTAATAGTATCCCCAACATAGAGATTTTTATAAAATTTCATGGATTTCCCCTATTGCAGATCCTTTTTGGTTACAATTATTTATTGTACCACACTTTATCCAAATTAAATAGATGATCTTGCAAGGTATCTTATCGGTAAGATTACCTTGGTACCGGAAAGGAAAATGTTGACTTATTTTCCAGAATAATTATACTATAAATTAGGTGTTTTCCACAAAAGACGGGGGATTCTTATGAAAACAGTTGCATGTATGGCGCTTAAAAACGGTATGGTAATCGGCGAAGACGTCTATAGCTATCAAAACGATCTGATCTATCCAAAAGACACTGTGGTAGATGAATATGTGATTGCAAGGCTGAATCGTCATTCCATCATGTGCGTTTCCATCAAAGAGGAAATCGACTACGCGACCACACATTTTGAGAAGATCCGTCTCAGTACGGAATTTAAATATTTTGAGTTTACCTACAATGATTGTATGCCGGTGTACCGCAAGATCATGACGGATTTTGTGGAACGGGGGATTCCGTTCCGCATGAGCAGGCTGATGGAATTATATGTGAAAATTTCCTCCTGCGCGCGCAACGGCGAACAGCTTCTGGATTTTCTGTACAATATGCTGCCCAGCGAGGACGATATGACCCATGCCCATTGTCTGAACTCCGCGCTGATCGCCGGAGTGTTCGGCACCTGGCTGGGACTGCCTAAAGAGGATATCTTCCTGTTGATTCAATGCGGCTTTTTCTATGATATCGGCAAGCTAAAGCTGCCCCGTGAATTGCTCTGGAAGCCCGGCAAGCTAAACGATTTGGAATTTACAAGACTGAAAACCCATACCATGCTGGGCTTTGACCTGCTGAAGGAGCAGAACCTAAACGAGCACGTCATCAAGGCAACCCTCATGCATCATGAGCGCTGCGACGGCTCCGGCTATCCCTCTAAGCTGCGCAAAGACCAGATCGATATTTTTGCAAAATATATCGCTGTGATCGACGCCTACGAGGCTATGACCTCCGCCAGAACCTATCGGCAGTCCTTAAATCCCTTTCAGGTAATCGCCAATTTTGAGCGAGACGGCTACGTAAAATATGACGAAGCGATTCTCCGCCCTATTCTTACGCACATTGCCTCTACCCAACTGGGACTGAACGTCCGTCTGAGCAATGACGCGGAAGCGGAAATCATATTGATTAACCAGAAGCAGCTTTCCAGGCCGCTTCTTAAATCAGGCAGCCAAACCATAGATCTTGCTATGGAACCGGAGCTTGAAATTACGGCTATCTATTGATTCCTGTTTTCCTGAATTACTTTATACGCCAAAATACGCGTCAAATATCCTCTTCGCAATGGGTACCGCATAGTCGCCGCCGGAGCCGGCGCCTTCGATAATAATCGTAACGCTTATCTCCGGATTCTCTGCCGGCGCGAAGCCCGTAAACCACGCGTGGGAGTCCGTTTTCACACTGCTATATTCCGCAGATCCTGTCTTTCCGGCCGCCGTATAGGCCAGGCCGGATAATTTTGTTCCCGTACCGCTCTCTACCACCGCCTGCATCAGTTCCGTAAGTATCCCGGCTTCCTCCTCCGACATCAGACTTTTATAGGTACTGGGGCTAAACTGCTTGATGAGCGTCCCTTCATAATTTTCCACATGATCTACCAGATAAGGCTTCATCAGCACGCCGTCGTTGGCGATCGCATTGGTGATCATATTCAGATGCAGCGGCGTGATCTGTGTGGTTCCCTGTCCGATGGCCGCCTGCATGATATCCGAATCAGAAGTGGATTCCTCAATGATAAGCTTGCTCTTATTGTAGGCAAAGGAAACCGGCAGTTCTTCATTAAACAACAGATCCTCCAGGGTATCCGCGAAGCTGCTGCGGTCTAACTGCAAGCCGATATTGGCAAAGGAAGAATTACACGACTTCGCGAAAGACCTGATGAAATCCACCTGTCCGTGAGCCGTTCCATGATAACAGTTAATGGTATCCTGTCCGTAGGTAAATCTGCCGTTACACTGGAAGGTGTATTGACTATAGGAGTCAGTGTTCTCCCGGATATACTCTAACGCCGTGATGATCTTAAAGGTAGAACCCGGCGGATAAAGCCCCTGGGTCACTCGGTTTAAGAGCACGCTGCTTTCCTCGTCGTTCAGCAGCCCGTCCCATATGGCGTCGATTTCATTGGGGTCAAAATCCGGTTTTGACACCATAGCCAGGATTTTGCCGGTAGAGGGCTCCGACACAATAATCGCCCCCTTGTAGGCTCCCAGGGATTGGTAGGCGATTTCCTGCAAATCCACATCCAGAGTTGTAACTACATTATCGCCCGGATATTTTTCACCGGAAACCTCGCTCGCTACCTTATCGGATAATTTGGCATTGGAATTAATCAGATAGTAATTGCTCAGGGATTCGATGCCGTACTTTCCGTTGGAAGCATACCCGACCACATGGGCGAACATATTGGCATAGGGATAGATACGCGTCTCATCGCCGTTTTCATCTGTCTGCGTCTGCGCCAGAATCTGCCTGCCGCTGGCGTAAATGGTGCCTCTGGTATTCTGAGCCACCAGAAGCTCCTGCCTGCTGTTATAGCTGTTGTTAATCAGCTCCTGCTGATTCGTAATGGCATAATAACAGGTATAGCCCATCATTCCCAGAAACAACGCCACAAAAAGATAGGTAACGGTCAGAATCTGCCTATTCCTCTTCTTCTGCTTCCCACTCTTTTTCTTCTTCGTTTTCGAAGTCTTCAGCTTCACTTCTTCTTCGTCTTCTCTTCTTTTTCTTCGCACGTTTTGCTCCTTCATCCTGCCTGATAATATACAGACCCTCAATGATAAAAAACATAATCAGCGTCGTCAGGACGGAACTGCCGCCATAACTGATTAAAGGCAGCGTCACGCCGGTCATCGGTATAAACTTCGTGCCGCCGCCGATTGTCAGAAACACCTGAAAGATATAAGTGACCCCAAGCCCGAAAGCAATCAACTGGTAGAACTTGTCCTGCAGCCTGACGGAAATATTCATAAACATAATGAAGCAACTGATACAGATCAGGATCACACACATGGAAAATACAATCCCCAGCTCCTCCGCCACCGCCGAAAACACAAAATCCGCTTCCACAAAAGGAATGGAAGTGGGACTGCCCCTAAACAGCCCTAAACCAAACCAGCCGCCGCTGCTGATGGCAAAAAGCGACTGTGTGATCTGATATCCGGCGTCATCGATACAGCTAAAAGGGTCCTGCCATGCCTGCACGCGAACCTGCACATGGGAAAAAAAATGGTAAGCAAGCACCGCAGCGCCGCAGCCGCCCACACTGCCAAGCAACAAATAGAACCGTCTGCCCGTAGCGATAAAGACCATCATCACATAGACCACGAAAAAGATCAGGGCGCTTCCCAAGTCCCTGGAAGCCACCAGAATCAACACATGAAGCCCTGCCAGCACCGCCGTCAGCGCAACCCGCAGAAAGCTCTGGCTTTCATAAAGCGCGCTGGCGATAAAGAATACAAACAGGATTTTGACAAATTCCGAGGGCTGAAAGGTAATGCCCCCAATGGAATAAGAAATCTTAGAGCCATAGGTAACGGAACCCAGAATCAGGACAATCCCCAGAGCCGCAACGCCCACTGCCGCATAAATCCAGGTCAGGCTTTTCAGAAACTTGAGCTTATGAATAAAAAACGGTATCACCATGCCCACGATAATGGATACTGTGACGATAAAGAACTGTTTGATCGCTTTTTCATAAGAAAGTCTGGACAAAATCACAAAGCCCACGCTCAAAAGCATACACATATTATTAATAATCAGCCTGTTTCCCCTGGGGTAGATCATGCGAAACAGCATAACCGTGGCAAACAGGAGAATCTGCTGCAGCACATAAAATAAGAGATATTCTATCTCTCCCGTTTCAAAGCAGATAACCAGAAAGCAGGAAAAATGAACCAGAAACATTAACAGATTCTGGCGGATATAACTCCCCTTGCGTTTTTCCTCCTCCTGATAACGGAACACCAGAAAACACTCCAGGGTATATAACGCAATAAACAGCGTGATAAAATATTTAGAAAGCTCTGTAATATATAATTCCATTCGTTCTTATTCTACGCCCCTTTTCAAATGCCCCGTGGTATAGTCCTGATAGGGAAATGCTTCGCCGCTTATAATCCGGCGGCAGTCCCCGGCGGATTCCATGATAAAATCATATCGCAGCACATCTGCGCCGATTCTGCGCACCTCCTTCGACTTTAAATGCAGCGAGTAAGGTACTGAATTATAAATAATATTATAACAATGTTCACAATGAGTCTCTACCGGAAAAACCCTTCCATAACGATCCTTGAGGCCAGACTGTCCCCGTCCGCCCCCGGCCTCTTCCCCTCCTCTGCATCTGCCGGAGGTTTTCTTCAGGCAATTGGCAGTAACCATCATGGGGATTCTGCCATATACCACCATGGAGGCGATCCGATGCAATCCGTGAGCCTGTTCCACCAGACGGGAAGCTTCTTTTCCATTGACCTCATAGGGCAGATAGACTTCATCGCAATATTGCGCGAAGAAGCGGATTGCTTCTCCATTCATGCAATACAGTCCCACATCGGGTATGACAGCATAATTTCCCGGCAGCTCCATAACATAGGAAAGTTCTTCCAGATTACGGATCAGAAAGCCCCGGATCAGGCCGCCGTCTTTCTTAAGATTTTCCTGAAGTCTCCGCAGATATTCCTCATCTCTTGCCCGGATCACATAGGGAAGCGCCAAAGCATATTCGTACTCCGCCCGCCGGGAAAGCAGCTCTGCCACGCGGCTATGCTCCCTGATATACAAATCGCTGTCCACATAGACCCGTCTGCAGGCAGCTTCTGTCACAACCCGCAGTTGGTCGTAAGTGGACACCAAGCAGTCCCTGATATTCCGATTATCCATGGAAGGCCTGGCGTCTAGGATATTCTCTTTCCGGCTTCTGCACACCGACACGTCCTGCGTCCGCCCTGCGCTCAGTCCATGCTGCCGGATTCTCTCCTCTTCCAAAGCCGCCACTGCCTCTCTCCGAAGCTGATTCAGGGAACCCACCGGCACGAACGCCTCTCCCTCCATAGCCACCGTGCACGCGGAGATGGTTACGCAGGAATTACCGGTTTTTAAGAGCTGTTTCCTGATGTCGGCTTCCTGCATGGGCAGCTTCCGCGCCTGCTCCACAATATCGCCCGTCACTGAGACCTGAATATCTTCTCCCGCCAGCCGCAGGCCAAGGGGTTCTCCCACCTTGACGTCGGCGCACATTGTTACAGGCATTTTATCCGGCTCGTGAAGATAGCTTGCGCGTATCCTGTTAAGAACCACCTCGTCGCTGCCGCCGTAACCGGGTTTGCGCAGCGTAATCATCTCTTTGCCGTTATGCCTTTCATAATAGCCTGTCTGAATCTCGCTGCGGATATACAGGCTTCGCAGCCTGCGGAAATCCTCCTCCTCTATCTGATAGCCTTCCGCCCCATACTGTTCGCAGCGATCCATATATTTGCGATATAACGCCGTCACTCCCGCCGTATACTCAGGCTTCTTCATACGCCCTTCTATTTTAAAAGAATCGATTCCCGCCTCCATCAGCTTTGGCAGCAGGGAAAGGGTACACAAATCCTTCAGGCTTAAGGGATATCCCTCCCCGGAAACCGGACGGCCATCTTCATAGATCTGGTAGGGAAGCCTGCAGGGCTGCGCGCATCTGCCGCGGTTGCCGCTCCTTCCCCCCAGAACGCTGCTGAAAAGGCATTGTCCCGAATAACAATAGCACATAGCGCCATGGATAAAACACTCTATTTCCATGCCTGTCCGTTCCTTGATTTCGCGCACTTCCTCTAAAGACAATTCTCTGGCGGGCACAATACGCACAACGCCCTGCTCCTTTAAGAACGCGGCTCCCCGCGCCCCCGTCAGAGTCATTTGGGTACTGGCATGCAGCGGCAGCTCAGGAAAGTGCTCCCTGATATAAGCAAACACGCCGAGATCCTGTACAATCACGCCGTCCAGCCCCGCCTCATAAAAAGGAAGAAGGTAATCGTACAATTCGTCAAATTCCGATTCCTTGACCAGCGTATTAACCGTCAGATAGATTTTCCTGCCCATGAAATGAGCAATCCGCAGCGCCCTGCATATTTCTTCCGTTGAAAAATTATCCGCATAGGCTCTGGCGCCGAACTTCTTGCCGCCAAGATATACGGCGTCCGCCCCGGCATTGATCGCGCCGATAAAAGCCTCATAATTCCCCGCCGGCGCTAAAAGCTCCACTTTGTGTTCCATATTCTTATCCATTCCATGGTCATTTCCCGGACTGTTCCCCGGCTGCCTGTCCGCAATATAACCCTGCCCTTCGGTTTCCCGGGGAAGCGCCTGGCCGCCCCTCCTGGTCTTCGCCCATGATGAAAATAGCTGTCTACGAAAGACAGCTACAATCTTACTTTTTAGGTTCTTTTAATTCGGTTTCCAGCCGGACAATCTTTTTCGCGTTTTCGTTGGCCTCCGCCTGAAGCTTCTGGACGTTTTTTTCCGTATTCTCCAGCTTAATCTGGGAAGCGATTAATTCATGCTTCAGATCGTACATCTCTTTTTCCTTATTTTGAAGCTCTTCTTCCAAGAGACTAATCTGTTTTTTGGCCTTAAAATAATCATCTGCTATATTGAGTTGCAACAAAACATTCTGTGTATCCAGAGACTGCCTTTTAAAACTGTCAACCTTATGATACTCAGCCACTTTATTATTGATATATGAGGCTACCTTCTGCAAGTACTCTTCACTTTCATAGCCGCTCAACGTAAAGACCTTACCGGCAATGATCACTTCTGTATCTGTTTTTGTAGACATAGGGCTTCCCCCTCCCATACTAAATATGTGGTCTGATATAAATGTCATACACTATATTTATTATAGCCAGCCTAGGTAGGAATTTCAAGCCCCAAATGATGATAGGCCGCATCTGTAACTACGCGCCCCCTCGGCGTGCGGTTCAAAAAGCCGTTTTGAATCAGATAGGGTTCGTAAACGTCCTCTATGGTTCCGCTGTCCTCCCCAATGGCCGCGGCCAAAGTATCCAGCCCCACCGGTCCTCCCTTGAACTTATCGATCATAGTACACAAAATATTCCGGTCAATATGATCCAGCCCCATTTTGTCCACATCCATCAAATCCAAGGCGATATTGGCAACCTCCTCTGTAATGATACCGTCATATTTTACCTGGGCGAAATCCCGCACCCTTTTCAGGATACGGTTGGCAAGACGGGGCGTTCCCCGGCTTCTCCTAGCAAGCTCCAGCGCACCCTTTTCATCAATCTTTACGTCCAGGATTCTGGCCGAATGCATGATAATCAGCTTCAACTCCTGTACAGAATAAAATTCCAGCCGATGAATCACACCGAATCTGTCCCTGAGCGGCGCGGTCAGAAGCCCCGCCCTGGTAGTCGCCCCCACCAGCGTAAACCGGGGCAAATCCAGGCGGATAGAACGAGCCGCAGCGCCTTTGCCAATCATAATATCAATGGCGTAATCCTCCATAGCGGGATATAACACCTCTTCTACCTGACGATTCAGCCGGTGAATCTCGTCCACGAAAAGCAGATCCCCCTCCTGTAAATTATTCAGGATCGCCGCCATTTCCCCCGGCTTTTCGATAGCCGGGCCGCTGGTCACCTTCATATGGACTCCCATCTCATTGGCAATGATTCCGGCCAGAGTCGTCTTACCCAGTCCCGGAGGCCCGTAAAATAAAACGTGATCCAGAGCGTCGTTTCGCTGTTTGGCCGCTTCAATATAAATTTTCAAATTATCCTTCACTTTTGATTGACCAATATAGTCATCTAGTGTCTGAGGGCGCAGGGAGCCTTCTATCTTCTTATCTTCTTCTATTAAATTCGTCTCTATCATTCGGTTGCCCATGGCGCTATGTCATCTCCCCAACAGTCCTATCGTTAAAGCAATGCAGGCTTAAGCTGCCGAAGCTTAGAACATATGCTTCAATGCGCTTTTCAAAATACTTTCCACCGTAGTCTCCCCGGTGATATCCGTTTTCTTCACCGCCGCCACGGCCTCGGAAGCGGAATATCCAAGCGCTACCAGCGCCTCAATGGCCTCCTGCTTCATGGCGTTGTCCAAAGCGCCGCCTGAGCCGTTGCCCGCGGCCACGCCCGCAATAGCGGCCTCATTGCCAAACCCGTCCATCGAAGCAATCTTATCGCGCAAATCCAGAATCACGCGTTCCGCCGTCTTGCTGCCAATCCCCGGCGCCTTCGCAATTGATTTCGCGTCTCCCGCCATAATTGCAAACCTAAGGGCGTCCGCACTCATAACGGAAAGAATCGCCAGCCCGCCCTTAGGGCCGATCCCGTTGACCGTAATCAGCTTTCTGAAAATCGCCAGATCATCTCTGGTCAGGAAGCCGTATAAGGATAAGGCGTCTTCCCTGACCAGGGTATAGGTATAAACCTTCACTTCATTGCCGGGTCCCGGCAGCAGTTGGGCTGTGGTCGCCGATATCTTCACGTTATAACCGATACCGCCCGCTTCTATCACAATATTGTCTTCCGATACTTCTTCCAAAGTTCCTTTTAAATAGGCATACATATTTGATTCTCTGTTCCTTCTTATGAGATTTCCCGCTTCAATCGGCTCCTGTAATGCCGCAAATAGGGCGTCAGCTCCAGAACCACGATTCCCAGCAGCGCGCCCGTCAGAGTTCCCGCCGCTATCAGAAAAGGCAGATAAAGGCTTACCGCAAAGGTCTCTACCACAAGCGCCGCCACGATAATCTGCCCCAGATTATGAAAAACGCCTCCCAACACACTGACTCCCACCACGGAAAAGCAACGCAGCCTCTTTGCGGCCAGCATGGCGGCCAGGCTGCATATCGCTCCCGCCAACGCATACAGAATCGTGTACAAGCCGCTGAACATAAAGCCGGATAAAACAATCCGCAATCCATTGACCAGCGCCGCTTCCTTCACGCCGCCATCGGCGTCATATAATAGCAAAAGAACCACCGCGTTGGGTAATCCCAGCTTTATGCCGGGTACGCCGAAGGAAAGAGGAAGCAGCGACTCCACATAAGAAAGAATCAGCGCCGCCGCCAGCCAAAAGCCAAGCTCCGCCGTCTTTTTCATCAATTCACCATCCCATCTATCGCGGTATTCTCCTGCGTACCGCCCACAAGCTCCACTACCAGCTTATGGGGCAGGCAAATCACGCTTTCCAGGTCACCGGTTAACGGCTTATGATGCACACAAATCTGATCCGGGCAGTCCGCCGCCTCCATGGTTACCTGTCCTGCGGCAATACAAAGCAGATTATAGGCAGTGTCCGTGGGAATATCCGGCCTTGCAGAAGCTCTGCTGATTGCAGGCGTTTCCTCCGAATCAGAGTAAGTAATCAGCAAATACTCCGCCTTTCCGTCCTCCCCGCCATGGGAATTTTCCATATCCTTCAGCTCCATGGTATACAGCACTTCCCCGTCATAAGAAATCCGCAGCGTCTCTCCGGGACGCTGTGCCGCCAGAAGCCACCAGCCTGATATCAAGGAGGCGAGCAGACAGCCGACGATTAACAAAACGTCGGCTGTCCGAATATGCTGTTTTGTCCTTGCGCCGTCTTGTCCCATATGATTACCGCATCACATTCGCACGTATTAATATTGCCCGTTAAAAATCTGGGCAATGGGGGAATCGTCCGATAAAATAATCGTCTTATTATCGCCGGTCATACTTTCCTGCAACGCGTCCAGTGCCCGGACAAAGGAATAGAAATCCGTTTTCTCCGGATCGGAATAGGCGTCTGACAGAATACGCATATATTCCGCTTCTCCCTCCGCGATCGTCGCCTCCGCCTTCGCCTGCGCGTCGGAAAGCATAATAGAAACCTCTTTATCCGTAGTATTCTCAATGATCTTCGCTTCGGATTTGCCCTCCGCGGTGTACTGGGCCGCGATATTTTCACGCTCCGAAATCATACGGGTATACACGGCCTGCTTATTGTCGTCGGGAAGATCCAGCTTCTTGACCTCCACGGTTACGATCTCAATACCATACTGCTCCTCCACATGGTTAATCTGTTCCATGATTTCCTCGGTCAGCGATTTGATTTCAATCACCTCTTCCGTATCAGAGGAGATTTCCATATCGTTGCCAATATCCTCCGCTTCTTCCGCCGTAATCGTCATTTTACCGTCCCGGCTGCGGATCACCTCGTCCTGTTTCATATTGGAAATCGTATTTTTCATCGCGTTATAGACCACCGCGTCGATACGCCCCTCCGCATTGCTTACCGAACAGCTCAGGGTCTGCGCGAATTTAAGCGGATCTGTTACGCGCCATAATACATAGCTGTCCACGATCATTGTCTTTTTGTCGGAGGTAATCACATCAGACGCCGCGATATCATACAATAATAATTCATTGGGTATCACGTCGACGGATTCCACAAAGGGAATCTTAAAGCTTAGTCCCGGTTCGGATACCACTCTCTGCACACGGCCAAACTGGCGTATCAGCTTAAACTGGTTCTGTTTGGTAACTACCATACTGTTGGATAAAATGACAACCGCAAGGACAGCCGCCACCGCCGCTATCACGCCGATTCCGGGTCTGTTTTTCTTATCCTTTTTACTCTTCTGTTTCGTGCCGTCGGAATGAAAACGCTCAAACTCCGCGCCTGTGTTCTGCTGAAAGCCTGCCATCGTTATTCCTCCTCTTCCCCATCCGCCTCTTCATCGCCGCTTTGCGCCGTATTCTCCCCCGTGACAAAGCTGTCCAGAGGAAGGATTGTGCTGGTACTGCCGTCCTGGCTTTCAATGATAACCTTGAGATCTGGAAGGACATTCTCCATTGCCTCATAGAACATACGCTTCTTTGTTACCTCCGGGTATTTGATATACTCCTGATACATGGAATTAAAACGCGCTACCTGTCCGTTGGCTTCATTGATTCTCTCCTGCTTCTGCGCCTCCGCGTCCTGTAAAATCTTATCCGATTCGGCCTCCGCATTGGGAATCTGCTCGTTCCGATATTTATTCGCGTTATTCAGAGCCGTCTCCTTGCCCTGCTTCGCCGTCTCTACTTCCTTAAACGCATTTTCCACCTCTTCATTGGGCGGCGTCGCGTCCTGAATCGTAATATTAACCAGTTGAATACCGATATCATATTCCTCCAGCTTATCTAAGATCATCTGTTTAATATTGGACTGAATCTCATTTTTACCGGTGGTCAACACGCTGTCTACACTGTAGGAGCCAATTGTGGTTCTGATACAGTTTTGGGCAATATTTTTCAGAATAGTCTCCGGGTCCTCTGAAGCGTATAAAGCCTTGACCGGGTCAGTCACTCTGTATTCTGCGTAGAAATCCACAAAAATAAAATTATAATCGGAGGTAATCATCAGGGCGTCCTCTTCTTCCCCGTCCGCGTGATAACCGATATTAAACCCCTGTATCGTGGTGTTTACCTTGGTCACGCTCTGTATCAGCGGAATTTTAAAATGAAGCCCCGGCGTAGTCACCGCCTTGGGGGAACCGAAGGTACATACCACCGCCTGTTCCTCCTCTTGAATGGAATAGTAAGAGCTGCCGCCAAGCGCCAGCAATACAATGGCGGCAATAACAATTTTCACCGTCAGCGCGCTCTTGCCCGCAAGCTTATGAATCCTTTCGCTTCCCTTGTTCTTAGCGCCAAACATCTTTCTCCTCCGTCTTTCTCTCCCTATGCCTCCGAGGTTCTTCCCCTAGCGGATTTTCTCAGGGAATCCAACCTTTTTCTGCACCTTGCGAAGCGTCTTTAACGCGTAATAATTCGCTTTCTCACCGTTATCTTTGATGATTTTATCAATATAATCCTTGTTCTTTGACAGTTCCGCATAGCGCTCCTGAAGCGGCTTGAGCACGCCCACCACAGCCTCTCCTACCGCCAGCTTGAAATCGCCGTAGCCCTTGCCGTCAAACTCCCGCTCCGTCTCCTCCGGGGTCTTGCCCGTACAAGCGCAATAAATATCGATCAGGTTCGAGATACCCGGCTGATTCTCACAATAGCGCACGCATGCCTCGGAATCAGTAACCGCGCGCTTAAATTTACGGATAATCGTATCCGGGTCATCCATCAGATAAATGCTGGCGTTGGGATTCTCGTCAGACTTGGACATCTTTCTGGAGGGATCCTGTAAACTCATGATTTTAGCGCCCGCCTTGCCAATATACGGCTCCGGAATGGTAAACACGTCTCCATAAATGCTGTTAAAGCGCTGCGCAATATCCCTTGTGATCTCCAAATGCTGCAGCTGGTCTTTGCCCACCGGGACAACGTCCGACTGGTATAATAAAATATCCGCAGCCATCAGCACCGGGTAGGTAAAAAGCCCTGCGTTAATGTTATCCGCATGTTTGGCAGCCTTATCCTTAAACTGGGTCATGCGGTTTAATTCGCCCATATAGGTAAAACAATTCAGAATCCACGCTAACTCGGCATGGCCGGATACGTGGGACTGATAATACAGACAATTTTTCTCCGGATCAAGTCCTGCCGCAATATATAAGGTAAGCAGGCTCCTGGCTCTTCTGCGAAGCTCTGCGGGATCTTGCCTGATCGTAATAGAATGTAGGTCTACCACCGAATAGAAGCACTGATACTCGTCGCACAGGGTAATCCAGTTCTTTAAGGCGCCCAGATAATTGCCAAGCGTCAGATTGCCGGTTGCCTGCATTCCGCTGAATAAAACTTTATTTCCATCTATCATACTGTTGTCCCATGCCTTTCTTTTGTCCCGCAGGCGCCAAGGCCGCAGGCTTTCCATAATGAAAATGTAAGCGATATATCAGCATTAAGTGTATCATTCCCATACAAAAAGCGCAAGCATAAAACTTGCGCTTTCCCTCATTCATGTATCCGTCCTGTCACTGCTCTTCACAGCCACAGGTTGACCCGCTAAAGGGTATGCCCTCGAAGCGGGGTTCGAATCTGGATTCTCTGGACTCGTTGCAGGAACAGGAATCCGGATCGCCGTCTCTCTCCCCCCGGCGCGCCCCCGCAAAACCAAAACCGCTTTCGTCAGAGTCCTGGCAGCCGGACCCATTCTGGCAGCCGAACCCATTCTGACTGCAGAGCCATAACAGGCATAAAATAATACAACAATTCATAGTCTCATCTCCTTTTTGCTCATACGATATACTATGCAAAAAAGGAAGCCGCCGCCACTCTATCTGCGGCTGTTTTTCAAAATCCTCAGACGAATATAGCGAAAGGTTTTCTCCTCTCCCTGCTCCGCCAGCATATGCAGCAAAAATTCCAAAAGCTGTCTGGTTCTGGGATGCAGCGGGGGCGGCGTCTTGCTGGATTGGTAATAGGCCAGCGGATCCTTATCCGTATAGGCCTCCTTATGGTACACCTTACAGGCCGCGATGCGGTCCATGAACATTTCCACAACATAACGCTTCGGCATCGGCGCAGGCGCCATACCGCCCGGAATCTCCTTGCTGCTGTAATCGATCCAGTATTCATAATGATGCTTATTGCGCCCCTTGTGGTGAAGCCATGCGGAAGAATAACCGATGGCTTCCCGCTCCGCATTGTTAGGGCTTCTGTCCCCCTGCCAATATCTGGCGCCGACTCTAAATTCCGTGGGACTGTATTTCGACAGGTCGTGCAGCAGCCCCTGCCGATAAAGCCCGACCTTAAAGCAGCCTTCCATGACCAGTAATTTATGTTGGGTGATGGTTTTAAAATGTTCCCATGCTTTATTCATGCGTTGATACTTCCTTTGGTTCCAGATTTTTAGCGTTTGCTTTCCTTTTATTCTTCATGCCCTCCGGCTCCGGGCAGTCCCTTAAGGTATAGATTTCAATCGTTCTGGGCTCCACCCGGATTTCCTGAGGATTGTCCGTTCCTGCCGGTTCCGCCTCTTCCCGCTCATAGGTGGAGGCGGCCATCTGCCACATTTTGCCCCTGGGAGGCTGGGGAAGCCCCAGCGTATGGGAAATCCAATGCATATTGACGCCGATATACAACAAATCGTCTCCCTTTTCCCCCTTTGTCCGCCCGTAAGCGCCGCAGTAAAGAAGTCCCATAGTCCTGCTGGCAGGGCCGGTATCCGGGCTCCATGCCTCCTTTCCATGGAAAGAGAGATCCGGATAGCCGCAGGAGAGATAATCCATCCCTCTAAGCGGCTCGGCGCTGTGTAAAACAGGATATTCTTTCCTGAGCCGAATCAGCATTTTGGTATAATCCAGCAATTCCCTGCCGCTTTCCGTCCGGTTCCATTTCACCCAGGAAACTGCGTTATCCTGGCAATATGGATTGTTGTTGCCCTCCTGCGTATTGCCAAACTCGTCTCCGCTGTAAAGCAACGGGGTCCCCTGCGAGAGAAACAGCAGGGACATGGCGTTTTTCATCTGCCTTGTCCGCAGCTTCAGAATACTTTTCTTACGGCTTTTGCCCTCTGCGCCGCAATTCCAGCTGCAATTATAGTCGTTGCCGTCCTGATTATCCTCCCCGTTTTGCTCGTTATGCTTACGGTCATAGCTGACCAGGTCGGCCAGCCTGAAGCCGTCCCATTTCGCCATGTAATTCACCACGCGCGCCTCAGGAGTATTATGCCGGATATGAAACAAAAAGGAATTGATCAGGTTGTCGTCGCCCTTTAAGAATCTCCGCATATCATAGAGAAATCCGTCGTTCAGCCAGCCCATGGCGGGACGCCCGTGTCCGGAGGAACCGTCCTTCAGGTGATACCGGCGCTCCGTAAGGATTTTGGTTTCCGACAGAAGCGGCTCCTGCACAAACAGCTCTACCGGAAGATCGGTTCCCATCAATTGAAATCCGTCTATATGGTATTCTGTCACCCAATAGCGCATGATATCCATCATATCCAGAGGAGATACCTCCGCCGGAAAATAAAACTGCATCAGCACCTCCATGCCGTTTTGGTGCATTGCCCTGACCATGTCCTTATATTCCGTTACCGCATCCCTGCCGTATGCATATCCGCTCTTGGGAATATAGTAAAGCCCCTTCTGGTACCCCCAGTAATTAATCCTGTAGCCGTCCTCTTTTCCCGCCGTCTCCCTGGAGGCCGGAAGCTCCTGCCTGTAGGACGCCACCGCCTGTTCCATAGACATGGGCTGCGCGTTACTTTCCAGCGGCAGCAGCTCATCAAATTCATAAGCCGGCATCAGAAGAACCGACGTGACCCCCAGCTCCTTCATATAGGGAATCTTCTCCACAATCCCCGCGTAGGTGCCCTTACAGCGCACCTGGGAAGAACGGTGTTTGGTAAAGCCCCGGACATGCAGCGAATAGAGAATCATATCCTGATAAGGAACAGCGGGTCTGCAATCCCCCTCCCAGCGATAACGCACGTCCTGTACCCTGCATCGGGGCAGGCTCTTCCTGGCCTCGCCATAGCGGTAAGGGTTGTCTATCTGCTTACAACGGGGATCCTGCAAAAGCTCCTCTCCCTGATAGAACAGATAGCTGCACGCCCTGTCCTGATATCCTTTCAGAAGCATGGAATAAACGGAACCGACCCGATATTCTTCCGGGAAAGGGAGCCTGACGCCCTCCCTGTGCTCCTGATCATAGAGCAGCACGCCTTTTTCTCCCGCCCCATCCTGCTCCTTCTGATCAAAGACTGCGGAAATATGTAGTCCCTCCGCCTGAAAGCAGACTCCTAAGGGATACGCCTGTGTCCGTTCTATCTGAAACGCTTTTTGCATGAAAACCTCCGTTGATTCAAGTCTTATTATCTGCCAATATGACTATTTTACCATAGAAGCCGTCTTTTCTGTACAAAAATTTATTTATGGATTGAATATCTGTATTCCTTTCTGTAAAATATACTTGCACGAATAACAAACATTCTCAGAATGGAGGAGCTATTATGAGCACAAACGTCACCGACAACAGCTATGATGCGGAAGAAATGACGGTGGAATTAGACCTAGAGGACGGCACTTCTGTCACCTGCGCCATCGTTACCATATTGACTGTCTCCCGACAGGACTATATCGTACTGCTTCCGCTTGATGAAAAGGGCGAAAATGCGGACGGCGAAGTCTGGTTTTACCGTTACAGCGAAAACCCCGCCGACCCCAATGAGGAACCGAAACTGGAATATATTGAAAATGACGCGGAGTACGAGGCTGTGGCAGATGCTTTCGACGAATATTTGGACGCCTCTGAATTTGATGAATTGGTAGAGGACGGGGAAGAGGCCACCTGAGAAAGCCGTCTGCCGGGCTATCATGTTTTACAGAGCGGATTTAAAAACCGGGAAGGGATTTCTTTTCCGGTTTTTCCTTTCACCGCGCTGATATACAGATTCTTTTTTGCCCGCGTCATTGCCACGTAAAACATACGCCTTTCTTCCTCCAGATCCTCCTCTGTTTCTGCCTTTTGAGATGGGATTCTGCCCTCCGTACAGCCGGGCAGATAAACGCTGTCATATTCCAGACCCTTAGAGGCGTGCATGGTAAGCAGTTCAATTCCCTGTTCCTCACCGCCAGCGGCCTTCCCTCCATTCTCCCTGCGACAGCTTAACGTTTCCTCATATTCCTGTCGATAACGCTCCAGTTCCCCATAAGCGGCAAAGGGGCTGACCAATTCCTGAAACTCATCCGCCGTCCGCAGCAGGGCTTTGGCCTGTTCCTTCCCATATTTATCGATCAGATAGGAATCGTATCCCAAAACCCTTCTGATATAACGGACAGCCAGACAAAGCTTCATGCTGCGAAGCCTTTCCAGCCCCCGGAACAGTTCTTCTATTCTGTCCTGTATCTCAGGCATATCCCGGTAATAAGCCTTCCATGCCTGCTCCGATACCTCCTCCCCCTCCAGACTGTCTCTCCTGAGATAACGCGCCGGACGGTTCATAATACGCAAAAACAGGCTTCGCTTCCTGCTCCCGGCCGCCAGCGCCAGATATGCCGACAGATCCTGAATCACAAAATGGGAAAAAAGGCTCTTCGGCGCATCTTTTAACCGATACGGTATTTTGTTTTGTGCCAAAAGCTGCGCCCAAAGGGCACAGTCGTAATTGGTTCTGCAAATAAGGGCTGACTGCCGCAGCGTTTGACAACTCAGCTCTTCTTTCAGCCTGTCCGTCAAATATGCCTGCTCCTCCTCCTTCGTGTCAAAGATATGACAGCATACGCCATCACCGTCCCTGTGGCTGGACTCTATCTTCTTCACAAAACGCTCTTTATTCTCTCCCACTACGGCTAAAGACGCTTCCACGATCTGTTGATGGCAGCGGTAATTAACATTGAGCAGTATCTGCCGGGCTTGTGGGTAATCCTTTACAAAGCGCCGCATATTGGCAGGGCTTGCCCCGCGGAACCTGTAAATAGACTGATCGTCGTCCCCCACGATAAAAATGTTGTTTTCCGGCGCAGCCAGCAGCTTCATGATACGGTACTGCCCAGGAGCAATATCCTGAAACTCATCAATCAGAATATAGCGGAACCGGGACTGCCATTTCTGGAGAACAGCCCTGTTCTGCGTCAAAAGCGCCTCGCAATCAATCGCAATATCGTCAAAATCCATTTGCCCAAATTCCCGCAGATACCTCTGATATTCCGATATAAGAAAGGCAAAATCCTCCCTGGACAGTTCGGCCAGGGGAATCTCCGCCTCCGAAAGCCAGCCCTCTGTCCGCTCCCTGTCGAAAGATGCAGGCATGGGACGGGACGCGTTTTTTATGCCGCTGATTCCTGCCAGAAGCCTGTCGTAATCCTCCTCTTTGATATCCCTGAAACGCTTATGCATCTGCACAATATTTTTGAGCAGTTTTCTTTTTCCGGATTCGGTAATAATGGTATAATCGCGATACAGCGCCGATTGTTTCAGAATGTGATAGAATACGGCATGAAAGGTGCCGAACCATACAGGCGGTTTTTCGGGCTCCATAAGATGAAAAAAGCGTTCCCGCATTTCCACAACGGCAGCCCTGGTAAAGGTAATCACCAGAATGTGCGCGGGATCGACGCCATGATGTGTGATGAGATGTCGGATACGTTGAACGGTAACATAGGTTTTGCCGCTGCCGGGGCCGGCTAAGATAACCGCCGGCCCGGCAAAGTGCCTGATTGCGTTTTCCTGATTCGGATTACTGATTCGCTGAGACATTCCGCAGCTTCTCGATTCCCTTGCGTATTCTCGAAAGGGACTCATCCTTCCCTAAAATCTCCATCAGTTCTGTGGCTCCCCCCGGCGTCATCTGCCTGCCGGACACGGCCGTTCTGACAGGCCACATCACATAACCGTTCTTACATCCCTTCTGCTCCACATAAGCGGACAGCGTCTGATACAACGCGTCGTTGCTGTAATCCTCCTGCGCCTCCAGCACAGGCAGAAGCTCCGTCAAAACCTCTAAAGAAGTCTCGCCATTGGTTTTCATCTTTTTATGGGTATACATCTGCACATCATATTCCGGAAGCTGTTCGAAAAAGTCTATATGCTCCCTGATATCCGGGAAGACCTCGATCCTGGTCTTCACCATGGCGGCAATCTTCTTAAGATCCAGATCCTTGGTGATCACTTCCTTCAGATAAGGCTCCGCCATTGCATAGAACCTGTCAAAATCCATAGCCTTTATATACTCTCCGTTCATCCACTTCAGCTTGGTATAATCAAATACTGCCGGAGATTTGGACAGGTGATGGTAATCAAATTTCCGAACCAGTTCTTCTAACGTAAAAATTTCGTTGTTATCCTCCGGGCTCCAGCCAAGCAGCGCCACAAAATTTACCACAGCCTCCGACAAAAAGCCCTGGGCAATCAGATCTTCATAGGAGGAATGGCCGCAGCGCTTGGAAAGCTTCTGATGATTTTCATCTGTAATCAACGGACAGTGAATATATTCCGGCACCTCCCAGCCAAAGGCTTCATAAAGACGATTGTATTTAGGCGAGGAAGAAAGGTACTCGTTTCCTCTTACCACATGCGTAATTCCCATCAAATGATCGTCCACTACGTTGGCGAAATTATAGGTTGGATAACCGTCTGATTTAATCAGAATCATATCGTCAAGCTCCGCGTTGTCCACCGTGATATCACCGTAGATATCATCATGGAAGGTCGTGGTGCCCTCCGTCGGATTGTTCTGCCGGATCACATAGGGCTTTCCGGCCGCCAGGTTGGCCTCTATTTCTTCCTTTGACAAATGCAGGCAGTGCTTGTCGTAGACATTAATCTCTTTCCCCGCTACGGTCTGGGTCAGCCCCGCCAGCCTTTCTTTATCGCAGAAGCAATAATAGGCCTCTCCCTTGCGGATTAATTCCTGGGCGTACTTAAGATAAAGTCCCTGCTTCTGGCGTTCGCTCTGCACATAAGGCCCCACGCCTCCGTCTTTATCCGGCCCCTCGTCATGAATCAGTCCTGTCTGTTCCAAGGTTCGGTAAATAATCTCCACCGCCCCCTCCACATAGCGTTCCTGATCGGTGTCCTCTATTCTTAAAATAAAATCTCCGCCCTCATGCTTGGTAATCAAATACGCATATAATGCGGTTCTGAGATTTCCCACGTGCATACGTCCGGTAGGGCTGGGCGCGTATCTTGTCCTGATTTTTTGCATTCTTTCCTCCACTTGCAGTCCTTAAGCCTTTTCCGACTGCACCCTTTCTTTTTATTCCGGCAGCTTCTTATCCGCCGCGTTCTGGAAAGCCCCCACCGCTTTCGCGGCAACGGCTATCGGAATATTGGTACCAGCTCCGGCAACGCAGCCTCCCGGGCAGGCCATTCCTTCGATCAGGCAGCCATTCTTCTTGCCCGCCTTGGCCAGCATCAGCATCTTTTTACATTCTGAAAGACCCTCCGCGTGCTCGATATTGACCTCCACATCGGGGTAGTATTCCCGCACACATTCTTCAATAGCGCTGGCCACGCCGCCCGCAACGCCATATCCGCGTCCGGCTCCAGTAGCGCCCTTTAATGCGTCCATCGCCTGAATTTCCTTCAGCATGATTCCTCTGGCCTCAAAAATACCCGCCAATTCCTCAAAGGTAATGACGAAATCCACATCGGAACGAATGGTTCTTCTGGAGGCCTCCAACTTCTTGGAAGCGCAGGGTCCGATAAAGACTACCTTCGCGTCCGGGTGCTCCGCCTTAATCACACGGGCAGTCGCCACCATAGGAGTCAGCGCATTGGATATCTTGTCTATGGTTTCCGGGAAAAATTTCTTCGCCAGTACAGACCATGAGGGACAACAGGACGTCAGGCTGAAGGGCAGATTGCCGGTGGCCACCTCCCCGGCATAATGCTCCGCCTCCGCCATGGCTCCCATATCGGCTCCTATGGCCGTTTCATAGACATCGTAAAAGCCTAACTCCTTTAAAGCGGTCTTAAACATATCCGGAGTGACCTCCGGGCCAAACTGTCCCGCAAAGGCCGGCGCCACCTGCGCAATAATTTTATATCCGGACTGCATTGCCCGAATCAACTGGAAAATCTGGGACTTATCCGCAATCGCGCCAAACGGGCAGCTTACCATGCATTGACCGCAGGAGACACATAACTCATTATCGATAACCGCCCTTTTCTTGTCGTCATTCTTAATGGCATTCACTCCGCAGGCGGCCGCGCAGGGTCTTACCTGATGGGAAATCGCGTCGTAAGGACAGACCGCTTTGCATTTACCGCATTTAATGCACTTCTCCTGATCAATGACAGATTTGCCGTTTTTCATGGAAATAGCGCCTCTGGGACACACCTCCCTGCAAGGGTGCGCCACGCAGCCCATACAAAGATCCGTCACATGATAACAATTCTCCGGACAGGCGTTACAGGCAGATGGAATCACCTGCATCAGCGGGGGCTCATAATATTTCTCCGATATATTGCTTTCTTCCAGCCCCTGAGTTAAGTGAACCGGCTGATTTTCCGGGCGGAGCGATAAGCCCATGGCCAGCCTGATTCTTTCGCGGACAATCGCCCGCTCTCTATAAATACTCTCATATTCGGATTCATCATAATCTACAATCTTATAGGGAAGCGCTTCAATATCGTCCTTTAAATTTTCCGAATGATATGCCAGATTAGCCACTTCCTTAAAGATTCGCTGTCTGTTCCTGCGAACCTGCGTATCCATTCCTCTCATACATATACCACGCCTTTTTGTTTATTCCCGCGGACCGGGATTTATGTTAATATTTTCACAATGTATTCACACAAAAATCCCCGTAAGCAGACATGTTTATTTTTACACAAACTTACGGGGAAATCAAGCCAATTTAAAACAATGAGCCTCTTTTATTTTTTACGCCGTTTCAGCCAGATGATAAATCCTGCGATCAGCGCGCCGATGGGCAGAATGAAAATGGCAACGATTCCTACCAGATAAACGGTCTGCGCACTGAAAATCAGACTGCTGATTTCAAAGCTCTTAGCAGGAATCGCAACCGACTGTTCATGCTCCGCCAAGGCGCTGATCATACTGCTGAAAAGCTTAAGGTTGTATCCGGGCGCCATATCGTCCGCCATGGTGGTGAACATACTTTCATTGGCCACAATCAATGCCTGGGAAACCTCCCCTCCGTCCGTGGTTTTCTCCGCCTTCAGGGCGATTACAAAGGGGCCGTCAATATCCTCTGCCGACTTCGTATAATTTCCCGCATCGGATATGTCAACCTTGCTGAAAGAAGCATCGCTGGTGGTCAAAAGCGGCGTATAATAAACGCTGCTCTCCTCTTCGTCATAGGACAAGCCTCTGGAAAGAGGCGCGAATACCGTCCCGTCCGCAATCCTCTCAGTCACCTCGTCATAGGCGATTTCCGGGAACAGATAATAGGGGCTCTGGTAATAGTAATTGCGGTCTCCCTCCACAATCATGCCGTCCACCAGGGCAACCCCGTAATAATCTAAGATGCGCTCAAAGTTATCCATGCTCTCCTGCGTATAGGTAGGCAGCAAAAACGCGTTGCCCCCCTGTTCCAAATAAGCGATAACCTTATCCGCGTCTTCCGCGGAAAAATCGCTGGTGGGCGCGTTGATAATAACGCCCTGGGCATCTGCCGGGATTTCATCTACCGTATACAGCGCCAATTCCTCATAGGTTACATTTTCCTTAGTCAGGGCATTTAAAAAGGTCTCCTCAAACTCCAGCTCGCCATGCCCCGTTGTGATATAAAATTTCGGGATATCCTCCGTTGTCACATAGGCAATCGCAGACGCAAGCTGCCCTTCCCCGTCATATCCGGTGATTTCATAGCTGTACGAGGTATAATTCAGCTCGTAGGTATAAATCGTATTATAATCCACAACCGTACTGTTAACAGAGCCTTCCACAATCAGGCTGTTATCCGTGGGCTCCTCGCTGGTATAATTATAATAAAATTTCGGATTTGCCACCGGGCTGATATACTCCACCTGAATATGCCCGGACAGATTTTCCATCTGCGTCAGCGTTTTGTCCAGATCCTCATCCTTAGAGGCCTCCTCCGCCAGCACATAAATCGTAATATCCTCTGTCAGTCCAGACAGCATTTCCTTCGTATCGTCTGTAAGCGTATAAATTTTATTGGCAGTCACATCAAAAGAAGTATACTGATCCGGCACATAATTCAGTCCAAGATTGACCGCAATGGTAAGCGCCGCCATAACCAGAACCGCGCTTACACTGTATGCACCCAGCCTGATTCCTCTGCCGGAAACGCTGTATCTTCTCTTTTGGATAGACTGCGTCGTACAGAATAAGACAAACGCGGTAAAGGTCACATAATAGGCTACCGCCTCTATCTGAAAATAACCGCCGGACAGCATATCAAATCTGCCCACCATATCAAGGCAATCTAATATCTTAACCAGAATATCCGTAAACAGCGTCGTGCCGGAGCTTGACAGAATACTGCAAAGCCCGGACATAATATAGCCCAGAAACAAAGCGACTATAGTCAGAACGGCGGCGATCACCACACTCTCCGTCAAAGAAGAAAGAAATAAACCGATCGCCAGCGCCAGACAGCCATAGAGGAAAAATCCCAGCAGGGAAGAATAAGAGATCCCCAGTTGGAACTCTCCCGCCTGCATCAAAGCCAAAGGCGTCAAGCCGATCACAATCGTGGGAATTGCCAGCACTGTTACCAGAGCCAGATACTTGCCCATCACAATCCTGCCCACCGACACCGGAGCCGTCAGAATTAACTGGTCTGTTTTGTATTTCCGATCCTCCGAAAGACTACGCATCGTCAGAATCGGTATCGTGATAATAAATAAAAACACAATACTTTGCAGCACGTATGATATGGTCGGATATCCTGCCAGCATATTAAACACGGTAAAATAAATCCCCATCATAAAAAGGGTTGCAGCCACAAACAGCCACCCCACAAAGGAATGAAAGAAGGCTTTTAAATCTCTCTTATAAATCGCTATCATTGTCCGTTTCCTCCTTCTCCGCGTCTACCGTGTCATGGGCGTCCTCTTCGGATTGACCGGCTTCCTGCCCCGCCTGCGCGTCACTGTCCACAGCATCTGAGTCGTCGTCCGCCTTTGCAGCTTCTTCCTGTATTTCTTCCTCCTGTGTATCGGTCAATTCCAGGAAAATATCCTCCAACGTTTTTTCCCGCCTGTTCATGGATAAAATCGGCAGTTGCGCGCCGGATAACGCCACGGACAATTCCCGGCGGATATCAAGATTTTCCTTCGATACAATCCGTATTCTGACGCAGTTGGATTCCTCCGCCTGTTCAAAGGTATAAGATTCGATCAGTTCCATCTCCTTCAATACAGCTTCCGCCTGCGCTTCATCGCCCATCACGGTAACCTCCAGTTCCGAACCGCCCTGCATCATCTCCTGTAATTGTTCCGGCGACCCGCTTGCCACCAGCTTTCCTTTCGAAATAATCATAATATGGTCGCATACCGCGCTGACCTCCGATAAAATATGAGAGCTCAAAATGACGGTATGCTCTTTGGCCAGCCCCTTAATCAAATCCCTCATCTCAATAATCTGCTTGGGATCCAGACCTACCATGGGCTCGTCTAAAATAATAATCTCCGGATAACCGATCAACGCCTGCGCCAACCCCACACGCTGCTTATATCCCTTGGACAGATTGCGGATCAGCCTGTCGGCCACATCGCCTAACTGTATCCGATCGATGATTTCTTCCAGATGCTCTTTTCTTTCCTTCCTGGGAATCTTTTTCAGCTCCGCCACAAACGCCAGATATTCCCGCACTGTCATATCGCTATACAAAGGCGGAACCTCCGGCAGATAGCCAATACATTTTTTGGCCTTTACCGGCTCCTTCAGAATATCATATCCATTGATACTGACTGTACCGCTGCTTGCGGCAATATAACCGGTAATTATATTCATCGTAGTAGATTTACCGGCGCCGTTAGGTCCTAAGAAGCCATAAATCTGCCCCTTTTCCACCGTAAAAGACAACTGGTCTACCGCGGTATGATTTCCATACTTCTTAACTAAATTTTCCACTTGTATCACAGAAAAATCCTCCCTTCTGTTTGGCAAACGCTCTTATTACTATACTAAATAAATGTGTCCCCATTCGTATCAAATTGTGAACATTCTGTGTTTTCTCATAAAACACACTGTCAGAATTATAGCATATGATAATAGTAAAAACACCACAAAAAATAGTGGACTCACTAGGAAAGGCAGTATATGAAAGATTATATGTACAAAGAGGCTCTTGCCGGTCTTCCGCTTGCGATGGCATATGTTCCCATACAACGCTTTAACGGCATCTGCGATAATCTGGAGGAAGCGCTCCTTGACGGAACCGTCTTCCCCGAACTGAACAAGCCGTTCACCGGAAGGAGGTGCTGTAAGAAATGATGAATACGCATTTTGACAATGAGAAAGAGAAAATGCTTCATGACGTCAACGTTCTCTCTTTCGTAGTAACCGAAATGTCCCTCTATCTGGATACGCACCCCGACGACCGCAACGCTATGGAATATTTTAACCATTATAATCGTATGAGCAATCAGGCCAAAAAAGAATACTGCGCCAAATACGGCCCGCTGACACTTTCCTGCGCAGACACGTCGGAATGCGGCGACTGGAAATGGGCTCTTGGACCGATGCCATGGGAAGGAGGCTGCAATTAATGTGGAATTATGAAAAAAGACTTGAATTTCCTGTAAATATTACCACTCCCAACGCCAGGCTGGCACAGGCTGTAATCAGCCAGTACGGCGGGCCTGACGGCGAAATGGGCGCGTCCATGAGATACCTGTCGCAAAGATACGCTTGCCCCTATCGGGAGGTTTCGGCTATTCTGACGGATATCGGTACTGAAGAACTGGCTCATCTGGAGATGGTTGCCACCATAGTTCATCAGTTAACCAAGGATTTGTCCATGGAAGAGATTGAAGAATCCGGCTTTGCCAATTACTATGTAGACCATACTATCGGCGTATGGCCGCAGGCAGCAAGCGGCTTCCCCTTTAGCGCCTCCCAGTTCCAGTCTACCGGCGATATCATTACTGATTTGATGGAGGATATGGCGGCAGATGCTACAAGCATATAAGAACAACATATTTTAAAACTTCCAATGAATAATCATCGGTGGGAGATCAGCTTTATGGGCTTTGCTTTCACTGCGTCCTATTTCAATATAATCAATCAACGCATCAACAATAGTGCGGTTCAATTTTTTAATATTTCGGTATTTTTGCAGGATATTTTTAATAGAATGTGCCTCATCTGTCTCCTTCCTCCATAAATCTATTTGCTGCTCTAACTCAGCCAGCTTCTTTTTGTATCCTTCCATATCTTCCACAAAGGCTGTCTTAAAATCCAGGAACTCCTGTTCTGTAATAATTCCTTTCGTTTTATCTAAATACAGGCTTTTCAGGGCATGTTCCAATTCGCTTATTCTTTTCCTGCATCCCGCAGCCTCTTTCTGCAGCTTTGTCTTGTGTAATTCATGTTCCCGTTCAACAGACAATTTCTCCCGGGCAGCTTCCTCGTCAAAATACTGGCTGATGATATTATTTAACTCGTCCAACACCGCCTGCTCCAGGAAGCGCTGCGCAATAAAGGCTCCCTTACAGGATTCTTTATCAAAAAATCTGGAAGTGCAGCGTAAATACCTGTATTCTCTGTTTTTGCACGACCTGAGCGCATAACCACAATACATACATCTTGTTTTACCTGCAAAAATGCCTATCTCACCTGTACACATCGGCTTAGTCCTGGCTGCCAGCATATCCTGTACCTTATTCCATAGGTCTCTTTCAATAATAGCCTCATGGGTACCCTCCACCCTGATCCACTGTTCCTTCGGAACCGGCTTGCTGCTTTTAGATTTATAGGTGGGATTCTTATACTTTCCCTGTACCATATTGCCAATATACATTTCATTATGCAACATATTACTGACCGAATAATATTTCCACAAGGTTCCATATTGGGCAGATGTACCATGATAACGGAGTCCCTGCTGGCGCTTATACTCGGTCGGATTAGGAATACCCTGTTCATTTAAATATCTGGCAATGGCCGTCCGACCCATACCGGAGGCATATAGTTCAAAAACAAGTTTGACCGTCTCCGCAGCTTCTTCATCAATAATCAGATGCCCTTTCCTTTCAGGATCTTTCTGATACCCATACAGTGCAAAAGAACCAATATGCATCCCTTTCTTGCGGTGATCCGTCAAAACAGTCTTAATATTATCAGACAAATCCTCCAGATACCATTCATTGACCAGTCCGTTAATTTGCCTTGCTTTCTTATTCCCTGCAACAGAAGTATCCGCATTATCGGCATACCCCACAAAACGGATCCCCCACTCAACAAACTGGCCATGTATGATTTTTTCCACCAGTTCCAGTTCCCTGGTAAACCTCGCCTGTGACTTACATAGCACAATATTAAATTTCCTGTTTTCGGCATCCTGCATCAACTGTTTAAAAGCCGGCCTGTTTCTGTCTGAACCTTTATAGTCGTCATCTGAATATATGTTATAGATTTCCCAGCCCTGGCTCATGGCATAAGTGATCAGCATACTTTTTTGGTTTTGGATGCTCTGGCTGTCGTCAGATTCATTGAGTTTATTCCTGTCTTCTTCAGATAACCGGCTATAAATAGCAACAATGTTATTGTTCATTATATCATCCCTTAATAAAACAAACCTGTACCAGCAGATGCTAATTATATAATATTAGCCTGTATATTTTTGTCTGTCTTTATACTGTTTTCTTCCTGGTCAATAACCTGGACCCATAATTTAGTAAAGGTATCCCGGATTTTTGATTGATCCGAAATAAAAATACTTTTACAATTTTTCATCACAGCCTCCATAAGCGCTTCCTCCTTCCTGCTATATCATATGACGGTTTGTTTTGTCCGTATCACTATATTTAATCTTCTGGGAGTGATGGACATTCACAGAATGTCCATCCATAAATGGGGAATGAATATGTGCTTGGTGAATGGAACATCCACCACTCCCAAATGATTAATCTTGTTCATTAAATAAATGCCGGCGGCTGTTGGTCAGCTCCACAGGTTACCCTTATATACGCATTTCGACGCATACTACTCTACCTCTCCCATTTCTATGGGCAGACTCCTAGATTGGTGTGTATCATTATCACCGGCAGAAGTGTCCTCGCTCCATTCCTTACCACGGAACTTAACACAGAACAGTACCCGCTCCCTCTAATAATCTTCTGCTTAGACGTTTCAAAAGAGAATAAGATCCTCGCGTTCCCACTGTGCAGCTCTCCATCTGCCAGACGTTACCGGACTTTATAACGCAAGTGCTATGTTCTTACACAAGGTTTCCCCTGCGGCGCATTTGTCAAAGTGCTATCTATAGAAAAGCTTTTTACAAGCTGCTTCTAACCCAAATCAAAAGGCTGGTCATTTCACTTTGCATATATATCCATCTACAGAAATATGCTTTATGACCCTATGCCCACAATTACTACAATATTTCGCATTTTCCTGTAAGAAAGTATGGCACTTGGGGCAGAAATATTTTTCATCTTTTTCAATCATATATATGGGAGTTTCCCTTGCTTTTAAATGCTCATTTTCCTCTCGGAGATACTCTGTCTGGGCTGCAATAATTGTCTCTGTATCCACCTGGTCGGATAAATCTTCCAGCCTGAAATTATGTATAAAATCTTCCGCTTTCATAATGAAGATATCGATTATATTCCATTCTTTGGCTCTATTCATTTTTCTGCTTCGTTTTTCCTTTTATTATGGTCAGACTGTCCGTCATTGTTCCGATACCATCCGCTGCGGTTTTTCATGTTCAGGTCTTTTATTGTTTCTGTGGCCTCTTTTAATGCCAAATGCAGGAGCATATTGTCTTGAAGGAGTTTTACATTTTTAGGCACATCATATTCGGCAAGCATAAAATCAAGATACTCTTCATATTCCCTTTTATATTCTTCAAGTGCCTCTTTCACCAATTCATCCATAAAGACATCCTCGATTCTTCGTTTTGCTGCCATCATTATGGCTACGGCAACTCTGCTTTGTCTTCGCCAGGGTTGTTCCCTCTTCTGGGACCTCTATATCAAACATTTGGCTAATCCGGACAACAGCATCCCGGTAATAGCGGCCGCCGTTTATCACAGTCGAAACATACTGCCTGGTATAGTGAAGCGCCGCTGCCACATCATTTGTATCCATATCCCTGTCCAGCATCGCTTTTTTGACCTCCTTGCTCCACGGCGAAAGTTTCTTGTCCATATCTGTTGTACTCCTTTTTTGTTTATGCTTTACTTTGTAAACTTGTTCAGATAAAATAGAATAGTATATTTAGGCGTATTATCAAAATGATAAGGATACCATTTACGTATGTTATCCGTTATTTTTGTACCATTATAACCCTAAAATATACTATTACCTTACTGATTACATTTTAAAGTATATTAGAATATTTTCTAGTTGTCAATAGATAATATTCTATTTTGGGAGCGTTGCCATGACTATTGCAGAACGAATAAAAGAAGAAGGACTTAAGCAAGGACTATCCCTCGCATCCATAGAAAGAAAAACTCATTTGGCAAATGGTTCTATTGCAAAATGGGGAAAAGTAAAACCTTCCGTAGAAAAGCTTTACAAAGTTGCTTCTTTACTCCATGTTTCTATAGATTATCTGTATACTGGAAACAATGAAACCACAAATTTGTCACAGGAAGAAAACGACTGGTTAAATTTATACAGGCAATTATCCTTGTCCGATCCTGATACCAAAAATGAATGTATTGGTTTTGTAAAAGGATATATCGCCGGAAATAAAAAATAGATAATATGTGACACTTGTAATCTTCTCGCCTGTATAAACATTTTCATAAACCGCTTCAAACAGATACATCTTGTCCTTCCTATTTTTGTTTATGCTTTACTTTGTAAACTTGTTCAGATAAAATAGAATAGTATATTTAGGCGTATTATCAAAATGATAAAGATACCATTTACGTATGTTATCCGTTATTTTTGTACCATTATAACCTTAAAATATACTATTACCTTAGTGATTACATTTTAAAGTATAGCGCATTAAAATGAACTTATCAACAATATAGTTCATTTTAATAGACTGGTGGGCGTATGTTTTTTGATCAATTAAAAATTTTATGTAAAGAAAATAACATTTCAGTAACGTCTCTTATACAACAACTAGGAATGAGTAAAGGAACTATAACTAACTGGAAAAAAGGCGTTATTCCAAATGGAGAAACCATATTAAAATTTGCCAACTATTTTAATGTGAGTACAGATTATCTCCTGACTGGTAAACATAGAAATGATGATTTGTCACAAGAAGAAAACGACTGGTTAAATTTATACAGGCAATTATCCTTATCCGATCCTGATACCAAAAATGAATGTATTGGTTTTGTAAAAGGATATATCGCCGGAAATAAAAAATAGATATATGTGACAGAGGGAGGAACTGCACAATGTCTGAAATCAGCAATAAAAAATATATCTAATTGTGGAAATTTCTGTCGAACTATAGTAGGATAATGGGCAAGAGCTACTAGGATGGTAGGCGGTTAGCCCTCTCCGGAGGGACTGTGACCCTCCGATTACATAGAAACCCGCAAGGGAATCTGAAGAAAGGAGGGCTGAGCCAATGAGTATCGCAGACTTAATTGCAGTGCTGAGCTTCGGCGTCGGCTGCTTTTGTGCCGGGTATACGTTCGGCAAGGATAATCATAAAACACAGAAATAACCGCCCCAGTCGCATGTGAAGCGGTTATTTCTTTTAACCTAATCAATTTTGTGGCTAACCGTCTATCGGCGCTCCCGGAGGGACACCTGTTGACGCAGGTGTCTTTCCTTATGCTTACTATAGCATGGTTTCCAAATCAGTTCAAGGAAAATTTGCTGGCTACGTGTTGAGCTTCGGCTTGACCTGCTCCGGAATGGGATACGCCTTAGGCAAAGATAGAAACAAGACACAGAAATGACCGCCCGAGTCTGCAAACTAAGCGATCATTTCTAATATTGTTATTGATTTGTGGCTAACCGTCTATCGGTGCTCCCGGAAGGCGCCTGTTAGTGCAGGTGTCTTTCTTTAACCTTACTATACTATACCATAAATTCTAGGCCAGTTCAAGAAAATTTATGCTACATTCTCAAGCACGGCCGGGCATCTCCCGGAGGATCAATGGTAAGCGCTTAAATTTGGGGCGGTAGGATCACCGCACATATTTTTGATGTCTGATATTTTGTTATACAACTGCCGGAGCGTAACGTTCATATACACGCTCTGCCTGTTCCTCTGATAGTGCAAATCTCTTTCTCAAAATATCCACTACTTTTTCCTTATTTGCACCAAGTTCAATGCTTGTTTCTATTGTTGCTTTAATTGCTCTTTGATCTCCATATCGTTCAACACTTTCACACATTTCCTGTCGACCTCCTTCATTTTCTTTGAAATATCTCACGCCTTTTGCCAATTCTGCATTTTGAATGTCATCGGCTTTCTTACATCGAAAGTCCTGCATGAGATGTCCTATTGCATCATTGCCTTTGTAACTTCCATTCACATATATAATATGCGATTCGTCCTCAAATACTCTATCAACTTCTTCAAAGTGCCGATTGATGGTGTAGATTGGAAGTTCCTCTCCCCAATAGTCATTTTCTGTAATAAAAATGACATAGGACTCTTTCAATTCCTTGAATTTCTGTCCTTCTTTCAGCATTCTTGCATCCACCATACTGCTATGAAATCTTGCTCGCTTTGGGTGTGCTCCGCTGTTAGTACGCTGAACCTCCACATTGTAAAAGCGTCCTGTTCCATCTTTCACCAGAACATCAAGTCTTATCATACGACCGCCGACTTCGGGATTTCTAAGTTCTTTCTGGCCCTCTACGCTTATAATCTCTATATCGTCACGTTTTAGGATTGTTTTTAGCAGCACTTCTGCCGCCGGAATATTATTGTTAAATACCAGTCCAAACAAATCATCGTCCATGAGGGACATATTATCTATGATTTGGTCAACACTCTGCATTTCCTGATCTAAAATCATATCTTCTGCCACTTGTTGTACCTACTTTCCTTTGTCTGATTTTATTATACTCTGTATCCATGCTTTTCACAAATTAAATTTCCATTATCTTTCATAAATCAGCTCGTTTATAACGATTTCTTCAGCTCTGGAACGGATAGATTCCACTACATTTCAGCTCATGATAAAGTGTCGGACAATTCTTCTTGATAAACTCTAACCTCATTCTACCCCATCTGCCGATTGTCGAAATATCCGGCATATCCCCGACAAGTGCAGGAATGTAATAATCTCCCACAAGAATATAATCAAATCCGTTACTGTCATCGTGTATTCTAGGTGCTAATTCGCTCATGCGACGAGTTTCATAGCACTTTCTCCATTTTGCAAAAACTATCCGTATATGTAAAATGCTGAGAAAAATCAAGTTTTCTTGAAAAATTTCAAAGCGGCTTCACTTAATATTGGATGGGATATTTCTGCTGGGAATGTTTTATTGTTTTTATAACATTCACAATCCTTATTTGAACATATGTAAAACGGAGCAAAATTATCATTGTTAAATTTTATATCTAGAATCCCGCCGCATTTCCAGCAGTATGCAGGGAATGCAGTAGCGTATATGTAGGGAGATAAGCAGTTTATCAAAAGGGATTGAAGCGCTAGCCGGTATTGCTTGCCAATATCTAAATGGTTGTACTGAGGTAATTCCACAATTGGAATAAAGATTAATGGAATTTGAGCTTTTGTAAATATTTGTTTTTTGATTTGATCATGCTCTTTTCTGCAAGAATCATTCCAATGCTTAGGACCGTTAATTTCCATTCCCATAACCGGATATCCGCGCTTATCGCAGATAACAAAGTCAATATGAAAATTTCCCCATGTAGAATCTTGCTGGGGAGGAAGAATATCCCTCAAAATAACATGAGGAACAATCTCGTAGTGTTCCAGATTTATCAGTTCTTTTAATATATCATAACTTAAGTTTTCAACATCGCTGTCATATAATCTTTTGGGTTTTATGCTGATTTCAGACATTGTGCAGTTCCTCCCTCTGTCACATATTATCTATTTCGTATTTTTCATGCGTACGGTTCAAGAGAAACCCGCTTTTTATGTTTATTGTTCAGGGGTACAATATACCCACAATTATGAATTTTCAGAACCATCTCCCGCAGAATATTTTATATTTTCCCTGCGAAGAGCCTTGTATTGTTCAGAATACTCATGGTTATAGCTTGTCCATTTCCATCGTTGTTTTTTTGAAAACCATTCTGCAAACGGAATAAAGGAATCGGATTGTTCCAATTCTATTATATAAGACTTCCAATCTAAATCAAATTCTGCTCTCTCACGTGCGTTTCTGCATATATCATTATAAAAATAATATTCTTCCTGCTCTAAGCCCTCATATAAATGATAGAGTTTGTTTTTCAAATCACAATATTGAATAAATTCTTTCTCATATTTTTTATCTGATTTTTTTTGAAAAAAATAATTCGGGATATCGCGCCATCTGAATGTAGGAATAAAAAATCTAATAACATCCCTGATGCCAAGTACGATTACCATAAGTCCTGAAATGACACCAACTATAAGCCATAATACTGCCGACCATGAATTTATTAAAATTGTATATAGGATCCATTCTTTATGAGAAACTACAACAAGAGAAAAAACAAACCATGCTACAGGATATGCCAATCTTGATTTTATCAAAAACCACAATATTACATATCCACCATAATATATTATAACGCCTGCTATACCTATGAGAATAAATCCTAACAAAAGTAATTCCATATTTATCTAGCTCTCCATTCAAAAATATTATGGATTATTCCTCTTTTAGTTCTTCGCCTTCAGAATTTTTTTTCATGATAGAACGGATTATCATAATAATATAATAAATATTTACGATCGGGAATACAAGAATCCCAATTATAAAAGAACAAATAATTTTAAATGCCCAAAACAATATAACCGCATCGTGATTGCCAAACAAATTGAAACGTACAATTTTTTCAAAAAAAGTAAAGCCAAATACTGTAGCTGACACTGCAAATGCCATATCTTTGGCAAAAGTCCCTTGAAACAGGTAACATACATATCCACCAATAAAATAAATAAATGCTGCTTTAATCCACAACCACAAAAATTCTTTATAATAATTCCTTTCTGTGTATATCTCATCCACCCTCATAAGTCTTATCTCCTCCCATAACCTAGATTTTTAATTATTTTACCACATTCTACAAATTACGACAATTAGTTTTGTTAATAGGCTTTATAATTGAAAATGCAAAGCAAACTACGCCGGTAACGGCGTTATGTGTTTTATACAGCCCGCCGATGCGGGCTAAAACACGCCATGAAAACGGCGTTTTCATGGAATAGCAAGCGCTGGAAGTGGCTAGCCACTTCCGCCGGTTTTTCAAACCTCGCTTGTTGGGGAAAATTCCCCAATCCCCTTATAGGCTGGAATAAATTCCAGCCGCCAAAATAAATTTTGGCATTCACATATTTTAAAGAATATGTTCAAAGAGCAAAAAAAATAATGTCTCATCTGTCTGCCAACAGATGAGACATTCTATAATCTTTTTAACTTCTCGGATCATTTTGCTTTTCCTGGCCATCAGCGTATCCTAAAGTTGTATCAATATTTGCTTTGATTACATTCCAATTTTTCATTTCTGTACGTAATGCACGAAGCTGGTTTGCCACTTCCCTTCTAGTTGCGTTTATTTGCTTTTGTTCATTAAGTAATTCCTTCAAATTTATTCCCTTAATGGAAATATTATTTTCTTTAAAATACCTTAAGCATGAATTATAAACAGCAACCTCATTTTTATATTTTCCCATCATTGCTGGATTACGAATTGCCATCCTTGCATTCTTGGCCACTTTAAAGAAATTTTGGCAATATTGTATTTTTTCGGAAACAGCAAGTGACTGTTGTTCTAACGGGGCAAGCTTATTGCGAATCATATCATATTGCTCTTTCACAGAATTGTATTTTTGTAAAAAATCAGTATATGACGCTAAGTCGTTTTGTTCAAGAAATGCAATGGTTTTAAATAACTGGTTTACATTATTTATCTCAAGTGCCTGCCTGTATCCTCTTGACTGCTGTGCCTGTAAATTGTTCTGTAGGTCAACAATTAATGAGACATTTTTCTTATGATATTGGCGCGCCCTTTTCTTATCATACCGTTCATTTGATTGTTCTTGCTGGTTCAAATTTTTGTAATAATCTTTTCTCTCAATACGGTCACGGATGATATCTTCTGAATATTTTTCACCAAGGCTATTAATACACACAAAACGTTCTTGCCCCAGTAACCGAAGCTTCATGATGCCATAAGAATTTCTTTCGCAATCGCATCCTTTCAGTTCCATAATAGTAACAAATTCGTCCCAGTCTGATGCTTTATTTACGGCATCGTCAATGGCAATCCTGATTTTTTCTTTCCAAGATGTACCACGTTTTATATGCTCATATTCATATTTTCCAACCCCACGTCTACCGCTCTTTTCTTCAATAACAGATAAGCCGTGCTCTCTACAGATACGGTCTGACTCTTTCATCCGAAATCTCAACGTTCTCTTACAATCGTTATATTTTCTTCCCTCTGTAAAAGAAGTCGCGTTAAAAATCAAATGATTGTGGATATGTCCTCTGTCAATATGGGTGGAAAGAACAAACTCATATTTTCCTCCCAATATCGACTGCGCCCATTCTTCACCAATATGGTGTGCATCCTCCGGTGTCACTTCCCCAGGCTTAAAAGATTGTATCAAATGATGCGCCAGGCATTTCCCACTCCGGTTATATTTCTGGTTAGTCAAGGAAAATTCCAAATCTGCAGTTTCAGGTGCACAGGCAAAAGAAGAAATTAATATTCCTTCATCCGTCTTTTTTTCATTGCATATATAGTCTATTGCTTTATTTAAGGTTGTTGTAATATGCTTTGTCTTAGTAACCGCCATACCCGATCCATCTTCTCCTTAAGTTCATCCATATCTGTCTGATATATTTCATTGTCTTTATTAATCTTGTGTGCTATCTGGTTAATATTGGTTCCTATTTTATTGATTTCATAAATCAATTGTTTCAAATCCGAATTATCCAGATGAAAAATATATCCATCAATTGCCATTCTCCTAAGATATTCTCCTTCTTCCCTATAGCCGCTTTTCATAATTCGGTCTTTTATCATCTGTCTTTCAGCCGGAGTAACCCTAAAATTAATCTGTAGCTCACGTCTCCTGTTTACATTCATGCGCTTAATGCTCCTTCTTAACACTGTTTTTATTTATATGCTTTTCTCCTTAAGCAGCTTCTGGTACTCATATAACTTTGCCAACAGGGAATTGACCCGTGGCAAATTGGCGCCACTCTGCTCCGTTGTCTTAACATTGTCAGTTTTTTCAATGTTTTGCCTGGGTATTTCTTCAGTAAAATAGTTTTCTTTTAACGGAAGGCTATTCAGATCAATCTCTTTTTGGCCATGAAGGATCGCCTCCTTCTGCGATACTGCATACTTTAATAATTCCGCTGCATACTGGCGTTCCGATTGATTGGTTGATTTAGAATATTTCATGGCTTCTGCCGTTAACTGGGATAACTTCTTATATAGCTGTATTCTAAAAATATTTTCTTTATCCTGATAGTTTTTTTCATATTCTTTAATTCTGGCATCAAGGCATTCCGGAACCATGCCCTGAATCCGATTATCGGGACACAGGACAATCAATTCCGCAATATAATTCACAGCCGCCTCACTTTCTAAAATTCTTGGTATATATTCCAATGCCTCCAAATGTATTTCCTCCCCGATAAGGATATCTGTCAAAACGTCTGTAAGCTCTTTCTGCCCCTTTTTATGAATTCTTAAACCAATTACAGGCACTCTGGCAGTTGGCAGGCTGTTTCGGGCTTCTATAGCCTCTGGCATATCATATATACCTTCGTAACATTCGCCCTCATTTCTGAATTCATTACATTCTGCTACATAAATTGATACTATATATTTATCTTTCATATCCTGCTCCTAATATGAGGGGAACAAAGGATTCACGTTCCCCTGCTGTTATTTTCCATGGATTCCGGCTATTCTTTTGCATTTCCTGGAAGTACGGCTTTAGATTTATTTTGTTGGACGGCATCCTGGTTCTTATGCTGCACAGAATTTGTTTTTAATTTGTTATTGTCCAGCCGTTCCATCAAGCTGTTTTTATTAGCTTTGTTTTTTTCATGTATCATTTTCTGTAGTTGGTTCCTTCTTGCCGCCCATTGTTCTGGTACATAATGCTGTGGATCAATAATTGGCTGTAATTCCTGCATTGTGAATCCATTCTGCAAGCCAGTTCTACAGATATCCATCTGCCATTGTTCATAGGATGGATTCGCAAACTGTACGATCTGCTCAACAGATAAACCGTCCCTGACCGCAAAACGGATTTCATTCATCCGGTCTGCAGAAATCTCCGGATGTTCCAATAAGTTCATTTGTTCATCTGTAAACTTTTGTTGTTCCGCCAGTTTCAAGATATCATATTGCAAAGGGTCATACATCTTTCCACGATATTCTAACTCTGAAGGGAGCACTTTTTCAGTTCTGCTGTTCCCCTGCTTCCCCTCATGTTCCTGCTCCTGGTCCGGCCTCTGTGTGTCTGTAGGTGGCAAGTATGGAACAAACTTGCTTAAATCATCCTGCTTCGTAATATAATAAGCTTTTTTAGAAGGACTATATTTTGCACCATCAGCTTTCAGCCCAGCCATCATCTGGTTAAATTGAGTCCTGTCTTCTATATAGGGAATCTTAAGATATATAGGCGTGATATCCTTATCGCTAAGAAGATCCCATTTTTTTAAATTTTCAAATTTATTAATATCCGGTTTCAATTCCTGGATATAACAGGTTCGCAGCTTCATGCTTCCCGTTCTTCCATTATTCCACAGGTGCAGCCTCGATATGATCTCTTCCGGGCTTTTTCCGTATACCAGTTCTGGGGATTGGTTGTTTCCAACCCGGTATACGTAGGCGCGGTAAGGATCCTTGCCGGGAAATTTCATATTAATTTTTGTATCTTTCTTTCCCCCATCTACAGGCAAAAGTACATCCGCAGCAGTGCTTGGAGATTTCTCTGCTTCACTTTTCCTCTCTGGTATTTCTACAACTTTACCTCCTACCAATTGGCAGTGCTCAGTCTCTAGAACCAACAAAGTTTCTTGCGACAGTTCTCCCAATACCTTCTGATCCAAATCCACTAATTCCTGTAACATAACTATTTTTTCCCTACGCAGGTCATATGCCACAATATCCTTCTTGAAAATCCCTGATACCAGTTCGGCTTTCCGGGCGCTGTCGTAGAAGGAAACAGCGTTGCTTTTAATTTCTTGGTAATGTTCATTGGCCATTTCCACCGCTTTGTCATTTCCATTCACAATAATATTATCATTAAAGGCTTCAACTGCTTCTAAAAAGGACTCAAGGAATCTGTTGGGGCTGTTTTTATAATATTCTTGAAAAGCCTCATAATACTCGTTGCTTATCTCCAGGAAAACTTTTCGATCCTTCCTGGATAAACGGTTTTTATTTAGCCTGGTCATATAATTATCCAATTCATTTAGATAACCATTTAAATTATCAAGTACTTCCGACATCTATCAATTCTCCTTTCGTCTGCCATAAAATAATCTTCCTTCAAGCAAAAATACCGCCTTGTATCTCTACAAAACGGTATCAGCCATACAATAGATTGCCGGCTTCGCCAGCAAACCTATTGTCATAAATAAAAAAGGTGCATGGTTTTTTTCCATACACCTTACTGCTATTTGCTGTTTCTTCAAAAAATCAATTTCCTGCTCTTTCAAAAAACGCTCGACTTCTGGATTCAATGGACAAGCTCTTTCTTTTTATCTGATTTTTCCAAATCCGGTTTCCTGTTCTGCGCACTTTCCTTCTCCTCCTCTCTCGGGCGGCTTGCCTTGACGGGATGCTGCAGCTGCTTTCGCTTTGTATGCCTCAAGCTTTGCGCGGACGGAGGATCTTATCTCCCCGCCCGTTTCTCGCTCCGCTCCTTTTCCTGCTCGGCGAGCTTCGCCTTTATCCATTCCAGCTTCTCCTCCCAGTCCTCGGGCTGCTCCAGCATTTCTTCCGGCAGCGACAGGATTTCCTCCACGCTCATCTCCTGTATGTTGTCTATCTTGAACGACCTGCTTATCCTGTTTACTAGCTTCGTTCTTTCTATGAGCGACAGCTTGTTCATTTCTTCCTCGTGCTGATTCCAGTATTCCGTGTTCGGATTTTCCAGCAGATCGTCCTCCCCGTAAGTCAGCAGAAACCAGTCCTCCCTGTGCTCCTGCCAGTATTCCTTCCCCGGCCACGGCGACTTCTTCGTTGATCCTTGTCCTCTCATCTCTCCTTGCATTTTCAACAAATCCTCCTTTACAATTAGTTTCGATAAGCACCGGTCTTTCCCCGAGTGCAACATCGTTGTCCCATTTTGAATAGCCGTCAATGATGCCGCTGTCCTTCAGTTCGCCATAGGCTATGTCAATCCTGTTTTCCCTGCCAAAGGGCGCATATTTCTCTATAAGCTCAGGGGCAAGATACCGCCCTTGGTCAATGAAACGGTTTATCATCCTGCTCATCGCCTTGTTTCTGTCAAGCTCAACATAATGGACATTCACCTTATAACCATGGCTTTTAGCCTTAATTATGTACTCTTTGGCAACCTTATCTGCGTCCGAACCGACCTTTGGTAGCACGATGTTGTCTCCTCGGCTAATACTGATATTGAAAACATCATCACTTATATTCTGAGACTCTACATGAACAACACCTGCGCCCCAGCCGTCATTGTACTGCGGTATCATTTTTTTTGCCTCATCATTGTCTATTATCCTGCTATGTTCATCTCGGGCGTGTCCTTGATCTCATCAAGGGCAACATCTCCTTGCTCCAGCCTTGCGAGGATTTCTTTCATCCTGTCGCTTATCGGAAGCCCTGTGAGCTTCACGAACCTTTCTTCCTGCGGCTGCTCTTTTTCTGTTTCCATTGTTCCTCTTTCCGACTTTTGGACATCATGTCCAGAAGTTCCTTTCTGTGATAAAATCTATTTCATTGCTTCTTTTTCTGCGGAAATTCCAGCCTTACCTTATACTGAAAACCTCTGATTTCCTTACCATCTTTGGTGTAAGAAAATTCTTCAATTCCTTCCGGTATCAGATAGGCATCATAAGCGCCTTTCTTCCCCTTTAAGCCTTTGACAAAGGTCTTTTTCCCCTCAAGCATACTCTTGGCCTGTGCATCGGTCAGCACTGCTCCCATCGCCCGTCCGACGTTCATTCCGCATTTTCCCGTGCAATAAGCTCCATATTGCCCGGACACAATTTCTGCACCACATTTAGGGCATTTCCCAAGCTGCGCCGCTGCTTCCCGTTCCTTCATGGCAGCATAGCCAATTTTCTGCTCATCAGGGATGGGATTGGCAATAAATTTATCCATATTTGTCTGGATGTCCTCCAGCAGGCTGCCTAGGAACTCTTCTTTTTCTAATGTCCCTTTATTAACCTTCTGGAGATCTTCTTCAAATTTCTGTGTCAGTTCCGGCGCCTTAAGTTCTGGAGGGACAATCTTGATATATTCTTTACCCAGTTCTGTAATGCTATATTTTCCTTCCTGCCGTATCAGGAACTGTCTTTTAGGATTTTGTAGTTTTTTTATAATTTCCGCCCTGGTCGCACTAGTCCCTATATTATATTTTTCCATTATTTTAACGATTGTCTCATCATTATATTTTTTAGGCGGCTCAGTTTTCTTAGGAATAATTTCCGATGAATCGACGGAAAGAACGCTCCCCTCCTGTACTGTTGGAAGGATCTGCATTTCAGAAGCCTTCGGCTTATTGTGGTTCGCTTGGTTTGCAAACAATGCCCTGTAACCCAACTGCCTGATAGTAGTTCCCTGGGACATAAAATGATTTCCTTCCATGTCTACAAGGATTTTAGTTGCATCATAGCAATATTCCGGATAAAAAATAGCTATTAAAGATAGCACTACCGCATCAAATACTCTTTTCTCATCTTCGTTTAAACAGCCATATGCCTGATCCATATCCGTATGGATAGTGGGAATCAGCGCATGGTGGTCTGTAACTTTTAAATCATTAAAATAACTTTTGTCTGCTTTGATGGATTCCAGTTCAATCTTATCAATTAATTCGGTGAACGCCCCAAATCTGCAGCATTTAAGATGTTCTGCAATCTCATCATATACATCCATTGACAGATGCTGGCTGTCCGTCCGTGGATAAGACAGTATCTTATGCTTCTCATATAAGGATTGGGCGATTGTAAGCGTTTTGTCAGGAGAAAAACTATACTTTTTCCCCATATCCTGCTGCAGCTTTGCAAGGTTATACAGCAAGGGCGGCTTTTCCTTTTTGGCCTGATTTTGATAGAGCGTTACAAGCCCCTGTCCTTTACAGGATTTAATAATGCTTTCGGCTTCTGCCTTATTGCGGAAATGTTTATTTTTTCCATTCTCATCCACCAGCATACCTTTAAATCCTTTACTGTATGTTATCTGGATATCCCAATAGGGCATCGATCTAAAATTTCTAATCTCTTCATCCCGGACAGCAACTAAGTTTAAAAGGGGTGTCTGGCATCTCCCATAAGACAATGTCTGCTTATATGCTCTTGTAATCGTCAAAAGCGGGCTGTAATTGAATCCCAAAATATAATCTCCTTCAGCCCTGGCCTCTGCTTCCCTTAAAATACCCTGAAATTCCGGCAAATCACTATCTTTTAAATGATTCATTGCATTTTTAATCCCTGCTGTTGTCAGGGAGCTCGCCCATAAAACCTTTTTCGGCAATGTACAGCCTGCCATACGGTAAATCCATTCCTGGATCAAATAACCCTCTCTCCCGGCATCGCCAGCATTAATAAGCATATCAATATCGTTCCTGTGGATCAGGTTCTTGATAACCTTATACTGATATGAGGTATCCGGCAAAACTTTAAGGCTGTCAGACAAATCAAATGAAAGCGGCAAATTCTGTAGGTGCCATTTCTTATATTTCTCATCGTGCTCTGATGGATGTTTTAATCCAATCAAATGCCCTATAGCCCACGTAACAACATACTCGTCTCCTTCAAGATACCCTTGATGCTTTTCTTTAGCACCGACTACTTTTGCAATATCACTGCCTGCGGCCGGTTTTTCTGCCACAATTAATATTTTTCCCATGGTATTTTTCTCCTTTTTATGCGACGTCGCATAAAACAAAAAAAGAGGCAGCCCTGGATATGATTGACTGCCTCTCCTTCATTTGCTTCTAATCCCGCGCCGCTAATGCGGGTTTTATACATCCCTATTCACTATCTTGCTTCACCGTGCTCCGGCTGGGTATATTCCTTCCCTTTAGTGTCATTATTACTAATAGCGTCCTTATTTTCATTCAGCTTGCCCAATATGGAAGTTTTTTCTGTGGCCCGCTGCTTTTCCTCATAAGCATTCAAAATAGCTCCATAGAGCTTTTCGCGGAATTTAGCGCTTACCGGATGGCATACATCCTCATAGACTGGCTTGCCCTGCTCATCCGTCCGTTTGGTCTTATAAGACGGCATTGATACAAATAACTTGTCGTTTCCTTGGTAAATGCCAACCTTATTCACAACCATGCCTTCAGAAAATCTGATGGTAGCCAGCCCTTTGATATTGCTGGTTTCGCTTTCGTAAGGAGTGACATTCACCGAAAATTCCGGCATTCTGGTATCTTCTTTATGAAATACTGCCGTATAGGATTTTTTTGCCTGAAAATCATGAAGCTCATGATATGTGTCGAGAATATTCTGGTACAGTTCATCATGGAATTCTTTTGATGTAGGGTTAAAGGTATTCTGGTAAACATCTACATGGTTGCCGCCTTCTCCTTTCTCGCTGGTTTTGTATGAAGGCATTGATACAAACAATTTTCCTGCTTCCCTGGGGTCATTCACAATTGCAATATTATTGAATTTAAATGAATCTCCAAAGGTAACTGAGGCCAGGGCTTTTAAATTCTCCGCTCCATCTGTTATTTCATTTACTTTAATAGTATACTTCATATGCATCTCCGTTTCTTACCGGCAGCTTGGGTCCGGTACCTTTTTGGTTTCTGGTCAGGTTTATCAATTTTTATTTACTACGCACAAGGGCACCACCTCCTGTAATTTAGGGTTAATCAGCAATCGTTCCGCTAATCCGTCAAATAGGTAACCGTTGTGGTGCCATCAAAATATATTTTGCAGCTCCCGCTGTGATATTCACCATCACTATCAGCATGGTTTGAAACTGAAGCCCGGGCAGTCGCCACGACATAAATATATTGGGTAGAAATAGGTAACGTAAACATATTTATTTGTAATGTTGACCTTACATAGCTGCCAGTATTAGGAGTAAAATAAGGCAGGCTACGGGAATAGATCAAATTATCATCCTCATCATATATGGAAATTGTGCCACTGGGAGTGGTACCAGAATTTACACCCCCACCTCTATTGCAAAGGATTCCTACATTCAAGGTATTCATAAGCTTCTTACTATCGGAATCGCTTTCCAGATCCCACACTTGTATCTTCTCTGATGTGTATGTAATGAGGGAACCTGTGTCACTGTCTTTGCTTCCGCCATCGACGGAGGCGGAGCTGACGCCAGTTGCCCCGGAACCATCGCTGTAAGTCACGGTTTCTGTATTCCCGGAATATACAATATCTATAATATTTTGTATCACCGTATTGCCGCCATAGACGATGCTGCCAATGCTTTCCGGGTCAACTGTATTCCTGTCATACCAGGACTTGTTGTCTGCCCCCGTACCAAGAAGCAGTTCCCCGTTGACCCAGGCCGCTGTTCCGGCAGATAAATTCTCTGGTGTTGCCGCAGTAATAGTAACTTCCTGGAGGCTTTCCGTTTCAGCGCTTCCTGCCTCCCCTCCATCATCCGCATCATTACCGCTGACGCTGGGATCCGCTTCTTCTGTTTCTCCATTGTCCGCCGCAACCAGTTCCCCATCCGAGGTTATATAAAGCATAGTTTCTTCTGGATAACCATATTCTGTCACATCCGTAGGAATACTTTGGCTGGCCGCCAGCCCTTCCAGCAAAACATCAAAGCCTAGAGCAAGGGGGGCAACGGTTTCTCCCTCATCCGGTAACGTATGGAGTATTTTGATATTACTATCAGATGTAGTGCTTATTCCATCACTGCCGCTTGTAAGATAGGTATTCATCTGGGCAAGCTGGTTTGCCATGCTTGTTTTAAAAAGATCCAGCTGATCTGCCAATAGGTATAAATCATCTGAATATATCTCTACAGAATTTTCGCCATCTGTGTACACAATATCTCCATAAGATTTCAGGGAATTCCTTGTCGCATATTCCTGCGTTATTTCATCTGCTGCAGCTACTGTATAAGTTCCAATCACCAGTAATGCTATCAGCATTACTGAAATGAATTTCCTTTTCATAATATGGTCCTGCTCCTTTCATTATTGTGCATATATGCCAGGGTCAAAGACACTGCTGGGTATACTGGATAATTTTTCTTCCAGGAATGTAATATCATCCCCATAAAATTCTACACAGCCTTCTGCGCTCTGGTATTTCAATGTGTTTCTGGATTTTATGGTTGTCGTTTCAGCTGTACTGTTTTCACTGCCGCTGGAAGCAAAGCACGGCGCACTGGCACCGGCTATCACAGACGCCGTTAACGCTCCAAATAAGATCTTCTTTTTTATTCTCATCATAATGCTCCTCGTCTGTTCTGATTTTAATAATGTCTGTTATTGTGTAATATAAAGAACCCCGTCAGAATAGCTGATGGTCGCATCGGAATATCTGGTCCATGTGTAATCTGCTGGATCTTCCGACGCTTTTTTGCCTATATAGGTACCCATGTATTTCGATGTGGAATCAGGTGTTTCCGTCATGCCGCTTCCGTCTGCACTGGCTGAATATCTGATAAAAACGCTGTTTCCATTTTTCCCGGATGCCCCGGTTGACCCCGTTACACTTTCCCCATCTGCCCCGTCCTTGCCATCTACCCCATCTATACCGTTGATCACAATGGGCGTTACTACCGCTGTCTGTTCCGCATCTTGCGGCTGGCTGCTATCATCTGTGCTTCCTGTGCCAACGGCACTTCCTTGGGAAAAAGTGCCATTCGGATCAACCGCACTTAAAGCACTTTCTTGCGAAATGTTAAGGATTGTTGGCGGTGTATGGTCAATATTGCTGACTTCAATATCCTGGGAAGACACATTCCCGGCAGCATCTTTTACCGAGATAGACCAAGTGCCGTTTTCTGTAATTGTATAAAAATTATCTTGGATATATCCTGAATCAGTCCCATCAAACCGATATTGGTATGTAACAGTTGATTTGTCCTCTGCCGTCACATGGATAATATTGCTCTCATACCATTTACCGCTTTCAGAATACTCTAAATAAACCTCTTTGATTTCCGGTGTTTTGGTATCCACCACAATCAACTCTATATTTTCCTTCGCAACATTGCCCGCCTCATCCATGACATAAACTGCATACATACCATTTGTATTCGTATGGATGGTAACACTGCTGTCTTGTATAAATTCTTCTTTTAACGGTAAGTCTTCCCCTTCCAGTGCAAAACAGTACAAAAGCGCGGATTGTTCCGTACAATTATCCGTTGCCCGGATATCCGCCGTAATTTCTGTACCTTCTGGCGTATCTTGGGCAAGTACCTCAAATGCACTGATTTCATACGATACAATCACTGGCTCGGTATCGTCCACGCCAATGATATTGATTTTAAAATCCAATGTGTTACCGTCATCGCGGTATCGGAGCATAATAGGGTTGTCCCCTGGCATAGTCATATAGCTCCGCTCTTCCTTGCTCACGGTAGTAATTGTCTTCGTAATTTCATTAAAATCCTTTGATATGTCTTCCGTAGAGCTAACCTCATAGCAGAAATATAATCCCTGTAGGCCTTTGATCTCCATGCATTCCCCGTCTGCATAAGTTAATGTGACAGGGATTTCATTGGTGTAAAGCAGCTGCATTGCACTGGCTTCATATTCCTCCGGTATTGTCAGCGCCTCAAAAGGAGGCAGAACATAAAGCGTCCCTTCCGGTATGGTTTCTTCCTCATTTTGGCTTCCTGTTCTACATCGGAATATCATCCCATCATATTCTTCCTCTGCCGGGACATTCAGGACTGATACCAGCCGATAATATTCATCCAGCTCCTCTGTTACACTGGCATCTACAAAACCTGATATATTGTCCCATTGTGCCGTTTTCTTATTGTAATATTCCCAGGTATATGGATCGGCACCTGATTCATATACATAAAAGGATGCCTTATCGCCTGCAATGCAATAAGTGTCCGTAATCATTATTGCATCATCAATCAGCGCTTCCGGCTCCTCTTCTTCGTTTTCTTCCTGTGCTTCCCCAGAGTCTGTATCCGGAGGCGTATCTACATCCTTTTCAGTTTCCTCGTGCGCCAGTATATCCGGCTCTGCTTCCTGTGTATCCTCATTTTCAAACTGGTTTATCATATTGGGTATAGTCCCCGAATAAAAACCATAGATAATACATCCGGCCAAAAAACACAGGATAAGAATCAATGCTGTAATGCCTGCTAATTTCTTTTTATTTTTCATACCGCACTTCTCCCCTATACATCATTCTCTTCCGGTTCTTCTTCGTAAATGTCCATATCATAGTCATCCTCTTGGCTATATACTGCTTCTCCACCATCCGCAGCCTGCCCGCCATCGATAATATCCTGATCTGGGATTCCGTCCTCATATAGCTCTTCCTGTTCTCCATAAGCTTCATCCATGTCCGGAACCTCATTATCTTCATAGAGTTCATCCAGGAATGAATCATTTCCCTCTTCTTCTGTAGATGCTTTATTTCCCTTGTAGGCAAACAAGGCTGCATCCTCGTCATCCTCTATTGGGATAAACTGTTCCATATCTGCAGCCTCCTCATCATATTCTTCCCTGATCGCTTTCTTTTTTTTGTAAACCATAAAATAGTAATATCCTCCGCACAGCACCACAACAAGCAGGATTAACGGCAGATACTCCAGGAAAGAACTGCCCTGGCTGGAATTGCTTTCCGTTTCTTCTGCTGTCACGGTAACCGCTATGTCCTCCAACTCTGTCTGTTCTAAAGCAGATTCTTCTATTTCACCAGCTTCCGCGGCCAGTGTCAGGAGGTCTAATTCTGATACTGGCTTCGTGAAATATACATTATTATCGCTGCTCCTATGGTCGATAATAAGATAAAAATTATTACCGTTTTTTGTGGTAATCGTATAATATTCCTTGCTGCTGTCATCTGTATAATCGGTTACCGTTCCGGTTCCGCTTCCCGCTGTATAAGGGTCTTCTGATACGTTATCCGCTGCCTCCGGCACGGGTTCTTCCTCTAACGGATCATTGGGTTCATCCCCAACAGATACCTCTGCCCCTTCTGCCCATACCTCGTTTGATGTAATATTACCTGCAGCGTCCTTAACATATACCGTATGCAGGGTTCCTGGCAGTACATAAAAGATATTAGATGCCTGCCAGGCAGTATCCTCCGTTGAATCAATCGCATACCTATATACGCCGCTTTCATCGTCCGTTGCTTCTACCGTAATGGTCGTGTAATCCTCTGCCGCATATGCGACGTCGCATAAACCTACGAGGCAAACGCATAGCAGCATAGCCGCACAGGCTGTCTTATATTTATTCATTTTCATTGTCTGCAGTCCCCTCCATTTTCTTTTCTTCATAGCCTGCTTGCTCCCCGTATTTCTGTTTTAAAAACTGTTGCAGGTCGCCGCTTGCAATGGCTGATTTAACATATTTCCAATCACTGACAGTCATTTTATTTATTTTCCCTTCCTGGAATAAGTCTGCCATACTGTCCATCTCTATTTCCTTGGTCAGCTCCTTGATTTCCCTGCAGAGCTGCTCTGTCCTGGCTTTAAATTTTTCATATTGTGCTGTAAGCTTTTCAAGCCTGGACTGTTTCTTCTCTAAATTATTCATTTTCTGTACTGATCTCCTCTCCATACTCCGCACAGATATACAGCGGATTAATATAATTACCATCCGGATCCTCTATTTGTAGATGAAGATGGGCACCGGTGCTGTGCCCGGTGCTTCCAACCGTAGCGATCAGCTGCCCTCTGGCCACCTGTGTCCCAGCTCCTACCAGCAGTGCGGAGCAATGCATATATTTGGACACATAGCCGTCTTCATCCCTGATGACAATCCAGTTGCCCGCAGACTCTGAATATCCTGATACTTCCACGGTTCCCTCCATAATGCTGTATATTTTTGTTCCCTCCGGGACAGCAATATCTATCCCTTTATGCATTGCCCCTACTCCGTCAATAGGATGGTTCCGGTAACCAAAATAGCTGCTGATGTAAGGATGCCATTCAAATGCGAATGGGGAATTATAAATTTTAAGGTTCCCTTCAGACCTGCAGAACGTATCCCACTGGCTGTACTCATCCTCTGTGAGCTCCGTTTCCATGATTTCTGCAATCGCTTTACTGGTAAGGGAAATTTTTAAGATATGGCAGTCATACCATTCCATCACAGCATTGCCGTTTGAATCCGTTTCAGGTGTGCCGTCCTCCAAGTACGCCTGCCGCTTTCTCTGTTCTATAATTTCTTCCTGCTCTATAATAAACATCTTCCCAAACAATTCTTCCATCAGTGGGGCAGCTGTCTCTAAGGTATATTCAGGGATCTTTGTGCTCAGGTAAGACGCCAGCTCTATCTGGTCGTAAACAATATATGCAGACAAGGCTTCCGCATCCGCTACCTGGACGCCATTAACCCAATATTGATATTCGTCATATCCCGGATGATCTTTTTCCAAAGCCGCAATATCGTTCTGCAAGTCATTCAGGAGCTTGGAAAAATATTCGTCACATTCAGTAATCACATCAAACCCTGTCACATACAGGCCTGCCATCATCTGGGTTATGCCATCTGTGCCAAAAGTGGCCGCCATGGTGGCACAGCTTGCCAACAAGTAAAACAGGACGGCAACCAACAGCAAAACGCCTCCGATCGTTATGATGGCTTTTGTGTTCTGCGCGATATACTGCTTTGTTTTTTTAGCCGCCTTGGCAAAGTTGTTCTTGGCCTTCTGCATAAAGGTCTGCCCGTATTTTTTCTTATAAGCATGTTTATACAATATCTTTTTGATGAGCCTTTCCCTGGCATTCAGCTTTTGCATGGCTTTATTAGAACGCAGTTCTTTCTTCCACGATGTTTCCATCGACAGCCTGAAACGGTATTTATCCGCCATGCGTTCATGGTGCGCTGCTTTCCTGCCCGCCTTTTGGTACTGCTTCTTGGTATGCAGGTAACTTCGGTTCCTCAGTTTATTGACCGGATGGGACAGCTTGCGGGAAAAGTATCTTGCGCCGGATTTCCCTGCCCGGTATCCGTCATGCATGATACGCTGTGCGTTGTTATTCTCATCATCGGCAAAGTACATAGCCTCTGCACGCTGGAAAAGCTTTCTGGTGCCGCCCTTCACCACACGTGTAGTCGCCAGGTCCCTGGTACGGTAGAGCTTTACAGTCCTCTGCAGCCTTTTCCCATACTTATAATGTTCTTCTCCCACATAGTCCTTCGGCCGCCCCAGCTTCCCGTAAGCGGCATAGTCTATCTTCTTCACCCGCTCAGTACGCAGGTGTATTTTCTTGCGCATGTGGGCCTCTTTGCCATGTAACTTTTTCTCTGCCCGTTCCCTGTCAGTGCCAGCCTGTTTCTGCCCCTTCAGATGCTGTTGGAATTTCCTGTTATATCGTCTCTGCAAATAGCTGTGGTCATGGTTTCCGCCGCCTTTTTCCGAAGATACTTGGGAAGAGCCGCCATAAAAAGTATTTTCATGGCGGTTGGAAATTCTCGTTACTTCCCCAGTATTAAGGTTATGGCTCTGTAGTCCGTCCCTGGCCATCTCATTGACAACCCTGTCGTTTGTAAATTCTTTTGCCATCCGCCTTCTCCCCGCCTATTCGGCAACCTCGTCAAATTTGGTCGTCATGATCTTATACATTGTTGTGTCCTTAGGGAATTCATCATAAAATGGGATAATCCTGTCACCATAAAAAATAAGGCCCCGCCCTTCCGATGTATTCACAACATATTTCATCTGGTAAATGGATATCTCAAGCTTTTCCTGGAGGATACGGGCATCGCCTGGCCCCTGGTTCAACATAATGATAAAATCTGTATTCTCAAAAATAACTTCAACATCAGTACTCCGCAGGAGGTCTTTGACATTCTGCGTTATGCCTGTCGGGATACCGCCCCATTTCCTGAAACGCTTCCAAATTTCTATGGAATATTCCTGGGTCTTTGGATCACGTAAAAACAGGTGGAACTCATCAAAATATACCCTTGTATATTTTCCGATCAGCCTGTTTTTTGCCACTCTTTTCCAGATAAAATTCTGTATAATACACATACCTGCAGGCTTCAGCATCTTGCCAAGGTCTTTAATATCAAAAGAAACAATGCGGTTGTTGATATCCACCGTGCTTTTATGGTTAAAAATGTTATAAGTCGTAATAAAAACCTTAAGTTTTCTCGCCAGCCGGAAGGATTCTTCATCCTCCTCTTTAATGATTTCTTCATAGAGATCCCCTAAAATTGGCATCGTTTCTTCCGAAGGTTCTTCCAGCCACTTGTCATATACTGCTTGTGCACAGGTTATGATAATCGAAATTTCTTCCTGGCTCAGTCCCTGCCTGCCTCCCATAAGCTGTTCGCATAACGAAACAAGGAAATCAATCTGGTCACTGATTGGGTCATATTCTTTATCCTCTTCCCAGATCAGGTTCAGGTCAACCTCCATTGGGTTGATGTATGTATCCGTTCCGTTCGCAAGCCGTATAATCTGCCCGTCCAGATATTTTACAAGGCTTTCATACTCCCGTTCCGGATCCAGGATCAGGATATCATCTGACGATACAAAAAATGAATTGAATATCTCCCTCTTTGTGGCAAAGGATTTTCCATAACCCGGTTTACCCAGAATAAGCCCATTAGGGTTCCTCAATTTCTTACGGTCAGCCATTATCAGGTTATTGCTGATCATATTCATCCCATAATACATAGGCTCATAGCCTTTATAATCTGGCCCTATCTGGTACAGTTCTTCTGCCATAAAGGGAAGGAAAACCGCCAGCTCTGTTGTCATCATGGATCTTTGGATTTCAATCTTATTAATCCCAAGCGGCATGGTAGAAACAAGCCCGTATTCCTGCCTGTCATCCAACCTTTTCATGTGGCAGTTGTAGGTACCGATAATACTGTTTGCTTGGAAAATATTATTATCCAGCTCCTTCTTTGTGCCGGCAGTCTGCATTACCAACAGTGTTACCAAAAACATCCTCTCATTTCTGTTTTCCAATCCCCTGAGTGCTGTCTGGGCAGCTTCATAATACATTTTCAGGTCAGGCGGCAGCATATCCATGTCGTATCCGCCCTCTACAGCTTTTCGCTGTAGCCTGCTGATGGACTGCTGCATCCTGTCTATCTCCGCATGGATATTTTTTAGGGCTTGGTCCCTGTCCAGCGGTTTGAAATGTACCGCTATACAGATATTGGTGCTAATTCCCCTTAACTCACTCAACACCACATCCGGGAGATCCGATGCCGTAATCTGGATGAAATTCACCGCACCGATGCGGTCCCCCATCTTAAAATAATGCCGGTTATCAAATGTCCCCTTTTCATTGGTGAATCCAAAAGATGTAGGCGCTATAAAATCTTTGGAGGAAAGTCCATGCCCAGCAATGGCGGACCAGTTAAACAGGAATTTCTCATCCGATGCCGGATTACAGAATTTCCACATGACTTTTGCCCGCTCATAACCGTTTAATACCCTGCTACGCACTTTATTCCTGGAAAAGTTATCCATAATGTCCGTAGATATTTTGGAGAGCCTTTTCTTGGCAATCCCTATATCCTTTGCATGGATGCCATATGTAATATAACGTTTGTTTTCTATTCCATTGGAACCATATTCAGCATTATCCTTCAGCATATCTGAATATTCCTTGCGGATATGGTTAAAACCATCCTTCTGCCTGGAAATATCCAGGGATTTATCTGTCTGCTTCCGGTCTGTTTCCAGGTTGTAATAATAAAAACAGGCATCAATAGTAGGGTCAAAATAATTCAGGAAATCACAGTGGTTTTCAAAAATACCATTTTTCGTGTCATCATCTGTCAAATGGTACTCCCTGTCGTCAAATTCTATCATTCTGGTGTAATACCCCGGTTCCGACTCCATAATGCCATCAGGATATAAGGCTTCATAAGGAATGGTCCTCTGCGCACTCTCCGCTATTCTCCCAGTATGCTTTGCCTTATTCAGTGCTTTAACCAACTCCTTCTTTGTACGTTTGTCAAGCACCTCGTTGGGTGAAATAAAAAATGTCTCATCCGGGGACACTCCTTTCTCCCTGTCATCCGGATTTTCTTTTTTCCTGTCTTTTTGCCCTCCCGGCTTCCCCGCGCCCCCTAATCCCGGCAGCCTTCTTTTTTTATGTTGTTTATTTTGCACTTCCTTTACCATCGCGGCAGCTTCACTCTCATATCTGTTCATGCGGTCCAGGTATCCGTATAGGTTTTCCGTTACATAAGGCCGTTCCGTGCTCCGTAGGAACCGGGTCTCATACCAGTTTTTGAAAAGCTTCTCAACATATTGTCCGTTTTTCTTATATTCCGCCGCAAAAAATGCGGCGCCGGCAATGGCGAACAGCAACAGGCTCGCCATAGAAGTCCCCAGGAACCCTTTCGTCAGGAAAAATAAGGCGCCTCCTGCGCCGACCCCTGGAAGCCCCATCAGGATCTGCCTTTTGGTCAGCCCAAACATTACTGTTGTTTTGGCCTCTGACAGGTCCTTATTAATTGCTACATACATTTTTGTCTCCTCCTTTAATGTGCGTTAAAAATTGACTTGGATATGCTGCCTGCCTTAAACAGCATCAGCACTACCATTGCGCAGTAGGCCACACATTCCCATAACGCTCCGCTCAGGCTTTTCCCGGATGTATCCATGCCTCCGAGGACAGCCCCATAAACCGCTATCATGGCAAGCATGAAGAATGCCTGCATTGCCAGGGCGATCAGCGCCCTGATATAATTCTTGCCAGTCTCACCCCAGTCCCTGCTCTGTAAGGTGGCAAACGGCGCCGGGGCTGCGCACAGGTATATATATATTTCAAACATCCTGATATAAATGCACAGGGTCAGCGCCACATTAATTACCGTCATTAGCAACTTAATCAAAAAAGACGTAACCACAGCACTAATCAGGGCGCCGATATCCTCTTCCTCCGCGATATCCGCCCAGATGGAAGAGGAAACGGTAAGGCTCGGCGACGACGCCCCTGCCTTCTGTACCGCCCAAGCGCCAATTTTAAAGATGGAATAGGCAATATCCATGGCATTGACCGTGATAAACAGGAAGAGGACTGTCATCCCCATCAGCTCTATAAATTTGGACTGGTTAAATCCTCCCATGCCGCTGTTACTGTCCTTCGTAAACTCATACAGCTCCGTCACAAAGATAAATGCCAGTATCACCATTGCCACCGGCAGGATGGCATTTTTAGACAGGCTTACAATAGTGCTGAATGCGCGGGGATTAAATTGTGAAGGTGACTTTGACAGGGACTGGGTAAAACCGTCCAGGTTGCTGTTGAAATCCGCAAATGCCTCCTCCAGGTTGCTGGTAATCATTTCCCGCAGGCATTCCCTGACGGATTCCATAATTGAAACAATCAATTCATCCCACCACTTACCAAGAGAAGATGACAATGAAAGATCTGATAACAATATTGGATTATTCATATGCCTGCCCCTAACTCAGTGAATCAAACAGGTAATTGACAACCGCGATCCCCGCTATAATCAGCACGACTGCCCCGCCAATGAAACCATATCCCTGCGATTTGGCAGCGGAACTCTGCTCCCCCTGCCCTTCCGCAAGGGTAGCGATTCCCTTCAGTGCCAGTACGGCGCCAAATCCCACCACGGCTGTTGTAAAGATCGGTTTCAGCCCGGATACGTCGCCGGAAGCCAAGATCAGCGTGGCGTTAGCTGCCCCCATATTTGCCAGGCATTTTACCCTGCCTGCCAGTCCAATCATGCTGCTTGCTAATACTGTTTTCATACTCTTTTCTCCTTCTTTCTCCGGCATTAGCCGGTTCTTTTTCCCATATAAAAAGGCAGATAGAAGTACCTCTAATATCTGCCCTTGGAAGCTGTTATTTTATGTTACATTGGAATAATTACCGCAGTCATCATAAATGCGGTTGATATCCTTTTGTTTGAATATCAGGCGGTTACGGCTCCTCCATTGTTTCAAGTATTTCCTTGCATCAAACATCAGGCGTTCATCATAATCACCGGTCATTTTGAATCTCGGATGCTCCTTTAAATCGTACTTATCCGAATAAAAGGGAGGGCAGCCTGAAAGCTGGACAATGCATTTCTTTCTGGGCATCACATTCAGCTTAAATACACTCATCAATTCCTTGCCCACCTTGTTATAGTTTACGCCAAAGGTGGATGACTGCCCTCTGGAATCGCTGTGTGTAAACAGGTCTATTGTTTCTTTTCCGAGCGCTTCTTCTAAATCTTTTAAGGTCGTTTTCCCTTTTTCACCTAAAAAAATAGTAGTGTCACAGTTATCTTCTATTGTCTCTGCATCATCCTTATACACGCTTTTAAGCTGTGCTTTAGACTGTAGGATCATATCCGCAGAAATTTCGCGGCTCCTGATGGTGGATATCAGTATTTCCCAGTCTTCTATTTTCCCCAGGTTCGCAAACTCATCCATTATACAGCGTACATGGTATTTTAATTTGCCGCCGCAATCATTGTCCGCATGGTAGCAGAGCGTATCAAACATCTGCTTGTATAACAGGGAGGCAATAAAATTAAAGGTCCTGTCCGTGTCAGACACAATGATAAAAAGTATTGTTTTCTCATCCCCCAGCTTATCCAGTTCCATTTCATCATCGGCCATCATATCCCTTACCTGCTGGATATCAAACGGGGACAGCTTGGAACCAAGGGTGATCAGGATTGATTTCGCTGTCTTTCCTGCAGCCATCTTATATTTCTTATACTGGCGTACTGCGAAATGTTCGCTGCCTTTTTCTCTTTCCAAGTCTTTAAAAAGCAGGTCGACAGCATTTTCAAACTCATCATCATCCTCACGTACTTCACTGGCATTCAGCAGCTCTATTAATGTATTCATATTTTGCTCCTCCGGCAGTGCCTCATACCAGATCAGCCCAATATGTGCCTGTAGCCACAGGAAGGCAGCTTCATCCCAGAACGGATCCCCGGCAGCTCCCGCATCCTTCTTTTTTAACGCTGTAAATAGCGCATTTGCCAGTTTAAGGATATCTTTTTCTTGCCGTATATATACAAAAGGGTTGTAATGCATGGATTTACTGAAATCAATAGTATTTAATACTTTAATCTTATAGGGCTCATACAGGATCTTTCCATGGCTGTCCCTGAGCACTTTCCCTTCCTTGTCTTTTTGGGGCGGGCCTTTTGCAAAAGCTGCTCCTGACTCGTTAATAATAGTTCCCTTCGGGTCAGTAACCACATAGGAACAATCCATTTGCAGAATATTGGGCTTTACATAACCATAGGTTTTACCAGAGCCAGAAGAGCCTATTACAAGTACGTTTTTATTACGGTTAAGCTCCATATCTGGCATCCGCCCATTCATTGACAGCATCTCTGTTTTAGAGAAAATCATATTATGGTAAAAATCATGGTCAATAAACGGTTCGATATCCCCTTCATTTCCCCATCTGGAATCACCGTATTCCTCACCGGGACGGAATTTTTTCCCCCGGTGTGGATTGCTGTTAACCACACACCAGTATATACAGATTGTAAAGGCCAGGCAGCCTAAATAGCATAAAAGGGAATAATCCGGCAGGGGGTGCCTGAAAATAATGCTTATATCCTCAACCGTTTTATTTAAATTGTCACCCCTCAGATGGTACAGGCTTATTGTCTTTGCTTCAAAATGTGCCATAAGTACAAATACAATAATCTGTATCTTTCTCTCTTGTACCGCCTTCTGAAGCTTTTTCTGTGTGTTTTGTAAGTTTCTCTTATCTTTCTCCATGCTGTGGCACCTTATCCTTAATTCTGTTTTTCATAACCTCCATACGCCCTGCTATTCTTTCTTGGTAGGAGTTCAATCTATGCGCTATGGATTTTTTGCCTTGGGTCTTAACCTTGTCTTTTAAATAATTTTGGAGACACAGGTTGACGACCGACGCATCCTTTCCCTCAAAAAAAACGCGGAAACTTTTTTCCCCTGCCGCAGTAGTTTCTTGAAGGACCGTATAATTAATTCCATATTTATCCGCATATTTTTCAAACCCTTTTATCATACCTTTATCCCAGCTGAATGTATCAGGCTGCGTCGTTTGCCCCGCCATTTCCTCTGGCTTGGGCGGCTCCTTGCCTATCTCTACCACTTTATTTCCATGCGACATTAAATCCTTTAAATTTTGCTTGCCTATTTTATTCCTGTCTTTTCCGGAAATGCACCTTGCAATAAAACGGCATAAGGCATCAAATTCCTTCAGTGTAAATTGGGCTGCTTTAATACTTGCAGAAACCATATATTTCCCACCTGATTTCAGGCTTTGTTCTGCATCACTATATAATTCACCCGGCATATGTTCACCTCCCTATATAGTCAAGTCTTTTTTCCCATTACGCTCTTTTAATGTCCTGTAATATTTCATCCATTGCCCCATAAGGGTTAGATATTGTTTCCACGTGCAAATGGGTGTACTCGCAGTCAATATTATTTTTCTCAAGCCAATCGGAAATCAGTAAATCAAGTTCGTAAAATTTTTCTGCCGCTCTTGCCCTGTCATGTAACGCTTTTTCAATATATTTTGGACACTTCATTATTCACTACCTCCGTCCATTCTTGGCGGTTCTGGTAATGGCTGCCAAAACTCAACATTGATTGCAGATTCATTCGCATTCATCCACATATTTAATTCTGGCAAATAATACCCACTTTCCACAGTTCCATTATCTTTGCAAACAATCACATCTTCGTATCCTTCCGGCAATCGCTCACTGCACGGAATCCATTCACTCATCAGCATTACCTCCATCCATTTCCAGTGAGTAGGTTCGTTATCACAACTTGTATAATATCCATTATCTGAATATACGTACCAGCACGGTGTATTATTATCATGTCTTCTGAGCCAATTACCGACCGTCAAATTATCAGCAAAATTCAGCAATACATCATAGCCTTCCGGTGGCATTCTTTCTTCAATCGGAATCCACTTTCTCACCGGCTCCACATCTGCGGCGGGCATTTCTTCCACGGCTTTAATGCATTCATTGATAGCATCATATACCGTCTTATCCATCATCCTGATATCTGCATCGTCATTTTCATTCGGTGATGAGGCAAGTGCATAATCAGCCAGTTTCATTATCAGCGCATCCGCATCTATGTATTTAGCCATCTTTATTCCTCCCACTCTTCTTCAATGAATTTCTGGATTTCACTGCCATCATAATCCTCGGTGTCATATTCTTCTGTCCAAAGTAAAGCTTTTGCTTCTGCCCTGTTTGAAGCTTGTCCGACAAGCCAATCACAGTCTCCGCATTCTTCGCAGTGCAGATATTCAAAATCAATTTCTTCCGTGGACGTAAAGTAACCGCCTAAATGAGACTCATAAATATATTTAGGTTCCATCTTCTCCGCTCCCTTCTATTTCTCCGGCATAACAAACACAGATACGGCATTATCCTTGCATTCCATCATGTCCCACAACACTCTCTGCGCCCTGTTCCAGTCTGCGTATTTCTGCAATACAACAACCTTTCCTTCAGAATAAACCAGCTTGATTTCGCCCTCTCCGTTTGCGTAAATGCACTGCGCCTGTTCAAGGTTCCACCATTCATCATCTGTGGTTTTTATAAACATTATTCTATGCTCCCTTCTATCGGCTTCACGCTTGCCACAAGCTTCTTCGCCGAGAGTAAATCCTTGTTCGTTTGCCTGTTCTTCGTAACTCGGGCACAGTGCCCCGTGATGAAACCCGATATATCTTTTTTCACTCATTCTCTCCGCTCCCTTCCGGCTTCTCACACCTCTCAAATTCAATTACCCATACCCACGGATTTGCTTCCCAGCCATACCGTTCAAGGTCGGATTTTTTGATGTTTTTGATGGTGGAATCCCATAACTCCACAAATGCATCCACCTCGCCATATCCTTCGTATGGACAACCATCACATCCAAAAGGAGTAATACAGTCATTGCAATTAGAAGCATATATGCCTTCTTGTATGCAATCCTCTTTTGTTATGTTTTGTAACTGTTCCACCCTCACATCCGTGACTTTCAGCCATATTCGGGCAGCTTCTTTCGGCATATGGATAGAAGGATGCCACCTACAAGGAGATTCTCCCTTTTTCCAAACGAAATCCGCACCATTGTATTCGCACTTTGCCTTTCTGCCGTCCTCTCTTGACTGATTTACAAGTCGTTTAAATAACTCATAGCTATTTATGTACGTCAGGTTTCCGCAAGTGCCATCCTTATAATCAAAAGCTATCGCCTGATTACAAATATCCCATGCCCCTACTCTCCATGCTTCCCGTACATACAAGATATCCCCAAACTGATATGGTTTTTTTTCGGGAAATTTCACTATTCTTCTTGTAACCGTTTTTCTTCCGTCCAATATCGCCCGTACCATCTCGGTATTAAATAAAATTGGTAATTCCTTACTCATTTACTCCACCCGCCTTTACGATTCCTCTTACTTTTTATGCGACGTCGCATAATCTATCTTGGGTCATTATGCTGGCAGTCTTCTGTCTGTTTCTGCTGGACGTTTCCTTGGGGTTCCACATTCCTTGTATCAAGGATTCTTTGGTTATCAGAGAGCTTTTCCATTAAGGATTTGGATTTCCTTTTGGCCTTCTGCTGATTATCCAAATTTTGGGAGTTTACAATATTCTGGCTTTTATGTATAATAATATTAAAGTCAAGGTTGTTAATCGCCTGTGGCAACTGGAGCTGCAGACACGAAAACAATTCTTGGCTTTTTTCTTTGTCTGCAAAAAGCATTTTATTATTTTCTATAATTCCACTGACATATTGGTCAAAGGAATGGTCTTTACCATATATGCTTGTAATAAAATTGCTCCCTATCTGTTCCAGTTCATAGGTGCCTTTCCCGCCCGGCTTGACTATTACTAATATAGGCGCATTATCATGATCTACCGCATTTAAAACAACCCCTATACTAGCTGGATTGTGCTTAGACATAGAATCAAAAACCATGGCCGGTTTTCTGAGCAGTTCAGGAATCTTCTTTACTTGTTCTACTGTTAAGCCATGCCAATGTGGATTTTGATTTGATTTAGGGTGCAAGGCATCTTTTAAATGCCTCTGCGTATATAGCATGGGCAGCTGTGACAAACCTACATCAAGAAGTATCTGCGGTGTATCACATACTTTTAAAGAATTAAACGGATTGGCTTTCCCTGCCAGCACTGCATCTATTTGCTCGGCAAACGTTAGTTCCCGCATTGTTTTCTGATTATCCAAACTGATCTGTGGAGCCTTGAATCTCCCCTGCTCAATCAGATAATCCGAAATTTTTTCCGCATCTTTAATAGCCGCAAACAATTCTTCCGGATTATTTTCCAGCACCTCAATCCAATTCTTGATGTATGCCTTATGGTTTTCCATATATACCCTATCGCTCACACCTAATCCAAGAAATTGCTCTGTAAAGGCAGATGCTATTTCAGCCCTTAATTCTTCTTTTGCATAATCCGAAGAACCTTTAACCAACCCAAACGGACGGTTCAGCCGGCTTTCATGTCCCGTGGCATGTCCTGCCTCATGTAAAAAAACGGAAAAATAAAATTCAGGCGTCTTAAAAAACTCCGGGGGTGGAAGATGAATTTCATCACGTAAAGGGACATAATAGCTTTTGTCCACAGAATCCTCCATGAATGTTACTCCCATATTGTCCACCAACGTTTCCCTGTAAGTAAGGAGTTCTTCCGGAAGCAATTGGCCGGGCATAATAAACTCTGGTATTCCTGTTATTTGCTCCCCATTAAAGACTGTATAATTTTGGACTACCGGATAAATTCTTTCCTTGTATTCTTCTGGAGGGATCTGTTCTTTCAGTTTCTCCGCTTCCAGCATGGAAATGGTTTTTTTTCGTTTTTTATCGTACAGGCTCCAAAATTCTACCGGCGTTCCTCTTGCTCCCTTTTTTATGTTCCAACCTGCTTCCTTTGCTTGATGGAAAGTACACCATCTGCAATCCTTATATCCAGCTTCTCCTTGGATATATGATAAAAAAAGGGCATTGATCCCCCGATACTCCTTCCCGCTTACGGCATTCTGCGGACGCTGCGTGACCCATGGCCGATTCCAAGGAATTTGTTCCTTACGCAGCGCTTTTAAAAATTCCGCAATCATTTGTTCACGGATTTTACTCTTACTCATCTTCTTTACTCCTGTCATACAATTTGATATCATCCGGGGTTTCCCTTTGAAATTCTTCTGGTTCCCCAAATTCCATGTGATACTGTTCTTCCCACGCCCTTATTAGTTCTTCCATCCACTTTCCCCCCTTTCTGCTATTTTGTATTGGTTAATGAAAATGAATATAAAAAAAGCAGTAAACCTGGTTTAGATTTACTACTGGTTTAATAATTCATTTGATATTGTTAATTCCTTTTCTAATGTGTCAAAATCGTAATTATGCTGTTCAAAATCATAAAAACGGCTTTGTCCTAAAGGCATATTCAAATTACCGGGACTGGATCGGGAATTACCGCCCATGGCTCTGATACTGATTATGGCATTATCCAGGTATTTATTGATTAACCTCGGCAATATTCTGATAGGTTCCCTATGCTCTTTCTCTACAATAGCGTAACATACTTGTTCCAGTCTCTTAGCAGTCATCAACTGGATATCCGCAGCATCTCTTTTGCAAAGTTCTCCAAAAACCATTTCAACAAGGCTTGTCGGATATTGGTTTTCTATTCTGTCTATTTCAAAATGTTTTCTCAGCCTATCATTATCTGCTTCCTCTTCCGCCGTTAATCTTTCTTGGTTGTACGAATTTCTAAGAGGGGGAGAGGAGGAAGAAGTATTTAATTCTTTAGTATTTAATATATTAGTATTTAATTGCACGCCTTTTTCGGTTATCCGTTTTTCCGTTTGCCGTTTTTGGCATATCGGTGAAAATGCCATATTTTTCACCGTTTGTCCGTTTTGGCATATCGGTTGTCTAACTTGTCCTTCATTCTGTCTGGTCTCTTCTAATGATTGGATATCCTGTCTGTCAAAATCATCTCCCTGCTCAATTGGATTCTCATATATGGTATATTCTGTTGTCCCAAACCGGCCATTTTCTCCGCGTAGTTGTGTGCGGATAAGATAACCATATTCTTCCAGTTCCGCAAGTCCAGAATTTGTTGACTTCGTTCCATCGCCTGCCAATGCCGCCAGTCCCTCTATCGTATAATTCCAATCCTCCGGCAGCGACAGCATAGTTGATAATAATCCTTTTGCTTTCCAAGAAAGTCTCTTATCTTTAAAGTGATAGTTACTAAGTGTTGTATAATTACTATTTTTTACAACGCGAAAGACTGTTGACATATTTCCTCCATTCTTTCTTGATATCGTTTTCCTTTTGATTTTGATACTGCTTTCATATCACATCGCCTTCCGTTACTTGTCGAATGCTTCTTTCCATTACCCTGATAAGCTGACAGTGTTCCGTCTCTGATTCATCATTTATTATCATTTTGTTATAATTTTCCTTTGTTAGAATATAGGCAAATGCGCTTTGCATGTAAATCAGGTTTCCCTCAACAGTTTCTCCATTATCCATACGCTTTGCCGAATAAATTCCTGTTATCTTTCCTCTTCCGGCAAAATCTACTGCTTCTTCCAAATCACATACCATTGAGGCCAGTGCTGCGACAATTATCTTTTTTTCAAAAAGAGTACTCTCTGGCACATTTTCCTCTGCCGCTACTTTTAACCAGTCATCAAGTTCTTCCTTTTTCTCGTCAAGGATTCTTCTGATTTTTAATAGCTCTTCACTTTTGCAGCTATTCCTTGAAAACGTGTCACAACAGGCATCTTCTTCCTCCAGTTCCCTACACTCAATATCAATAAATTCTTCAACAGGTAATACTTCATCTTCTTTATGCGACGTCGCATATTTTATCTTCTCCTGAACCGCCGTATCAGAAAGTTCTAATTTGGGATTTTCATCTTTATTGGGCATATATTCTGGGAAGTCTTTTTCAATACTTGTCTGCCCCGGAATATCTGCATTATCTTGGATTGTATTATTGGAGACTGTATCATTTGTGTTTTTTGTTATCTTTGCTTCTTTTTTGGCCTCTCTGATTTGTTTTACCGTCATTTCCGGTGAAATCTTATTTTTTTCATCTTGGTTCATTGGCAGCATCTCAAATAATTGTGATACATTAAAATCAACATACTTCTCATCCAGTTCCGGAGAATCGTGATTTATTGAAAATTCAACACAAAGATTAATAAATCGTGTGGTTGTTGACTGTGATATATGGAATTTATCATATGCAACTTCATATATATTTGCATAGCCATATTCTTTATACATCTCAGTTTCATTAATATGCTTTAGATACCAACCAATTTTTACAAAAGATTTCCGGGTTCTATGAAGTTCATCAATAATAATATCAATAGAATCCTGAAACCCCACTTCTCTGGGATCAACCAAACTTGCTGTAGAAAAAGAAGCCACATCAAAAGATTTTATTCCCATTTTTATACCCTCCCTTCTTGATGGCGGCAGAGGAACTCCTCCGTGAAATTCTGATAAGCGCATGAAACCTTTCCCGTGGCATCATATTCATATATACTTTTCCCATAGCTTGGCGCCTCTTCAGCCTTCACGCTTCTTGGGATGTAATTTTTATAAATATTAATATT
>JAJQIK010000091.1 GCA_021199255.1 Clostridiales bacterium | reverse complement strand
TGCAGCGGGTTAACCGGTGAGCTGACAATACCAGACAGGGTGACAGAGATAGGGAAAAGCGCGTTTTGTGGCTGCAGCGGGTTTACCGGCGGACTGACGATACCAGACAGGGTGACTGAGATAAACAACAATGCTTTTTATCAATGTTCTGGTATGGATGGAAATTTGGTTCTGCCCCGGGAGATTACCTATCTGGGCGGATATGTATTTTGCGAATGTGGGTTTACCGGCGCAGTAACGATTAACATGAAGGATGATGGTTATTATATTGGGGAGTACGGTTTTCGGAGATGTAGTAATATAACTTCTGTTAAAATATGTGGAGATGTGGAGTATATTTACGCAGGGGCATTCCGTGACTGTAGCGGATTGGAAGAGATAGAAGTGCCGGTTTCGATGGCGGCTTTTCAGAAATCGGTTTTCGCGGGTTGTAAAAACTTAGAGAAATTAAGCATTAGAGTTTCGGAGAACAGCGTCGTCACGCCAATAAAGATAAATGATCCAAACGCGAGCGATTCACCAGAATACATTTTTTATAACTGCCCTACAGAACGCACCGTCACTTTTCAGGCGGAGGACGGCGGAGAACTGGACGCCGCAACGCTTAGCAAAGCGGTAGCCGCATATAAGGCTGCAGATGATGGCGATACCACGGATAATTATTGGTATGGCTGGAAGCTGCAAGAGGTTACGGCTCCCGCAACATATTCAGTTGGCATCACCGTCAACAAGGACGGTGCAGAGTGGCAAGACCATGGAAAAACCTTTGCGCTGACCTCTGACGGCGGTTCAAATTTCATCAATGATTATGCAAGCCTTACGGACAATACCTACGTAATCTATGACACAACCAACGCGGCGGACAGCACAGGTTACATAGACACGGGCGTTTCCGTGACAGTAAACGGGGCGGATGCTGCCGCAGCCATCGATTATTACACCGTGACCTTTTGTGACGATCATACCGCATATCCGGATGGAACAGAGCAGAAGCCGCAGATCATCTTAAGCGGCCGGACGGCGACGGAGCCGACAGCGCCTGTAAAATCCGGCTATACCTTTGTAGGCTGGGTGACGGGAAATGGCGATCCATTTGATTTTACCAATACCTCCATCGAAGCAACCACTTTTGTCTATGCAAAGTGGATAGCGAATACAGCTACGACCTGGACGATCTCTGCGACGGCGGGGGAGGGCGGCAGCATTTCGCCGAGCGGAAGCGTATTAGTGGAGGCAGGGAAGAGCCAGACCTTTGCCATCACGCCCAATGAAAATTGCTGCGTTAAATCCATAACGGTGGATGGAACAGAGGTAAATCCGCCCGTGGCGGGCGCATATGTCCCAACCGGCGCGTATAAGGCGGGCGAGACCCAATATTATACATTCGATAACGTACAGGAGTCCCATACCATTGCTGCCGCTTTTGAAGGAAGCGGCGGAACGGAGGGAAACGGCGGTATAGGAGAGACCGGCGGAACGGAGGGAAACGGCGGTACAGGAGAGACCGGCGGAACGGGAGGAAGCAGCGGTACAGGAGAGCCCGGAGGAACGGGAGAAAGCAGCGGAACCTCCGGGGACAGGAGTAACGGAAGCGATGAGGGCTCGGGCAGCAGCTCGGACAGCAGCGCCCAAACCGTGGCTTTCAACGGCTATGCGGTAGAGAGCAGCGTAATTGCGGTAAGTGAAGCCCCTGCTTCGGCGCAGGGGCAGCCCGCATCTGGCACGGATACTGTACCCGATAACGAGCCAAAGACGGGCGATACTTCCCATGTGGAACTGTACGCGACGGTTGCCATGATATCAGGCCTGCTTTACCTTATGCTGTATTTTGCGGATAAAAAGCATGGCATGACGGAAGAGGAAAAAAAGGAAAAGGTGGCGGCTCTGGTGAATTGGGCGCGTGCAGGCAGCCGTTTCAGAAAATACGCAGCGCTGACGCTGATCTTCTTCCTGCTTGCCTATTATCATGGCATTGGGAAATATATCTGCTCTGAAGAGGCAATTCCCCAAAAAACAGGTTGACACACGTGGCGGCGTATAATATAATATCTAACTGTGACAAAGTTTAAAAATGTCTGGCCAAAGCCCCGGCGAAGACATTTTGAATAGAGTACAAACCGTTGTTTGGACGGGTCTTGAGTGTGGCCGGACATCCGCAGGAAGGACTTGGGAGAACAACACAGACAAGTCGTAAGACGATTTCGTTACTATGGAGGTTAATACAATGAAGACTTTTATGGCAAGCCCGGCTACAATCGAAAGAAAATGGTATGTAGTTGACGCAACAGATATGACACTCGGACGTTTGGCATCTGAGGTCGCTAAGGTTTTAAGAGGAAAGAACAAACCGATTTTCACACCGCACATGGATACAGGCGATTATGTAATCGTTGTCAATGCCGCTAAAGTAAAGGTGACAGGCAGAAAGTTAGACCAGAAAATTTATTATCATCATTCAGGGTATGTTGGCGGTATGAAAGAGACCACATTAAAAGAAATGATGCAGAAGCATCCTGAGAGAGTTGTAGAGTATGCGGTAAAAGGCATGCTTCCAAAAGGACCTTTGGGAAGACAAATGTACACGAAGCTTCATGTGTATGCAGGGCCGGAACATCAGCACGCAGCACAGAAACCGGAAGCATTAACATTTTAATTCACAGGGACTGAAAGGAGAAAATAGAAATGGCTAAAGCAGCTACAGCAAAATATTACGGAACCGGTAGAAGAAAAAAGTCTATTGCGAGAGTTTATTTAGTACCCGGTAAAGGTGAGATTACAATCAATAAGAGAAGCATTGACGATTATTTTGGATTAGAGACGTTGAAGGTTATCGTTCGTCAGCCTCTGGCCGCTACAGACACAGTTGATAAGTTTGACGTTATCGTTACTGTGAAAGGCGGCGGTTACACAGGCCAGGCCGGCGCTGTAAGACACGGTATCGCAAGAGCGCTTTTGCAGGCAGATCCTGATTACAGACCTACTTTAAAGAAGGCAGGCTATTTAACCAGAGATCCTCGTATGAAAGAAAGAAAGAAATACGGACTCAAAGCGGCGAGAAGAGCGCCACAGTTTTCAAAGAGATAAGGATTACTGCGAATACAGACAAATCGAAAGGTTCCGAATGTTTACATTCAGGAACCTTTTTGTTGCATTACCGCTTCAACACAAGCCATTTTCCGCGGGAAGAGCCTCTTTGGAATGTCATCATAATTTGTTCGCGGTTATATAAGGAGAAGAAGAATGATACGACAGATAGACGATATTCGCGTCCATATTTATCAGCATGGTATAAACGGCTCCTGCTTTTATGTAGGTGAATCCGACCGGGAAGCTGGAAATACGGACATTTTTGCGGCACGGCTGGCTGAAAAAGCCGGGGATATGGCTTATACACTGATTGTATATGAGGTGGCTGACTGGAATGTACAGCTCTCTCCCTGGCCTGCGAGAGCCCCATTTGAGGAAGAAATTTTTGTCGGCAGGGGCGCAGATACACTTGCCTGGCTGACTGGCAAATGTATTCCCCGGCTGAGGGAAGAAAGACTGATACCGGAAGACGTGCCGCAGTATACGGCAGGATATTCTCTTTCCGGTCTTTTTGCGCTCTGGGCTTTTTTGGAGTCTGGTATGTTTGACGGCGCAGCGTCCTGCTCAGGGTCGCTGTGGATTGACGGTTGGCTGGAGTATATCAGGAATAAAGAGCTTTCCCGTGACGCTTTTGTTTATTTGAGCCTGGGCGGCAAGGAGGAGCGGACAAAGAATCCGTTCCTGTCTGCCGTCGGCGACTGCACCAGAGAAACCTATGAATTTCTGAAGGAAAATCCCGCAGTGAAGAAGATTGTCCTGCAGTGGAACAAAGGAGGACATTTCGCGGACGTGAATGAGCGGCTTGTGAAGGGAATCCTGTGGGTTTTGCAGGCACAGCAGCGCAGGGAACCAACAGAAAAATGAGGGGTACGGAATTGTTTTCAGATCATGCGACACTTTCGGAATAATGTCGGTTGATGAGCTGCTCACAAAAATGATATAATAACTCAATTTACAGAATCATACCGACACGGGAAACGATATTTTCATAAGAAATACAGAGATTTCAACATAAAATACAGGAGGACAGTAATGGCTGAAAAAACAGTTATCTACTATTACACTGGTTCCGGCAATACGCTCTCTGTTGCACGCAGGATCGGGGAAGGGCTCAAAGATACGGATGTCAGATCTATTTATACTCTGAAAAAGGATGCTCATATTCCAGAGCAATATGGACGGGTGGGAATTGCGACTGCGACCTGGTTTATCCGTCCGCCGAGGATTGTAAAGGAAATTTGCGAAAAAATGCAGTTGAACTCTACACAGAAAGTGTTCATCATTGCCACCTGTGGAGGCTATGACGGATTTGTGCTGATCGATTTAAAAGCGATTTTACAGCCTAAGGTAAATACGCCGATTCAAACTTTTATGTTGCCGATGCCGCCGAATCACATTGTGGGATTTTCCCCAATGCCGGATAGGATTGTACAAATCTATCTGAATCATGAAAAGAAAGCAACGAAGAAGATTGTGAAGGCGATTCAGACAGGGAAACGAACGAAAGACCGAAAGGGTTATGGGCGTAAAGTGTGGAACTGGTGCTCAAGAACTTATAATTTGCATCTGGGTGTAGACCGAGACTCCACAGAAGGCGGTTTTTATACAACAGACGCCTGCACACGATGCGGAGTCTGTGAAAAGATCTGTCAGGCCGGCAACATTCATTTCACAGAAAACGGCGTTGAATGGGGACATGATTGCCAGCAGTGTATGGCCTGCATTATGTGGTGCCCGCAAAAGGCGATCTGGCATCCAAATGTGCCGGAAAACAGACGCCGCTATCATCATCCGGATATTAAGCTTGCCGATATGGTTTGTGCCGGAAAGGAAACAGAGTAGTATTTCATTGGAATGATAACAGATATTTGTGGAGGGTGTTTATGGATTGGACATTGAATGATATACCAGAACTTTCCGGGAAAGTGATCATAGTTACCGGAGCCAACAGCGGCCTTGGATTTGAAACGACGCGGGAACTTGCCTGCAAAGGTGCAAAGGTTGTGATGGCTTGCCGGAATTTTCAGAGAGCAACTACAGCCAGACAGAAAATCCTGGATACGGTTCCAAATGCAGATCTGGATATTATGCTTTTGGATATGGCCAGCCAGAAAAGTGTTGCAGACTTTGCAGACAAATTCCGGGAGAAATATGAAAGACTTGATGTCCTCATCAATAATGCGGGCATCATGGCTGCTCCATATTCAGAAACGATGGATGGATTTGAAAATCATTTTGCTACTAATTATCTCGGACATTTTGCGTTGACTGCAAGACTGTTTGACTTATTGGAGGCGACTGCCGGAGCAAGGGTTGTCAATGTCAGCAGTTTGGCTTATTTTTTGGGAAATAAAATCAATTTTGATAATTTGTTTTATAAAAACAGGAAAGGATATGGAAGATGGAGAGCATATGGACGGTCTAAAATGGAAATGCTCTTGTTTGCCTATGAGATGCAGCGGCGTCTGACAGCGGCCGGGAAATCCACAATCGCGCTTGCTGCCCACCCCGGACTGGCGCAGACGAATATTATGCCGGCACAAGCCAAAAATGCCGTTTCCAGAAGGGTATTATCACTGTTTTCCCATGTCTTTAAGCCTACAATCTATGGCGCAATGCCTCTTATTCGCGCGGCTACAGATGAAACTGTCAGGGGAGGCGAATATTTCGGACCGTCAAAAGGCCGGATGCCGGATGTGGTTAAATCCAACAAGGCTTCTCACAATCGCCAGGCTGCCAGAAAACTCTGGGAAGTTTCAGAAGAGTTAACAGGGCTGCATTATCTGGATGATCAAAACTGAGTTGTAAATGGCAAATATAATGGCGGAGCGCCCATGTTGGACGCTCCTTTTTCATAAAAAGACAGTCACAGGGAGCCTTGAAATACAAAATTGATTTTGATACTTTTGAGAACAAGCGTTATCAAGATCTGTATCAGCCTGGATTTCCCGAGTTTTATGCCTGTCCATTTAGGAAAGAATATGCTATACTGTCTGGAAGAAAGAGAAGGTGACGTTATGCCAGAGAAGTATCATTTTTACGGGTGGGAGAAGGCTGCCGTTTCCGCCGTTACAGACCTGTATGCGGGTATCCGGACTCCGCAGGATTTATATGACGCTTTATCGGAAATCTGGTGCGCGGATACCTGCGCTCCCAGAATGAGCCAGAACTGGACGCCGGAGAACAAGACGCTGGGGCAATGCTCCATAACGGCGTTTCTGGTGCAGGATATTTTCGGCGGGCAGGTCTATGGGATTTTGCGTCCGGACGGCAATTATCATTGCTATAATGTGATTGGAGACAGCCTGTTTGACCTGACCAGCGAACAGTTCGGGAAGGAAACGCTGGATTATACAGACAATCCGCTGCAACTGCGGGAGGTTCATTTTGCCAAGGAGGAAAAGCGCCTGCGGTATGAAAGGCTGAAAGCTGCCCTGCTGGAATTTTGCAGCCGCCAGACTGCGCTTTGATTTGTACACCGGCTTTGGTTTATGTTATACTTTATGGAGACCGGCGGGATGTCCGGCAGGGCGAGCGGGCGTGGTATGTCCGCAGGCGCGGCGATAAGGAGAAGGAATGGAAAATAAAAGATTTGCGCTTTTGATTGACGCGGATAATATATCCGCCAAATATATCGGGGTGATTTTGGAAGAGCTTTCTACCTATGGCATTATCACCTACAAAAGAATCTATGGGGATTGGACGAGCACGCAGGCGACGAAATGGAAGGAAGAGCTGTTGGAAAATTCCGTGCTTCCCGTGCAGCAGTTCAGCAACACGGTAGGCAAGAACGCTACGGACTCTACGCTGATTATCGACGCCATGGATATCCTGTATACGGGCAATGTGGAAGGCTTCTGCATTGTGTCCAGCGACAGCGATTTTACCCGTCTGGCGAGCAGGCTGCGGGAGTCCGGCATGGAAGTCATAGGCATGGGGGAAGAGAAAACGCCCAGATCCTTCCGCGTGGCATGTTCCCGTTTTGTGAATCTGGAGAACCTGGGCAATCAGGATGAGAATACCGACGGCAAGGATAAGCAGAGCAATACGGTGAAAAGGGAAGCCGTCTACAACGCTATCACCAACATTATTACGGAAAATGAAAATAAAGGAAAGAATGTGGAGCTGGGCGCAGTAGGCAACAGCCTGGTGAATATGTATCCGGATTTTGACGTCAGGAATTACGGGTACAGCCTTCTCTCCCGTTTCCTTGAGGACTCCGGTTTATTCCGGTTAAATAAAAAGAACAATATTATTTCCATTTCTTTGAAAAATAACGAAAAAGATAAAGAAGAAATCAGGGACTATATCCATACGGTGATTACGGCGTCGGGGATCAAAGGAATCGGCTTCAGCGAGTTAAGCAATATTGTCCATGGCAAATACAACAGCTTTAATGTGAAGGATTACGGATACAGTCAGTTTTCGAAGTTTATACAGAGCTTCGACGGGATAGAAATCTTTGAGGACAGCAATAACCAGAAACGTGTAAAAAGTATTGACAGGGAGTTTTTGTAAAGGCTGCGGCTGCGGGGCGGACGTTCCCCTGCGGGTAGAAGGACAAAATTTGAAAAGTAATGGAATTTGGTATGGTTGGTAAATGGAAAATCAAAGACAGTACGGTAATCATGGGAATTTTAGCGCTGTTTCTGCTTCTGGCGGTCGGCTTTACCGTGCTTTATACGATCTTTTCTGAGGAAAATTACGGCCTCAGCGCGGGCGCGCCGTGCGCTGAGATAGAGGGCTGGGCAGTAGAACTGGAGGACGGCAGCCGCAGGGCGGTCGATCTCCCGGCGGATATTGAGACAGACGGGCAGGGCGCCGTCATCTTGGTAACGACTCTGCCCGATTCCATGCAGGAGGCGGAGGCCATGCTGGTTTATGGCTACCGTACCGCTATGCATGTTTATGTGGACGGCGAAGAGCGGGCGGTCCTGGATACGGAGGAGTTTCGGGCTTTTGGGCGGACTACGCCGGAGGCGATGCTGTTAGTGGAACTGCTGAGTACGGACGCGGGGCGGGAAATCGAGATCCGATATGATGGCGCGGGTGATGAGCAGACGCTGAAGATCAGGGATATCCTCTATGGAACGCAGGAGGGAATTTACAGATATCTGCTGCGGAAGTATATGCCCAGCTTTATCTTTGTGTTCTTAGTCGCCGCTTTGGGGCTGCTGCTGGTTTTGATTGATATGACCTTTCAACTGCTCCGGGGCTGGCACAGTAATCTGGGATATTTGGGAATGGCGGCGCTTTTGCTGGCGGGGCTCCAGATATCCGGCAATGAGATCAGGCAGCTTTTTTTCTACAATCTGACGGCATTGGAATTTCTGACCAGAGTTATTATTAACCTGCTGATTATCCCCATGGCGCTGCTGAATAACTCGATTCAGAAGAGGCGCTACAATCAATATTATCTGGGGATTTGCGCGCTGGTTTTGCTGAATACGATAGTCTGCGTTGCGCTGCAGCTTTGCGATGTCGCCGATTTGAATGATATGACGGGCGTGTTTTATGGTATCGTTATCCTATATTTCGCGCTCGTGGTGGCGACGATGGTCAAGGACGTCAGAGATGGTTACGGCAAGGAGCTGAGAGCCTTTTTCCTGGCGGTGGTTCTGGTGATTTCCTGCGGGGTTCTCAGTCTGGTTTTCATGAATACCTCCCGGCTTTCCAGTCTGGCATCGCCCTCGATTCTGTACAATACGGGCTTCCTGTTTTATGTAGCGGTGATTGCGTATGCGGATATTAATGAACTGATCAGGCGGAACCGGGAAAGAGAGCAGGCGGTCTATGCCAATCAGGCCAAAAGCAGCTTTCTGGCTAATATGTCCCATGAAATCAGGACGCCGATTAACGGCGTGCTCGGTATGGACGAGCTGATTATCCGGGAATGTGAGGACGACCGGATTAAGGGCTACGCCTATCAGATTCAGGATTCGGGGCAGGTTTTGCTGGCCTTGGTCAACGATATTCTGGATTTTTCCAAAATTGAGAGCGGCAAGATGGAAATCATTCCGGTGGAATACAGAATGTGTACGCTGCTCAATGATCTGGTCAATATGGTCAAGGTAAGGGCGGAGAAGAAGAATCTGGCCTTACAGTTGAAGATACAGGAGACGATTCCGGACGGCCTGTATGGAGATGAGGTGCGGCTGCGGCAGGTGATCACTAATCTATTGACCAATTCAGTCAAATACACGGATCGGGGAACGATTACGCTGGAAATGTCGGGAGAGCGTGTGGGGAAAGATGAAATTGAGCTTCTGATCCGCGTAGTCGATACCGGCAAAGGCATCAGGGAGGAAGATCAGGAGAAGCTGTTTATGGCCTTTCAGCGGTTGGAGGAGAAGGAAAACCGCAATATTGAGGGAACCGGCCTGGGGCTGGCTCTCAGCCAGCGGATTCTGCACAGAATGGGAAGTGAGCTGAAAGTGGAAAGCGTTTATGGGGAAGGTTCTGTCTTTTTCTTTTCCATCAGGCAAAAGATCAGGGACGATGCGCCGGTGGGAGATTTCCAGCAGAAATACAGGCAAAGTCTGGGTAAGCGGAAATCTTACCAGGCTTCCTTCCGGGCGCCGGACGCCCGTATTCTCGCGGTAGATGACAACAGCGTGAATCTGAGGGTGCTCACGGGACTGCTGCGCAGTACGCAGATGCAGATAGACACGGCCACAAGCGGAGCCCAGTGTCTGGAAATGGTGGGAAAGAAGCCTTACCATCTGATTCTGTTAGACCATTTGATGCCGGAGATGGACGGCATAGAGACTTTACATCATATACGGGAGATGGGACTGGAGATTCCGGCGGTGGCGCTGACGGCTAACGCCATAGCAGGAGCGAAGGAGAACTATCTCCAAAGCGGCTTTCAGGATTACCTGTCCAAGCCCCTCAATGCCGCTGAACTGGAAGACATGGTCAGGAAATATCTGCCGGCGGAGCTGATTGCGGGGGAATGAGCCGATACGTGCCGGGCGTTATGTCCAGCCTCCGTCCAGCGTGATAACCTGTCCGGTCAGATATTCCGGCGCCTGTAAGAGGGAAAGCACCGTTTGGGCTGCCTCCGCCGGCTGGCCTATCCGGTCTGCGGGGATTTCCCCGCGAAGCGCTTCTATCTCTTCCGGGGAGAAGCAGCGGTTCATCTGTGTATCCATGATGCCGCAGGCGATGGCGTTGACTTGAATATGGCTGGGAGCCAGTTCCTTGGCAAGAGCCCTGGTGAAGCTGTTGACGCCGCCCTTGGAGGCGGAATAAGCCACCTCCATCGAAGCGCCCACGTTGCCCCAGACAGAGGAAATGTTAATGATTTTCCCACTGTGTCTGCGCAGCATCATAGGGATTGCGAGCCTGCTGGTATAAAACATGGAATTTAAATTCGTCTGGATTACCTGCTGCCATTCCTCGACGCTCATTTCGTGCAAAAGTCCCACATAGGAAATCCCGGCGTTATTGACCAGCACGTCCAGATCGGTTATGGCGGCAAAGAGCCTGGCCACATCTGCGGGGCTGCCCATGTCGGCCATAACAGGCGTGCAGGAGATGCGATAGGCGGCGCGCAGATAGTCTGACAACTGTATCAATTCTCTTTCAGAACGCCGACACGTGATATACAGGCAATAGCCCTCTTTGGCAAGGGCTTCGGCAATGGCGGCGCCAATCCCCCGTGACGCGCCTGTCACAAGCGCGTATTTTTTGTTGACTCTATCGGTCATAATTACCTCCTTGCGCTGGTCTTGTATAATACCACATAATATAAATAAATATAGCATAAGAAGAGCAAAATAAAAAGACAATACGAAAGCATGTGAATGGAGGAAACGATATGTATGATCTGATTATTGTCGGTTCAGGCCCGGCGGGTTTATCCGCTGCGGTTTACGGAATACGCGCCGGCCTGAAGCTGTTGGTGCTGGAGCAGAATCCCATGAGCGGAGGACAGGTTCTGAATACCAGCGAGGTAGACAATTATCTGGGGATTCCGGGAATCGGCGGGTTTGAGCTGGGTATGAAATTCCGGGAACACGCGCAGTCCGCGGGTGCGGAGTTTCAAAATGCCGCCGCGATCTCGGTAAGGGATCAGGGTTCGGTCAAGCTGCTGGAGACCTCCGGCGGAGAGGTCTACGAAGCGAAAACCCTGATTCTCGCCATGGGAGCGGAGCACGCTCTTTTGAATGTGCCGGGAGAGCAGGAATGGAAAGGGAAAGGCGTGTCCTATTGCGCCACCTGCGACGGCGCTTTTTTCAAGGGCAGAGAGGTAGCGGTGGTAGGAGGCGGCGATGTGGCGGTGGAGGACGCCATTTACCTTTCCCGCATATGCAGCAGGGTGCATCTTATTCACCGAAGAGATCGGTTACGGGCGGCCGTAAGCTTACAGAACAGGCTGTTCGCCAGCGAACGTGTGGAAGTGCACTGGAACTGGACTGTGTCTGAGATTTATGGACAGGAACTGGTGAAGGGCGTGGCGTTGCGTTCTGCCGATGGCGGCGGGGAAGAAAGGCTGGAGGCGGAGGGCGTCTTTATCGCGGTGGGTATGCGCCCCAATACGGAGATTGTCCGCGGTCTGGTAGAGCGGGATGAAGCGGGCTATATCAAGGCCAAAGAGGATTGCGCCACCAGTGTTCCGGGCATCTTCGCGGCGGGAGATATCAGAACCAAACGGGTGCGCCAGATCGTGACGGCAGTCTCGGACGGCGCCTGCGCGGTGGCGGGAGTGGAAGGATATTTATCCTGATTTTCCGGCGGCGCGGGACTTGGCGTTTGTTTAAGCGGAGGCTGCAAGGGCGGGACTTCATTTGTTGCGGAATTGTTACGTGCAGTACGGCAAACAGGGAAACGGCGATGCGTACGGTTCGATGCGATACGGCGGGAGCATCGGGTTTCCGGGCTGTGAAATATTTGTGAATTTCTGGGAAAACCACAACAAATAGCGTAAAACCGCGGTTTTTGACGGTAGATGCTGTGGTTGACAAAAGGCGGCGGCAATGCTATATTATACCCAGATGTAACAATTTTGTAACAAATGAGGTATTTTATGAAAAGAAAAAACGTCAAAAACGTAAAAATAACGGCCTGTGCGATGGCGGCGGCGCTTACCTTTTCCGGAATCAGCCTGGAGGCTCATGCAACCGGCAATATCAGTTCTGTGTTGCCCTCGGCCGGCATCGATTATTCCTTACAGGACTCTTCCAAGTCGACCTCCCTTTCTAACCTGAAGGAGGACGCGGAACGGGCGGCCGCGCAGAGCGAGGAGACAGAAGAGATCGCCGTGGCGGAGGGAACCAGCATCGGCAGCGCACAGGTAGGCGGATTTGCGGATCTGGCCAGCGCGGGAGGCGGCATCAGCACGGTTTCTTCCAAGAAGATTGAAGATACGGTCGTTGTCAGCGAAGGATATACCCAGGACTTAAAAACGGCGTCGGGCAGCGGTTTGACAGAAGAGGAAGAAAGCTTTAAGAATCTGGTCATCGCCAAGGTCAACGACTATGTGAATGTGAGAGACAGCGCCAGTGAAGACGGCTCTATTGTAGGTAAGCTGTACAATAAGTCGGTGGGCACTTTTATAGAAGAAGAAGACGGCTGGTATAAGATCAGCTCCGGCTCCGTAGAGGGATATGTAAAGGCCGAGTACTGCGTGACCGGGGAGGACGCGATAGAGTATGCCAAGGAGGTTGGCACACGAATCGCGACGGTGCAGACGGAAACCCTGTATGTACGGGCGGAAGCCGGCCTGGACGCTTCAGTGATCGGTATGGTGCCGGATCAGGATGAACTGATCGTTACGGAAGAATTAGACGACTGGGTTAAGGTTAATATCGAGGAAGGCGACGGTTATGTCTCTACGGATTATGTGACCCTGTCTACCGAGTTTGTGAAAGCGGAATCCATAGCGGAAGAGGAAGCAAGACTTGCGAAGGAAGAAGCGGCCAGAAAAGCGGCGAAGGAGGCTGCGGAGAAGAAGGCGAAGGAGAATAGTTCCTCCTCTTCCTCAGGTTCTTCTGACAGCGGTAAGACCTATGAGAGCCCTACGGGAAGCACCGGCGCCGATGTGGCGAAGTTCGCCTTACAGTTTGTGGGGAATCCTTATGTGTACGGCGGAAGTAGCCTGACCAACGGTACGGACTGTTCCGGATTTGTAATGAGCGTATATAGTAATTTCGGCGTCAGCCTGCCCCATTCCTCGTCGGCGGACAGAAGCGTGGGAGCCACTGTCAATGGTTTGGAGAACGCGCAGGCGGGCGATATCATCTGCTACTCCGGCCATGTGGGAATCTATATCGGCAACGGGCAGATCGTACACGCCTCTACCGAAAGAACCGGCATTATTGTATCCAATGCGAATTATCGTTCTATTCTATCAATCCGGCGTATTTTCTAAAAGAAAAATTTCTTCAAACAAGGGAGACAGACTTTAGGGTTTGTCTCCCTTTTGTATATTTTGTACAAAGGCATTTTTTTGGGGGCTTTTGGGGATGTGGCGGACGAGCCAATTTATCCACATTTCAAAACCGCCGTTTTATCGGGAAAAAGACTTATACACGGACTTATCCACATTGTCCACAGCTTTTGGGAGATTGAAAATGACCCGGATTTATGGTAACTGAAAGAACGGATGTTTTGTGAAGTTGTAATAAAAAGGTAAAATCTGTGAAAAATTTTTGCAAAAACACTTGACTTTAAAGATGTCAAAAAAGGACGGGCGTCCTTCTTAAATTGTTGCAAAAAGCTGCGCCAATATGCTATAATGACTACACAATAGCCCAATAGAAAAGGGATAAAATTTTCATATGCATCGGTTCGTGTCAGGCAGTCCTTTGGAGCTGCGCCCGGATACGCGAATCGGGCAGGAATGGAGGATTGCCATGAAATTTATAATCATTGGGAAAAACATCGAGGTAACGGAAGGCTTAAGAACGGCGGTGGAAGAGAAGATCGGTAAGCTGGCAAAGTATTTTACCGAGGAGACGGAAGCGCATGTTACCTTGAGCGTTGAGAAAGACAGACAGAAGATAGAAGTAACGATTCCGATGAAAGGAAATATTATTCGTTCCGAGCAGGTCAGCAGCGATATGTATGTGTCCATTGACCTGGTGGAAGAGATTATTGAGAGACAGCTTAAGAAATACAAGAATAAATTGGCGGACAAGAAGCAGGCGGCGGCTTTCTTACGGCAGGAGTTTATGGAGAAGGATTATATGGACGACGAGGAGGTTCAGATTATCCGCACGAAGAAGTTTGACATCAAGCCCATGTACCCGGAGGACGCCTGCGTACAGATGGAGCTCTTAGGGCATAATTTCTTTGTGTTCTGCAATGCGGAGACCGATCAGGTGAACGTGGTGTATAAGAGAAAGGGCGGCGCTTACGGATTAATCGAGCCGGAGAATTAGGAAATACGGACAACAGCATATCGGAAGAACCAGGACAGGCATTCACGCAAACAGTGGGTGCCTGTTTGTTTGTTCCGGGAACAGGGACGGAGCGCTTCCCGCCCCGCATATCATCGGCTTTGGTTTCATATATTGATTACGATAAGGCGGTGGGAACCGCCGGGAAACAAGGATTGGTATGAAGATGGGGAAGGGGAATCAAAGGGGCAGGGAAAGAAAAATACGTTTCGCCATTGCGCTGGAGCTGATTTTCCTGCTGGCGGCGGGAAGCGTATGCATTATGAGAGAATGGAAGAGCCGGTGGGAGGAGTCCGCCTGGGAAAGCGGCGGCCGGGCGTGGTCTTCGGAGCAGGGGGAAGCGGTGGAGGTTACGGCGGACGGCGACTATATTAAATGGGTGGAATTTCAGGTGAGCTGTGAAGCGTTGACCGCAGCCTATGAACTGGATGTGGAGACTTATGAAGAGCCGGTGCATTTAAACTGGATTGAACTGATCGCTTATGTGGGGGCGAAGCATGGCGGCCAGTTTGACAGCGGCAGCGTCCGGGAGCTCCAGCAGGCGGCGGAAATGCTGCGAAGCGGGGAGTCTACCTTAGAGCAGATGACGGAGGAAATGGAGTATTATGACTATTATCTGGAAGCCTATGAGGCCGTCCTCGGCGGCATGGTGGGGGAATTTTCCCTGCAAACCGAGGAGGGGGATATGGCTTCCTATTACGGGCTGAAAGCATACTCCCCCATTGCCAAGGGCTTTGATTACAGCCATTATGATGATTTCGGTTCCTCCCGCAGCTACGGTTATGCCAGACCCCATTTAGGGCACGATATGATGGGGCAGATCGGGACGCCTGTTATCTGCGTGGAATCTGGCTATGTGGAGGCGCTGGGCTGGAACCAGTACGGCGGCTGGCGCGTGGGCATACGCAGCTTTGACGGCAAGCGCTATTATTACTACGCCCATCTGCGCCAGAATTATCCCTATGCGGAGAATTTGCAGGAGGGCAGCGTGGTAACGGCGGGAGATGTGATCGGTTATATGGGGCACACCGGATACAGTGTCAAGGAAAATGTAAATAATATAGAAGTGGTGCATCTCCATTGGGGCTTACAGTTGATTTTTGACGAGTCCCAGAAAGAGGGCGATAATGAAATCTGGATCGACTGCTACGAGCTGACTAAATTCCTTTATCGCAACCGCAGCGAGGTAGCCAAGGTGGGAGACAGCAGGGAATGGAAGCGGGTATATGAAATGAACGACCCGGCGGTGGAAGCGTACAGGAAGTCCGCGCCCGCAGAATCGTCCGGGGAATCGCAGCCCGCAAAAGATGTCCCGGCAGAGTAGAGAAAGCATTGCAAAAAAGATATTGCTATGATACAATAGGAACAGCGGACAATGACAAAAAAATAACAATCATTGTCAAGCCTTGAAAACAGGGCTTTTTTGTAAAAACAATACAAATCATGGAGGAAAAAAAGATGGCAAAAAAAGTTGTTTTGGCAGGCGCTTGCCGTACAGCAATCGGCACCATGGGCGGGTCATTAAGCACTACACCGGCGCCTGAACTTGGCGCAATCGTAATCAAAGAAGCATTAAACAGAGCAGGCGTAGCGCCTGAGCAGGTTGATCACGTATATATGGGATGCGTAATCCAGGCAGGCCTTGGACAGAACGTAGCCCGTCAGGCTTCCATCAAAGCAGGTCTTCCGAATGAAGTGCCGGCCGTTACAGTGAACGTTGTATGCGGTTCCGGTTTGAACTGTGTCAATATGGCGGCGCAGATGATTCAGGCAGGCGACGCCGATATCGTAGTGGCAGGCGGTATGGAGAATATGTCCATGGCTCCTTATGCGGCAATGCAGGGTCGTTACGGTTATAGAATGAACAACGCAACCTTGGTAGATACCATGGTAAACGACGCGCTCTGGGATGCGTTCAACGACTATCATATGATTATGACAGCGGATAACATCTGCAGAGAGTGGGGACTTACCCGTGAAGAACTGGATGAGTTCGCGCTGAACAGCCAGTTGAAGACTGAGGCTGCCCAGAAGAGCGGCGCTTTTGATAAGGAAATCGTACCGGTTATGGTTAAGAAGAAAAAGGAAATGGTTGAATTTAAGGTTGACGAGGGCCCCAGGCCGGGTTCCACGATTGAGGGCCTTCAGAAGCTTCGCACCATCAATCCCGACGGATTTGTAACAGCGGGCAATGCTTCCGGTATCAACGACGGTGCGGCCGCTATCGTGGTGATGAGCGAAGAGAAAGCCAAAGAGTTAGGCGTTCAGCCTATGGCAACCTTTGTAGCGGGTGCGCTGGCAGGCTGCAGACCTGAGATCATGGGTATCGGCCCTGTTCCGGCTACGAAGAAGGTTATGGCCAAGGCAGGCTACAAGATTGAGGATTTCGATATCATCGAGGCAAACGAGGCATTTGCGGCACAGTCAGTAGCGGTAGGCAAGGAGCTGGGCATCGATGTGGAAAAACAGCTTAACCCTAACGGCGGCGCGATTGCCCTGGGGCATCCCGTAGGCGCTTCCGGCTGCCGTATTCTGGTTACGCTGCTTCATGAGATGCAGGCGAAAGACGCTAAGAAGGGTCTGGCTACCCTGTGTATCGGCGGCGGCATGGGCTGCGCAACGATTGTCGAGAGATAAGAAGAGTAATACTAAGACGGTTTTAAAAGGAGAGAAACCATGGAGTTTGTATTATATGAAGTAAAAGGACAGGTTGGTATCATTACGATCAACCGTGAGAAGGCTTTAAACGCCTTAAATTCTGCCGTACTGGACGAGCTGGACAAGACGCTGGACGGCGTGGATCTGGATACGGTAAGATGCCTGATTTTAACAGGCGCGGGTGCCAAATCCTTTGTGGCAGGCGCGGATATCGGCGAGATGAGCACGCTGACCAAGGCTGAGGGCGAGGCCTTCGGCAAGAAGGGCAACGATGTATTCCGTAAATTAGAAACCTTCCCGATTCCCGTAATCGCGGCTGTCAACGGCTTCGCGCTGGGCGGCGGGTGCGAGATTTCCATGAGCTGCGATATCAGAATCTGTTCCGATAACGCGGTATTCGGCCAGCCTGAAGTGGGTCTTGGTATTACCCCCGGATTCGGCGGCACCCAGAGACTTGCCAGAATCGTCGGCCCCGGCATGGCTAAGCAGATGATTTATACGGCCAGGAATATTAAGGCAGACGAGGCTTTGAGAATCGGCCTTGTAAACGCCGTATATCCTCAGGAGGAGCTGATGGCGGCAGCGGAGAAGATGGCTTCCGGCATCGCCAAGAATGCGCCCATCGCCGTCCGCAACTGCAAGAAAGCCATCAACGACGGTTTAGAGGCAGGGATGGACGAAGCAATCGTGATTGAAGAGAAGTTATTCGGCGACTGCTTCGAGACAGAGGATCAGAAATATGGTATGGCATTCTTTTTAGATAAAAACAAGGAAAAAGTAAAAGAGCCATTCCAGAATAAATAAAACAATATTTTGATAGGAGGAACTACAATGAAAGTAGGTATTATTGGCGCGGGAACAATGGGTTCCGGTATTGCGCAGGCTTTTGCCCAGACAGAAGGATACGAGGTATGCCTTTGCGATATCAACGAAGAGTTTGCAGCAAACGGCAAAAACAAAATTGCCAAGGGCTTTGAGAAAAGGATTGCCAAAGGCAAGATGACGCAGGAGGACGCGGACAAGATTTTGGCCAAGATTACCACAGGCGTTAAGACCATCTGCACAGACTGCGACCTTATTGTGGAAGCCGCTCTGGAAGTGATGGATATTAAGAAACAGACCTTCAAGGAATTACAGGATATCTGTAAGGCGGACTGTATTTTTGCAACCAATACCTCTTCTCTTTCCATTACGGAAATCGGCGCAGGAATTGACAGGCCGGTAATCGGTATGCACTTCTTCAACCCGGCTCCGGTTATGAAGCTGGTAGAGATTATCCGCGGCGAGAATACAACCGACGAGGTATTTGGCAAGGTGAAAGCGATTGCGGAAGAAATCGGCAAAACTCCCGTTGAAGTAAACGAAGCGGCAGGCTTTGTTGTCAATAGAATCTTAATCCCCATGATTAACGAGGGTATCTGCGTATTGGAAGCAGGCGTGGCAAGCGTGGAGGATATCGATGCGGCTATGCGTCTGGGCGCTAATCATCCCATGGGGCCTCTTCAGTTAGGCGATTATGTAGGTCTTGACATTGTGCTCGCCATCATGGAGGTTATCTACTCCGAGACAGGCGATCCCAAATATCGTCCGGCTCCCCTTCTTAGAAAAATGGTTCGCGCAGGCAAGTTAGGCTGTAAGACAGGCAAAGGCTTCTACGATTATTCCAAATAACAGGCGAAAAGATTTGTAGAGGTAATAACAAATAAACATGGAGGAATAAAAATCATGGATTTTACTTTAAGCAAAGAGCATGAAATGGCGAGATCTCTTTTTAAAGAGTTCGCTGAAAAAGAAGTAAAACCTCTTGCTCAGGAGGTAGACGAGACAGAAACTTTCCCCAGAGGGACTGTTGAGAAAATGGCTAAATTAGGGTTCCTTGGAATCCCGGTTCCGAAGGAGTACGGCGGACAGGGCTGCGATCCTTTGACCTATGCGATGTGTGTGGAAGAGCTTTCCAAGGTATGCGGCACCACAGGCGTTATCGTATCTGCGCATACCTCCCTTTGCTGCGATCCTATTTTGACATATGGTACGGAAGAGCAGAAGCAGAAATATCTGGTTCCCCTTGCAAAGGGCGAGAAGCTTGGCGCTTTCGGCCTGACCGAGCCCGGCGCGGGTACTGACGCCCAGGGACAGCAGACCAAGGCCGTATTAGACGGCGACGAGTGGGTATTAAACGGCTCCAAGTGCTTTATCACCAACGGCAAGGAGGCTGACGTATATGTAATCTTCGCCATCACCGGTACCGTGGAGAAGCGCGGCAGAATGACGAAGGAAATCTCCGCTTTCATCGTTGAGAAGGGTACGCCCGGATTTACCTTTGGCACCAAAGAAAAGAAGATGGGTATCCGCGGTTCTTCTACATACGAGCTGATCTTTACAGACTGCCGTATCCCTAAGGAGAACTTATTAGGACAGAAGGGCAAGGGCTTTAACATCGCCATGCATACTCTTGACGGCGGCCGTATCGGTATCGCTTCCCAGGCTCTTGGACTGGCGGAGGGCGCGCTTGAGACCACGATTGAGTATGTCAAAGAGAGAAAGCAGTTTGGCAGGGCAATCGGCGCGTTCCAGAATACGCAGTTCCAGTTGGCGGATATGGCTACTAAGGTAGAGGCTGCCCAGATGCTGGTATACAAGGCCGCTATGGCTAAGGCTACGCAGAAGGTATATTCCGTAGAAGCTGCCAAAGCGAAATTATACGCCGCAGAGGTTGCCATGGAAGTGACCACTAAGGCTGTTCAGTTACACGGCGGTTACGGTTATATCAGAGAGTATGATGTGGAGCGTATGATGCGTGACGCTAAGATTACAGAGATTTATGAAGGAACAAGTGAGGTTCAGCGTATGGTTATCTCCGGCGCATTGCTGAAATAAGATGTGGATTTGCGGATAATGATATGCACGTATCTGGGAAGGTACTGAATGGATACGAATAAACAAATAAATAGAAGGAGAAAAATGCAATGAAAATTGTTGTTTGTGTGAAACAGGTTCCTGATACAAAGGGCGGCGTTAAGTTCAATCCTGACGGAACACTTGACAGAGGCGCTATGCTGACGATCATGAACCCTGATGATAAAGCCGGTCTGGAAGCTGCGCTTAGATTAAAAGATCAGTACGGTGCGGAAGTAACGGTTGTAACAATGGGACTTCCCAAGGCGGAAGAGGTTCTGCGTGAAGCGATGGCTATGGGCGCTGATAAGGGCGTTCTGGTAACCGACAGAGTCCTTGGCGGCGCTGACACATGGGCTACCTCCACAACGATTGCGGGCGCAATCAGAAACCTGGAATATGACCTTATTATCACAGGCCGTCAGGCTATCGACGGCGATACGGCGCAGGTTGGCCCCCAGATTTCCGAGCACCTTAATATTCCTGTTATTTCTTATGCGCAGGATATCAAAATTGAGGGCGACAGCGTGATCGTTGAGCGTCAGTATGAAGACAGATATCATGTGGTAAAGGCTAAAATGCCCTGTCTGATCACAGCCCTTTCTGAGTTAAACGAGCCTCGTTACATGACTCCCGGCGGAATCTTCGACGCTTACAAGGCTGACATTACCGTATGGGGCAGAGCCGACTTAAAGGACGTAGACGACGCAAACTTGGGTCTGAAGGGTTCCCCTACCAAGATCGCTAAGGCATCTGACAAGGTAAGAAAGGGCGCCGGCGAGAAGGTTACCCTTGATGCTGATGAAGCGGTAAGCTACATTGTTGACAAGTTAAAAGTAAAGCATGTGATTTAATCAACTTGGAGACGTTACGCCGATTTTCTTTTAGAGATAGAATAAGGCTATGCTTCGGCATAGAGAAAGGAATGTAAAATGAATTTAGAAGAATACAAGGGAGTATATGTCTTTGCTCAGCAGGTAGACAATGAGATCAGCAGTATTGCATTCGAATTACTTGGTAAAGCAAAAGACCTCGCTAAAGATTTGAATACAGAAGTAACCGCTATGTTATTAGGCTCCGGGATCAAAGGGCTGGCGGATCAGCTCGCAGAGTACGGCGCTGACAAGGTGATCGTGGTAGACGATCCTGAGTTAAAGGATTACAGAACGGAGCCCTATGCCCACGCGCTGGCTTCCATTATCAACCAATATAAGCCGGAGATCGTACTGGTTGGCGCAACCGCTATCGGAAGAGACTTAGGACCCAGAGTATCCGCAAGAGTCGCTACCGGTCTGACGGCGGACTGTACCGTCCTTGAGATTGGCGATTTCCCGTTACAGGCTGTACCCGGACAGGAGCAGCTGCACAATCAGTTGTTGATGACCCGTCCCGCGTTCGGCGGCAATACCATCGCAACGATCGCCTGCCCTTATAACCGTCCCCAGATGGCTACGGTACGTGCCGGCGTTATGCAGAGGATTGAGCCGGTAAAAGGCGCTAAGGCAGTTGTAGAAGAGTTTAATCCCGGATTTACGCCGGATAACAAGTATGTGGAGATTCTTGATATCGTTAAATCCGTAGTAGATACCGTAGATATCATGGACGCTAAGATTCTGGTATCCGGCGGCCGTGGTGTAGGAAGCCCTGAAAACTTCAAGCTTCTGGAGGATCTGGCTGAGGTGCTTGGCGGTACCGTAAGCTGCTCCCGTGCAGTCGTAGATTCCGGCTGGAAGCCCAAGGATCTGCAGGTAGGCCAGACCGGTAAAACAGTCCGTCCTAACGTATACTTTGCAATCGGTATTTCAGGAGCAATCCAGCATGTAGCCGGTATGGAAGAGTCAGATATCATTATCGCCATCAATAAGGACGCAGATGCGCCGATCTTTGATGTGGCTGACTATGGTATCGTAGGAGACTTAAACAAGATTGTTCCCAAGCTGACAGAGACCTTAAAGGCTGAAATCGCGGCTGCTAAGTAAGCGGGGACAGATAGGGTCTTTCCTTGAATGACCAATAGATAAAGGGTTGTTGTTTTTTTCGGAAAAGCATTGGCATATGCTTCAATGTCCGGGAAGCGGCAGCCCTTTCTTTTTGCCTCCTTTTCCTTTCGGGGTATTTGTGATAAGATATTGACAATATCATAAACAGAATCTTTGGAAGGGAGCTCCCTATGATTTTGGTGCAGGGAATTACAAGTGCATATGGCAGAAAGCCTGTTTTGAAAGGCGTGTCCTTTACCGCGGAGCGGGGAGAGTGCGTTGGCATTGTGGGCGCTAATGGCTGCGGCAAATCTACGTTGCTGTCCATTCTGGCAGGCACGCTGAAGCCCCTGTCAGGGCAGGTGCGCTATGACGGACAGACGGCATGGTCAGGACAAAGCCCGCGCCGCGCGGGAAAGGAGACGCCGGAAGGGGAGGCGCGCAGTTCCTGTGTAAGAGCGGCGGAGAAAAAGTGCGGCGGGAGAATGTACTGCGGCAAAGAAGTTATCCGGAAGATGACAGGCTACGTCCCTCAGGAGAATCCATTGATTCCAGAACTTACCGTATATGATAATCTCCGCCTGTGGTATCCTGATTCTAAGACGCTTAAGCAGGAGTTAGAGCAGGGGGCTCTGCATTTGCTGGGCATACAGGAATATGCGTCCTGCCGGGCGGATAAACTGTCCGGCGGCATGAAGAAACGTGTCAGTATGGGGATTGCCCTGTCAGGACAGCCGCCCATTCTTCTGCTGGACGAACCCAGCGCGGCGCTGGATTTAATCTGCAAAGAGGACATTCGGAGCTATTTAAAGGATTATTTACAGCGTGAGGGAACCGTGGTCATTACCACTCATGAAGAAAGCGAATTAGAGCTGTGCGATAAGCTTTATGTGATGAAAGATGGAAAACTGCGGCAGATCGACCGGGCTCTGCGGGGAGCCGGGCTGGTTCAAATGCTTTGAGAAGTGATCGGGGGTGAGGCATACGCTTCGCCGGGGAAGGAGCGGCGACTGCCATGAATGAAACAAAACGCAAAAAGAGCAGAATATTAGCGGCTGTGATATGCGTGGTGATCCTGCTGGGGATACTGGGGGGATCGGCTTGGGCGTTTTATACGAATACGGCTGTTTATAAGCTGACTAAGGGGCTTCAGAACCTGAGCGCCTCAGTGGAGGAAATGAAAAATCCTCTGGCGGAAAAAGTCGGTATCAGGGAGATTCTGCTGAGAATGGAGGAAGAGGGCGGCCATGTTGAGACCAGAATGAATCTGACCACAGACCTGATTCCCTATAACGTTACCCTTGGCGTAGATACGGAGCTTTACAGGGATATGCAGGCGAAGGCGCTGAATAGTACTACGGCAATCAGCGTGATGAATTATGAACTGGCGCATTTAGAGCTTTATGGAAATGAAGAGCAAATCTGCTTTTCGGTTCCCGAACTGTTTTTAGAGGATTTGTATTTTGACACGGAAAATGTGGTCAGCCAATATAATGATTCGATTTTTGCCAGGGAGCTGTTTGGCCAGTCCTCCATGGAAGAATTTTCCCTGCGGCTGTTTCCTGATGGAGAAGCCGACGGCTCTGTGAACGCATGGGGCAGCGCGGAACAGTTTCTGGAGGCTTACGGCAGCGAGCTGGAAGCGTGCCGTGACAATATGACCATCAGCAAGGGAGAAAAGGGCTGGTACCGCGCGTCCTTTGCCGGTCAGGACGTAGACCGGCTGCTGAGGGAGCTTCTACAGGATTATGCGGAAATTAATGGACTGGATGAAAACGATTGGGACGGGGAGATGGAAGAGCATGAGCGGCTCATCGCTTCCGACCCGGCGCTTTTGTTTGAAGTGAATCAAAGGAATCAGATTGAAAAAATCCTATTGGAGAGCCCCGTCGAACTGTTAGACGGCGAAGCCAGTATGGAACTGGAGCTTTCCTTCCTGGGCAAGGGAGGAAGCGTAGATGAAATGCAGGGGGAAATTACCGTTACCAATGCTTCTGAGGAGAGCTTAGACGCCGCGCAGGAGGAAACTTCCGCAAAGGAGGCTTCGGCTCTGGACGCAGATCAAGAGACAGAGCCGGAGGGGCTATCGGTAGTCTGGCAGTTGGCGAAGGCTACGGAAGAAGCGGATTATCAGCTCCAAATAGACGCTGCCGTTAAGAATAGCGCGGAAGAAAGCGGCGGCAGCAGGATTCATGTGACAATAAGCTGCGGTTCCTCCGAAGACACCTTCGATATGGCGGTTTCTCTGGAAGAAGAGGATAATACTATGGAAATCGCGGCCAAAGGAGAGGTATCCGATATCGTACAGGGGCAAAGCTTTGGCCTGCAGTTGGAAGAGCTGGCCGTTTATAGGGCAGGGGAAAAGCTTTGCAGAATCACCGGGGATATGTCGATAGAGCCTCTGCAAGAGGAAATCACGCCCGTGGCGGAAGCAAAAATAGCTGTTTTTGAGATGTCTTATACAGAGATTGGGGAGATCCTCTACCAACTGGCGGAGAAATATGGAAGCCTTTTGGAGCTGCTGGGTGATGAAAGGACGCTATGGAGTATGCATCAGGATTCAGAGACAGGAGAGATTACGAAATGAATCAAGACGAAGAAGCGATGATTGCGGAAATCATGAATCACCTGGACAGGGAATCAGAGCAGGGGGTGTGCCGTATGAGCGTTACCTTTGATGAGAAGGAGGAACACCAGAAAAGCGTATCCCATAAGTGCTGTCATATGTATGGCAGACCCGCCTCGGAGACGGTAGGGTTGTTGGATATGTACACGGATATGAACGCCGGGGAGCCTGACAGAAAAGGATAAAGCCTATGAAGCTGAAGATGCGGTATCTGTATATGGAAGTCCATAAAACGCTGCGCTTGCTGCCCCGTATGCTGCTACAGGCAATCCTGCTTATGGCGGTCATAGGCATACTTGCCCTGTGCGGTGTGAAAAGTATGGAAAAGGAGCCGCTGGCGGTGGGCGTAGACGTGGCGATCGTATTGGAAGAGGACAATGCCCTGACGCAGATGGCGGTGGGCTTTGTGGAGAGCATGGAAAGCGTATCGGAATTTTGCAGTTTCCGGCAGGTTTCCGAAAAGGAAGGCTTTGCCCTGTTGGAGCAGGGTGAGGTAGCGGCGCTGATTTTGCTGCCGGAGCAGTTGGTGGAAGGGATTGTGAATGGGCAAAATCCCACGGTAGAGATTTATTTTCCGCGCCAGGCAGGACTGGAAGCCCTGCTTTTCAGGGAATTGACAGATGCGGGCGCGGGACTTCTGAACGTGGCGCAGGCGGAAATCTACAGTGCGGGCGATACTGCCGCCGCCTATGGATTGACAGAGCAGTTGTCCGCCATGGAAATGGAAATTGACAGCTATAATCTGGCGTTTGCGCTGGACAGGCTGGCGCTATATGAGAGGGAGCAGTTATCGGTTACGGGACAGATGAATCTGTGGCAGTATTTTGCCGCATCGGCGGCGGTGCTGTTTGTACTGCTGTCCGGTATGGCTTTGTACCCCGTGATGCAGCCGGAGCCGCTGGTATTTCGCAGGCAGTTAGCCAGACAGGGCATAGGCTTTCTGTGGCAGGACTTTTGTCAATGGCTGTGCGGCCTGCTTGGCGTAGGCCTTATCAGCCTTCTGTTGGCGGCGGCGATGGGGACTGTTCTGGCCGTATGGGGTCGTTCGGGGCTGGAGCTGCAACTGTTCCAAAGCGGAGGCGGCGCGGGAGACAGATGGGCGGCAGTCCTTCTGTCAGCGCTGGGAATCCTTCTGGTCAGCACTTTCATCTATTGGCTGTACAGTCTTGCCGACAGCAGAATCAGCGGCATCCTGCTATTGTTTGCGGTCAGTATGGCGATGGTTTATTGCTCCGGCGGATTCGTGCCCTCTCTGCTGTTACCGGAGACCATGCAGAGGATAGGCGGCAGGCTCCCTACCGCATGGCTGATTCAGGCGGCAGGCGGTATTTTCGCAGGATACGGCGCGGGGACGGTAAGAGAGTGCGCGGCGGGAATGTGCGCCTATACTATTTTGCTGGGCGGGTGTGCCTGGCTGTGCAGACGGAGAGACAGATAGGACAAAATCAGATGAAAAGGGAAAGAATCCATCGTTGGAAGCAATATGGCATATGGTTTCGGCTTTTAGTGAAAAGGCTGCTGAAGCAGCCGGCGTTTGTGGGCCTGCTGGCGCTGATTCCCCTGTTGGGCTATGGGGTGGGCGTACTGGAGCAGGAGCCCGCCGCCGGCGCCGTGGTGGCGGTATGCGTAGAAGAGGGCGAATGGAGTGAAGAGATTCTATCAGGATTAAAGGCGCTTTCTGCGGAGAATCCGGAGTCCGTCAGCGTGCTGCGGTATGTATTCTATGAGAGCGACGCGCAGACGCGGCAGGCCGTCGTCAGCTCGGAGGCGGACTGCGGTTTTGTGATAGGGAAGGATATTGCCCGGCGGATAAAAGAGGGAGAATGGCAGGACAGTATCAAGGTTTATGAGACTTCCGCCAGCAGTATCACCGGTATGGCGCAGGAACGCGTCGCCGGAGTGCTCTTCCGGCTTTATTCGGAAAACGGTTATTGGGAGTATCTGGAAGACCTGGCGGACAGGGAGGGACTGGCACGGGAGTATCAGACGGAGGAACTGCTTTCCTTTGCGCGGCAGGCCTATGAAACGCATCTGGTAGACGGCAGTACCTTTTCTTTTCTATATAGAGATGACTTAGATGGTCAATATAATAATGACACGAGTGTAGGAAATGACACTGCTGTCTTTCCCGTAAAAGGCGTGTTTGCAGTGCTGATTTTTATCAGCGGCATGTGCGGTATGCTGGAATATGAAAAGGATCAGCGGGAGAAACGTTTTCTCAGGTTGGCGCCGAACTGGCTGACTTATATAGTCAATATATGGGTTCCCACGATCTTAACTTCTCTGGCGGTGTTGTGCTGCCTGTGGCTGACAGACGCGCTGCGTTATAGCGCCGCAGATGGAACTGCCGGTATGGCCGAAGCGGCGTTAAGGGTCTGGAGCCCTGGCGTATGGCGGCGGGAGGCGGCGCATTTGATTCTTTATCAGGGGATGATCATATGCTATTGCGGTATTCTCAGAGTCTTTTTGCGCAGGCAGGAAACCATTGCGGCGGCGATACCGATTCTGACTCTGGGCAGTCTGGTCTGCGCGCCTGTGTTTATCAGGCTGGCCTCCTATGCCCCCCTGTTTGCGGCGTTGGAGAAGCTGTTTCCGGCTGCCTACTATCTGGCGCTCTGAGAGGGCAAAGGGACTGAGTTTTGTGGCGATGCGGAATGGAAGAAAGGATATAGATATTATGGCGAAAAATAAAGAGGTGAAAACCAATGCAATGCGGATTCTGGAAAGAGAGCGGATTTCTTTTACCCACCATACCTATGAGTGCGGAGAGTTCGTGGACGGCATACAGGTGGCGGATCTATTGGGGCTGCCCCATGAGAAGGTATATAAGACGCTGGTGACTGTGGGCGGCAGCAGGAATTATTTCGTGTTCGTGCTCCCCATCGAAAAGGAGCTGGATTTGAAGAAAGCCGCGAAATCCGTAGGGGAAAAAGCGGTTTCCATGCTTCCCGTTAAGGAAATTAACGCCGTTACCGGATACATCAGGGGCGGCTGTACCGCCGTGGGCATGAAGAAGCAGTATGTGACCAGAATCGACGCGTCGGCGCAGGCGCTGGAAACCATGATTGTCAGCGGCGGCAGGCTTGGTTCCCAGATTGAGCTGAGTCCGGAGGACTTGTGCCGGGCGGCCGGAGCGGAATTTGCGGAGATTACCATGTAAAGGAAGGACTTTTTGGCCGAAAGGGTTCCGGGAAGGGAGAGGAATATGAACGGAAACAATCTTATGGATTATGAGACGGTAGCGCTGGACGATGAGCACAGCGCGCTGGTGATTTTAGACCAGACGCTTTTGCCGGGGCGGCTGGAGCTGCTCAGCCTGCATACGGCGCAGGAAATACGGGACGCTATCTATCTGCTGAAGGTTCGGGGAGCGCCTGCCATCGGCGTTGCCGCCGCCTTTGGCATCTATTTGCTGACAAAGGGAATCCAGACGGAGGATTACGCCGTTTTTTACGAAGCCTTTCAAAAGCAGAAGGAGTATTTAAATTCCGCGCGGCCTACGGCCGTCAACCTGTCCTGGGCGCTGGGCAGAATGGAGCAGGTGTGCGTGCGCAGCCAAAACTGTCCGGTGGCTGAGATAAAAAATCGGTTGAGGGAAGAAGCCGTCAGGATGAAGGAAGAGGATATTCGGGTTTGCAAGGCGATCGGGGAATATGGGCTGACGCTGGTAAAGCCGGGGGACGGGATTCTGACCCACTGTAACGCGGGACAGCTTGCAACCTGCAAGTATGGTACGGCGACAGCGCCTATTTATCTGGGGCAGGAGCGGGGCTATCATTTTCGGGTATATGCAGATGAGACCAGGCCGCTTCTGCAGGGGGCGAGGCTGACCGCTTATGAGCTGTACTCTTCGGGCGTAGACGTAACCCTGATCTGTGACAATATGTGCGCCTCGGTGATGCGAAACGGCTGGATTAACGCGGTATTTGTGGGCTGCGACAGGGTGGCGGCCAACGGGGATACCGCCAATAAAATCGGTACTTCAGTGGTGGCGGCGGTAGCCGGGAGATATCATGTGCCGGTCTATGTCTGCGCGCCTACGTCTACCATTGACAGGAATACGCCTACCGGAGCGGAAATTACGATTGAGCAGAGACCCGCCCATGAGGTGACGGATATGTGGTACGAGCGGCCAATGGCGCCGGAGGGCGTAAAGGTCTATAATCCCGCCTTTGACGTGACAGACCACGATCTGATTGCGGGAATCGTGACCGAGTATGGCATTGCGAGAGAACCCTATACGGAGTCCTTAGAGGAAATCTTCGCCAGAAAAAAAGCGGCGGAGCGCCACAAATTTGCCTGATGGCAGAAGAGAAACCACCTTCGCGGATTTCTCGCCGCCGCTTCGCAACAAGTTGCTCAGGAATAGAGATTAATATGAAAAATCACATTGATATGCTGATTTTTCATACTCAAATTTGTGCCGGAGCGTCACAAATTTGTCTGATGGCAGAAGAGAAACCACTTTCGTGGATTTCTCTTCGCCCCGTCGCTAACGCTCCGGAATGGAGATTAATATGAAATATATGACAGAAAAACAGGCGAAAAAGGCCATTATTGATATTGGACAGCGTATGTACACGCGCAATTTTGTGGCGGCGAACGATGGCAATATCTCTGTGAAAACAGGCGATCATGAAGTGTGGGCTACGCCTACCGGAGTGTCTAAGGGATACATGAAGAAAAAAATGCTGGTAAAGGTGGATCTGGACGGCAATGTTCTGGAAGGAAGCTATCGGCCTTCCTCGGAATTAAAGATGCATCTGCGCGCCTATCGGGAAAATCCCGATATCCGTGCAGTCTGCCATGCCCATCCGCCGATCTGCACCTGCTTTGCCATAGCGGGGATTTCGCTGGATACGCCAGTACTGGCGGAGGCGGTAATTACATTAGGCGATGTACCTGTGGCGCCTTATGCGGAGCTGGGCAGTAAGGAAGTGCCGGAGGCGATAGCGCCCTATTGCCGCATCCATAACGGCGTTCTGCTTGCCAACCACGGGGCGGTTACCTGGGCGGAGGACGCCTATACCGCTTATTATCGGCTGGAATCTATGGAGTATTACGCTAATATTTTACTGATTACGGATAAAATTTTGGGAAAACAAAATCTCTTATCAAAGGAGCAGGTCGACGCGCTGCTTGCCATGCGCGGTAAATTCGGCGTGAAGCAGGGCGGGATTCCCCGTTCGGTTTGATTTTCGCATCATTGGTGCAATGAATCCGCTGTATGGCCTGTTTGGGTGTATCATAATGTTATCCTGATTTCATTAAGGTTCCTGCGGGACAGTAGGACGGCGTAATGTGATATTCTGCGGGAAATGCAGCGGAGTATGCTCCGGACGATGGCTTTTGTCTGGTGTAAATGAGGGGAAATATATAAAATACATTACAGGTACATGATAGTTTTTACTTCTGCCAATTTTCGGAAAGCATCTGCTGCGTCCTTGCAGAGCCGTCCCCAGAATTCTGTTTTTCAACGAAACATATTCCTTTATTTTTTGAACATGGATAGGCGATTGCGGAACTTATTCGTTATGCCTTCTTCTTTGCCTCAATGGCATCACCAACACAGACGCGCTGGCGTTCCCTTTCCCAGAGATCTGTTGGTGACGGCGCCATTGAGGCGATTTTATATCCAGGAGCAGATTTTCCAATGACCTGTGGAAATAGAGAGACAGGGCAATTTTGCGCGGTATCGTATTTCGTAGTTGCATAAATAGAAAGATTATAGTACGGAATAAACGGTTGAAAATGAAAACATATCGAATAAAATAGTTTGGTTGCGGAATTGCATGATTTGTATTTTATCACAGGTTCTTCTTGGGAACAGATTATAATATTAAGTGTGTCATTTATTTGGGACAGCATGAAATAAATACTAAGGAGAAAAAATGATGAAAAGAATACTGATACTGGAAGATAATGTCGATTCAAGAGCGTATATGGAAAGGCTCATTCGCGAGGTATGTCAGGAGAGAGACCGGATATATGCCTGTGAAAATGTGCAGGAAGCCTATCTGTATGCCGCCAACGGCAACATTGACTTGTTTGTGATTGATATTATGACGAAGACCGGAGCCACAAACGATGTGTCCGGCCTTACTTTTATTGAACATATGAGGGAGCGGGAGTGTTATCTGTTTACTCCTGTTATTTTTGTGACGGCTTTGCAGGATTTAAACCGATATACCATCGACCGCCTGCGTTGTTATATGTTTTTTGAAAAGCCCTTCGATACGCAGGATTTTAAGGGCACGGTGGCGGAGGCGCTGCTCTTTCCGGGGAAGAAACCGGATAGGAAGTATTATTCCTTTAAGCAGGACGGCATTATTATACAGATCGCGTGCAGTGAATTTGTATACGCGGAGGTTATCCGGCATCATACTTTCCTGCATAAGAGCGATGGCGAGGTGGAAAGGATCAGCTATATGAGTCTGCACAGGCTGTTGGAGGAGATCGGGAACGACGATGTATTCCAGTGCAGCAGGCATATGATTGTCAATCGTGCATACATCAACAATGCCGATATGGTCAACCGGATTATCAATCTGAAAAATGATCTGGGAAGCGTGGAAATCGGCGTGACCTATAAGAATGAAGTGAGACAGATTTTGGGCGTTATCGAATAGAACCGCGGCGGATACAACAAATGGAAGAAGATATCCCCTTGGCGGGCGGATAGCATATAATGAAACTGATACTAACGGTATTGCCAATGATGAGTCATGGCAATACCGTGTTAAAGCGTATTCCCAACAAGGATATAATATAAGAAAATATTGGGGAGACATTAGATGGCTGTGGATTATTCGTTTAATAGTGGTAGTCTGGGGAAGAGAATAAAAGAGCTCCGCGAAGCAAGAGGAATTACACAGGAACAGTTGGCAGAGATTCTGTCGATTGGTACGAATATGGTAAGCTGTTATGAACGGGGAATCCATGTGCCCTCCAATAAGATCATAGCGCTGATGTGCGAATATTTCAACGTATCCTCCGATTATCTGTTGTATGGAGTCAGCGAGAGCGCGGAGGATATTTTGGAGCTGATCAGAAGAACCTCTGACGCTGAGAAGATGAAAGTTTTAGTCAGGCTGCTGTTCTATTTTACGGAAGGAAAGAGCAGCAGTCTGCCTGTGGACGCGGGGCTGGACGATATTAAGGAAGCGTTGGACAGGTTATTTAAAGACAAAAGATAGGATATAGAATGGTGGCTGGCAATGAAGACAATTTTAATACTGGAAGATAACCAGAGCAGTCTTGATATGCTGGTTAAAATTGTCGGAGAACTTGATCTTGATACTGAGGTGAGAAGCGCCACCAACCTGGAGCAGGCCCATGTACATTTGATAAAAGGAAGTATCGACCTGTTTTTGATAGATATTATTTTAGACCCTCATTACTCCGGGGACGTTTCGGGAATTAAATTCGCGGAATATATTAGGCAGCAGAAAAAATATGAGTATACCCCGGTGATCTTTGTAACATCTCTTGATGATCCCATGCTGTATTCCAGCCGAGATTTTCATTGCTATAGTTATATTGAAAAGCCGTACGACGCCGAGTATGTGAAAAAGATAGTCCGGGAAGCGCTGCTGATGCCTCTGCGACCGGAGCGGAGCGGGAGCATTTACTTTCGCAAGAACGGACTTTTGTACAAGAAAGAGAAAGCGAGAATTGTTTATATTGAAAACAGCAGGCGCGGACGTATTATTCACGCTACGGACGGCGAAGTGAAGCTGGCATATCTGCCCTGTAAGGATATTCTGCAAGAGCTGGATTCGGAGCATTTCATACAATGCAGCCGCTACATCATTATCAATAAGGATTATATCGAGCACATAGATATCGCCAACCGGTACATTAAGCTGAAGGGCTATTCCCAGCCGGTGGAAATCGGGGTTATGTACAAAAGATTTTTTATGAGGAATGTTGTAAATGGTTAGAAGTCTTGGATTATTGATGGAAATGCTTGCTATTGTATACGGCGTTGCGGCTTTCTTTGGGAAGAAAGTAAAGTATGATATCAAGACCGTGTCTTTTATCATGTCTGAAATTCTATTGACCACATTGATTAATGAATATGATTTACCGGTTTATTTATTGTCGTTATCATATTTTCTTGCTTATATATATGTATTATCAGAATATAAAAAGGGAATAAAACCAACAACATTAAGTTGTATTTTAACATTTGGAATAGTTGTTATTTTGCAACAATCTTTTTATATTGCTATTTTTCTTTTGTTTCCTAAACAGGATGAATTATTGAATATTCTTTTGGTTAATTTGGGATGTTTGACGGTACTTTGGATATTAATGCATTATCAAATGCTGCACAAATTTTATGGTTTGATTCTAAAAAACAGAAAAATTTATATTGGTCTGCTGTTGTTTGTCTGTATTTGCATTTTGATTAATCTTTTGGAAGCAAAGGATTGCAATTATCTCTCCGGGAAAGATTATTTAGAAGTGTTGTATTTTACAGGGCTGGTGACGGTGGTGGTTATTGAGTGGCAGAGGGCGCTGGCTGAAACAGAGAAGAGAAAGGCGGAGATGGAAATCAATAAGCTGTATTACGCCGCTTATGAAGAGCTGATTGCGCTGGTCAGGGACAGACAGCATGACCTCAAGAATCATATCAATACTATTTACAGTATGATTTACACAACGCACAGCTATGAGGAGCTGGTGGACAGGCAAAAAGAATACTGCAATTTTGTTCTGGAATCCGGCAGGGAGACTCAGATATTATTGCGGGTAGATAATCCGCTGTTGGCCGGATTCTTCTACCAGAAGGAGCAGGAAATCAGAGATCAGGGTTTGCAGATAGAATACAGGCTGGAATATATTGCGTTTCCCCTGGCCGCATCGGAATATGAAATGATCGAAATGCTTGGAATTTTAGTGGACAACGCGGTGGAGGCTCTGGCGGCGTCTGACCTGCCGGACAGGAAAATCCTGATAGGTTATGAAAGAGAGGAGCAGTGGGATATCTTTTCTGTGTCCAATACCAGCAGAGCTTATACAAAGGAGGAAATCGAGAGATTTTTCCAGAGAAATTATAGCAGTAAGGGCAAGGGCAGAGGAATTGGTCTGGATAAAATCAGGAGAAAGCTGCGGGAACGGGACGGCGGAATCAAGGCGGAGAATGTTACGGAGCAGGGGCAACAGTATCTGCGGTTTAGCGTGATGCTGCCTGTCAAAAGGTGATAAACAGGCGGTAAAGAGGGAAAGAATAATGGCTGCCACATGGGAAAGCTTATGCGGCAGCCATGGGAATCAGTCTTCTGTGGGAAATTCCGGCTCGCCGAAAAGGCATAAACTGACGTAAGGAATATGCACCGGAAACAGGCTTAAACACAATAAACTTCCTGCCAGAAGAATCTTATCCAAATACTTTCTCATCTCTCTCACCTCTTTTCTTTATCTTTGTTATCATCAGTTGGACGCTGTGCAGCACAACAGTCCAAAAGCTGGCTTTCAGATAGCCTGTTTCAGGAAACAGAAACAGCAATACGGATATGACGAATACAATCTGGAAGCTGTGCAGATGCACTTTATGCAACTGCCTCTTATTTAAAACGATTTCCCGATTTGATGAAATGGGGCCGACCCTGTAAATCACCCACACGCAGATTAGCAGGGAAAACTGCATCCATGTCAGCTTCATGGGGATAACGGCAGGCAATACGAGGATTGCCAGAATAAAATAGAGAACAGACGCCAAAAAACAGGTGAAATATGTTTTTAAATGATATCCGCCCGTATTTTTCCTCAGAAACAGAAGAGGAATCAGGGTAAACAGAAATTCCGGGAATTTTCCAATGCACCCAAAGAAAATTCCGATGGCGATGATCTTACTGATATCATAGAGAAACCCCAGAATATAGAAACGGATTACCTTTAATTCATAGTCCGTAAAATCATGCAGTTGCGCGATTCTGTTCATCAATAGATTCATAACGGTTCTCCGTAATCGGGAAACCGGGCGGTACGCCCGGCGTGCTTGAAGCTTTTTCGGTGCTATTATAATACAAATTACGTAAATCGTTGAATATAAATACGCAACTTGCATAAAAGGAAAACCAAAACCCCTGTAAAAGGCGTTTTTGGCGATTGGAGAAGCTGAAAAAGCGATTTGAGATGAAAATTGCGCCATTCAGGCGATAGCCCTGCCGATGCCGTTTGCCGCCGCCGTGTACGCGAAATTTTTCTTCCTATTTTATCCTGCCTATGGTAATATGAATAAGGAGTTGCAAGAGTTGCAATAGGAACGCGGCAGAAGGAGGTAGTGGCTGGAACGGCATGGAAAAAGGCGAAGTCCAACAGTCATAGCGACGGATAACAGTCACGCGCATATTTATGAGTGAGAACGAAAAAATGATGACAGAAGAAGGCGCAGACAATGCGGAAAACAAAGAGGTAGTCTCTAAGAATTTTATTGAGCAGATCATAGAGAAGGATTTGGCGGAGGGCGTTTATGACACCGTGCACACCAGATTCCCGCCGGAGCCCAATGGTTATCTGCATATCGGACATGCCAAGAGCATTTTATTAAATTATGGGCTGGCGTCCCGCTATGGCGGCCAGTTCAATATGCGTTTCGACGACACGAATCCAACCAAAGAAAAGAGCGAGTTTGTAGAATCCATTCAGGCGGATGTACGGTGGCTGGGCGCTGATTATGAGGATCGGTTGTTTTTTGCGTCCAACTATTTCGATCAGATGTATGAGGGGGCGCTTAAGCTCATTAAAAAGGGAAAGGCTTATGTATCCGACCTGTCGGCAGATGAGATGCGGGAATACCGCGGTACGCTGACGGAGCCGGGAAAGGACGATCCTAACCGGAACAGAAGCGTGGAAGAGAATTTGCGGCTGTTTCAGGAAATGAAGGACGGCAAATACGCCGATGGGGAGAAGACGCTGCGCGCCAAAATTGATATGGCGTCCCCTAATATCAATATGCGGGACCCGATTCTCTATCGGGTGGCTCATTTGTCTCATCAGAACACCGGCGATAAATGGTGTATTTATCCGATGTACGATTACGCCCATCCCATTGAGGACGCGATTGAGGGGATTACCCACTCTATCTGTACGCTGGAGTTTGAGGATCACAGACCTTTGTATAACTGGGTGGTGACGGAATTAGAGTATCCCCATCCGCCGAAGCAGATCGAATTTGCCAAGATGTATTTGACCAATGTGGTCACTGGTAAGAGATATATTAAGAAGCTGGTGGAGGACGGCATTGTAGACGGCTGGGACGACCCGCGTCTGGTTTCCATCGCGGCGCTGCGGAGACGAGGCTTCACACCGGAATCGATTAAGCGGTTCGTAGACCTGTGCGGCGTGTCTAAGGCGAATTCCTCCGCGGAATATTCCATGCTGGAGTATTGTATCAGGGAGGATCTGAAGATGAAGCGTTCCCGTGTGATGGCGGTGCTGGATCCGATTAAGCTGGTAATTGACAATTATCCGGAAGGACAGACGGAGGAATTAGAGACGGTCAATAATCCCGAAAATGAGTCTCTCGGCACAAGGAAAGTGCCCTTTGGCAGAGAGCTTTATATTGAAAGGGACGATTTTATGGAGGAACCGCCGAAAAAGTATTTCCGGCTGTTCCCGGGAAATGAGGTTCGTCTGATGAGCGCTTATTTCGTTAAGTGCGTAAGCTGTGAAAAGGACGCGGACGGCAGGGTGACTACGGTACACTGTACCTACGATCCGGCGTCTAAGGGCGGCAACAGCCCGGACGGGCGTAAGGTGAAGGGAACCATACACTGGGTGTCCGCGGCGCAGTCCGTTAAGGCACAGGTCAGGCTGTATGAGAACATTATCGATGAGGAGAAGGGGGTCTATAATGAAGATGGCAGCCTGAACTTAAATCCCAATTCCCTGACGGTGTTAAAGGAGTGTTATATAGAGCCGTCTGTCAGAGATGCGCAGGCATATGACAGCTTTCAGTTTGTCAGACAGGGATTTTTCTGTGTAGATTATAAGGACAGCCGTCCGGGCGAGCTGGTATTTAACAGAATTGTATCGCTTAAGAGCTCCTATGTATTGCCGAAGAAGGAGAATTAGGGTACAATAATCTTTAAGGCTTTAAGACAGAGAAGGATTAATGGGAGGATAAAACTATGGCAGGATTATTGTCGGGGTTAGAGCAGTTTGGATTAACCAATCTGGAAAATATGAATCTATACGAAGAGGCGAAGAAGGCGGAAACTGACGGGGACGGGAAGCCTAAGGCGCCGGTGGTGCAGGAGCAGGATTTCCTGTTTGATAAATCCTTTACCTGCCCCATTTGCGACAGAGAGTTTAAGGCTCGGACGGTCAAGATCGGCAAGGCTAAGCTGGCGGGCAGCGATCTGGATTTGCGTCCCAGATATGAGCAGATCGATATGCTGAAATATGATATTATCATGTGTCCCTCATGCGGATACGCAGCGTTGAGCAGATTTTTCAAGTTCCTCACCTCTCCCCAGGCGAAAAATATACAGAAGACCATTTCTTCCACCTTTAAGCCGCAGAAAGAGACCAAAGAAATCTATACCTACGACGAGGCTCTGGAACGATATAAGCTGGCGCTGGCAAACGCCATTGTAAAGCAGGCTAAGAACAGTGAAAAGGCATACATCTGCCTGAAGACGGCATGGCTGCTTCGGGGTAAGGCGGAGCATTTGGATAAGAATCTGCCAGATTACGAGGCGCAGAAGAAACAGTGCGAAGAGCAGGAAAATGAGTTTTTGCGGAACGCGCTGGAGGGCTTTCTGGCAGCGCGGCAGACGGAGAGCTTCCCCATGTGCGGTATGGATGAGCCCACGGTAGATTATCTGATTGCGGTGACGGCAATGCGGTTTGAGCAATATGATGTGTCCAGCCGCCTGATTACGGGTATCCTCACATCGCCTAACGCCAATCCTCGTATGAAGGATAAGGCAAGAGACGTGAAGGATATGCTGATGAAGAAGATTAAAGAGAAGAACGCGTCCAGAAAGTAAGAGCGGCTTCACGCGGCGTTTGCGAACCCGGACAGGCACAGGGGAGCTATGAAGGAATTACCGATTCATATCCAGTTACAACCGAAAAGTGATAAAACCCTATACCAGCAGATTTATGAATATATCCGTAATGAGATCAGGACAGGCAGCCTGCTGCAGAATGAGAAGCTGCCCTCCACCAGATTTTTAGCGGAATATTTACAGGTGTCCAGAACCACGGTGGATATGGCTTACGGTCAATTGGCGGCGGAAGGATATCTGGAAGCAAGACCCCAGAGAGGTTATTTTGTCTGTGCGGTAGACAATCTCTATGATATTGAGACGCAGCCTTCAGAGGAAAAGCAGTCGTGCAGGCCTGTGGGGGAACAGGCGGTTTACGCCTGTGATTTCTCACCTGACGCCATAGATATGAGCTTTTTCCCCTATGCTACCTGGAAGAAAATTACCAAGAATATTCTGGTAGATGCCAAGAGCAGTATGTTTGCGCTGGGGGAACCGCAGGGGGATTTGGAGCTGAGAACTACCATCTGCCGGTATTTGCACGGGTCGCGAGGCGTAAATTGTGAACCGGAACAGATTATTATCGGAGCAGGAAATGATTTCCTGCTTCTTTTACTGGAAAAAATCTTAGGGAGGCATGTCCATGTGGCAATGGAAAATCCGACCTATGTAAAAGCGTATAAAATTTTCCGCTCCTTTGCTTATCCGATTTCCTTTGTCCCTATGGACGAAAACGGTATGCGGGTAGACGCTTTGCGCAGAACTGAGGCGCAGGTGGCGTATGTTATGCCCTCCCACCAGTACCCGGCCGGTGTGGCTATGCCCATCGGGCGGCGGCTGGAGCTGCTGAAATGGGCGAGTCAGGCGGAAGGGCGCTATCTGATTGAGGACGATTATGACAGCGAATTTCGCTATAAAGGAAAGCCGTTGCCGTCCTTGCAGGCGTCGGATAGCAGCGGACGGGTCGTGTATATCGGAACCTTTTCCAAAGCGATCGCCCCGGCAATCCGTATCAGCTATATGGTTCTGCCTTACGCCCTGCTGGACAAGTACAGAACGGAATGTGGCTTTTTCTCTTCTACGGTGTCGCGTATTGACCAGGCCATTTTAAATGAATTTATCCGAGACGGTTATTTTGAAAGGTATTTGAATAAGATGCGAAAGCAGTACCGCATGAAGCATGATTTTCTGCTGAATGAGTTAAGACCCCTGGAGAAGCGTTTTCGTATCGGCGGCGATCATGCAGGGCTGCATATTCTGTTGACAGATCAAACGGGGGGAAAAGAAGAGGAATTAGCCGCGCTGGCGGCAAAGGCAGGCGTAAAGGTATACGCCATGGGCTCCTTTCGCATGGAAAACGACCGGGAAGCCTCAGAACCGGCGACGATGATTCTGGGATATGGCGGCCTGACCATCGAAGAGATCCGGGAAGGCGTCGAACTGTTAAAAAGGGTTTGGAGCTGAGCGGAACTAAGAATTTTGGTAAGCAATTTTTTTCATCATATTCAGATAGGATACGGTTTCCTCATATAGCATTTCCGGGTGGAAGGAGGCGCTTGCGAAACGGGCGTTCATCAGGCCGCTGATCGTGTAGTCCAGCATGGCGTCCAGCTTCTCAAAATCCACCTCGTTTACAAAGAGGGAACGGTCGGACTGGTTTTTCAGAACCGCATAGACGTCCTGAATGACGCTGCGCTGTTTTTCGATGGCCATTAGCGCCTCGCTGACGTCCTCGGATTGGCAGCGCTCCAGAAAGCCCTGCATATACGGATAGTTTTTCAACACCTGCATTTTGGCATATTCCATCTGCTTCCTGATTTCGAAATAATCGGTGGCGGTGGAAGATACGCCGCTGGTCAGCTCAAGCTTCATAAAGCGCACGCTGTAGTCATAGAGAAAAGTATAGAGTCCGAGCTTACTGCCGAAATAGTGAAACAACAGTCCCTTACTGATACCCGCTTCCGCAACGATGTCGTCCGTGCTTGCGTGCTTATAGCCGTTGGCGGCAAAGATTTTCAGGGCGGCATTAATCATGCGGTCCTGTTTTTCTTTTTTCAAATCAAAAAATTTCTCGTTCATGCTTTCCCCTTAATAAATACACAAAATACACAAATTGCTGTGCGGCAGACGGCTTTCACCAGCGCTTAACCTGTTGGCTCCGTACCATCGAATGTCGCATATTGACTTTATGAGTCGAATTTTAATATAGCATAAATCGGGGGCGGATTCAATCTCTGAGGAAAAACTAGTTTGAAGAAAATTTTCAGGCACAACATCTTGTAGACGGCGCGCCTGTTTCCAGTAAGGATTGCGAATTTTGCGGCGATACCATATAATAAGGGTAGGCGTTTGCGAAACTCACTCATAATGCTATATTCATTATACAATTTGTGCAATTTCACAGTCCATCATAAGTTTCGCAATTATCTATATAATAAGAGGAGAAACCAGAAGAGGATAAGGGAGACAGAACGATGCAGTCACAAACAGAATTACAGAATATTTTACGGAGAATCGACCATAAAGGATATCCGGCCTATAAGGACACCAAAGGAAGCTATGATTTTCGGAGCTATGCGCTTTCCATCGACCATGTGCAGGGCGACCCTTTCGCTTCGCCCTCTAAGGTCAGCGTCCACATCAAGGGCGGCAGGGCAGGGTTCCCGGCGGAGCTTTATCAGATGAAATGCCGCCGTATCGCGTTGGAGGATTATCTGCTGCGCCGGTTTGGGCGCGAGCTGGAAAAGGTGTCCTTTCAGGCGAAGGGTTCCGGCAAGAGCGGACTCTTATCGGTCAGCAGATGCGGACAGGAGGTGCTGGAGCGCACGGCATGTCAGATCGATGATAAAACCGGCAATATCGTGCTGCGCTTGGAGGTAGGCTTTCCGGCAAACGGACGCACGATCAACGCCAGAGAACTGGAAAAAATATTTTTTGACTTTCTGCCGCAATGTGTAAGCCATACGTTGTTCTATGCGGCGCTGGACGCGGAAACGGTCAAGGCGGTGACCGACCTAGCGGAGGATCAGCAGTATATCAGGCAGCAGTTGAAGGAAAGGGATCTGGTGGCGTTTGTGGCAAACGGCGCGGTGCTGCCCAGGGAATCCGGCGTGTCCGGGCGTCCCATGAAGGAGGCGGTATCTTTCCGCTCTCCGCAGTCTATGGAGACGACGATGCAGCTTCCTCACCGCGGCGAGTTAAAGGGAATGGGAATCAAAAAGGGCATTACGCTGATTGTAGGCGGCGGTTATCATGGAAAGTCCACGCTGTTAAAGGCGTTGGAACTGGGCGTCTATAACCATATTCCCGGAGACGGCAGGGAGTATGTAATCACCGACGATACTGCGGTTAAAATCCGCGCGGAAGACGGCAGAAGCGTCAAAAAGGTCGATATTTCCATGTTTATCAGCAATCTGCCTAACGGGAAGGATACCAAAGGCTTTTATACCGAGGACGCCAGCGGGAGTACTTCTCAGGCGGCGAATGTGGTGGAAGCCATGGAAGCCGGTACGGACGTCTTTTTGATCGACGAGGATACCAGCGCGACCAACTTTATGATTCGGGACGAACTGATGCAGCGTGTGGTGAACCGGGACGATGAGCCGATTACGCCTTTTATCGACCGTGTGGAGGAGCTCTATCGGGAATACGGCGTCTCCACAGTGCTGGTGGCGGGAAGCTCCGGCTCTTATTTTCACAAGGCGGACTGCATTATTCAGATGAACCAGTACCGTCCGATGGAAATCACCGCTTTTGCGAAGGAGGAAGCAAAGGCTTTCCCTATGCCTGTGACAGAGCCGCCGAAGGGGGCGAAACCTCAATTCCTGCGTCGGGTCAGGGCGGAACGGGCATTTCGTGAGGACAGCCGCATGAAGCTGAAAACCATGGGACGGGAGGCGATTTCCATCAATCACGATACCATTGATATGCGCTGCGTAGAGCAGCTTGCGGATACGGAGCAGCTTGCGGCGCTGGCTTATCTGCTCAAGTACGCGCAGCTTCATCTGTTTGACGGGAAACGTACCCTGACCGAAGCGGTGGACGCGCTGGAAGAGGTTCTGGGGCAGAAGGGACTCGCGGCTGTCTGTGAGAGCGCCTATCTTCCCTGCGGCCTGGCCATGCCCAGACGTCAGGAGATTTTTGCGTGCTTCAACCGTTACCGCAGAATCGGACTGTAGGGTGATATTATTTTTCAGTTTTTTGTACATATTCCCTTTTCATTTTCACAAAATAGTATTAAGATAGGGATATCAGAAACGGTGAAAGGAGAACACTGATGGCGAAGAAATTTGGTAAGTTTTTAATGGTGACAGCGGCTCTTGGCGCCGTGGCGGCAGGAGCGTATTATTATTTACAGAATAAGGATTCCTTTGTAGATGATGACTTTGAAGAGGATGACGATTTCGACAACTTTGACGATGATTTGGACGAGGAATCCGATCGCAACTATGTCGATCTGAATCTGAATAAAGCAGAGGACTTCAAGGAAGGTCTGGACGCGGCTAAGGCGGACGCGACGGAGAAGGTCGTGGGAGCCGTGAAGGACGCGGCGGAGAAGACCGTGGAAAAGGCGGAGACAAAGGTTGAAGAGTTCTTCGACGATGAAGACGACGGCGACGGTTCCATGGACGCTATGTAATAGGGACAAGGAAAGCCGGAAACGTGTTTTGGCACGGTTCCGGCTTATTGTATGCGCTTTTTTGGACAATCGGTTTACTTGTTTCTCTGATATGGCGGGTCGGCAGGATAGCCGCCCTTTAGTTTCTGCATTCCCCGTTGAATGGCGTCTTTAGAGCTTTTCCAGTCCGCGTCCTTATTGCGGTAATCGAATTTTTCCACCAGCCAGGACACATCTTCGGCAAGCCGGTTCATATTCCGTTCCATCAAAGGAAATACCATGGCGTAGAAATCTTCCTTTTCCTTCTCTTTCAGACGGGTGTCCGCCGCCTCGCATAAATCTCCGAAATGATGCAGGCAGAAGCCCTTGCTGTTTTTGATTTTTTCCCTAAATTCCGGGTCTTTTTGATACATGACAAAGAAGGTATCCAGATAGCGCTGGTAGGTGTCCGCGTAACGTTTGCAGATATAACAGGATTTTTCCTTCTCCGCGACCCAGACGCCGATAGGGTTTTGAGCCTCCGTCTGCTTTTTGAATTTATCCTTGAGAGAGACCCTGCCGGGCTTGAAGCTCTTGAATTGATTCTGCATTTCCCGATTCATCTGCATATAATGCGTTTTCAGAATCCATGCGTTGCCCAGCGTATTGCCATAGTCGAACATTTTCTTGAAATGGTCTCGGCAAAATCCTGCCAGGTCTGTCTGCTCCCGGACGTCGCTCTCCATATAGGAAGAGCCGGAGCCTAAAACAAAGTCCAGCAGATCCTGCTCCACATTGCGTTCGATAAAGCAAAAAGGACATTCGTCGTTGGCATTGACGGCGTCGTTTAAGGGAATTGTGTATAGCTGTTCTTTCATGGGAATCCTTCTTTCCAATCTCTGTTTGTAGCCTGCGTGAACAGTATAACATACAGAAATAAGGCAGGCAACGTCTTTTCCTTTGGGGCGTTTAATGGTAGAATGAAGAAGCGGCGGGTAAGGCTGAGAGGCATACAGGCAAATCAGAGAAAGAAAGCGTGGAAAATTACATGGGTATCAGGATTCCCCTGATCAATCAGGACGAGAAGCATATTTTAGCGGATATTCAGTGCTTTGCGCTGGATATGGACGGAACCATTTATTTAGGAGAACGGTGGATAGAAGGGGCGAGGGAGTTTCTGGCCGGCATAGAGGCTTCCGGCAGAAGCTATGTATTTCTCACCAACAATTCTTCCAAAACCGCGTCGGTTTATGTGGACAAGCTGCATCGAATGGGTCTGGAGGTGGAAGAAGAGAAGATTATTACTTCGGGGCAGGCTACCATTTATTATTTGCAGCAGCATTTCCCCGGTCAAAGGGTATTCCTGCTGGGCAATCCCATGCTGCGGGAGGAGTTTCTGCAGGCGGGGATTCTTCTGGAAGAGGAGCGCCCCGATGTGGTGGTGACGGCCTTTGATACCTCCCTGGATTATCAGAAGCTGTGTAAGGTGTGCGACCATGTGCGGGCGGGACTGCCTTATCTTGCTACGCATCCGGATTATAACTGCCCTACGGAGAACGGTTTTATTCCGGACGTAGGGGCAATCCATGCTTTGATCCATGCGTCGGCGTTTCGTTACCCGGACAGGATTATCGGGAAGCCCAATAAGGATATGGTTGATTATTTGACTATGCGGGTCAATCAAAAGCAGCCGGGGATTGCCAGAGAACGGATCGCCATGGTGGGCGACCGTCTGTATACCGATATTGCGGCGGGAAGGAATAACGGTTTGAAGAGCGTGCTTGTTTTGAGCGGAGAGGCGGGCATACAGGATCTGGAACATTCGCAGGTGATGCCCCACCTGATCTTTCATTCCGTAAAGGATATGCTTCCGCTGTTGTGAGGCGGACGCCGCCAGATACCCAAATTTGTGCCGGAGCGTCACAAGTTTGTCTGAGGGAAGAAGAGCAGCTGTTTTCGGGACTTTCTCTTCGCCCGTCGTTAACGCTCCAGAAATGGAGGATTTGGCTATTTGTTTCTAAGCGAAAGCAAATAGTCCTGATGGCAGACGAGAAACCGCCTTCGCGGATTTCTCGCCGCCGTTTCGCAACAAGTTGCTCAGAAATGGAGGATTAGTATGAGTGATCAGGAGAAGGCGTTTGTTATCAACAATTATGGGAAAAAATCTGCGTTTGCCAGTTTCCTGCCCGGAATCAGCGGTATTCATGGGATTCCGGTGTGGTGTTACTATGTAAACCGCGGTCAGTGCGTGGCCACCTTCGGTTCGGAGAATAAGGATCATGCGATCATGGAATTTTCCCCCGCCCACCAGTGCTGTCAAAATGTGAAGCGTACAGGGTTCCGCACGTTTATGCGGGTGGACGGAAAGTATTTCGAGGCTTTTGCCAGAGAAAAGGAGCCTCATTATATGGCCATCTATCAGAATGGCCTGGAAATTGAAGAAACTAACGAAAAGCATCAGATGAAAACCCATGTGACCTATTTTACCCTGCCGGAAGAAAAGGTGGGAGCGCTGGTCAGGAAGGTGGAGATTACGAATCTCGCGGATCAGGCGAGGGAACTGGAGCTATTGGACGGTATGCCCGCTTTTATTCCTTATGGCGTGAGCAATGAGGATTTAAAGACCATGGGAAATCTGGTGAAAGCCTGGATGCAGGTAGAACATTTGGAGACGAAAGTGCCTTTCTACCGTACTAGGGCGAGTATTGTGGATACGGCGGCGGTAACAGAGGTGGTTGAGGGGAATTTTTCCTTTGGCTGCACCGCAGACGGCGCCAGGCTGCCCGCGGTGGTAGACCCGGACGTGGTTTTTGGCTATGATTTATCGATGACTACTCCGGTCAAATTCAAAAAGAACGGTCTTCAGGGCGTTTTAGGGGCGGAGCAGGTGACCCAGAACCAGTTTCCCTGTAGCTTTTACGGAATACAGAGGAGGCTGGAGCCCTCGGAATCCGTCGTGGTATATGAGGTCATGGGGCAGGTCGGCAATTATGCGGCCTTGCAGAAATTTGTATCCGGGAGAATGGACGGCGCGTTTTTCGAGCAAAAACTGCTTCGGTCAAGACAACTGACGGAGGAACTCTGCGACAAAATCGATACCCATACGGCGTGTCCTGATTTTGACGCGTATTGTCGGTATACCTATATGGATAACGTGCTGCGGGGCGGTTTCCCGATTGTGTTGGGAGGCAATAAAATATTCTATGTATATTCCAGAAAGCATGGGGATTTAGAGAGGGAGTACAATTACTTTGCCATGCTGCCGGAGTTCTATACGCAGGGAAACGGCAGCTACCGCGATGTGAACCAGAACAGAAGGTGCGATAATTTCTTCACGCCCTACGTGGGAACAGAGAATATCAAAACCTTCTATAACCTGTTGCAGTTAGACGGGTACAATCCTCTTTCTATTGAGAAGGTTACTTATGTCCTGCCCGGAGAAACGGGAGAGGATATTTTTGCCTCCATGCCAGAAGCCGATCGGGAAAAGCTGCGGAACGCTTTGCAGAAGCCCTTTACGCCGGGACATTTCTTCCGGGTGCTGGAGGAGTGCCGGACGCAGGTGAGCGAGGAGGAAGCCGGAGAACTGTTCAACCGGGTTATGGAGCAGGCGGTCAGCCAGATGAACGGTAATTTCGGAGAGGGCTATTGGTCCGACCACTGGACTTATAATCTGGATCTGCTGGAAAGCTATCTGAACCTTTATCCGGAAAAGGAGCAGGAATTGCTGACTGAGGAGAGCTATACCTGGTTCCTGTCCCAGGTGGCGATCCATAAAAGGGCGAAGCGTTATGAAAAGACGGCGGGAGGTATCCGCCAGTATCATGCGCTGAACGAAGAAAGCAGACGGGATACGGACTGCAAACTGGTAAAAAGCGACAGGGGCGCGGGAGAAGTGGTGTTCTCTTCCCTGATGGAGAAGCTGGTGATTCTCTGCACCACGAAGTTTACCGCCCTGGACGCTTACGGAATGGGAATTGAGATGGAGGGCGGCAAGCCCGGCTGGTACGACGCGCTGAACGGTCTGCCGGGGCTGCTGGGTTCTTCTATGGCGGAAACTTATGAATTAGGGCGTATGCTGACCTATACGCTGGGGGCTATTGAAAAATATGACATAAATGTCAATATGATTTCCGAGGCGGCCTGGCTGCTGGATGAAGTGACCAAAGTAGTCAATGAAGAAAAGGAGGCGCTTCAGACCAGGCAGGAGGTGGTTTCCTATTGGAATCGGATCAACGACCTTAAGGAATCCTATTGGGAGAAGGTTTATAACGGGATTGAGGGCTCGCGGGTGGAGAAGAGCGCTAAAGAGCTGGTGTCCTCCTTACAGCTGTTCCGGGAGATTGTGGAGATCGGTATTCAGAAAGCCTGCAGCATGGAGGAGGGCATCTGCCCCACTTATTTCGCCTATGATGTGACCGAATATACGGAAGACGAGGAGGGGATTCATCCGCTTCATTTTGCGGTGAAGAAGATTCCCCTGTTTCTGGAAGGACCGGTTCGTTATCTGAAGCTGGATCATTCCATGGCGGATAAGAAGAAGCTCTATGACAGCGTGAAAAACAGCGACCTCTATGACGAAACCCTCAAGATGTACAAGGTGAACGCTTCCCTGGCGGAGGCTTCCTTTGAGGTGGGCCGCTGCAAGGCGTTTAATCCGGGCTGGCTGGAAAATGAATCCATCTGGCTACACATGGAATATAAGTATTTGCTGGAATTATTAAAATCCGGTATGTATCAGGAATTTGCGGAGGATTTCCACCGGGCGGCGGTTCCGTTCTTAGACCCCGGGGTATATGGAAGAAGCATCTATGAGAACTCTTCCTTTATCGTCAGCAGCAAGAACCCCAATCGGAACATTCACGGTAAAGGCTTTGTGGCGCGCCTGAGCGGTTCCACCGTGGAATTTATCCATATGTGGTCGCTGATGATGTTTGGCCTGCATCCTTTTACCGTACAGCAGGGAGAATTAAAGCTGGCTTTCGCGCCCCTTCTGCCCTCCTATCTGGTGGGAGCGGATAAGCAGGTAAAAGCCATGTTCTTAGGGACGGTTCCGGTTACCTATCTGTTGGCGGAGCAGAAAGCATATGTCCCCGGAGAGTATACGGTGGACAGAATGACAGTGACCTACCGGGACGGCAGGAAAGAAGAAGTACAGGGGGCGGCGCTTGACGCGGCAGGCGCGCAGGCCGTCCGCAAAGGCGAGGTGGCTGAGATGGTAGTAGAGCTCAGATAAAAGAAGCCGCCGGATAAATTGCGGTTAGATGAATTGTAGTGAAATGAATTGCAGTTAGATGAATTACACGAATGGTATCCCCATAAGCAGACTCTTGGGAAAGGTTGCGCAAGCGTCTGCGTTGGGGATACCATTCGTGCATTTTACATAAAAAAGATTAGTCCTTTCTGTGTAAAATATCCAAAATGCTGTAAAATCTAAAAAAACCCTTGTCAAAAATGGTGCAGGGTGTTATGCTTAACCCAACTTCTCGGAAACGTTACCGACAACGATACCGATAACGGTGCCGACACCGTTTCCGAGAATGGTTTCGCAAGAAGCGATAAGGTAACCAAACACATTTCAAATCAAAAGGGAGAGGAAAACAAGATGAAAAAGAAAATCGTAAGTGTTTTACTGTGCACGGCAATGCTTTCTTCCCTGTTAGCGGGATGCGGCTCCGACAGCGCTGCCGTAACAGAAGGGACAGGAGAGGAAACCACAGCGGCTGCGGACAGCGCCGACGGTACGGAAACAGCAGACGCGGGAAGCGGTTCAGTCTATTTGTTAAATTTCAAGCCGGAGACAGACGGCGCGTGGCAGGATCTGGCGGCTGCCTACACAGAGCAGACCGGCGTATCGGTAACGGTAGTGACGGCTGCGGACGGACAGTATAAGACGACGCTGCAGTCTGAGTTAGCCAAGTCCGAAGCGCCCACAATCTTCAATATCGGCAGTACGGCGGACTGTGCGGAATATGCTAATTACATATACGACCTGACAGACAGCTCTCTTTACGAGCATTTGACAGATAAGTCTTTAGCCCTTGAGTACGACGGCAAGATCGCGGCGGTGGCCAACTGCTATGAATGTTACGGCATTATTTATAATAAGACGATTCTGGAAGGATACTGTGGGCTGGAAGGCGCGGTAATTTCTTCTGTAGATGAGATTGACAATTTCGATACGCTGAACGCGGTGGCAACGGATATCAACAGCCGTGTCGATGAGATCAATGAGGCTCTGGGGACGAACCTGACCGGCGCGTTTGCTTCTTCGGGTCTTGACAGCGGTTCCAACTGGAGATTTTCAGGACACCTTGCAGGAATTGCCCTTTACTATGAATTTAAGGACGCGGGCTGCGATCTGGTAGCGGGCCAGTCCACGGTAACAGGCAAATATCTTGATCAGTTTAAGAATGTATGGGATATGTATATCAATACCTCTTCCGCAGACCCGGCAACCCTTGATTCCGGCGCGTACAATGCGGAGCAGGAGCTGGGACTTGGCGAAGCGGTATTCTATCAGAACGGCGACTGGGAGTATTCCGCCTTTGCGCCTGATAACGAGAACGGTTATATCGTGACCACAGACGATCTTTCCATGATGCCCATTTACTTCGGCGTAGATGACGCCAATGAGGGTCTTGCGGTCGGTACGGAGAACCATTGGGCGGTTAACGCGCAGGCTTCCCAGGAGGATATTGATTCTACGTTAGCGTTCTTAGACTGGGTGATTACCTCTGACACAGGCCGGGACGCTATCACGAATCAGATGGGTCTGACAGCGCCTTTCGATACCTTTACGGGCGAGTATGAGTCTCAGAACGGATTCGCGTCTATGGTGAACGAGTATGCGGCGGCAGGCAAGACGTCCGTGGCATGGAGCTTTAACGCTACGCCTTCCGTAGACGACTGGAGGGCGGACTTCATGGCTCCTCTGACCGAGTACACAGAGCGGGGCGGCTCATGGGACGACGTAGTAACCGCTTTTGTTGACCAGTGGGCATATTACTGGGAACTGTCTAACGAGCAGTAAGAGCGGGAGAGTAAATATTCCGATGGAATGAGCTCTTAGAAACAAGATTGCGAGGAAACATATCGAGGGGTGGGTGAAGATTCGCCCGCCCCTTGGATTTCAGAGAAAGGTTAGAATTATGGAGAAAGCAATTAAACGATATTTCCCACTATTTGTACTGCCTACATTAATCGCTTTTGCGATTGGATTTATTGCTCCGTTTGTATACGGTATTTTCCTGTCCTTTTGTAAATTTACAACCGTTGTGGACTGGCAATGGGTCGGATTGCAGAACTATACGAGGATTTTTGTGGTAAACGGAAAGGTAGACACCTCTTTTCTGCATTCCATCTGGTACACGGCGTTATTTACGGTGACCTCCGTCGTCATTATCAATGTTGTTGCCTTTGGAATCGGCATGGCGCTGACAAAGGGAATCAAGGGAACAAACCTGTTCCGTACCGCCTTTTTCCTGCCGAACCTGATTGGCGGAATCGTGCTCAGTTATATCTGGCTGATGATTTTCAACGCGGTGCTGCAGAACTTTTCCAAAACAATTGTATCTTCCCAGTGGTATGCGTTCTGGGGGCTGATTATCGTGGTGTGCTGGCAGCAGATCGGCTATATGATGATTATCTATATCGCCGGTATCCAGAATATTCCCGGCGACTTGATTGAGGCGGCGAAAATCGACGGCGCCAACGCATGGCAGATGCTCCGTAATGTGACGCTTCCCATGCTGATGCCGACGATTACCATCTGCACCTTTCTGACCCTGACCAACGGCTTTAAGCTGTTTGACCAGAACCTGGCGCTGACCGGCGGCAATCCCGGCAAAATGTCACAGCTCCTCGCGTTAAATATCTATGACACCATGTACGGTACTACCGGCTGGCAGGGCGTAGGGCAGGCGAAAGCGGTTATTTTCTTTATTCTGGTTGCTATTATTGCGGTGGCGCAGAATAAGCTGACGACAAGTAAGGAGGTAGAAAGCTAATGGCTAAGAACAAAGAGCAGGTCAGTACGGTCAGAAGAGCGAGACACGGCGGTATTCTTACGGCGGTGTTTGCCATCATCAGCCTTTTGTGGATTTCTCCGATGCTGGTGGTCCTGTTAAATTCTTTTAAAAGGAAAGCGTATATTTTCCGCTATCCCTTTGGCTTCAGCGCTAATTCCATCACGGACGGCTGGGAACAGTTTATAGAGGGCGCCAGACAGATTTTCTGCGGAACCCTGAATTATGCCAATGGCCTGAAAACCACGAATTTCTGGAAATGCTTTGGCAATTCCCTGTTTATCACGGTGTGCTCGGTGGCGGTCATCGTCCTGTGCTGCTCCATGTGCGCGTGGTATCTTGTCCGGGTACATACCAGATTTACCAGGCTGATGTATCTGCTGTGCCTGTTTTCTATGATTGTGCCGTTTCAGATGGTAATGTTTACCCTGTCCAAATTTGCCAATATGCTGCATCTGTCCAATCCGGTGGGGATTATTGTGGTTTATCTGGGATTTGGCGCGGGGCTGGCGGTCTTTATGTTTACGGGCTTTGTCAAAGGGATCGCTTTGGAAATCGAGGAAGCGGCGATGATCGACGGCTGTAATCCGCTCCAGACCTTTTTCCTGATCGTGTTCCCGATCCTCAAGCCGACTACGGTTACTGTGGCGATTTTGCAGGCAATGTGGATTTGGAACGACTATCTGCTGCCCAGCCTGGTGCTGAATGTGAATAAGTATAAAACGATTCCCATCGCGGTACAGTATTTAAAACAAAGCCACGGACAGGTGGACTGGGGCGCTATGATGGCGGTGCTGGTACTGGCGATCGCGCCTATTGTCATCTTCTATATCGTATGCCAGAAGTATATTATCG
>JAJQIK010000056.1 GCA_021199255.1 Clostridiales bacterium | reverse complement strand
GCAAAATATTGCCGTCTTTCCCCGTGCTTATAAAATTTGCCGATTACTTTAACGTATCAACCGACTATCTTCTCGGCAGGACAGACGACCCGCAGGGCAAATTATACGGGAAGCCGTTTGCCGCCAAAGAGCAGATTAACGATTTTATTGAGATGTGTTTTGATCCCACGACGGAAGCTAACGCAAAATTAAAAGAAGCTATGCGGAAAATTATGTCGGAACAGAATAAGAAAAAGGAGTAAAAAAATGCTTTTAAACGACAACAACTATCTTGCGGTGGTGGAACAGATAAAATCAGAAATAAATAATGCCCGTTACCGTGCCACGGTATCGGTGAATAGCGAACTTATTATGCTTTATTACCATATCGGCAAAATTATCAATGAACATAAATCTTGGGGAAATAAATTTATAGATAACCTTGCGAAGGATATAAAACTGTCCTTACCTTCGGCTACGGGGTATTCTGTAAGAAATTTAAAGTATATGGCAAAATTTGCAGCCGAATACACCGATATTGAATTTGTGCAAACAGTGTCTGCACAAATTCCCTGGTCGCATAATGTTCTTATTATGGATAAGGTTAAAGACAGCGTTCAGCGCAAATGGTATATAGAGAAAACCATAGAAAACGGCTGGTCGCACAGTGTACTAACCCATCAGATAGAAAGCCAGCTTTATGAAAGGCAGGTTATTGTTCATAAAGTAAGTAATTTTGAAAACCGTCTGCCCGCGCCACAGAGCGAGCTTGCCATACAGACAATGAAAGACCCGTACATTTTTGATTTTATCCCCTACAAGGAAGATATGGTTGAAAGAGATATAGAAAAAGCACTGGTACAAGACGTTACCGCCCTTCTATTGGAACTTGGAACGGGATTTGCCTTTATGGGTAACCAGTATCATATCAACGTGGGCGGCGACGATTTTTATATAGACCTGCTGTTTTACAACATAAATCTGCGATGCTATGTGGTAATAGAGCTTAAAACGGGTGAATTCAAGCCTGAATATGCAGGGCAGCTCAACTTTTACCTTTCCGCTGTGGACGGCATACTTAAAAAGCCTGAAGATAACCCTACGATAGGTTTGCTATTATGTAAAAATAAGAATGACCTTGTCGCGGAATACTCGCTAAAAGATATGAACAAACCCATAGGCATAAGTGAATACAAGGTTACTGGTATATTACCCGACGACCTGGCAACACAGTTGCCTTCTATCGAGGATATAGAAAAACGCATAAATAAGAAATAAAAAACTGTAAAATAAATTTTATATATCTGACCGTATCTGTCAACTTATATATGTTACACTGAGCGTGGATAAAAATGTAATGGAGAAATTATTATGAAAGCCGTGATTTATGCGAGATTTAGTTCGGAAAAACAGAATGAAGCCAGCGTTGAAGGACAGTTGCGCGAGTGTATGGAATACGCCGAATACAATAATATTCAAGTCGTAGGCAATTACATAGACCGTGCTTTTTCTGCAAAGACCGATAACCGCCCCGATTTTCAGCGTATGATTAAGGACAGCTATAAAAATCTGTTTGATACCGTCATTGTGTGGAAATTGGATCGATTTGCCCGCAACCGTTATGATTCTGCTTACTACAAAAATATACTAAAAAAGAACGGCGTCAGGGTTATCTCTGCAAAAGAAGTAATATCGCAAGGTGCGGAAGGTATACTACTTGAAAGTCTTTTGGAAGGCTACGCCGAGTACTACTCCGCCGAACTATCCGAAAAGGTAAAACGCGGTATGACGGAAAATGCATTGAAAGCCAAGGCAAACGGCGTTCGCCCGCCCTTCGGTTATTACGTTGACGAAAACGACCACTATCAGATAGATAAAACGCTTGAACCGACAGTAAAAGAGATTTACACTCTTTATCTCGGCGGTACAAGGGTAAACGATACTGCCAAACTTCTCAATTCACGCGGAGTAAAACAGCGCGGCTACGCAATGAATTACAATTCTGTTTTCCGTATTCTTACCAACCGCAAGTACATAGGTGAATACAAATTCGGAGACATTGTTCTCCCCGACACTATTCCCGCTATTATTAGTAAAGAAGATTTTGACGCCGTTCAGCGTAAAATGAAAGTAAATAAAAAAGCCCCTGCTATGCACAGGAGCGAAGACGATTATCTCCTTACGACAAAACTATTTTGCGGCAAGTGCGGTGCTATGATGACAGGTGTCATAGGCACGAGCAAAACTTCGGCGCAATACCGCTATTATAAATGCAACCAGGCAAAGCAACACAAGTGCGATAAGAAAACAGTTAAAAAAGAATGGATTGAAGACCTCGTAATAGCCGAGATAGAAAAATTGCTCGCCAATAAGGATATTATTGAAGAGCTTGCAGATAGAATATATGAATTACAAACGGCGGAAAGCAACACAACAATGGCTTTACAAACACAATACGATGAAGTATGTAAAAAGCTACGCAATATAGCGGAAGCAATAGCACAGGGCATATTCTCTTCAGAAACTAAAAAATTGCTGGACGAACTTGAAGAACAGAAAAGCAATTTGGAAACGGAGTTGTATCAATCTAAAATAAAAAATCCCGTTTTAACGAAAGAGCAGATAATATATGCTTTAGGTATTTACAAGCAATTAGATTTAAATAAACAGCAGGACAAACAGCGGCTTATAGACGGCTTTGTAAACAGCATTTATCTTTACGACGACTACTTTGTAATTACATTTAATTATAAAAGCCAGTCTAAAACAGTAACGCTTGAACAGGTAAATAATTCGCCTTTAACATCAACGGGTTCACCAAAACAAGCAATCACCATCATTGGCGATTGCTTGTTTTTATACTAAGTATGCGGGAATCGAGGGGAGGCTTGGTCGACGGGTTCTACCGTCGACTTGACAGCCCTCGGCTTGGGCTGTCAACCGTGCGCGTCCGCTCAAGGCGCGATTCCCGCACAGATCAAGACGGCTTCGCCTTTATTAGATACTTGAGGTAAAATAATGGATACATATATTGGAAAAACAATATCTTACCCGAACTTTGTTGATATTGACAAACATTAAAGAAAATTCTGATAGAGAAAATAAATTCAGATTTTCGCTATATATACCTTTTTTAACAAGCCTTGCCGCATCGGATAACAATTTGGCTGTTATTATGAAAAATCCAAGTAGCGCAAGTAGCAACGTGTGCGATATGACCATACTTAAGGTATGCAACGTTGCTTATAACAACGGTTATAGCGGAGTTATCGTGGTAAATTTATTTCCTATGCGTGCTACAAAAGCAACCGATATACAGTATTTTTATGCAAACCCCGACTACGAAAAAATTATGAAATCAAATATCGACGGAATAAAAAAGCTAATTTCAGGTTATGACGTAGTATTCGCTTGGGGACGAGATACCATACAGGGCAGGAAACAATACCCCGAAAATTACAAAAATGCGCTTAAAACTATAATAAATGCAGTAAATGAAGTTAATTGTACCACTTATTTTGCGGATAATTGCAAGTGTAACGGCAACATTTGCTCCTCGAATAAAATTGAAAAATGCCATTCCGATATTTGTTACCCTTTGCACGGGTTGCGCTGGTCTTATAATTCAAAATTAATCAAATACTAATACAGGGCGGTCTCAATTTGCGACCGCCAGTAATCTATTCTTACAGTCAATCTTGAAGTTACCTTTTACCCCTTGCTAATTATACCTTCATTTGGCTGTCCATTTTGTTGAGCAGCAACTCTATTAGTTAGTCTGTGCTCACAACTCTTTTTTACTTCTTTTACGTCTCCGAGAACGGAAATTCTATATCGTCATAGGATATTCCCGTTCCAAAATTCCTGAAGATTCAGAACAGGACTCCCATGTATTCTTGCGTAATTCATTAAAAACAATCAATCTTTAAAAATAATGATAAAAATGTATCAAATTTAATAAAAACACTTGACAACAGCATTAAAAACTGTTATATAAAATATACAATATATTTTACAGGAGAGGATGTTATGGCAC
>JAJQIK010000040.1:46037-51932 GCA_021199255.1 Clostridiales bacterium | reverse complement strand
AGGGCTTACGGATGTGAAGAAACTGGATTTTATCTTGTGGATAGATGTTTGATGAAGGGAGTCTCGCATATGACAAACAAAGAAAAAATCAAAAAAATTCAATATGCAATTGACCATCCCAACACGGAGGAACTGTATTACAGTCTCCTCGAAGAAATGGACGACATGAAATATGATTACGGTGATTACATGACAACGGAGCCTATTAACTGTGACAAGGAACTGGAGCGGCTACCAGAGGCCGACTATGAGCTTGCCACGGCTCTTCTCACCATGTTGCTTCGTGAAGACCATTTTGCGAACGGTTCCTTGATGCGGAGGCTTGAGTCAGGTCAACTTAATGCCGTTCTGAACAGGATGATAGAAACACTCAGCAAGTAGAACCTTTTAATTTTCCCTCACACTTTTTAATTATTCCTCGTCCACCAGATTTGCGGGGTAAGTTAAAAAGTCGGGAACAGACATCACCAGCCGGGAATGGCAGAAAGGAGTGAGCCGATGCAGGCAGCAGTACGAGCAAAAATGTCCAGAAATCAAGCCTTTTTCGGCTCATTCTGGACAGATGGCGGGTATGTAGATTGTATCAAAGACAACGTGCAGATAGATGTATGCTGGTGAAGCGGATTGAATCAATACATTATGTTGATTTTATGGATTTTGCTGATGATTGCAAATGCGGAAATGTTTATCCTCTTTCTATCGTCCAGTCATATCAGCGGGGAGAGATATTTGCAAAACAGGCAATAGATTGTAAAGCGGCGCTGTTTTGGCATTATTGCGGTTTTGCTTTTGTTTCTGGAAAATATGATGAGGTTTTTCATCCGTAAGGAAAATATTATTATGGAGCGGAGATGCTTTTTGAATACAATGATAACGCCGAGCCAGTATTTGTATCTGGTAATTATACACTGAAAACAATTGGTATTAGTGAAACTAGAAAAATGAAAGGGAAGATTATCTCTGCCTTCTCATGGGACAATGCGGAAGATTTTCTTCTGAAAGGTAAGGGATATTGTATTGTGATAAATGATAATATTGCTGCATGGGCATTTTCCGCTGCAATCAGCGAAAGAGAAATAGACATTGGGGGTTGAAACAAGCGAAAAATATCGCGGAATGGGTTTGGCGACGATAGTTTCTAAGGCAATGATAAATATACGCTGGGGCAAAATAAAAGACCGGTATGGGCTTGTCATTCTCAAAATACTGCATCTGCCAGATTGGCGGTTAAGCTTGGTTTTGAAAAAGTAAATGAATGTTCGACCATAAAGGTGGAAACCTGAATGAATTTTGGCTCCACATGGGGATACGCGCTCCTATGTGCAGAATTTCCTTGTAAGAAGATTCGCAGTATGTTGGAGCGTTTCAGGGATTACCAGAAACGATGCAAAGAAGTTTGTTCGAGTGCGTATGATATGCTGGAGAAAACTTACAGCTTCTCATACGCGATTTCTCTTTTGGTTAAAAATTCGCAGACTGCCTGATCCCACAGGCTGTCGGGGGTTTTATCCGGCACAAAGGTGTGCAGGGCGGCGCCGGTTACTAAGGTGAGGGTGGTGCCGTCGTATTTAATATTCAGAACAAACGCCTTGATTTGCGGCCCGCTCACCGCGGTATCCCCCCTGCGGAGAATGGACGCCGTATACTCCGGCATCAGGTGCAGTACGAAATGGAAGGAAGCGGGAGTCTGTTTGCCCTTGATAAGATCGAAGCAGATAGGGCGGATGGTTTTCCAGGTAGAAAAATCATAGGGGCGTATCTGCTTGTCCTCCCATTCCTGTGAGGAATAGAAATCCTGATTCTGATGCCCGTCTATCATAAAGGTATTGTAAGTTCGAATCACGGCCTCTTCTAAGAGAAAGGAATCAAAATCTTCTCCGGCCAGCAATCTTCCCATAAATTGTTTTACATTTGTTATTTTCAGAGCAATCATACCCTAACCACAGCCTTTCTGATTTTTATAAAATGAGGCTTTAAGCCGCCGTGTACATAGTATAGCATATTTTGAAGCGAACGGGGTAGTTTCATGGGGTAATTGTCAGGATTGTCAGGAAAATGTGGAAATACTATTTACAACATATTATGACCCATGTTATCATAGGTAGTAACGAAAACTACATTGAATGGTTATGGAGGCTTTATGAGTTATAAAATTGTGGTTGACAGTTGTTGTGAGCTGCCGGAGCAATATCGCAATGACGGCAGGTTTCAGATTATTCCGCTGACCTTGGTGGTGGGCGATTATGAGGTATTGGACGACGCGAATTTTAATCAGAAGGAGTTTTTGAGTAAGGTGGCGGCTTGCCCCACCTGTCCGAAGTCCTCCTGTCCGTCGCCGGAGGGATTCCGGGAGGCTTACCATGACGAGGCGGAGGAGATTTATGTGGTGACGCTTTCCTCCCATCTGAGCGGCAGTTATAACAGCGCCGAATTGGGAAAAAGTCTCTATGAAGAGAAATATGGCGCTAAGAAAATTCATGTAGTAGATTCTGAATCCGCCAGTTGCGGGGAAACCCAGATCGCCATGAAGATTATGGAATATAAGGAGGCGGGGCTGGATTTTGAGGAGACCGTAGCCCGAATCGAGAAATTTAAGCGCAGGATGCGCACCTATTTTGTTCTGGATAATCTGGAAACGCTTCGTAAGAACGGCAGGCTCAGCGGTGTGAAGGCATTGGTGGTGTCCACCCTGAATATTAAGCCGGTTATGGTAGGCAATTTGGGCGTGATTGAGCAGAAAGGCCAGGCAATCGGTATTCACAAGGCTCTTGCCAAGATGGCGGACGGTATTGTGGCGGACGTGGCGGAACCGCAGGAGCGGACTTTAATGATTTCCCACTGTAATTGCCCGGAACGCGCGGAATATATGCGCGGGCTGATGGAGAAGAGGGCTTCCTACCGAGATGTGGTGATTATGGACACGGCGGGGGTCAGCAGTATGTATGCCAACGACGGCGGCATTGTCGTGACTTTGTAGCCGCAGAGTTACTGCATTAAAGGGCGCTTTGATAGTCTTCAAGCGCCTTTTTTAATGTGGGAAGGATAAAGGGCGATACCGTAAAGCGGTGCTGGTTGTTCATCACAAGCTTCAGCAGGGAAAGCTTTGCCACAAAAGAAATATTAACAAAAACCTGTTCAGAAATCAGGATAAAATGTTCAAAGCCAGCAATCTGGGAATAAAGATTCGTAATGGAACCCAGAATATCAATCGAACGGGATTCGGTAAGCGTCACGTGGGAATAGTTTCCTTCCTTTTCAGCGTACATAATTTCATCTTCATAGACGTAGAGGGTATCCTTTTCCCCCCGAAGCTCAATGGTGGGAATTGTACTGGCTTTAATCTGAAGACAATAGTCCAGCATTTCTTCCAGCTCGTCGGTTTTGATCTGCTTATGCAGGAAACGAATCTGCGTTTTTAACTGCCTGCGCAGAATATCATGGTTGGAATTTTCGATTCCATCGCTGGGAACCTCTGTGATGGCCGCTTCGATAATGGCGGGATAGTCGATGGTAGAGATACACAGGACGATAGGGGCGGTCACGCCCGCGTCGATCAGCTTGCGCGCAAGCTGGAATCCGTTCACAGAGCCGCTCGTCATGTCGATAAAAAAGGCGTCATACAACATGGGAGAGCGCATAACGGCCTCCACGTTGCCGTAGGAATCAATATAAAAGACGCCGGTGGTCTGGATTCTCCGGTCGGAGGAGCGCTGTAACAGGCGTTCCATCTGTTTTCTGTCGGCTACGTTATCATCACATACTGCAATATGCATAACATGTTGTCCTTTCTATTCTCTGGCAATTTTTACACATTGCTTCACAAAAGCGCGGTATTTATGGCCGCAGGGCTTAAGCTTTGGCAGCCCCCTTTGTCCGGTGCTTCCAGGATGCCTTAGGGCGCGCCCCGATATATTATAGCACCAGAAATTCAATAGGCGAAAATATCAGCATGAGCACCAGAAAAAGCTGCACAATCAGAATCGCGGGCATTCCGTACAGAAAGTACCAGTGTCTGGTTTTGTGGCGGAAAAGGTGCATGCCGGCAATCGAGCCGATGCTGCCGCCGATGATGGCCAGCACAAAAAGCGTGGATTCCGGGATACGCCAGGTATGCTTTTGGGCTTTTCGCTTATCCGCGCCCATGGCGATAAAGCTGACTAAATTTATGATAATAAAATAAAATATAAGTAAATGAATAGCGTTCATAATAATATCATAGCATACAGAAAATGAAAAAAAAAGAATGTCCTGAAAAAATCCGGGACATTCTTTTTTGATACTGTTTTAAATATTGCCATTGTCGTCCTGCTGTAAGGATTAAATCAATTTTACGCCGTTTTCCTGCATTTTCATGGCGCGGACCTTACTGGATAAGCCGAACAGGTTGATAAAGCCCTCCGCGTCGTGGTGATCGTATAAATCACCGGTTGTAAAGGACGCGATACTCTCGTTATACAGCGTGTATGAGGAAGTCGTGCCCGCTTTGATGATGTTGCCCTTGTAAAGCTTGAATTTTACTTCGCCGGTCACATACTGCTGTGTGGATTCAATAAATGCCTGTACCGCTTCGCGGAGAGGGGTAAACCATTTGCCCTCGTATACGATCTGGGCAAATTTGTTTCCCATATCCTGTTTCAGCGCATAGGTATCGCGGTCAAGGATCAGCTCTTCCAACTGCTGGTGCGCTTCATAAAGAATGGTTCCTCCGGGAGTTTCATAAACGCCGCGGGATTTCATGCCGACCACACGGTTTTCTACGATATCTATGATGCCGATGCCGTGTTTGCCGCCTAATTCGTTTAAAACGGCGATGATTTCGGAAACCTTCATCTTCTTGCCGTTGACGGAAGTCGGAACGCCTTTTTCAAAGGTCATGGTAACATATTCGCCCTCATCAGGAGCCTTTTCAGGAGTGGTGCCAAGTACTAATAAATGCTCATAATTAGGTTCGTTGGCAGGGTCTTCCAGTTCCAGGCCCTCATGGCTGATGTGCCACAGGTTGCGGTCGCGGCTATAGCTGTTGTCTGCGGAGAAGGGTAAGTTAATGCCGTGCTGGCGGCAGTATTCAATCTCTTCTTCACGGGAATTCAGGTTCCACTTCTCATTTCTCCATGCAGCGATAATCTTAAGATCAGGAGCCAGCGCTTTGATACCCAGCTCGAAGCGAATCTGGTCGTTGCCCTTACCCGTAGCGCCGTGGCAGATAGCGGTAGCGCCTTCCTTGCGGGCGATTTCGACTAATTTCTTGGCGATAACAGGCCTTGCCATGGAAGTGCCCAGTAAATATTTGTTTTCGTAAACCGCGTGCGCCTGTACGCAAGGTACGATGAAGTCGTCGCAGAACTCGTCCGTCAGGTCTTCGATATAAAGCTTGGAAGCGCCGCTGGATAAAGCGCGTTCCTCAAGGCCGTCGAGCTCCTCTGCCTGGCCGCAGTTTCCGCACACGCAGATAACCTCGTAATCAAAATTTTCTTTTAACCAGGGAATGATAACCGTGGTATCAAGTCCGCCGGAATAAGCAAGAATAACTTTTTCTTTCATGATTGATTCCTCCGTTTTAATACGTATATTGATTATGTAATGGTGATGTCCTTAAAACAATATACAACAAGACAAGTCATAATGCAAGTGCAAATTTATGCATATTTTAATGAATAATTCTATTTTTTGTGCATAATCCAGAAAAAATGATTGCATATTATGCATGCGTGGTGTATGGTTATACAAGGCGGGACGCAAGCGCCCCGCCCGGCGTCTTGCTTGTCAGACCCGCCCCCACATGATATAATGTCCGCGTAGGCAATGAGCCGTGCATTCGCTCAGAAGATCAAATTCGACGTGAGCGATGCTCACAGGCGAATTTTATCTTCTGAGCGAATATAGGGCGAAGCCCGT
>JAJQIK010000040.1:0-45937 GCA_021199255.1 Clostridiales bacterium | reverse complement strand
GCACGGCGTAGTGGAGGGAAGAGAAAGCATACAGTTAGAGCGATGCTCACAGGCGAATTTTATCTTCTGAGCGAATATAGGGCGAAGCCCGTGAATGAGAGAACCGAAGGTTCTCGAATGATGCACGGCGTAGTGGAGGGAAGAGAAAGCATACAGTTAGAGCGATGCTCACAGGCGCCTGCTGGTTATAACAACATAGAAACGAGGACTGCATTGATGAAAGTAGGTATTATAGGAGCAACCGGTTATGCGGGGGCGGAGTTAGTCAGAATCCTGACGGCGCATAAGGAAGCGGAGATCAAGTGGTATGGCTCCAGAAGCTATATAGATCAGAAATATGCGGAAGTCTACCGGAATATGTTTCAGATCGTGGAGGACGTGTGCCTGGATGATAATATGGAAGCGTTGGCGGGACAGGTAGATGTGATTTTTACGGCCACTCCCCAGGGCTTTTGCGCGTCCATGATGAAGGAAGATATTTTATCTAAGGCGAAGGTCATTGATTTAAGCGCGGATTACCGGATCAAAGATGTGGCGGTTTATGAAAAATGGTATGGGATTAAGCACCAGTCGCCCCAGTACATAGCAGAAGCGGTCTATGGGCTTTGTGAGATTAACAGAGAAGAGGTAAAAAGGGCAAGGCTTGTGGCCAATCCCGGCTGTTATACGACCTGTTCGATTCTGACCGCCTATCCGCTGGTAAAGGAGGGACTGATCGACCCCGATACGCTGATTATCGACGCCAAGAGCGGAACCTCCGGCGCGGGGCGCGGCGCGAAGCTTCCGAACCTGTATTGTGAAGTGAATGAGAATATTAAGGCTTACGGCGTGGCAGGGCACAGGCATACGCCGGAGATTGAGGAGCAGCTTGGCTATGCGGCGGGCAGGGAGATTCTGGTGAATTTTACGCCCCATCTGGTACCTATGAACAGAGGGATTCTGGTGACGGAATATGCTGCGCTCAGGCAGGTCAGAAAAGCAGACGGCAGTATGGGGCTGCCTTCCTATGAGGAGATTAAAGCGGTCTATGACCGATATTATAAGGAAGAAAGATTTGTCCGGGTTCTGGAAAAAGGCGTCTGCCCTGAAACGAAATGGGTAGAGGGCAGCAACTACGTTGATGTGAATTTTGTGATCGACGAAAGAACCGGACGCATCATCATGATGGGGGCGCTTGATAATCTGGTAAAAGGCGCTGCGGGACAGGCGGTACAGAATATGAATCTGATGTTTGGACTGCGGGAATGTGAGGGCTTGGAAATGGTGCCCATGTTCCCATAAGGGCTATGGAGGCTTTTGCGGGAAAGCATGTCTGGAAGGAAAGGAATGTGGATATGGAGAGACGGGATAAGGTCAACTATTATTTAGATCTGGCAAAGATGGTGGCTCAGCGTTCCACTTGCCTAAGGCGTCATTACGGGGCGGTGATTGTAAAAAATGACGAGGTGATTTCCACGGGATATGTGGGTGCGCCCAGAGGCAGGAAGAACTGCACCGACATCGGCGAATGTATCCGCATTAAGAAAGCGATTCCGAGAGGCGAGCGTTATGAACTGTGCAGAAGCGTACACGCGGAGGCCAACGCCATCATCAGCGCTTCCAGGGATAAGATGCTTGGCAGCGCCTTGTATCTGGTAGGCGTGGAAGCGGATACGGGAGAATATGTTAAAAATTCCTGCAGCTGCTCTATGTGTAAGAGACAGATTATCAATGCGGGAATCGAGACAGTTTATATCAGGGATACGGAAGATGAATACCGTAAGATTCCGGTGCGGGAATGGATAGAGAACGACGAGTCCATAGAGGGGGTTATGGGATATTAGGCCGTCCCTTCTGCCTTTGGATGAACAGGGAAATGATATTGGGAAAGACGAGGATACCAGGTTATGGTACGCACGATGACAATAGAGGATTACGACGGGGTCAGGGCGCTTTGGCTGACGATTAAAGGATTTGCTATCCGAAGCATCGACGATTCCAGGGAAGGAATTGCGCACTTTTTACAGAGAAATCCCACCACCAGCGTGGTGGCTGTGGAGGACGGCAGAATCGTTGGGGCGATTCTGTGCGGCCATGACGGTAGGCGCGGCTGCCTGTACCATGTATGCGTATCGGAGAATTACCGTATGCGGGGAATCGGCAAGGCGATGGTGGTGTTCTGCATGGAGGCGCTAAAGAAGGAACAGATCAATAAGGTGTCGCTGATTGCTTTTACAGCCAATGATATCGGCAACGCGTTCTGGAGGCGGATTGGCTGGACGAAGCGGGAAGATTTAAATTACTACGATTTTACGCTGAATGAAGCAAATATTACGGCGTTCAACCGATAATCCCCCGTTTCGTTTGATCCTGCTTTTTAATGGAATGATACTAATTTATTGATATTCGGAGACGGTAATCGTATAGCTGCCGTCTCCTTTTTCTAATACCTTGCCGGACGTATCCTGAATGGTTACCGTCTGGCCGTTCTCATCGGTAATGGAGCCCTGACAGTACAGGGAAGTAAGGACGCTGTCGCCTGTTACGATCCAGACAGAATCCTCGTCGATGGTGAGGCTTGCGTATCCGTCGCCGCCGTTTCCGGCATTGCTTTCATCTTGTACAAAAGCGCCGGTCAGGGCGCTGCCGTTTTGCATGGTGAAATCCAGCGTACTGATGCTGTCCCAGACAATGTTCCCTGTCATTTCCTGGCCATCGGCGGTAAAGGTGCAGTCAGCGCCGTTTTCGCCGCTTGTTCCCCAGCCGCGGGCATTGCTGTTGCCGGTGCATTTCAGAAAGAAATCCTGCTCGGAGGCGGGAGTGATTTCCACGCCGGACAGATAGAAGGTGCTTTCTGTATTGGTGGTGTAGAAAAGTCCTCCGTTGGTAGAGGTGAGGCTTCCGCCGGTCATCTCATAGGTACTGTTACCGATCTCGGAGTCGCCGGACATACTCTGATAGAGGATAACCGTCCAGGTACAGTCGTTCTGTTCATTGTCGGCCATGCTGCCGGTCACCTCGCAGTCCGTCAGCGAAAGGGAATTGAGCCCTTCGATACAGACCGCTTCTGACCCCGTTGCAGTCAGCACCGCGTCAGAAACAGAGATATCGGCGGTACAGTAGACGGCGGGGGAGCCTGTTCCATGGGAGGTATAGGTTCCGCCCTCAACGGTCATAATGCCGCCGCCCCGGTCGCTTCGTATGGCGGCGGAGGATTCTCCGCTGGTGTCAACGGTCAGGTTGGAGGCGTATAACGTACCGCCTCCGGCTACATGGATACCGCCGGAGGTATCCTGCGTGGTGGTAATGGTGGTATCGGATACGCTGGCTGTGCCGCTTCCATAGGCAAAAACGCCCGCGCCGCCTGCCGCGTCGGAGGTAATCGTGCTGTCTGTCACGGTGAGGCTGCCGTCGGTTACAAGAATAGCGGCTCCTACGCCGTAGAAGCTGGAGGAATCGCCGCCGGTGCTGTCGGAAGAGCTGCGGTCTACCGTGACGCCGGTAAGGGATACCTGCGCGCCGTTTTCAACCAGCACGGCATTTGCGTCTGTACCGGTGGAGATAATAGTCTTCCCTGTGACAGAAGCATTTTCTGTATAACTGTTTACTGCGTTATAAGCTTCGGGGGCAGACTGTCCGCCGCCTCCGCCGGGGCCTCCATTGCCGCCAGGCCCGCCTTCTCCGTCGGGGGGATCGCCCTCCGGTTTGTCGGGTGCATCCGTGCCGCCGGAGCCGTTATCGTCAGGCGGAGCCTGATCGGGAGCTCCATTGGAAGGGTCTTCGCCATCTTCTGGCAGATCAGTCTGTTCCTCGGTGGAAGCAGCGTTGTCTGTATCGGCGCCGGATTCGGACGCACCGCAGCCGGAGAAGAGGAGGGCGGCGCTGATCATAACGCCACAGAGTTTACATAATTTTCTTTTCATCTGAAATGATTCCTTTCCTGTTGTCGGTCTCATAGGCAGCTACAGAATGGATTTCTTATGCCTATCGCCATAGTATAGACAGCAAATGTGTTAAAAATATGAATGGGATGTGTACAAAATGTGAGGGCAGGAAGGGTTTTCCAGGGTCTTAGGGGGTGTCCTGGAGGAGAAGAAAAAGTTGATTCTATAGTAAAAAAGTCCTATAATGATTTTATAGCACGTAGGCGACCCGCTGGGCGCTGAAAGAAAGGCGAAGGACAACGGAATATGGAAGATGGGAAGCAAAAAACGAAGGCAAAAACCAGAAAACTCAGTATTCGGACGAAAATACTGATTCCAAGCACCATACTGATTATCGTCGTATGCGTGATATTGGGACTGAATTCTTACCGCCACGTTTATTACGGCATGGTGGCCATGGGGGTGGAAGAAGCGGATATGGCGGCGGTCATGTCCCTGTCTGCGGTGGATGGAGATCTGATAGGACAGATCAGAGCCGGGTCTGAGGAAACGCAGGAGTATCAGCAGATGCTCGCCGCCATGCGGGAAGCGAGAGACCGGTGCGGCATTAAGTATCTGTATACCTTGTATGAGGAAAATGGAACGGTTTATTATGGCGTCGACGCGGACGAATCCCAGGGGCAGAATATGCCGGGAGAGGCTTTTGAAGTATCCTATGAGGAGCTGGCCGATGTGTTTGCGGGCGGCGAATATGTACAGGATTACATAGATTCCACGGAGGACGGCGATCTGATTACCGTGTATAAGACTATTACGGACAGCCAGGGGCAGGTCGTGGGAATCTTGGGGAGCGATTACGACGCCGCGGGCATTACGGAACGGCTTAACAGCACGACGAATAGTATTTTCGAGATTTCCGCCGTCTGCCTTGTGGCGGCGCTGGTGTTATTGTTTGTGATTATGAGCGGCATTAAGAGGAATCTGGAGGCAGTAAATGATAAAATATATGATCTGGTGCACAACGAGGGGGACTTGACAAGAACGCTGCAGGTTACCTCAGGGGACGAGCTGGAGCTGATTGCGGACAATATCAATAAGCTGCTGGAATATATGCGGGCTATGATGCTGCAAATTACGGATAATTCCGTAGAACTCAACAATTCCTCCAGACTGGTGGCACAACAACTGTCGGAGGCGCAGGGCAATATCTGCGACGTGTCAAGCTCTATGGAAGAGATGAGCGCCGCCATGGAGGAGACGAACGCTTCGCTGGAGCAGGTCAACGATTCCATTAATGAGATTTCCAGTATTACCGGCGAGATTACCGATAAGGCGGTCAGCGAGAGCGGCTCCGCGGAGAAGATTGCCGACAGGGCGCGGGAACTTTACAACCATGCCCAGCAGGCGCAGCAGAACGCGAAACAGCGGGCCGCAGAGATGAGTACGGCGGTTCAGGATAAGATTGGAAAGTCCAAAGCGGTAGAGCAGATCAACAGCCTGACAGATGAGATTATCAGCATTACCAAGCAGACGAGCCTGTTGTCCTTAAATGCCAGCATCGAGGCGGCACGGGCGGGAGAAGCAGGAAGAGGCTTCGCGGTAGTGGCGGACGAAATCGGTACGCTGGCAGCCCATTCCGAGGAAGCCGCCACGGAGATCAGCCGTGTCAGCGGCATCGTCATCGAAGCGGTCAATGAATTGGCGCTGGAGGCCAACGATATGCTGCAGTTTTTGGAGCAGGAAACCATGGCGGGGTATAACGAGCTTTTGGACAACAGCATGAATTATGAAAAGGATGTAGCGCATCTGAATCAGGTGTTACAGGGATTTGCGGAGGAGATCAAGAGCCTCAACGGCAGTATGAACCATATTTATGAATCCGTCAGCGTGGTTCACACGGCGGTAGATGAGAGTACCGGCGGCATCACGAACGTTGCCGAGATTTCCGCCGATCTTACCGAGGGCATGAAAAATATTGAGGAGGAAGCAAACGGCAACAGGGATATTGCGGAACAGCTTCACACCACAGTAGGCAGATTTAAGGTATAAAAGAACAGGCAGCCAATTGACGGCGCGGCTTCGTTGGGGAACCATGGAGCCGCGCCGTTTTGCGCGGAGAGAATGGGTGCAGCGGGATAAGGTGAATAAGTATTCACCTGAAAATCCTATTTTATGCATAATAAAGCAAATAATATGTATAAAATAAAACAAAATGTGAATAAAATTGCACTTGCAATTCCTTCTGTTTTATTGTATATTGATTAATAGTTGTGATCCCGTGGAAGTATGCGTAAAAGCGGGAAGAAAGGAATGGTTTCATCATGAATATTATAGAAGGAGGCGTTACTGCGGCGCAGGGCTTTGAGGCTGCGGGCGTGGAAGCCGCCATTAAATATCAGAACAGAAAGGATATGGCGATGGTATACAGCGCGGCGCCCTGTATAGCTGCGGGCGTGTTTACCGGTAATGTGGTAAAGGCCGCGCCGGTGCTGTGGGATAAGGAGGTAGTCAGCCATTCTCCGGCGGTGCAGGCGGTGGTGGTCAATGCGGGAATTGCCAATGCCTGTACCGGCGGCCAGGGATACGCGTGTTGTAAGCAGACTGCGGCCAAGGCGGCTAAGGTACTGGGAATATCGGAAGACGCGGTGCTTGTGGCGTCTACCGGCGTGATCGGCTGGCAGCTCCCAATGGACAGAATCGAGGCAGGCATAGAGAAGCTGGCGGCGGACAAGACGGATACGTTGGCGGCAGGCACATCTGCGGCGGAAGCGATTATGACTACCGACAGGATTTCCAAGCAGGCGGCGGTACAGATCGAGCTTGGCGGTAAGACCGTGACCATCGGCGGAATGTGCAAGGGCTCCGGCATGATTCACCCTAATATGGGCACTATGCTGGGCTTTGTGACGACTGATATCGCGATTTCCAAAGAACTGCTGCAGGAGGCTTTGAGGGAGGACGTACAGGATACCTTTAATATGATTTCCGTAGACGGCGATACCTCGACGAACGATACGCTGGTAGTCCTTGCCAACTCTCTGGCGGGCAATCCGAGGATTACGGAGAAGAATGAGGATTATGCCAAATTTAAAGAGGCTCTGCGCTACATAGACACAACGCTTGCCAAGATGATGGCGGGAGATGGCGAGGGGGCTACCGCTTTGTTTGAGACGAAGGTGATCCACGCGGATACGAAGGAAAATGCGAGAACCTTAAGCAAGTCCGTAGTGTGCTCCAGCCTGACCAAAGCCATGATTTACGGGCACGACGCCAATATCGGCAGAATCATGTGCGCGCTGGGGTATTCCGGCGTGGATTTTGATCCCGCCCAGGTAGAACTGTTCTGTGAAAATGACCAGAAACGGATACAGATCTGTAAAGGCGGCATGCTGACAGATTATGATGAGGCGGAAGCCACAGAGATTCTGTCGTCGCCGGAGGTGCGGGTGATTGTGGATATGAAAATGGGCGAGGCGCAGGCCACGGCATGGGGCTGTGATTTAACCTACGATTATGTGAAGATTAATGCGGATTACAGGAGTTAAGGGCGGGCTTGTGCCAGCTATAGGAAGGCTCCGGGGAAATGAGGAAGAATATGGAACAAAAGGAAATGGATAAAGTATTGGCAAAAGCGGAGGTACTGATAGAAGCGCTTCCTTATATTCAGAAGTTCAACCGTAAGATTATCGTTGTCAAATACGGCGGCAGCGCCATGAGCAATGAGGAATTGCAGAAGAATGTCATTAAGGACGTTACACTTTTGAAGCTGGTAGGCTTCAAGCCTATTATCGTGCATGGCGGAGGTAAGGAAATCAGCCGCTGGGTTGGTAAGGTCGGCAAGGAAGCCAGATTTGTAAACGGGCTCCGTGTGACGGACGAGGAGACCATGGAAATTGCGGAGATGGTTCTGAATAAGGTCAACAAGAACCTGGTGCGTATGGTGGGAGAGCTGGGCGTAAAAGCCGTGGGAGTCAGCGGCAAGGACGGCGGGCTGCTGCAGTGCGATAAGAAATATGCGGACGGTCAGGATATCGGCTTCGTAGGCGACATTAAAAAGGTCGAGCCAAAGCTCCTTTACGATCTGCTGGAAAAGGATTTCCTGCCTATTGTAGCGCCCATAGGGCTGGACGAGCAGTATAACACCTATAATATCAACGCGGATGACGCGGCCTGCGCCATCGCCAAGGCGGTAGGCGCGGATAAGCTGGTGTTCCTGACGGATATCGAGGGCCTGTACCGGGATATCAATGATAAGTCAAGCTTTATTTCCAGACTGACGGCGGCGCAGGCGGAGGAACTGATTGCCAGCGGCTGTATCGGTGGCGGTATGCTGCCTAAGCTGAGTAATTGCACGGACGCCATCAAGGGGGGCGTCAACAGGGTTCATATTCTGGACGGGCGTATCCTCCACTGTCTGCTGTTGGAGATTTTCACCAACCACGGTATTGGAACGGCTATTATTGCCAACCACGAAACCTTATGATAAGTTAGCTTGAGAGAAAGGCGGGGAATTCCCATGAGCGCTGCAATGCAGAATTATATTGACGAGGCGGAGAAAGCCTTATTACATACCTACAACCGTTATCAGGTGGTATTGGAGAGAGGGGAAGGCGTATATCTCTATGATATGGACGGCAAGAAATATCTGGATTTTGTATCCGGTATCGCCGTTTTTGCCTTAGGGTATCATCATCAGGAATACAACGACGCTTTGAAAGAGCAGATTGACAAGCTTATCCATACCTCTAATTATTATTATAATCTTCCGGCGATTGAGGCGGCGAAGAAGCTTCAGAAGATATCCGGTATGGACAGAGTCTTTTTTACGAACAGCGGCGCGGAGGCGGTGGAAGGAGCTATTAAGACGGCCAGGAAGTATGCCTGGTTAAAGGACGGCTGCACGGATCATGAGATTATCGCCATGGATCATTCCTTCCACGGCAGAACCATGGGAGCATTGTCTGTTACGGGCAATCCCCATTACCGCGAGGCTTTTGAACCGGGAATCGGCAATATCCGTTTCGCCCGGTTGAATGATTTTGAAAGCGTGGAAGCGCAGGTTACGGATAAGACCTGTGGGATTTTATTTGAGACCGTGCAGGGCGAGGGCGGCATCTATCCCGCTACGGAGGAGTTCATGCGGAAGGTCAGGAAGCTGTGCGACGAAAGAGATATTCTGATGATTCTGGATGAAATCCAGTGTGGCATGGGGCGTACCGGAACCATGTACGCATGGCAGAGATATGGAATGAAACCGGACGTTATGACCACAGCCAAGGCGTTGGGCTGCGGCGTACCCGTAGGCGCTTTTCTGATGACGGAAAAGGTGGGCGCCCATTCCCTTGCGGCGGGAGATCACGGCACCACCTACGGCGGTAATCCTCTGGCCTGCGCCGCTATCTGCAAGGTCATCGATTTGTTTGAACGACAGAAGGTGCTGGACAATGTCGGCACAGTAGGGGATTATCTGGGCGGACGGCTGGAGGAGATGGTACAGGAATTTGACTGCGTTCAGGAAAGACGGGGCTTGGGCATGATGCAGGGGCTTGTGTTTGACCGGGCGGTAGGCGATGTGATTGTCAAAGCCATGGATAAGGGGCTGATTCTGATCAACGCCGGAACGAATATTATCCGTTTTGTGCCGCCCCTTGTGATTACGAAAGAGCATGTAGATGACATGATGGTTATTTTACGGGAGAGTATCGGCGAAGTGTATGGCTGATGCAGCCGGGACGGAAAGAAGAAGGAGATCAAAGAGTGGCTCTAAAAAAGAGATTTATCGCGATTCTGGCGATCGCGCTGCTGGCTGGCGGCGTCTATGCTGCCGGCAAAGCCGGAATGGCGATTTACCGGACGGAAGAAACCGAAGGGGAGGACGATTCTCTCTTCGGGCATAGGGAAACCTTATACTTATGGTACACGGACGAAGCGCTGACGGATTATCTGAACAGCGTGGCGGTATCCTACAGCGAATATCAGGATGAGGTGAGGGTGGTTCCCGTCTATACATCGGGGCTGGAATATCTGGAAACCATCAATCAGGCATCCCTGCACAGCGACGAGACGCCGGATCTGTATATTGTCAGCAATGATTCTTTGGAAAAGGCGTATCTGGCGGGACTGGCCAGCGAGGTGCAGATACCGGAGGACGAGACGCCCATGCAGGATATTTTTCCGGAGGCCGCGATTCACGCGGTGACCTATCAGGGCAAACAGATCGCCTATCCCTTTTACTTTGAGACCAGTTGCTTTCTCTATAACAGGACTTATCTGGAGGATTGGGCCAGGGCGCAGCTTGAGGCGGAGGCTGATCTGGCTATGGGGGAAGAAGCGCAGGCATTGGCGGACAGCGGGGAAACGGAGCTGGAAACAGCCGACGCGGACGAAAGCGAACAGATATCCGGGGATGCCAATGAGTCGTCGGAAGCCGCTTTGGAGACTGACGATACGCAAAGCGCCGTTACGGAGGAAGCGATTGTGGCGAAGGCGGAGGAGGCGTTGCCGAGTACCATCGATGATATTTTGTCCTTTGCGGATGGATATGACGCGCCGGAGCAGGTAGAAGCTGTCTTTAAGTGGGATGTGTCCGATATTTTTTATAATTATTTCTTTGTAGGGGATCATATTGATGTGGGCGGCGTGGATGGAGATCAGTCGGATTCGATCCATATCTATAATGAAGACGCGATCCGCTGCATGCAGGTTTATCAGGATTTGAACCAGTTCTTTTCCATAGACACTAAGGAAATCAGTTATGACAGTGTCCTACAGGATTTTATGGACGGTAAAATCGTTTATACGGTAGCGACTTCGGACGCTTTGACTAAGATCGAGGAAGCAAAAGCGGAGGGAAGCTTTGATTATGAATATGGGATTTCCCGGCTGCCGGACGTAAGCGAAACCCTGAGTTCCGCGTCTTTGTCGGTGACCCAGTGCGTAGTGGTGAACGGTTATTCTGTGCAGAAGGAAACGGCCAATGCTTTTGCCAGATATCTGACTGAATATGATACGGACAGCCTGCTGGGCAGGACCGGAAAGCTGCCGGTGTACGCGGGCGGTACGACCTATGAAGAACCCAATGCGGCGGCGTATATGGAAGAATATAAAAATTCCGTGCCGATGCCGAAGATGATTGAAACCAGTAATTTCTGGGTAGAGTTAGAGATTGCCTTTGCGAAGATTTGGGACGGGGACGACGCCAATGAGGATTTGAAGGCGTTGTCGGAAAAAATCATGTCGCAGGTAGTCGGCGAAGCCTATACGGAGGAATATATCGACCTGCCGGCGGAAACCGAAGAGGAGGAAGCCGGGACAGAGGAAGCCTATACGGAGGAAGAAAGTACGGAGGAAGAAAGTACGGAAGCGGAAACCGAGTGACAGGAGATGGAAATCTGCATATCCCGCATAAAGAATGGATAAAATAGTACAGGACAGCTTGGCTGTCTTGTATTATTTTATCATAAAATTTTTATATCATAAAAAGCGGGGGTATCTTATGTTTGGATTTTTGATTGCATTATTATCCGGCGCGCTCATGAGCGTTCAGGGCGTATTTAACACACAGGTGACGAAGACATCGGGCATTTGGGTCGCCAATGCTTTCGTGCAGTTTACGGCGCTGTTGGTCTGTCTGGCCGGGTGGCTGATTACGGATCGCTCTTCCTTTACCTCCCTGTGGAAGGTGGAGCCCAAGTATATGCTTTTAGGAGGCGTCATCGGCGCTTTTATTACCTATACGGTGATTCAGGGTATGGCGCTTCTGGGGTCGGCGAAGGCGGTGATGCTGATCGTCATTTCCCAGTTGATTGTGGCGTATGTGATAGAGCTTCTGGGACTGTTCGGCGTAGAAAAACAGCCTCTTGAGATGCGTAAAATGATAGGAATGGCGGTGGCAATTCTGGGAATTGTCATTTTTAAGTGGACATAAACTATAATTTATTTTACAATGAAACTACAGTGCATAGCGGGAGCTTCCTTGAGAATCCGAGAGGGATTCGGAAAGGAATCTATGCGAAGAAAAGAAAGTAACAAAACGCCTCGCGCCAGAGGCTGCGCCCTGAAAGCGGCGTTGTTGTGTATACCCGTGGCGGCGATTCTGTGCGGCGGCTGTACCAGAAAGGAAGAACTGGTATTTTCCCTGCAGGAGACGCAGCGGGAAGAAGAAGCCGCCGCGGAAGAGTCAGATACAGGGCTTGGGGCTGGGGCAGAGACCGGGGACAACGCCGGGGCAGCGCAGAGCGGGACAGCGTCGGGAGTAGAAGGGACTGACGCCGTTTCAGATGGAGTTGGAGCGGAGGAGGCTGATAGCCGGACGGAACCGGCGGTGATCTGTATCCATGTCTGCGGAGCAGTTCAGGAGCCGGGGGTGTATGAGCTCCCTGCGGGGAGCCGTGTGTATCAGGCGGTACAGGCGGCGGGCGGCTTTACGGAGGACGCGGACAGAACTTATGTCAATCAGGCGCAGCAGTTGCCTGATGAGGTTCAGCTGATGATTCCTACCATCGCCCAGGTGGAAGCCCTGGCGCAGGAGGACGGAGATACGGAGGGCGGTGCGGCTGCCGTAGAGGCACAGGGCAGAATAGGGATTTTATTTCCGGAAAGCTCCATACAGGCAGACGGCAGCGGCGCTGCGGAAGAGGAAAGCGGCGTTTCTGCGGAGGGCAAAATTAATATCAATACGGCCTCTGAGTCGCAGCTGTGCGAGATTCCGGGAATCGGAGCGGCCAGGGCTTCGGCGATTATCGCTTACCGGCAGGAGCACGGCGCTTTTGCGGCCGTCGAGGATATTATGAACGTAAGCGGTATCAAGCAGGGTACTTATGATAAGATAAAGGACAGTATTACGACAGGATAGGAAGGAAAAGCGCGAAGGGCGTGGGAGTGCGTTTTCCGGCGTATCCGAAAGTATGAATGGGGTGAGTAGGAGAGAATGGGTCAGAAGGTCTTAGTGGTTGATGATGAAAAGTTAATTGTGAAGGGGATTCGGTTCAGTCTGGAGCAGGACGGCATGGAAGTGGACTGCGCTTATGACGGAGAGGAAGCCCTGGAGCTGGCGCAGAAGAATCAATATGATATGATTCTGCTGGACGTGATGCTGCCGAAGATGACGGGCTTTGAGGTATGTCAGCAGATCCGCGAATTTTCCAGCGTGCCTATTGTGATGTTGACTGCCAAGGGCGACGATATGGATAAGATTTTGGGACTGGACTACGGCGCTGACGATTATATTACCAAGCCCTTTAATATTTTAGAGGTCAAGGCAAGGATTAAGGCTATCATACGCAGAACCGGCAGAAAGAACGGGGAGAAAGAGGCTTCCAGAGTCGTGGAAAAGGGCGATATGCGTCTGGAATGTGACGGCAGGCGCGTTTACATTAAGGACAGGGAAATCAATCTGACCGCGAAGGAGTTTGAAATGCTGGAGCTGTTAATGAAAAACCCCGGTAAGGTCTACAGCAGGGAGGAATTGTTGAAGCTGATATGGGGAAACGATTATCCCGGAGACGTAAGAACCGTAGACGTACATATCAGAAGACTGCGTGAAAAGATAGAGAGCGTACCGAGCGAACCGGTTTATGTGCGTACAAAATGGGGCGTGGGGTATTATTTTGCTTAAAGAGAAATTACGTCATATTAAAATTCTAAGAAGTCTGAGAACAAGAATCTTTCTGATCCTGCTGATAGTAGGATTGGTTCCCTGTATCAGTATGCGGTATGCCGTCCTGCAGAATTACGAGCGGCGCGCCGCCAGCGTGCATGCATCTGATATTTCCACACAGCTTAAAATTTTGGCGAACCATTTGATTACCTATCACTACCTGCAGGATACCTCCTCGGAAGTAATCAACGCGGAAATAGACCAGCTTTCCTCATTCTATGATGGGCGGGTTCTGATTATCAACAGCGATCTGCGTATTGTCAAGGATACCTATGGCATCAGTGAGAACAAAACGATCATTTCGGAGGAAGTGGTGCGCTGCATTAAGGGCGAGAGTACCAGCCGATATGACCGGGAAAACGGATATATTGAAATGACTGTTCCCATCACGGAGACGATCAGCGTGGACGGCCAGCCGGAGGGGACGGGCAGCGCTGATGTGGTGCGGGGAGTGATGCTGGTCAGCGCGTCCACGGACACGATTATGGCAACCATGAATATTTTAAACCGGAATACCATGATTGTAGAAGTGATAGCCATTTTGATTATTTTCGTGATTTCCCTGCTGGCGGCGAAGAGATTGATCCGCCCCTTCGAGAAGATTACGGAAGCGCTGGATCAGGCGCAGGCAGGATATACCAACGATCCAATTTCGGTTACGGACTGTCTGGAGACAGAGCGTATCGGGGACGCCTTTAACAGAGTCTTAAGCCGCATGAAGCTGTTGGATGATTCCAGACAGGAATTTGTCTCCAATGTGTCCCATGAGCTGAAGACCCCCATTACCTCCATGAAGGTGCTGGCGGATTCCCTTATTACCCAGAAAGATGTGCCGGTGGAGATTTATCAGGAATTTATGACGGATATCGCGGCGGAGATCGAGCGGGAGGATAAGATTATTACAGACCTGTTATCCCTGGTCAAAATGGACAGAACGGCGGCGGATCTCAATGTCGCCCAGATTGACGTCAATGTGCTGGTGGAATTGATTATGAAGCGGCTTCGCCCTATTGCCCAGAAACGGGATGTGGAACTGGTCTATGAGAGCAGACGCCCGGTTACGGCGGCAGTAGATGAGGTCAAGCTGACCCTTGCCATTTCCAATCTGGTGGAGAATGCCATCAAGTACAATAAAGAACATGGCTGGGTTAAGGTGACGCTGGACGCGGATCATCAGTTTTTTACGATAGAGATAGCGGATTCCGGGATCGGGATTCCGGAGGAATCCATAGAGCATATTTATGAAAGGTTTTACCGGGTGGATAAATCCAGATCCAGAGAGATCGGCGGTACCGGACTGGGACTTGCCATCACCAGAAGCGCGATTATTATGCATAGAGGCACGATTAAGGTAGTCAGCGAAGAGAATGTGGGAACGACCTTTACGGTGAAGATACCGCTTACCTATATCGCGGTCTAGAGAGGCTGGCATAAAGGACTCCGGCGCGCCGGGGGTGTTGGAATCAGGAAGAAAGGCATGGTTGTGGGAATGAGAAACGGTCATAACATTATAGCCGGTTTTCTGCTGGCGCTGGCAGCGCTGTTCATGACAGCCTGCGGCAGCGAAGATACGGACAGCAGCGGAACCGTCTATCAGGTATATTATGTAAATAAAGACGAGACGAAGCTTTTCAGCAGCGAGTATGTCACCGAAACACAGGATACGGATGGGCTGCTTGCCGAACTGTTGGGGCAGTTGAGCGTTACAGGGGAAAGAATGGAGTATATCGCGCCCCTCGGGGGCGATTTTACTCTGCTGGGCGATACGCTGGAGAATGGGCAGCTCACCCTGAACTTTGACGAACAGTACAGGAAAATGGACGTGATTCGGGAGGTGCTGGTCAGGGCGGCAATTGTCAGAACCCTGACTCAGATTCCGGAAATTCAATACGTAGCTTTTACCATTCAGGGTGAAATGCTCACAGACAGCACGGGAACGGCTGTGGGAACCATGTCTGCGGATACCTTTATCGAAAATGCGGGAAATGAGATCAACGCCTATGAAAAGACGAATCTGAGACTGTATTTCGCCAATGAGGCGGGGGACGGCCTGGTAGAGGAAAACCGGAGAAACGTGGTATACAGCAGTAATATTTCGCTGGATAAGCTGGTGGTGGAACAACTGATTCAGGGGCCGGCCGCCCAGGGAAGTTATCCTACGATTAATCCATCGACCAAAATCATCAGTGTGAATGTAAAAGATGGCGTATGTTATGTAAACTTGAGTGAGGATTTTTTAAGTCAGCCCTATAATGTAAGCTCAGAGGTGACCATTTACTCTATCACCAATTCCCTGGTGGAATTGTCCAACGTAAACAAGGTGCAGATTTCCGTAAATGGAGAGACGAACATTTCCTATCGGGAGAACATCAGCTTAAGCGGCGTGTTCGAACGGAATCTGGATCTGATTGCGGAGCAGGAGGAAGAGTGAGGAAATTCCGGGCTTGTGTGACAGGGCGGGGAAAGGAAGTGGCAACAGCGTGAGAAGACCCTTGTGCTTTCTTGGTCTGGCCTATGTGGCGGCGCTTGTCCTGGGAATGACCGCCGCGGCGCGGGGCGCGCCCGTGTATTCCCATCTGGACGGCCAGCGCGTTACCGTAGCAGGATATGTAGACTGGAAAGAGTACCGTATATCGGGGGAAAAAGAAGTTCCGGTTATTACCCTGAAAGACGCGGTAATTCTGCAAGAAGACCAAACGGCAAATCTGCAACAAATCTTATCAGATTCTTGGGAAATTTCGGATGGTTCCGAGATGTCGGAACGATTTTCAAAGGCAAAAATCCATCGTTACTGGAAAGAAAACAAAGAGCTCCTGCGGCGGGAGGACGCCGAGGGAGTGGAGGGGCTTTGGTGCTATCTGGAAGAAGGGGAGTTGCCCCGGACAGGAAGCCTTGTACTGGTACAGGGAACCTTTTATTCCTTTGCCCATGCCACCAATCCGGGGGAATTTGACAGCGCGGAATATTATCGGATTCTAAATCAGCAGGGAAGAGTGCTGAAAGCGGAATGTATCGCCCGGGGCTGCGGCTATGACGGCTTCCGGGAAGGACTCTGTCAGATCAGGGAATATCTGTCCCTTCTTCTGGACGCCTGTTATGATACCAGGGACGCTTCTGTCATGAAAGCTATGCTTCTGGGGGAAAAGGGGACTCTGGATCAGGACGTCAAAAGCCTGTATCAGCAGAACGGGATTATTCATATTCTGGCCATCAGCGGACTGCATCTGTCCGTGATCGGCATGGGGCTTTATCAGGTGTTGGACAGGCTGAAAATTCCTAAACCGCTTAACATTCTTCTTTCCATCGCGGTGATGTACTGCTACGGAACTATGACGGGAATGGGGGCGTCCATGACGAGAGCCTATCTGATGTTCGTGATCCGTCTGTGTGCGAAGCTGATCGGCAGAACCTATGATCTGTACACCGCCCTGATGACGGCGGCGCTGGCGATTCTGATCCGGCAGCCCCTCTATCTGGGGCATAGCGGATTCCTGTTCAGCTTCGGCGCTGTCTGTGGGATCGGCCTGCTTTTGCCTGCCGTGGAGAGCAATCTTCTGACGGGGAGCCGGGCGGAAAAGCTCCTGTTGTCCGGCGCTGCGGTTTCCATCGCCACGCTGCCGGTATATCTGTGCTTCTATTATGAGTTTCCCCCTTATTCCGTGCTCTTGAATCTCATTGTAATTCCCTGTATGACCTTTGTGCTGGCCGGCGGATTATGCAGTATGGGACTGGCGGCGTGCTTCCTGCCTTTGGGGGTGTGGGGCTCCTGTCCCGTGCGGCTGGTTCTGTGGTTATATGAGAAAAGCTGCGAATGGTGCATGAGGCTTCCCGGACATCGCTGGATTACCGGCTGCCCGGAGACCTGGAAGGTTATCTTATTTCTGGGAATTATAATAGCCCTGCTGGTGTGGAACCATAGGCTGCCGAAGCTGCTTTTCTGGCAGGGCGTCCTGTGCGCTCTGTGCGTGTTTACCATCAGGGTGCCCAGAGGGCTGGAAATTACCATGTTAGATGTGGGGCAGGGCGACTGTATCTATCTGTCGGAAGATGGGGGCCTGCGCTGCCTGATCGACGGCGGCAGCTCTGATAAAAGCGATGTGGCCGCCTATCAGATATTGCCCTTTTTGAAATATCAGGGAACCTCCCGCTTAGACGCCGTTTTTGTCACCCACCCGGACAGCGACCATGAGAATGGTATTCGCGCGTGGCTGGAACAATACGGGGAAACGGGAATTGTCATCGGTACGCTGGTACTGCCGGATGTAGGGGAGGACAGTAAAAATGAGGAATACAGGCAGTTGGAAGATCTGGCAGCGCAAAACGACATTCCTGTGCACTACATTCACGCCGGGGAAACGGCCGTATGGGGAGAGGTGAAGCTAACCTGTATACATCCCACAGAAAACTGGAGTTCTCAGGATACCAATGCCTGTTCCATTGTCCTGCATTTGGCTTACCGGGATTTCTCCGCTCTCTTTACGGGAGATCTGGAAGGGGAAGGAGAACAGATGGTGCTCCAGAAGCTGCAGGGCGGACAGCCTGTAACGCTGCTCAACAAAAGGGCTTCGAAATTGATACAAAATAAGGGGCTAATACATATCAGAAACGCTTGAAATAAGCATTTTCAGCAACATTCTAAGGCTTTCCAGAGTTAAAACCAAAGTGCGGCGGAGATTCAGAGTTTGAGGTTTGCACAAGGTTTTAACGATAGGGAGCTATCGTTAATAGGGTTATATGCTTCACAAAGCATCATCTCTTATCAAAGCAGCGCTTCGCTGCGCATTTAAAGGAGGAGTTTTAATGAGACAAAAAGAGAATAGAAATCTGACTGTGGGCTACGCCAGTGGAAGAAATTATAAGGAGACGCCGGTAATCAGGCTGCAGGGGCAATGGCTGAAGGAGCTGGGCTTTGATATTGGCAATCACGTGAACGTAGAGTGCCAGGGAGGGCGGCTCATCATTACCAAAGAGGATGAGGTCATAGTAGAATAAGTTTCGAGGGAGCATTCACCAATATAGTGGGTGCTCTTTTTCTCTTCTGGCTTGTATGAATTTGGCATAAATGCTATAATTCCATCAAACATGTAACAAGGAGTAGTGTTTGTATGAAATGGAGAAGATTTGTTTATGACGTGATTGAGCCGTCAGATGGTGAAAACAGAATAAGCACGATATATGACTATGTCATGATTGCTGTAATCATTGCCAGTTTGGTTCCGCTGGCGTTCAAAGAATCAAACAACGTGTTCAATGTGATTGATATAGTTGCTACGGCAGTCTTTATAGCTGATTATCTCTTGCGACTGCTTACGGCAGACTTAAAAGCACACAAAGGAGCCTTATCATTTCTGAAATATCCGTTTACTCCAATGGCAATCGTTGACCTTGTTTCTATTCTGCCAACATTCCTCCCATTAAGTGCCGGTTTCCGTCTGTTAAAGATTTTCAGACTTATGCGGTCATTTCGCGTGTTTAGAGCAGTTAAGATGTTTCGCTATTCCAAGAGCGTCACTATCATAATGAATGTGCTCAAAAAACAGAGAGCACCAATGATGGCTGTCTGCTCGCTGGCTGTTGCTTATGTTGTGCTCTCGGCACTTGTTATTTTTAATGTAGAGCCGGACACGTTCGGAAATTTCTTTGACGCTATATACTGGGCAACGGTGAGCCTTACCACGATGGGGTACGGCGATATATATCCAGTCAGTACGGCGGGAAGAATTGTTACTATGATATCCTCGTTTATGGGTATTGCAATCATCGCGCTGCCTGCGGGCATAATTACGGCTGGTTATATGGACGAGCTTGGTAAGTTAAACTCCTCAGAAGATGATGGAGAATGATGGAAAGGAAGTACATATGTATCTGATTGTAACGGTCGACGACCGAAACGGAATGATGTTTAACAAGAGGCGGCAGAGCAGGGACCGGATTCTCTGCCAGAAGATTTTATCCCTGACGGACGGGGCAAAACTCTGGATGAACGGATATACAGCCGCGCTCTTTAAGGACTGCGCAGAGCAGGGCATTGTTGTGGATGATAATTTCTTAAGCAAGGCTGGAAAAGACGACTACTGCTTTGCTGAGAATGTTCTGCCGGATGAAACAGATGTGGAGAAAATAATTGTTTTCAAGTGGAACAGGAAGTATCCAGGAGATTTCTTTTTTGATTTCGACATATCCTCGCGACATTTGACATATACGGAGGATTTTGTCGGTTCCTCCCACGAGAATATTACGATGGAGGTGTATGAGAAATGAGAAAAAAGAAGTTTAGCAAGCGGGTTATAGCCTACTTAATCTCAGTAGTGCTCTGTTTTGCACTGTTTGGCTGCTCATCTGAAGCCGATTACAGTGAAAGCTCATCCGAAACCACGCAGGAGGTTTTGTCAACGGCTGTGGAGTCACAGGGGACGTCAGAAGGAACCGTGACAGAAACAGCAGAACCAGAAGTCACGGAAACCGAGGAGCAGTCGGAAACAGAGGAACCGGCTGCAGAAATATCAAGCCAGACATCCTTTGACCTGTCTGAGGTGCCGGAGTATTCTGGGTTAGCTTATGTCGCTGTCAATGATAACGTTCCTTTCTTTACAGATTCAGACCTTACCACTGAGTCATATGAGTATTACAGCGATCTTGACTCCTTGGGGCGTTGTGGAGTGGCAATCGCCAATATAGGACAGGACATCATGCCGACAGAAGAAAGAGGCGCTATTGGTTCTGTGAAGCCCACCGGCTGGCATACCGTGAAGTATGATATTGTTGATGGGAATTATCTGTATAATCGTTGCCATCTAATTGGATACCAGCTTTCAGGAGAGAATGCCAATGAGAAGAACCTCATCACTGGTACGAGGTATCTGAATGTGGAAGGTATGCTACCGTTTGAAAACATGGTGGCTGACTATGTAGAGGAAACAAATAACCACGTCCTTTACAGGGTGACACCTGTATTTGACGGTGATAATCTCGTTGCAAGCGGCGTGCTGATGGAGGCAATGTCCGTGGAGGATGACGGCGACGGTATTCTGTTTAATGTTTACTGTTACAACGTGCAGCCAGGAGTCAGCATCGATTATGCTACCGGAGATAGTTGGCTTGAGGATGAGGATACCAATGAGACAACCGTGACGGCGGTGACATCCGAGAATACGGAAGAGACTACAGGAGAAACAAGCAGCTCCGGCACAACCTATATTCTGAATACCAACACTAAGAAATTCCATTATCCTGATTGCTCAAGCGTGAGTCAGATGAGCGAGAAGAATAAGAAGGAATACACCGGAAACAGGGATGACCTGATAAGCCAAGGCTACTCGCCTTGTGGAAATTGTAACCCATAAAATGGTAGACAAATCATAATAAAAATGATACAAAATACGATGATTAATGTGTCGTGAAACCGCTGCTTTTGGGCGGTTTCTTTATTTTTAGAGTCTAGTGGTATAATACAAGAGCCTTCAAAGTGCAAATAGCGTAATTCTTCGGCGGTATTTTGTGACTTACCAATGAGGGATAATGTTCGTCTCACCACGAAAACAGTGAAAAACGTATATAAACTGCAGAAAACCGTTGAAAACAGGCTGGGTTTGTGGTATGATGCTGACTTGGTAAGGTCAGAATAATTATATCCGGTTGAGGTGAAACTATGAGTGAGAATGTTGAGGAAAAGTGGATTAGCATTGATGAAGCAGCCGATTATTTTGGGGTGAAGCCAGCAACTGTGCGTGACTGGATTCGAAAAGGGAAAGACATTCCTGCTCATAAAATCGGTAAGCAATGGAAATTTAAATACTCCGAACTGGATGAGTGGGTTAAGAGTGGAAAAAGTGCTATGGACTAATAAATACTCTATTTGGGAGGGGTTGAGAAATGCTGGCTAAAACTCCACACGAGTTAAGTAAAGAATATTATCAGTTTGTTGATGGATTTACGCAAACGGATTTTGAAGACGAAAAGCTTCTTGGAAAATTTTATACGGATTATGACATTGCTTCGAGCATGATGCAGGTTTTACGCCAAAGATATGTATTTGACGCCTTTTCTTCTGAGCTTCATATAATTGATCCATTCTGCGGAGATGGAAGACTTATCATCTCTTTGCTTTCAGAATTGATGAAGAATGATAAACTGATATCCAAGAACCTTGTTATCTCAGTCTGGGACATAGATGAAGAAGCAGTTAATGTAGCGAAAAGAGAAATATTAAATTATTGCAAGTCTAATAGTTTGCAGTGCAAAATTGATGCGCGTCAAGCAGATGCATTTGTAGAATATGATACAGTTTGCGGGAAGTTTGATATATGTGTGACTAACCCACCTTGGGGTCTTTTAAAACCACAAAAACTGTTTAGCAAGAACAATGATGAAGATGCTTTGATTGCCTATCGAAATGCAATAGAACAGTATGATTCTTACATGAAAAAAGCTTTTGAAATTTCACAGCCGTCTTCAAAATTTGGAAAATGGGGTACAAACCTTGCAAGATGTGGAACTGAGGTTGCTCTTCGTTTAATTAAGCAAGATGGATTTTGTGGTATTGTTTCTCCAGCCTCACTTCTCAATGATCAAGTTTCAGGCAAGCTGAGGAATTGGATTTTTGAAAATTATAAGGTGATTAATGTCTCCTATTATCCAGCAGAATTAAAGTTGTTTGGAAGTGCAGACATATCAAGTATAACAATGGTAGTTAAAGGCGGCAAAACAGACCAGAGCCTTAGCGTTAGAATTTACAACGACAAGGATGATTATAAAGAAAAGAAAATAGAAAAAGCTGTTTTTGAATACATTAAGCGAACTGGTTACTGCATTCCGTTAAAAACAGGAATAGAAGCCATTCCTATAATGATGTACCTTGAGCAATTGCCTTCGACGGAAAGCTTTTGCAATAATACGGGATTACATTTTACGCGGGAATTGGATGAAACAAGAGTAAAAGAGAAACTGCAACCTTATGGCACTATTGAGTTTGCGAAAGGATATATGGTGGATCGATATTCCTTTACGAGTGACAAGCTGTTTCTCAATGAGAAAATGGTAGTTCCACCGCAAAGTTCGTACATGTATAAAATAGTGTGGCGAGACGTGTCACGAGACTCGCAAACGAGACGGATAAAAGCTACATTGTTGCCTCCAGGATATATTTGCGGGAATTCACTGGGTGTAATTTATGGTGATGATGCTACGCTGCCATACCTTAAGATGCTCCTCGCAATAATGAATTCAATGGTATACGAATATCAGGCTAGAAGCAAATTGGTTTCAAATCATGTGTCTGCGGGAATTGTGAAACAGATTCATGTTCCACAACCATATGTTAAAAAAAATATTATAGAATTAGTAGATAAGCAGTTGGCAGGTGAAGATGTAGAAGAGGCAATTGAATTGGCTGTTGCACACCTGTACGGGCTATCTGTTGATGGATACAAAACGATTGTAAGTTCATTCGAAATGAATGATAAGCAATGTTCGGATATCATTCAACAGTATCATTTGAAAAATCAAGATGGAGAAAAAAAGACTATGATTTTCAATCATTATGCATCATCATTGAGTGACTTGGATATGCAAGTTATTAAGTGTGTTCCACAAGGAGGGAACTGGAAAAATATTCCCGAGAGTGTACCGTCACAAAGGCTAGCACAAATCCGAGAAAGCTACAAGGCAGGGAAAGGAAGCCGGTCTACATATTATGGTAGGCTTCGCCCAGAGATGCCTGCGTATACTATCAATACCTATTTTAACCGTCCTGGAAATGGATGCAATATGCATTATGATCAGGATAGAACCATTTCACAAAGAGAGGCCGCTCGATTTCAGAGTTTTCCTGATTCATTTGAGTTTATTGGCTCTCTCGGAGCAGTCAACAATCAAATTGGTAATGCAGTACCACCGTTGTTAGCATATCAAATTGCAAAAAACATACCCTTCAAGGGCCAGTTTGTGGATTTGTTTTGTGGAGCAGGGGGACTTGCCTTGGGATTTATTTGGGCTGGATGGACTCCGATTATTGGAAATGATATTGATCATTATGCGGTTGAGACTCATAAAAAGAACCTTGGTGGTGAAACTATTGTCGGGGATATTAACAGCAAGGAAGTACACGATAGTATAGTAGAAAAAGCGTTAGCTGCAAGAGAAATAAATCCGAATCTACCTTTATTTGTATTAGGTGGTCCTCCATGCCAAGGGTTTTCAACAGCTAACACACGTAGAGGAACCGCAGATATGCGAAACTGGCTATTTAGGTCCTATGCCAGTATCGTCAAGGCCATCAGACCAGATGGTTTTGTATTTGAAAATGTTCGAGGAATACTCAATTTAGACAAAGGTCAATTCTTTGAAATGATTAAAGCTGAACTGAAAGAATGTGTTGCTGAGATTAAAGTCAACCAAGTCAGTGCTGCAAATTACGGTGTGCCACAAAGAAGGGATCGAGTCATAATTATTGGTGGGGAGACAAATCTAATCCGACATTTTAATATGCATGAAATATCCTGTGTTCCGAAGGATGGGCAACTTTCGCTACTTCCTCCTATTATAGGGGTTGAGGATGCAATTGGCGATTTACCGCCGTTGCAACCAGGAGAAGACGGTAGTAGTTATAATTATCGATTCCCGGCTGCAAATCCATATCAAAAGTTTATGCGAGGAGAGATAACTCCCGATGAATACCTTGATAGTTATACTCAGTAAAAATGACCGACCATCTGTGAAAGATGGTCGGTTTTTTTAATCTTCTGCAGTTTCTCTTGAATAACGAGGGTCATCCCAGTTGGAAGCAAGTTCCTGAGCAACCAATTCCATTATTTGTTTCATCAACTCTTTTGCATGAACAAATTCATTTGTGTGCTTGAGCATATTGTAATCCACACGAGATAAGAAAGATTCCAATTCGGAATCAACGTGGTTTTCATCAGAGAGCGCATTTATAAGGGCTTTATTCTGCTCTTTTAAACTATCGTTAACATTGGACAGAATACTGAATGCATGTTCTTTAAGTGCTTCTATCTCTGAATTAGTGTAAGTGTAACCGTTGCGATTTTCCTTCTTGGCGTATTCAGAAAGAGAGGAAAAGGCGACTCGTATCTTTCTCTTTTTTTGGATATTCACATATCTCAAAGTACTTGCTTTCTGCGAGAAAGCTACCGTTACTATTTGGTTGCTGATTTTTGTCGAACCAGGTATGATTTCATAATCATAGTCAGCATATTCCAGATTAAGCAGTGTGAATAAAAATAGATATTCATTCTTGCCGATAAAGTCTGCTAAAAGCATCATGGCTATGTTGCGATTATCACGCATCACACGACTAAGTCTCAATGCAGATTCTTTGTCATTTACTTTTCCTTTACATTTTTGCCAAATTGAATTTGCGTACCATGTAACAACGTTTTCTCCAGATTTTTCAACTTCAATCAAATGGCAAACATCCGAAAAATACATCCTATTATTTTTTGCACTGTTACAGCGTGTACATAAAAGCTGAAATTCAGGTCTATGGCAGAAACCAAGAGATATAGGGCCAATATGGTCTGCACTACACGGACGCGGATGCTGTCCGCCGTTTCCAACGTTTGCACAGCGCTCTTGTTTCATATCAGGGTTGGAACTGATAAATCCCATCAATTTATTAGCTGTGATCCAGTTGCCATCACTCCAATTTTCAAAAGCTCTTCTATCAGTTGAATATGACGCGAGATTTTCTTTTGAACGACCTTTATCCGCCTTAGAACGACAACAACGGTTAAATGTATGAAAGCCGTCAAGGCGATCAGGGGCGTTTGACATAGCACCTGGGCTAAGCATGCTGGGTTCTTTGGGAATATAGCTTTGCTCTATCCAAGATGTCCATGAGGAAAGCTCATGGGGCAAACTGGGAAATTCTTTTACTTGTGTACATTTTAATAAGCCGGGCAAGGAGTCATAAGCATCATCACCATATGTATCGACAAAGGCTGTTACAAAATCTAAAATGTGTGTTATTTCCTCCATTTCGATAGAGCCGTCATAAAAGGGTAGCTTTTGAACTCTTCTTATGAAGTTTGAGGACAAGTAACAGTACCGGATATCCATAACCCGACCGCAAACTTTGCACGGATGCAATTTTGTCGGATGAATTGTTTTGGCAACCTTACTAATCCATTTATCTTCGTCAGTACTAATGCCGATTTCAGCTGCTTTTTCAACCCACCATTGATAGCGCTTGTCGTGTGAAAATTGGAAAATACCAGAACCTCTATTTGATGGAGCTTCCCACTGAATTGTTCCATCATCGTGGCGAAGATCTGGCATTCCTGCGTATGCCGGGTGGTTGGCGATTTCTTCTTCATATTGAAGAAAGGCTTCATTCGCCTCTAAATTATTCCGCTTATTGGCCATTATTTTATAACCTCCATATTATTTAAATATGTGGAATTCCTGCCTTGTCAGTCCGGTATCTAATGCGCGATAAAGAAATCGAGACGCGGTTGACGAATATGGCTTCCACTTTTTACATTTTTTATAGACTGTTTTTTCACTACAGTCATCGGTTTTATACATCCACCGGTACGCTTGTAAAAATGCACCATCTTCTACTGGCAGTACATCAGGGCGGTCTAGAACGAAAATCAGATACATCTTAGCTGTCCATTTTCCGATGCCGCGTATTTTCGTCAAAGCCTTTATGACATCTTCGTCAGATAGATTCCTCAACTGCTCAAGGCAAATAGAGCCATCCATAATTGCATTTGTCATATTACGGATATAACTAACTTTTGCATTTGAGGTTCCGGTACCTCGAATCTGTTCATCAGATAAAAAAGTTATCTGCTCTGGAGTGATATCACCATGGCACAATTCCTCGAGTCGACCGTATATTTTCTGCCCCGCTTTAATCGAGAGCATCTGTTCTATAATCTCATGTATCAAGAATGGGTAAGCATTCTCATCGTGGGGAATATAGCTAATCGGACCGACCATACTGATAACTTTTGCCAGCCGCTTATCCTTCTGACACAAATACTGAACGGAGGGACTGGCATCGTCTAGTGTTATAAGATTGGACATTAGATACATCCTCCTACATCCGTCATCTGTGGTACATATATCAATTCACATATTACTTTTAGGGTGATTACCCAAAGCGCTTCGTTAACATTCTATCATTCTTGGACAAAATATTCTACACTTTTTCTGTGAAAAATGGATTTGTTCCATAGTATACACAGTAAAGTACTTTGAGAAAGATTCTGAAAAACTCCCAGCTTTTTCACAAAAAAACTCTTGACAAAAAGAACACTTGTTCCCTATAATGGCTGTACAAATTTTTCTGAGAAAAGCGCTTGACATCAGCTTTCTTTTTTGTTATCATTCATGTTAACACGTTGGCTAACATGTCAACAGACTAACAGGCTACTGCGTTAATGATGGGTGAATCTGAAAAACAAAAAAGAAAGAAATGGTGAATGAAATGTATGCGAATTTTGGTGAATTTATCAAAGAAAAAAGAGTTGAAAAGAAGATTACCTTGAGAGAGATGGCCAGCAAGCTGGGTGTGTCGGCGCCTTTCCTGACCGACGTTGAAAAGAACAGAAGAAATTCCTTTGACATCGACAAACTGAACAAAATCGCTGTGATACTTGAACTGTCAGAGGATGAAAAGGAACTTATGCTTGACCTTGCAGGACGTACAAGGGACCAGATTGCCCCAGACTTGCCAGAATACATCATGGAAAGGGACTATGTAAGCAGCGCACTCAGAACGGCACGAGACCTCGATGCCGGGGAAGAAGAATGGAAACAATTTGTCGAGGAGCTAAAGAGGAGAAAGGGGTAAATGTATCGGGTATGATAGGTTTAAATATCAGACGAACACGTGTGGGTGTTCCCATCCTCAAGAAGGATGAGATTAACGATATTGGGGATATGGTTGTCAGGGATTTTTGCCCAGAGGTGTTGAAAGAGCCGCAGGCAGTCGACATCGACCTACTGGTGCAGGATTATTTGAAGATGGAGCAGGATTTTCAGTACCTCTCCCATTGTGGGGTGTATCTTGGAATGACTGTTTTTAATGATACGAACAAGGTGCCTGTATATAATCCAGTAACCGATGAAGCTGAATATATCAGCGCAAAGGCACACACGGTAATCATTGATAATTCTCTTCTAGAGAGTAATCAGGAGCATCGGTATCGTTTTACGATGGGACATGAAGCAGGACATGAGGTATTCCATATCCCTTATTTTCACATAGATCCTAACCAGATGACAATATGGGATTTTATTGAAGAGGACTCTCCTGCGATGGTTCAATGTAGGGTTGATGGGAAAAAATCGCCAGGCAAGAATCCAAAACTGTGGAGCGATGCGGAGCGAATGGAGTGGCAGGCTAACGCTTTTTCGGCAGCTGTTCTTATGCCGAAGACGGCGGTTGATATCCTGATGAGAAGGGTTATAGGCAGCAATAAGAAAAGTCCATATCTGTTTTACGTGGAGATGGCAGAAGTATCGGAAGTTTTTAACGTATCACAGGAAGCAGCTTATTACAGGCTGCAGGATTTGAAATACATTCCGAGGGACGTGAGCCTTCAGCATGTTCTGGATGAGATAGATTGCTATTTGAACTGCGCTTTCATGGAAGGATAAGAATTCTATGCGGAAGCACGATGCTTTCGCATATATTTATAATCAAAATGTTCGTCTGTTAGCTAGTGAGTTAACAATCAAGGGCGCGAGGGAGGTTAAAAACGTTATGGAAAATTTCTTTAATAGGCACATCAAGTGCCCATGGTGCGGCAAGGGAGAAATCCTTGCGGATGGGAAAGCCAAGGTAACGGTATCATCGGTATGTCCTAAATGCTACAAGATATTTTATGGAGACCTTGATACACTGAAAAGTGAAAGAGGTAGAGCGCAAAAGAGAAAAAAGCCAGAAAAGAAAAAACCAGAAAGAGATTAAGTCTTGCTGACTGTCCAAAGGGACTATGAGTCACCACCGGGGCGGAGCATGGCTGCATTAATTGCAGTCTGCTCCGTCTTTTTTTTGTCCATATGGAGTGGATATTTCCTTTCATAAATAGAGAAAAAAAGTGGACCACTTTAGAGATTTTCTTCCAGTAGATAGTGAGAGGACAATTTGCTCCGCTCAATCCTGCTTCTTTTCTCCAGTGGAATATGGAGGAGGTTTACTTTTTCGGCTGTTAGTGAGAGGGATTTGGTACGAATTTTCCATCTGCCTGTCTTTTAGTAAGTGAGGAGATTTAGATGCCGAGATGGAAGCATATCAGCCGGTGTGTTTCCATCTGAGCACCTAAGCTCAAATAAAAATTATTTCATAGCCGAGTGGCGCGCGACATGAGGCGAGGATACATATTTTGAATTCAGAATTTTTTCTGGAAAAGAATATGTCTTCCCGTCTGTTAGCTGCGCCTTTTTATGCTCGGATGGGAGAAAGCGTAAGAAAACGCTGTTGTCCTCGCCTTTTGTCGGCCCTGGCAGAAGGGAGTCAATTATGACAAGAAGTGACAACAGTGTAGTAGCAAATCCGGTTTACTGGCCTATCGAAGATGGCGATTGGAATTCTGTAGCGTATTTTGAGGCTCACGGCATTCCGGTAAAGAAGATTGCATTAAACGGAGTGCCTCATCTCTATGCAATCATTGGTGCAGAGACACCGGAGCAGGCTGAGGAGACAAACAGGAAGATTGGTAACGCGGCAAGGAAGCAGGCTCGTGATTTACAGAAGCGGGTTGAACATGAGACATCCTACGACGCTCTGGTTGAAGCTGGATATGATTCAGCGATTGATGGGGATGACCCTTCAGAGCTTGCGGCGGAGATGGTTGTTGTTGAGGCTTTGTGCGAGGAGCTTAAGTCTCTTACGGAGGAGAAGAAGCGTCTGTGCAAGATGATTGCCAATAAGGAATCCGAGCGTAGTGTTGCAAAGGAACTTGGTATCGCCCAGACCACTCTTAATGGACGTAAGAAGAAGCTTCTGGCAGAACTGGCGGAGAGCCTGAAAGAATACAGGTAAAAAAGAAGTGGCGGCATCACGTGTGTGGTGCCGCCAGCTTTATGACTTCTGGTAAAAATCGCATTCATATCCGTCTGCCTTTAAAAGCAGTCCTGAAATCCATGGAGGGGTTCTTCCCATCTGCTCACATATGGCATCAACAGATACACCTGTGCTGCATTCGATGATTAATTCATCGTGAACGTGTCCGCATATAAAGCAATGCTGCAGGGTCTTCATGGCGTACATAAGTATATCTCGGCTTATCGCCTGGACGATATTCTCCACGAATTTCGGACCATATGACTGGATGCGCTCCCATCTTTTGTTTGTGCCTACGCCTTCATATGTCACACACTCGCCGCCAAACCGGTTCTCTCCGATACGCGGCTTTACATATGATAACTGCCTGCCGGACGGCAGCAGGATAAAGAGCATACCGCTTTTATACCGGAAGCGGATGCCGTGCGTTTCAGTGGTGCTTCTGTTTTTTACAGCCTCGGTGACTGCTCGGTCAACGTCCCACCAGAAACGGACGATGTTCGGATTTGATTTTCTCCAGGCATCCACAAGGGGCTTAAGCTCGTCTTCTGTCAAGCCCATCTCAAGGGCTCCCATCGACTTTAAAGCACCAACGGAACCGCCGTAGCCGAGAGCCAGCTCGCTTATTTTGCCCTTCTGTCTGAGATGAGCGTTCTCTCCGTGTTTTTCAACCTTGACGTGGAACATGGCGGATGCGGATGCACAATAGATATCTCCATTATTGGCAAACACCTCTGTTCGCCAGCTTTCGTGCGCAAGGTGGGCAAGCACCCTTGCTTCAATCGCAGAAAAGTCCGCCACCACAAATTTGTCACCCTTTCGTGGTACAAAGGCTGTTCTGATCAGCTGCGAGAGTGTATCGGGAATGTCGTCGTACAGCATATTCATGAGTTCGTAATCGCCTGACTTTACGCATGACCTGGCTTCAGCAAGGTCATTAAGATGGTTCTGCGGCAGGTTCTGCAGCTGAATGATTCTTCCAGCCCATCTTCCGGACCGATTTGCGCCATAAAACTGAAACATACCTCTGGCTCTGCCATCGGCACAGGTGGCATTTTTCATTGCCTGATATTTTTTGACAGACGACTTTGCAAGCTGTTGCCTGAGACGAAGGATATCAGCAACATCGGATGGAACGCTCTTTATAAGCTCTGCGACAGCCTTTTTATCAAGCGACTCTGCATCCACACCCCTATCAGAGAGCCATGTCTTCATCTGCTGCACGGAATTCGGATTTTCAAGTTCGGTCTTTTCCTTCATGGATGCCATAAGCGCAGTCCTGCTGAATGCGTCAAAGCGGATGGCGTTATCGACCACTCCCATGTCGACGGCAATGCCTCTGTCGTTTATCTCCTGATCAAGCCTGTACTCGTCCCATAAAAAATCGGGAACGGGGAAGTTTGCCAGCTTCTGCTGGATTGCCATCTCTACTTCCACATCGCGGTTATTATAAGACTTGAACAGTTCCCATTTTTCTCTATCGTGCTCTGGGAGGTTCCTTGTGCGTCCGCCGTTTGCACCGGTCGGAGCGCAAGGGCGGCAGAAGTAGCGTATAAGCGCCTTGCCTTCTTTCATTTTCTGCTCATCGAGACCAAGCACGGCACCGGCTCCCTCAAGCGAAAGCGGCAGTCCCATGTAAGCCGACCAGACCATGGAGCAACGCCAGGAAGACGGGTCGAGATAGCTGCCTACGGTATCCTCATTGATACTGTAGGAACTAAAGTACTGCTCGTAGTTTCTGTCGAGCCAGATGGATAAGAAGACACGTTCAAAAGATGCGTTGAATGCCCACTTTAAGACAGAGTCGTCGGACAGCGCGGCTATCACATCTTCCGGGATTTTCTCCCCGCAGGCCACGTCCACCACCTTTACCGGACCACTGTTTACAGAGTAGCCAAACAGCAGAAGCTCTGCATCGGGAGACTCGGCATAGCGGTACACCCCGCTTTTTGCAAGGTCGACAGACGAAAATGTTTCTATATCAATTTCAAGACTTTTTATATTTGACATACATCTGCTCCTTATTATAACAGGCGGCAGAAACACATCCTGCCGCCTCTGATTACTGCTTTTTAACATTCTGTTTTATGTCGTTGATACCGCACTGGATTTCACCCATCTGGTCAATCAGCCTCGTGATATTGTTCTTGGAGCGCTTGCGATAGCGCATGGAGTTTTTTATTTCGCCTGCGACATACATGGCCGCAAGGATGATTAATACAGCGAAAAATACAACGCCTAAAACAGCGAAAAAATATATCAGTGTGTCCATAGTTACCTCTTTCTTTATATGGCGGCAGAGTATCCTGCCGCCGGTGTTTTACTCAAATGTGAGTAAAAGGTCAGTCGAGAAAGTCGTCGTCTTCCTCAGTTGCGAAATCGTCCTCGGCCCTGGACTTGCCTCCAAGAGGCTCGCCGTCGCGAATCTTCTGCAGGTTGTTTAAGCCACACGCGATGCCCTTGTTGCCGTTTGAGTTGAAGGCATACAGGTTAACGCTCGCCCTGCCGTAGACTCCGGAGTAAACCTCGGAACGGTCGATAATCGGCTGACGGTCAGCATCGACAATGCCGGGAGCAGTCGCGGAGTTCGCGTTCATGAAATAGCTGCCCGCATAAGCCGGGTCATCGGGTCTCTCAAGGTCACCGTCGCGGAGAGGTGTCTTAAGGGTCTTAAGCGCCGGTACGGTCCTGCCGTTGCCCTTAAGCTTTGACTCGCCTTCCTCGTATGCCGCCTGGATGGCAGCCTTTACCTTGTTTACAGTTACGGTATCATCCTTCGGGATGATGAGGCTGACGCTGTACTTCGGTGCGCCGCCGTTGATTGACTTCGGGTCCCATACGTTAGCGTAAGACCATCTGGTGTTAACTCCTGTAATAACCTTTGTCGGATTTTCAAACTTTGCCATAATTAAAATCTCCTATTCTTTAAAATCATCTGATGCTGTGTTAAGTGCCGGACGCTTGTCCGTTTCCGGCACGAGTGTCGGTTTTCCGGGCGGCTTCATAACGAGTCCGCCGAGAATCTCCTCAAACTTCTTTTTGCCGAGGAGCGAGGTCATTGCCGTGATGCCAAGAACCTTCTTTTCGTAAGGGTCATATCCGGCTTTTTCCACCTCCAGCGCAACCTGCGCCTCGTTGGTGTATTTGCGGACGGATCTGCCTTCAACCAGCTTAAAGCCTTCATACTTTACGCCTGAGCGTGCCTGTTCGAGAGCATATTCCTTAACCTCCCCGCCCCAGGCAATGAGTTCTTCAATTCTTGGAAGAATGGCTGCTATCTCGTTTGGCTCCAAGGTATCCGGCATTTCAAAATCGTATTTTGCAAGCTCCAGATTGTACTCGGCGCGTTTTCTGCAGGTCGCTTTCAGCTTGCAGAACTGGCAGTGTTCACCGGCCACATACTCACCGGCCCCCTCGTATGCAAGCTTTGCCCTTGGAGCGAGCGTCTCATCTGCCCAGTGAAGCAGCGCATCCTTGTCAATGATTGCCGTGCTGACGTTTCCTCGCCTTGGCTGGAAAATCGTCATTTTTATGGTTTTGATTTCATAGATGCCGTCGTATGCATCAAGCGCTCCGAGCGCATAGCACATCATTTGCGGATTGCTTTCTGCCTCGACTAAAACGCCGAGTCCATATTTAAAATCGATGACGTGCAATTCTTCATCAGATACGATGAGGGCATCGCCGGTTCCAAAACCTTCAGGTACCCACCTGGAAAAATCCAATCTGGTTTCGATGAGAACGAGAGGGTCTGCACAGAACTTCTTTGCTTCCTCTATCTGCTCCAAAACATATGAGCAGTAGTCATCGGTGCAGTTGTCCATTTCCGCATCAAAGTAATCCAGATTTTCGGTAGGGTCAGTCGTGTCCCGACCGAGTGCCTTTGATACCTTGAATTCACACAGGCTGTGCGCGTCGGTCCCCTGTTTTGCGTAGGGGCTTGCACGCTCCTCGATATCGGCGCATGCTTTTGCGGAAGGCGTACAAGCAAGCCATCTGTGGCTTGCGGATGCTGAGAGAAGTGCGTGTTTAGGCATCGCCGGTCACCTCCCCAAGCTCCGCAACAAGTGCTTCGTACTGCTCCGGCTTAATGTCGCTTAAGTATCCGCTGCCGGAATACTTTTTCACAAGTGCTTTTACCTCAGCCCTGTGAGCTCCGCCGTTCGCGTTTGCCTTATCAGCGAGGAGCTTTCTGACATCTTCCTTTTTTAAGGAGACATCTTTTTTCTGTACTGCTGGCTCGGTGTCCTGAACCGGCGGCTCCGGCTTCTGCACCTGCGACGCTGTGTCTGCCGATGCCTCGGAGAAATATTTCTTTAAGGCTGTGGCCGCAGCTGCCATGTTGTTTCCGCTTTCAATCATCTCGTCGAGAATCATGGAAAGTTCCTTCATCTTACCCATCATCTTCACCTCCGCTTTCCGTGGGTACATCGTCTGACCTGTTCCTGGCAGCGATTTTTCTTGCGAGCCTTTTGGATATGACGCTGATGGCGATAAGGACATCCGCCAGTTCCTCGTCAAGCTCCTGCTCACGAATCATTTCTGCTGTCATGTAAAACACCACCTTTCTGAGTGGCTCATCTGCCTCTCACCTTCCTATGGACACGAAAAAATGATTTGAACGAGTTTTTTTGAAAAAAATTTCCGTTCAAATCGAAATTACTTGTCCATAGGAAAGTGGAGGGATAAATCCCTACCTTATAGAAAGGAGCCGGAGGCTATGAGTGTTAATTTTAAAAATCCGGAAGGCTATGCCGATCCGGTCGCGTACCAGGCGATTGTGAATACGGAAAAGACGTACAGACCTGTCGTCTATATTTGCTCGCCGTTTTCCGGAGACATTCCATTAAATATGGAAAAAGCCAGACGCTACTGCAGGTTTGCGGTAGATAGGGGTGCGATACCGCTTGCACCGCATCTTCTGCTTCCACAGTTTATGGACGAAACGGCAGAGCGGAAGCTTGCGCTGTTTATGGGAAAGGTCTTTCTCGGCAAGTGCGAGGAGGTCTGGGTGTTCGGAGAAAGGATATCGGAAGGCATGGAAGCGGAAATTGCAAAAGCGGAACGTAAGAATATGAAAATCCGCTATTTTACGGACGAGGAGGTTCATTATGAATAAGCCAAAAGCAATACAGACGGAATATAAGGGATATTTATTCCGTTCAAGACTTGAAGCAAGGTGGGCAGTTTTCTTTGATGCCTGTGATGTGAGCTGGGAGTACGAGCCGGAAGGATTTGAACTTGGAAACGGCCAGTATTATCTTCCTGATTTTCTGCTGCATGGAGTGGAAGGCAGGGCTGCCGGAGACCTGTATGTTGAGGTTAAAGGCGTGATGACCAAGGCCGATGCGGCAAAAATCTATGCCTTCAGCATGCCGGATGACAGCGGCGATATATACAATGTTGAAAATCCCACCCTTGTTGTTGCTGGGATACCAGACGGAGATACAATTGGCGACATTGAATTTTACTGTGAGGACATAGGGTATTCAGGCTTTCCGGGAGTCAAGGGAGGTCCGTATCCGTTCAACTTTGAAACTATTGATGGAGATTACTTTGTCGCACATCCCGGCATTAACAAAAACGGACACTTTGAATTGTTCGGTGATGACAATAATTATACGCGCGACAGGGATGACGAAGCCACGCTGGAGGCTTTCAGGCTTGCGCGTCAGGCAAGGTTTGAACACGGAGAAACTCCGGGGACAAGGAGGAGACATCATGCGTAAATACACGATATGTACTGGAAACAGCAGGCTTGCAGACGTGTGGCCCGCAAGCGAAGTAACATTTGAGGAGCTTTACGAACGCCTGAAGACTCCGCTGCGCACGTCAGAGACGGCGGCGCAGTACAAAAAAATGCCAAAGGCGGAGCGTGATGAAGCAAAAGACAAGGGCGGATTCATGATGGGAAAACTGAAGGGAACCCGCCGTAAAAAGGAAGAAGTGGCATCGCGCTCCGGCATCACGCTTGACGGAGATAAGCTGAAGTCCGATTTTATGGAGTGGTATCAGGAAAACCATCAATACAAAACGATTTTTTATACTACTCACAGCCATACGCCGGAAAATCCGAGAGGCAGAATTGTTATTCCGACAACAAGGGACATGACGCCAGAGGAGGCAAATGCCATATCGAGGTATCTGGCGGCATGGATTGGCATCAACCAGATAGACCCATGTTCGTTCAAAATCAATCAGATGATGTACTGGCCGACCTGTCCGTGTGATGGCGAGTATATCTGTGAGGCGTATGACGGTGAGGAACTTGACCCGGATGAGTTTCTTAAGGATTATCCGAACTGGCACGATGTGGCAAATCTTCCAAGGACTCCGGGTGAAAACAAGGCAGTTGAAGGAAATGCCAAAAAGCAGGAAGACCCGCTCGCAAAAGATGGTGTTGTAGGTGACTGGTGTCGGGCTCACAGCATTTCAGATGTGATGGAAAACGAGCTGTCTGATATTTACGCTCCTGCGGCTGAGGATGACCGTTATGACTACATCGCAGGAGAAGGCTCGGCGGGAGTTCAGGTATTTGATGACAAATTCGTATACAGCTGGCACGCCACTGATCCTGCAGGTGGGAGGCTTCTGAATGCCTTTGACCTTGTCCGGCTCCATAAGTTTGGCGATGAGCAGGGGAAGTCATTTTCAGAGATGGCGGAGTATGCGTTAAAGGATGAGGCTGTAAGGGCTGAGGCATTGAAACGCAGACAGAGACAGGCAATATCGGATTTTGATGCGGAAGAAGAAAACGATGACTGGAAGAACCAGCTTCAGTACGAAAAGAAGACTGCCATGCTGAAGAATAATCTGCACAATATACGTCTTATCATGCAGCATGACACTTTTATGAGGAACATTGTGTTTAACCAGCTGGCAGACGGTATGGAGATTAAGGGCGAGGTGCCGTGGAAGCATCCTGGGAAATTCTGGAGGGATGCGGATGACGCACAGCTCATCTGTTATGTGGATGATAAATACGGAACATTCTCACAGAGAAATTATGACATCGCAGTCACAAAGGCCGTGGATGACCGTTCTTATCATCCTATCCGTAAGATGTTTGAAACCCTGCCTGTATGGGACAGGGTGAAAAGGGTTGAAACGCTGCTGATTGATTATCTGGGTGCAGAGGATACCAGATACGTCAGGTCTGTCACGAGAAAGTCGCTGTGCGCAGCCTATATGAGAGTTTATTATCCTGGCATTAAGTTTGACACCATGATTGTTTTAAACGGTGCGCAGGGTATCGGCAAGAGCACGCTTATTGCGGCTCTTGGGATGGAGTGGTTCTCAGACAGTCTGGCACTTTCGGATATGAACGACAAAACTGCTGCCGAGAAACTGCAGGGCTACTGGATTTTGGAAATTGGCGAGCTTGCAGGGATGAAAAAGGCGGATATTGATAAGGTAAAGGCGTTTATCTCCAGACAGGATGATAAGTATCGCGCCAGCTTCGGGCGGCGGGTCACCCCTCACCCCAGGCAGTGTATCTTTTTCGGAACGACCAACTCCGAGAATGGATATCTCCGCGACATTACAGGAAACCGCCGTTTCTGGAATGTTAAGGTAACCGGCAAGGGAAAATACAAACCGTGGGATCTGACTCCGGATGTCATAGCCCAGATATGGGCTGAGGTTGCGGAGATTGCAAAATCGGGAGAAAAACTGTATCTGGATGATGACCTGGAAGCATATGCCAAGCAGGAGCAGGCATCTGCTATGGAGCAGGACGAGCGTGAAGGCATCATAAGGGATTATCTCGATATGCTTCTTCCGGAGAACTGGAATGAGATGGATTTGTACAGACGCAGGGAATATATCCAGGACACTGACGACCCAACCAGACCGAACGGCACGGTAAAGCGTATGAGCGTAAGCAACATGGAAATCTGGCGCGAGTGCTTTGGCAAGCCAAAGGCAGAGCTTCGTCCGACAGACTCATACGCTATCTCTGCCATTATGGCCAGAATTGACGGGTGGGACAGGTCATCTCATTTTGAAAGGCAGCCGATTTATGGCAAGCAGAGGGTGTACCAGAGAACAAGCTGACGTGTTCCAGTTATTTCATGTTCCATATGTTGTTCCACCTGAAACCGCCTTATACGGTAGTTTGGGACGGTGCGATGGAACAACAGAACATGAAATTCTTATAGAACAAAAAAATAAAAAATTAAGAATAAACAGGACGCGTGGCATGCACGTATACGCATATTCGCGCGTAAGAGAAAATTCAGTTCCGTTGTTCCAAAAATCTGAGGACAGCTTTGTATTTTAAGGCTTTTATGTGGAACAGGGTCTGGAACGAGCAAATTCTGGAACAAGAACATTTGAGGTGACCATGAGAGAAAAGGAAATTGAGAACAAATTCAGAATCGCGGTAAAGTCTGCCGGAGGTATGGCACTGAAGTTTGTAAGTCCGGGATTTGACGGAATGCCCGACAGACTTGTGCTGATGCCTGGCGGACGGATTGGCTTTGTGGAGTTAAAGGCTCCGGGTAAGAAGCCAAGGCCGCTGCAGATATCAAGGCATGGGATGCTTTGCCGTCTGGGATTTAAGGTGTATGTCCTGGACGATGTGAAGCAGATAGAAAAAATAATTGATGAGATTGGAGGTGATGCCCTATGAAGTTCATTCCGCACGAGTACCAGAAATATGCGATAGATTTTTTGATTGAAAATAAAGTCGCCGCCCTGCTGCTGGATATGGGCTTGGGTTGACAAAACCGTAATTACACTTATGGGAATCAGAAAATTGATGTATGAGCGCTTTGAGGTAAGCAGAGTCCTGATTATCGCACCACTGCGGGTGGCAAAAAACACATGGCCTGCGGAAATTGAAAAATGGGATGAGCTTTCTGGCTTCCGGTTTTCCGTGGCAGTCGGAACGGCTGCTGAAAGAGAAAAAGCATTAAAAGCCGATGCGGATATTTATATCATAAACCGTGAGAACATGACATGGCTTGTGGAAACCAGCGGTATTCCGTTTGACTGGGATATGGTTGTGATTGATGAGCTGAGTTCTTTTAAGTCGTGGCAGTCTAAGAGGTTTAAATCCCTGATGAAGGTGAGACCAAAGGTAAAGAGGATAGTCGGACTTACCGGAACGCCGAGCAGCAACGGGCTCATGGATTTATTCGCGGAATACAAAGTGCTTGATATGGGAAAGAGGCTGGGAAGATTTATCGGCCAGTACCGGCAGAGCTATTTCAGACCAGACCGGATGAACGGACCGGTTGTTTACAGCTATAAGCTCCTGCCAGGAGCCGACCGCGAGATTTATGAGAAGGTGTCCGATATCACAATCAGCATGAGGTCAGCCGATTACCTTAAAATGCCGGAGCTTATAAGCACCGAGTATCCGGTGTATTTAAGCGATGCCGAGCGGAAGGCATATGACGAAATGAAGGAAAACCTTATTATATCGAAACCGGACGGAGAGATAACGGCTGCGAATGCGGCGGCGCTTTCAGGGAAGCTCTCCCAGATGGCAAACGGAGCTGTGTATGCGGATGATGGAAAAGTCACGCACATTCATGACCGTAAGCTGGACGCGTTGGAGGATATAATCGAGGCAGCAAACGGCAAACCGCTTCTGGTGGCTTACTGGTATAAGCATGACCTGGAGCGTATAACCAGAAGGCTGGATGCGTTAAAAATCGAGTATGCGAGGATATCCTCACCCGGCAGCATCGAGATGTGGAACCGTGGAGAATTTGCGGTAGGCCTGATCCATCCGGCTTCCGCAGGACACGGCCTTAATCTTCAGAGCGGCGGCAACACGCTGGTGTGGTACGGAATCACATGGTCGCTGGAGCTTTATCAGCAGACAGTCGGGAGACTTTACCGGCAGGGGCAGAAATCAGGAACAGTAATAATCCAGCACATAACTGCCAAAGGCACGATTGATGATAAAATCATGAAGGCTCTGGCTGATAAGGATTTCACACAGGAAGCACTGATTGATGCCGTAAAGGCAAATCTGAAAAAATAAGACAATCTGAGACAAAAACTGACAATCCGAGGGATAAAAATTATTTTTCGGAGGTATGGCGCATGGACCCATATGAATATCTGGCTAATGCCATAATTGTCCAGGCGGCACAGGATTATCGCACTGAAATGCGGAAGCTGAAAAAGCTTCTTTTACAGGAACCAGCCAATGCAGCCGGTTTACAGAAAAAGAAAACTCCGCATGAAAAGTGGGAGGATAAATGCAATTTATGCAGACGGGATATTTCATCTGTAGAGGATTTCTTTCATTCGCAGTGGATGGAGACGCTTTCGGACGCTGACGGAGGTGCAATCTTTGAGAAGCTAAGGGAGGAGGTGGCTGAGATATGACAGCTAAAGAATTTTTGAGTCAGGCTGAACGACTTGACCGAAGGCTGGAGATAGAAATAAAAAGGGCACAGTCTTTCAGACGGGACGCCTACAGTCTCGGCAGTCCGAGTATAGGTGAGAGGGTCCAGACGAGCAGAAATACGGACGCGCCATTCGAGCGGTCGGTAAACGAAGCCATCGACATGGAGATAAAAATTAAAGACAGGATAGCGCTCCTCCTGAAACTCAAGGTTCAGATACAGACGGCCATTGACGCTCTTGATGACAGCGATGAAAGAATGGTTTTGTATTACCGGTATGTTGAAAGCCGGACATGGGAAGAAATAGGCGAATATTTAAATGTCAACCGCACCACAGTGTACCGTTGGCATAACAGGGCGCTTGAAAAGATTGTTATACCGGAAAATCCTGTGATTTTATAAAAGTTGCACACGATGCAACAAAATGCACGCTAAAGTTGGGTTGCGCTTGACCTCGACTTGTGCTACCATATAATCAGCGAAAGCTGGAACGAAGCTCTTGTGGGAAATCCCGCAGGGGCTTTTTTCGTGGCGTGAAACTCAACCTGTGTCCTTCGCGGAGGAGCAGCCGTGACAGGCGGTTACCTATTTCTCATTTTTGAGCAATAGCATAAACAGCAGCATTGTAAGTCTTTGTGGGAGAACCTCACGAGGACTTTTTTATTGGAGGTGGAATCATTGCCAAGAAAACCAAAACATCCCTGTTCCCATCCGGGTTGTCCGGAGCTTGTGGAATACGGAGAACGTTACTGCGAGAAGCACTTGAAGGAAGAAAACAAACGTTACGAGAAGTACGACCGAGACCCGGCTGTACGCCGTAGATATGGACGCGCCTGGAAACGTATCCGTGACAGCTATGCCGCTGCACACCCTTTGTGTGAGCTCTGCCTTGAGAAGGGCATCTATACGAAGACCGAGGAGATACACCACAAGCTGCCGCTCTCTGAGGGAGGAACGCACGACCGCTCCAACCTCATAGCCTTGTGCAAGCCATGCCATGCGAGGATTCACGTGGAGCGTGGCGACAGGTGGCATAACCGAACAAAGGTGCCGAAAGCCGAGGGGTAGGGGCGGTACAAATCTCTGTTCGGTTTTTCCCAGGGAACGGTGCGGGGGTCAAACGCACAAAATTTTGAATTCAAACGGGGTATTAACCCCTCGGTCATGAAATGAGGTGAAGAGCATGGCGAAAGACGGCACTGCCAGAGGCGGCCCAAGACCGGGAACCGGTCCAAAACGCAAAGCCCTGACAGACAAAATCAATGACGGCGCAACTGCAATGGTCATCGACCTGCCGGAGCCGTCCTCTTTTGAAGGCGCGGATATGCCGCCGGTAAAAGATTATCTGAAAGCGAAACAGAAAAACGGGAAAGACCTGTGCGCTGCCGAGGTTTATGAAGAGACCTGGCGGTGGCTTAAGGCACGTGGTTGTGACAGGCTGGTGAGCACCCAGCTGATTGAGCAGTACGCTATGTCGGTAAGCAGGTGGATACAGTGTGAGGAGTGCATTTCCGATTACGGATTTTTGGCAAAGCATCCGACCACTGGGAATGCCATTGCTTCTCCGTATGTTTCCATGAGCCAGACATACATGAAGCAGGTCAACCAAATCTGGTACCAGATTTACCAGATTGTGCGAGAGAACTGCTCGGTTGAGTGGCAGGGAGCCACGCCGCAGGACGATGTGATGGAGAGACTGCTCCGCACACGGAAAGGAATGGGATAAATATGATAGAGAAAGTAAATCCGGGTCATCCGGATAAGGTGGCGGACAGGATTGCCGGAGCGATTGTCGACCTGGCATACGCTTCAGAGGAGAATCCAAAAATCGCTGTTGAGGTGTTGATTGGACATGGCGTCTGTCATGTCATCATCGAGACCACGGCGGATTTAAATGAGCTGGAGGTACAGGAGGCAGTCCACAGGATTGCCGGTCCGGTAGTGCCTGACATTGTGATTGTGGCACAGGATAGGCTGCTCGCTGACAATCAGGCTGATGAAATCCGCTGCGGTGACAATGGGATTTTTAAGGGTGTGCCTTTGAATGATGAACAGAGACGGCTCTCTGAGATAGCTCACGCTATCTATGAAAAGTACACTTCTGACGGAAAGTACATCTTAGACGGTGACCGACTGATTATCTGCCAGAGCAACGCTCCGACAGATGAGCTGCGAAATGTATATACGGATGCGGAAATTAATCCGCTCGGCGACTGGAGCGGCGGCACGGATGTTGACACGGGTGCGACCAACAGGAAACTCGGTTCTGATATGGCTGACTCTGTTACTGGTGGTGGTCTGCATGGTAAGGACTTATCTAAGGCGGATGTGTCTGTAAATATTTATGCCTTCCTGAAAGCGCAGGAAACTGGAGAGGAACAGCGTTTCTGCTGCGCCATCGGTGACACGGAGATTGATGGAGTGCCTTTTTCTGAAATTGTGGAGCAGGCAAGGCAGTTCATCCAGTCTGTTGGCGGTTTTGAGAAATTTGCAGAATGGGGGCTGTACTGATATGAAAACTACATCTGAAATGCAGCTGGTGCCGGTCGAGAAGCTGGTGCCATATGTAAATAACGCGAGGACACACTCGCCGGAGCAGATTACAAAGCTCCGCTCCTCTCTGCGTGAGTTTGGTTTTATCAACCCGGTCATTGTTGACCGTGATTATGGTGTAATCGCTGGTCACGGGAGAATCGAGGCTGCAAAAGCTGAGGGGATCAGCGAAGTCCCTTGTGTATTTGCTGACCATCTGACCGAGGCTCAGAAGAAAGCATATATCCTCGCTGACAACCGGATGGCAATGGATGCCGGTTGGGATGAGGAACTTTTGCGCATCGAAATCGAGTCCCTGCAGGGCGAGGATTTCGATATTGGTCTGACCGGCTTTGACGAGAAGGAACTGGCTGACCTGTTCTCCAATAGCTCTGACAGCGAAGTCGAGGATGATGATTTTGATTTGTCGGAGGCATTGGAGAAAGCGGCCTTTGCAGAAAAGGGAGATGTCTGGATAGTCGGACGTCACAGACTGATGTGCGGCGATGCCACTTCTTCCGAGGATGTGGCTAAGCTGATGGATGGCAAGAAGGCAAACCTGATTGTGACGGACCCGCCGTATGGAGTCTCCTTTAAATCCTCGGATGGCTTGACCATTCAGAACGACTCCATGAAGGGTGACGACTTTTACACATTTCTGTACAAGTCTTTCCAGAACATGGTCGCGCACATGGAAAACGGTGGCGCGGCATATGTGTTCCACGCGGATACGGAAGGCTTGAATTTTCGCAAGGCTTTTGTGGACGCAGGCTTCCATCTCGCTGGTGTGTGTATCTGGGTGAAAAACTCCCTTGTGCTGGGCCGCTCTGATTATCAGTGGCAGCACGAGCCGGTGCTTTACGGTTTCTTACAGAATGGAAAGCATCCGTGGTACTCCGACCGGAAACAGACCACCATCTGGAATTACGACAAGCCAAAACGAAACGAAAACCATCCGACTTCCAAGCCTCTCGATTTGCTGGGATACCCAATCAGCAACTCCACACAGGAAAACGCTATCGTTCTGGATACCTTCGGCGGCAGCGGCTCGACCATGATGGCCTGTGAGCAGTTAAACCGTATCTGTTATTCGATGGAATTGGATGAGAAGTACGCCTCTGTCATCCTGCGGAGATATGTGGAGATGACTGGCGACTCGGAAAATGTGTTTGTCATCCGAAACGGCGAGCGTATCCCCTACTCCGCTCTTGTCAAGGAAGTCGAGGTGGCAGAAGGGTAATTGTGACAAATCCGCTCCTACATTTTTGGTAGATATTTCTCTCGATTCTGCTTGCTATCTGTGGGCTTTAGAGTGATTAATACACTACCAAACAAAAAGGAGGCAATTGCAATGAGGATTAATTTTAACAGAACAGGCGCGGAGCGCAAGGCACTGGTCACAGCGATGGGAGAAATCTTAGAGGTAGCTCCAAAGTATCTCGGAATGCCGAGCGCATCCTACGAGGTGGATTACTTCACCATCGACAGGGAAGGCACAGTGATTTTCAGTGACCGGGCTGACAGCGAGGAGGTAGAGAACCTGCTTGAGCAGCTCGCGAAGAGAGGATTTATCGCGGAAAGCGGAGAGACATCTCAGGAAGAGACAGCCCCTGAAGCAGCGACAGAGACAGAAGAAGCTGCGGATGAGACAGAAACAGACAGCGAGGAGACAACAGACGCCGAGGACACCGACTCAGACGCTCCCTGGCTTACAATTTCCCTTCCGCTCGACAAGGTCGATGCCGGAAAGCTGACCAGAATTCTGGAGGCCAAGGGCAACCTGATTAAAAAGGCTCTCGGAGTTGATGACCTTCCAATCGAAATCGGCGAGGATACCATTTCCTTCCCTTGGTTTCAGGAGCTTCCCGATGCTGACACATCAACAGCCTACACCCATTTCGTTTCCGCACTCTGCAGGATGAGCAAGGAGCAGAAACGGGTGACCGCAACTGAAAAGGAAGTCGACAATGAGAAGTACGCATTCCGCTGCTTCCTGCTGAGGCTTGGATTTATCGGCGAGGAGTACAAAACTGACCGGAAAATACTCTTAAAGAATCTGACCGGCTCCTCCGCTTTTAAGAGCGGCTCACGGAAGGAGGCGGCAGCAGATGAAGCCTGACTGGACTGGTAGGATACAGCTTGTGATGGTGATTGCAGCAGTGGTTATTGCTGCCGCAGTCATCCTATACGGTGATGAGATTGCCGCATGGATTTCGAAGGAGTTTATGACAGAGACACACTCGCAGCTTCGCGAGCTGCTCAGATAGGAGGCACACATGAAATTTCCAGACAGAAAGCTGGTCGAGAAGGTCAGAAAAGAATACCCTGCCGGATGCCGAGTTGAGCTTGTGCGGATGGATGATGTCCAGGCACCTCCCATCGGTACGAAGGGAACCGTGTATGCGGTTGATGATGCCGGGGATCTCTGTATCCATTGGGATAATGGCTGTGGATTAAAGGCTGTGTATGGCGAGGATATCGTGAAGAAAATCAGTGACTGAAAGCCTGTAAAATACACAATTTCAGGTGCAAATCTTTGTGTAAATTATGCCGCGAAAGAACTTGCTATTACCTCCGTTTAGAGTGATTAATACACTACCGAAAGGGAAAACAACCACACACGGAGGTACATACATGAACAGCAGAACAGCATTACAGATTGAAGCCATGAAGCAGCAGACCATCGGAGTCGAGGTCGAGATGAACAGCATCACAAGGGAAAAGGCAGCGAAGCTTGCCGCTAAATACTTCGGCACCGGCAGATACGAGGATACCCACAGACGCAACGGTTACTGCACCTGGAGCGCATGGGACGCGGACGGACGCGAATGGAAATTCCAGCGCGACGTCAGCATCAGCGGACCGGAAAGCGAAAAATGCGAGATGGTCACCCCGATACTTCACTACAGCGACATGGAGCTTTTGCAGGAGCTTATCCGCCAGCTGAGACACGCCGGAGCCAAGAGCGACGCCTCCAGAGGATGCGGAGTCCACATCCACATCGGAGCGCAGGGCCACACGGCGCAGACCTTAAGGAACCTCGCCAACATCATGGCAAGCCACGAGGAGCTTATCGCGGACGCACTGAACCTGAACCGCTACCGCATGAGCCGCTACTGCCGCACGGTTGACCCTCGCTTCATCGAGCAGGTCAATGCCAGAAAGCCAAAGACGATGTCAGGGCTTGCGGACATCTGGTACGGCAGCCAGAACGCCACCTGCGGCAGAGACCACCATTACAACGACAGCCGCTACCACATGCTCAACCTCCACGCGACCTTCACAAAAGGCACGGTCGAGTTCCGGCTTTTCCAGTTTGACGAGCCGACAGCGGACCGGAGAGGCGGACTTCACGCGGGACAGCTTAAGAGTTACATCCAGCTTTGCCTGGCACTCAGCCAGATGGCAAAGACGGTGAAAACGGCGAGCGCAAAGCCGCAGCAGACGGAAAACCCCAAATACGCGATGCGCACCTGGCTCC